>NZ_BAAGPQ010000027.1:0-323904 GCF_054783995.1 Actinocorallia aurea
CCTGGCGTTCAGTGGGGGGCTGTGGCAGGGGGTGGCGGGGGCGGCGCCCGCGCAGCCGGGGGGTGGGCCTTATGGGGGGCTCGGGGTGGTGGACGGGAACGGGGTGCGGTTGCCGGCGGGGTTCAGCAGCCGGGTGGTGGCCCGGTCGATGCAGGGGGTGGCGGGGACGGGGTATGTGTGGCATCCGGCGCCGGACGGAGGGGCGTGCTTTCCCGACGGGGACGGGTGGATCTATGTGAGCAACTCCGAGGTGCCGCTGGTGGGCGGGGCGTCGGCGGTCAGGTTCGCGGCGGACGGGTCGATCACGGGGGCGCATCGGATCCTCAACCTGACGCAGGTGAACTGTGCGGGCGGTGCGACGCCGTGGGGGACGTGGCTGTCGTGTGAGGAGTACGACTACGGGCTCGTCTACGAGACCGATCCGACCGGGGTGAAGGCCGCCAGGTCGCGGCCGGCGATGGGCAGGTTCAAGCATGAGGCGGCGGCGGCCGATCCGGATCGGAAGGCCGTCTACCTGACGGAGGACCAGAGCGACGGCTGCTTCTACCGGTTCCTTCCGACGGTCTGGGGGGATCTGTCCAAGGGCGTGCTGGAGGTGCTGGTCGGCACCGGGCCCGGGGCCGTCACGTGGCAGAAGGTGCCGAACCCGCAGGTGTGGCTCACGCCGACGCGCGAGCAGGTGCCGGGCGCGCTGCGCTTCAACGGCGGCGAAGGCTGCCACTACGCCGACGGGGTCTGCTACTTCACGACCAAGGGCGACAACCGGGTGTGGGCGTACGACACCGGGACGTCCGTCCTGGACATCGCCTATGACGACGGCCTCGTGACGACGGGCCCCGCGCCCCTCACCGGTGTCGACAACATCACCGGGTCGGCGGGCGGCGACCTGTACGTCGCCGAGGACGGCGGCGACCTGCAGATCAACGTGATCACCCGGGAGGGCGTCGTCACCCCCTTCCTCCAGCTCGTGGGACATGACTCCTCGGAGATCACCGGTCCGGCGTTCTCCCCGGACGGGTCGCGCCTGTACTTCTCCTCCCAGCGCGGCACGACAGGGGTCATCCTGGGGACGGGCGGTGTCACGTTCGAGGTGACGGGCCCGTTCAGGAGCTGAGCGAGTGCATGATCCCGGCGACGTTGGAGCGGACGTCGTTGAGGACGGCGTGCTTCTCGCGCAGGGCAGGGTCGTCGAGCGCCTTGTAGCGGCCCGCGGTGCGTTCGACGACCATGGCGACGGCGTGGTCGAGGTCGAGGTCGGCGTCCTTGGCCCGCCGCACGGTCTCGACCCACAGCCGGAGTTCCTCCTCTGACCTGTCGAGGGTGAGGGGGACGTCTTCCACGGGCCCGTAGTGCGCGAACAGGAGGCGGGTCGGCTGGAGGGCGCGGAAGCGGTCGAGGGAGGAGAGCGCCGTGTCGAGGTCGAAGTCCGGTGGTGGGGTGGCGGGCCTGATCTCGGCGGTCTCGGGGATGTAGATGCCGGCGGCGTCGCCGACGTAGAGGTCGCCGGTGAGGGAGTCGAGCAGGCCGACGTGGTGTTTGGCGTGGCCCGGTGAGTAGTGGCTCTCCAGGCGGCGGCCTCCGCCGAGGTCGACGACGCCGGTCTCGTCGACGGTCCGGATCCGGGACGCCTCGGTGGGCTTGAGGCCGCCGAAGAGCCGGTCGAAGGCCTCGCCGAAGACCATGCGGGCACTGCGGACGAGGCGTTCGGGCGAGGCGAGGTGGCGGGCGCCCTTCTCGTGCACGACGACCTCGGCCCGCGGGTACATCTCGGCGATGTCGCCGACGCCGCCCGCATGGTCGAGGTGGATGTGGGTGACGACGACGGAGGCGAGGTCGGCCGCGGCGACGCCGAGCGCGTCGAGGGCGTCGCGGACGACGGGGGCGGATCCGGACGTCCCCGGCTCGATGAGGCAGGGCCGGTCGCCGAGGATCAGGTAGCCGGCGGTGATCCCGGTGTGCCCGGCCATCTGGGTGTCGATCTCGTAGACGTCGTTCCCGAGTGGAGTGATCAGGTTGGCCATGGCCTCAAAATAACCCGCCCGGCTCGTGATCTACTTTGTAAAGGCCGCAGTCTGTGGATAACCCGATTCTCAGCCCGCCGGCCGCTTCACCGCAGGCGGATCGGCCAGCAGCCGCATCACCAGCCCCGTGCGCGGCTTAGGTCCGAACGAGGTCGACTTGCGCGGCACCCGCTCGCCGCCGGCGGCCAGCGCCATCACCACCGGGACGGTCAGCGGCTTGAGGACCACCGCGGTCCCGCCCGTCCGCGCGGCCCTGTCGATGGCGTGGGCGGCGTCGTCGTGGACGACCTGGACCGTGTGCTCGTCGGGGTCGATCTTCCAGAGTCCGCGGATGAGCAGGCCGTCGAGGACCGCCGTGTTCAGGGCCTTCCAGCGCGCTGAGCGGGCCGAGGGGAGCGCCTCGGCCAGCAGGGCCGGGTCGGGGTCCGTCAGCAGCCAGAACCGGTCCGCGCCCGCCAGCAGGAGGCCGTCAGCGGCCTCCTCCAGAGCCGCGAGCGCCCCGGGCAGGCCGGTGCCCGCCTCGGTGACGGTGAAGGCCGCACGGGCGGACTCGGCGGCCTCCAGCGGATCGAGGCCCGGCAGCACCCGGTGGATCGCGCCGAGCCGCGGCGGGTAGCGTAGCGAGTCGACCAGCAGCGCCAGCCCGAAGTCCCACGGGCCGGGGCCCTCGCGGCGGGCCTGGTAGGCCCGGTAGGCGGCGTACCTGTGGTGGCCGTCGGCGATGAGCGCGCGGCGCTCGCGCAGGTCCGCGGCGACCCGCGCGGTGTCCTCCAGCCGCCAGAGCCGGTACCGGGTGCCCGAGGGGGAGACGCTGTCCAGGACGGGCGCGGTGGTCTCCGCGGTCTCGTCGACGACCTCGCTGGCGGGCCCGCCGCCCTCGTAGGTGAGCAGGATCGGCTCCAGATGGGCCCCGGTGGCCTCCATGAGCGCGAGCCTGTCCTGGACGGGGCCCGGATAGACGTCCTCGTGCGGCAGGATCACGCCCTCGGACTCGTCGCGCAGGCCGACCGCCCCTATGAGCCCGCGTTGCAGCCCGCCGTCGCTACGGCGTTCGTAGACGTACAGGGCGGGTGACGGGTCGGCCGCCAGGACTCCCGTCGAGAGCCACTCCCTGAGCAACTCCGCGGCGCCCGCGTAGTCCCCGTCGGGAAGGGTGATCCGGACGATGTTGCGCGAGTCGGCGGCCCGCAGGCCGGACAGTTCGTCCTCGTCGATGAGGTCGTACGGTGGACAGGTGACGGCCGCGAGGCTCCCGTCCTTGGGCGGGGCGTAACGCACACCGTGGATCGGGGCCAGGACGAGGCCCCTGCGAAGGTCGAATCCGTCCATGCTGGGGCATGGTACGGAGAGACGCGTATCGGAGGTGCACACGTTGGTTCAAGGTTCAGGAGAGCCCGGGGATTCCCACCAGACGTACGGGGAATCCGGGGAGGACGTCTACGACCTGTATTCGAGGGGTCTGAAGCTGCTGGCCTCGGGCAGCCCCGCCGCGGCCGTCCAGCTGCTCTCCAGGGCGGCGGCGGCCGAACCCCACTCGCCGAGCATCCGCGAGGCCCTCGGCCGCGCCCTGTTCGGCGCCAGGCACTACGCGGAGGCCGCCGAGAGCTTCCGCTCGATCGTCGCGGAGAATCCCGCCGAGGACTTCGCCCTTTTCGGACTCGGCCTGTCGCTGAGCCGGATGGGCATGTTCCAGGCGGCCGCCGAGCATCTGGCCCTGGCCGTGGCGATGCGGCCGGAGAACAAGGACTACGCCTCGGCGCTGCGGCACGTCCGCGCGACCCTCGACTCCCGGAGATGACCCCCGAATGCTGACCGACTCCTACGACGTCGCGCTGCTCGACCTTGACGGCGTCGTCTACCGAGGCCACCACCCGATCGAGAACGCCGCGGAGTCCCTGGCGAAGGCGCGGGCGCAAGGGATCCGGCTGGCTTATGTGACGAACAACGCATCGCGTACCCCGAGCGCGGTGGCGGACCTGCTGACGAGCCTCGGAATCCCCACCCGGGAGGAGGACGTGGTGACGTCCTCGCAGGCGGCGGCGCGTCTTCTGTCGGAGAGACTGTCTCCGGGGGCGAAGGTCCTGGTGGTCGGCGGTACGGCGCTGCGTCACGCCCTCTATGCGCGGGGTCTGAGGCCGGTCTCCACCTATGCGGAGAAACCCGAGGCCGTCGTGCAGGGCTTCACCCCTGACCTGTCGTACGGCCTGATCGCCCAGGGCGCCCAGGCCGTCCTGGACGGGGCCCTGTTCGTCGCCTCGAACGGCGACCTGACGATCTCCGCGCCGCACGGCCCGAACCGTCCGGGGAACGGCTCCCTGGTGAAGGTGATCGAGAACGCGACGGGCGTCGCGCCGATCGTCACGGGGAAGCCGGAGATCTCCCTGCACCGCGAGAGCATCCTGCGTACGGGCGCGCGAAGGCCCCTCGTCGTGGGCGACCGACTGGACACCGACATAGAGGGCGCCTTCAACGGCGGCGCCGACAGCCTGCTCGTCTTCACCGGAGTCACCGATCCGCTCATGGCGCTCACGGCCGAGCCCCGCCACCGGGCGACGTACCTGGCGCCGGATCTCACCGGTCTTCTCGTCGACCACCCTGAGGTCGTCGAGGAGGGCGGCCGTTACGCGTGCGAGGGCTGGACGGCGAGCTGGGACGGAGAGGCCGTCACGCTGTCGGGGGAGGGAGATCCGTGGCACGGCCTGCGCGCGCTCGCGGCGGCGGCCTGGCGGACGCCGGAGCCCGCCGCGCCCGAAGCGGTGCGCGGCGGGCTCGGCGTGCTGGGCCTGGGCTGAGCGGCCCGAAGGGTCAGAGGATCTCGGAGTCAGAGGATCTTGCGCAGCCGGATGAGGTCGAGGACGCTGGCCTCGATCTTGAGGCGGCCGGTGGCCCACGCCTTGGCGGGGCTGACCTTGTCGGCCGCGAGGTCGAGAAGGTCGGCGGACTTCATCGTGAGCTTGACCTGGGCCGCGCGCGGGTCCCCGGTCGGCTCGAAGGGCGCGAGCCCGGTCGGGGTGATGCGGGTGGCGTACGAGAGGCCCAGGTCGCTGACATGGCAGCTCACCGAGCGGTTCACCGCGTGCTCGGCCCACTTGGCGGGGTCGACCTCGCCGAGCTTCCGGGCCAGCACGTCCAGCGCGTCCACGCATTCCTGCTCCGTGGCCATGACTGACGATTCCCCGCTTCCGTCGACGTCTGTGTCGTCACAGGACGGTAGCGTTCCTCATGTGGTCCGCGCGAACCGCGGCACGCCGGAAGACGATCGGGTCGCACACGGCCCGACCTGCCGACTTGAGTGGATGGGCGCTGGGATGGGCGGGGAGATGCAGCAGGGCACGGCCCCCTGGAGGGGCCAGGGGGAGCGCGGCGGCGAGGCCGCCGTGGCCGCGGTGCTGGCCGGACTCGACGGCCTCGACGGGACGCCCGTCGGCGGGCACGTCGCGGTGTTCGAGCGGGTGCACGCGGGCCTCCAGGAGATCCTGGGGGCCCCCGAGGAGACGCGGGAGGCGCGGTGAGCCCGGTCGTCCGCCGCAGGCTCGACGCGGAGCTGGTGCGGCGCAAGCTCGCCAGGTCGCGCGAGCACGCGGGCCAGATGATCACCGAGGGGCGGGTCAAGGTCGGCGGCCAGCTCGCGACCAAGCCTTCCACCCAGGTGGAGCCTTCGGCGGCGCTCGTGGTCGAGGAGAGCGCGGAAGGCCCGGAGTACGTCTCGCGCGGCGGCCACAAGCTCGCGGGCGCCCTTGAGGGCCTGCCCGCGCTGGACGTCGCGGGCCGCAGGGCGCTCGACGCGGGGGCGTCCACGGGCGGCTTCACCGACGTGCTGCTGCGCGCGGGCGCCGCCCATGTGGTCGCCGTCGACGTCGGCTACGGGCAGATCGCCTGGTCGCTGCGCACGGACGAGCGGGTGACGGTCGTGGAGCGGCTGAACATCCGCGAGATGGAGCCCGAGCACGTGGGGGAGCCGCCGAGCCTCGTCGTCGGAGACCTGTCGTTCATCTCCCTGACGAAGGTGCTCGCGCCGATCCAGGCGTGCGTCACGCCCGACGCCGACTACGTGATGATGGTGAAGCCGCAGTTCGAGGTGGGCAAGGCCCGGGTGGGCCAGGGCGGTGTGGTGCGCGATCCGGAGGTGCGCAAGGCCGCGGTCCGCGAGGTCGCCGCCTACGCCGAGACCCTTGGCCTCGGCGTCCTGGGCGTCGTGGCGAGTCCGCTGCCGGGGCCCGCGGGCAATGTCGAGTACTTCCTGTGGCTGAAGGCGGGGGCGCCCCCGCTCGTCGAGGAGGACCTCGCCCGGGCCGTCGCGGAGGGGCCCGCATGACGCGCTCGGTGCTCATCATGGCGCACACCGGCCGGCCCGGCGCGGTGACCAGCGCGCAGCTGCTCATCCGCCGGCTGGACGACGCCGGGATCAACGTGCGCGTTCTGGAGGGCGAGGCCAAGGACATCGGCTGCTCGGGCGTCGAGGTGTTCCCGGCCGAGCCCGCCGCGACCGCGGGCGCGGAGCTGGTGATCGTGCTCGGCGGCGACGGCACGCTGCTGCGCGCCGCGGAGCTGACCAGGCAGACGGGCACGCCGGTGCTGGGCGTGAACCTCGGGCACGTCGGGTTCCTCGCCGAGGCCGAACGGGCGGATCTCGCGGTGGTGGCGAGCCGGGCCGTCAGCCGGGAGTACGAGGTCGAGGAGCGGATGGCGATCGACGTCACCGTCCGCTTCGGCGGGACCGAGCACAAGACGTGGGCGCTGAACGAGGCGTCGGTGGAGAAGCTGGCGCGCGAGAAGCTGCTCCAGCTCGTGGTCGGGATCGACGGCCGTCCGCTGTCGCACTGGGGGGCCGACGGGGTGGTCTGCGCCACGCCCACGGGCTCCACGGCCTACGCGTTCTCCGCGGGCGGCCCGGTGGTGTGGCCGGAGGTGGAGGCGATGCTGGTGGTGCCGATCAGCGCGCACGCCCTCTTCGCCCGGCCACTGGTGGTCTCCCCGACGTCCACGGTGGCGGTGGAGGTGACGCACGAGAACGAGGGCGCGGTCCTGTGGTGCGACGGGCGCCGAACCGTCGATCTGCCGCCGGGCTCCCGCGTCGAGGTGCGGCGCAGTGACGTCCCGGTTCGCCTGGCGCGGCTGCACCTGACGCCGTTCACCGACCGGCTCGTCACGAAGTTCGGCCTTCCGGTGGCCGGCTGGCGGGGGCGCGTTCGCACACAGGAGCGATAATCTGTCCCCGGACGGATGCGGCATGAGCGGATGAGGTGTCCGGAATTGAGACCAAGCCCGGAGTTGAGGCCGAGGGTCGAAGAGGTCCGGATCTCGGGCCTCGGTGTCATCGACGAGGCCGTGCTTGAGCTGTCGGCGGGCTTCAACGTCGTCACCGGCGAGACCGGCGCCGGCAAGACGATGGTCGTCACCAGCCTGAATCTCCTGTTCGGCGGCAGGGCCGACCCCCAGCGGGTGCGGCCCGGCGCGGAGCGGGCGACGGTCGAGGGCCGGATCACGCTCGACCCGAAGGGCCGGGCGGTGACGCGGGTCGAGGAGGCCGGCGGCGAACTCGACGACGACACCCTGATCGTCAGCCGGTCGGTGTCGGCGGAGGGCCGCTCGCGCGCCCATCTGGGCGGGCGTTCGGTGCCGGTGAGCACCCTGCTCACCCTCGCCGACGACCTGGTGGCGGTGCACGGCCAGTCCGACCAGCAGCGGCTGCTCCAGCCGGGCCGCCAGCGCGCGGCGCTCGACAGGTACGCCGGCGAGGCCCTGGTCGGCCCGCTGAGCGCGTATTCCGAGGCCTACCAGCGTCACCGCAAGGTGAGCGCCTTGCTGGAGGAGCTGACGACCCAGGCCCGCCAGCGCGCGGACGAGGCCGACCGCCTCAGGTTCGGCCTGGAGGAGATCGAGAAGATAGCCCCGCGCGAGGGCGAGGACGTGGAGCTGGCCGCGGAGGACGAGCGGCTGGCCAACGCCGACGCCCTGCGCCACGCCTCCAGCACCGCCCACGACGCCCTGCTCGGGGACATGTCCCGGATGGACTCCCTCGCCGACGTCGCGAGCCTGCTGGGCACCGCGCGCTCGGCGCTGGAAGGCGTCCGCGACCACGACCCGGCGCTGGGGGCGCTCGCCGACAGGCTGGCCGAAGCCGGGTACCTGGTCTCCGACATCGGAGGCGAGCTCGCCGCCTACACCGAGTCCGTCGAGGCCGATCCGGCGCGGCTGGCGGCGGTGCAGGAGCGCCGCGCGGACCTGTCGATGGTGGCCCGCAAGTACGGCGGCAGCGTGGACGAGGCGATCGCCTGGTCGGCCGAGGCCGCGGCGCGCCTCATCGAACTGGAGGGCGACGACGAGCGGATCACCGAGCTGACGGCCGAGGAGGCCGAGCTCGCCGCGAGCCTCCAGGAGCTGGCCGACGCCGTCACCGAGGTGCGCACCGAGGCGGCCGAGCGGTTCGGCGCCGCGGTCACCGAGGAGCTGACGGCCCTGGCGATGCCGCACGCGTGCGTGGTGGCGGCGCTCAGCCGGGCCGCGTCCTTCGCCCCGCACGGGCAGGACGAGGTCGAGCTGCGCCTCGCCTCGCACCCGGGGGCGCCTCCGCTGCCGCTGAACCGGGGCGCGTCGGGCGGTGAGCTGTCGCGGGTGATGCTCGCGATCGAGGTGGTCTTCGCGGGCTCCGACCCGGTGCCGACGTTCGTGTTCGACGAGGTCGACGCGGGCGTGGGCGGCAAGGCCGCAGTGGAGATCGGCCGCCGGCTGGCCAAGCTCGCCCGGACGTCGCAGGTGATCGTGGTCACGCACCTTCCGCAGGTCGCGGCCTTCGCCGACCAGCACCTTATGGTGGAAAAGTCCGATGACGGTACGGTGATCAGCAGCGGTGTGACAGCCTTGGACACCGAGTCCAGGATCCGGGAGCTGTCCCGGATGCTGGCCGGAATGGCCGACAGCGAGCTGGGGCGGGCCCACGCCGAAGAGCTGCTGGCGATCGCCGCACGGGACAAGGACGGACACGCCTGAGCACCCGCGCGCCCGACTCGGGCGCGCACGGGCTCTGGCAGGATGAGAAGGCGATGAGCAGCGGACCGGGGGACGGATCGGATACGCGTGCGCGCCGTTGGCTGGCGCCCGCGCGCCTGCTTCGGCTGCGCCGCCGCGGCGCCTCCGAGGCCGACGGGATAGTCGGCCTCGTGCGGGTCGACAAGCGCACCAAGGACCTCGCCAAGCGGCTCCAGCCCGGCGAGATCGCGGTGATCGACCACGTCGACCTCGACCGGGTCGCCGCCGAGTCGCTGGTGTCGGCGGGCGCCGCCGCGGTGGTGAACGTGGCGCCGAGCATCTCCGGGCGCTACCCCAACCTCGGCCCGGAGATCCTGGTCGAGGCCGGGATCGCGCTCGTCGACGACGTCGGCCCCGACATCTTCGACAAGATCCACGAGGGCGAGACCCTCCAGATCGACGGCGGGCGGATCCTCCTCGACGGGGAGCTGCTCACCAAGGGCATCCGGCACACCGCCGAGAGCGTCACCGAGGCCGTCGAGGAGGCCAAGGGCAACCTGTCGGTCCAGCTCGAGTCCTTCGTCGCCAACACGATGGAGTACGTCAAGAAGGAGCAGGACCTCCTCATCGACGGGGTCGGCGTCCCGGACGTCGCCACGTCGTTCGAGGGCAGGCACGCCCTGATCGTGGTGCGCGGCTACCACTACCGCGAGGACATCGCCACGCTGCGGCCCTACATCCGCGAGTACAAGCCCGTCCTCATCGGCGTCGACGGCGGCGCGGACGCGCTGCTGAAGGCCGGGTACAAGCCCGACATGATCGTCGGGGACATGGACTCGGTGTCGGACGAGGCGCTCACCAGCGGCGCCGAGATCGTCGTGCACGCCTACCGGGACGGCCGCGCGCCGGGCCTCAAGCGGGTGCAGGAGCTGGGCGTCACCGACGCCGTCACGTTCCCCGCCGCGGCCACCAGCGAGGACTGCGCGATGCTGCTCGCCGACGACAAGGGCGCGCAGCTCATCGTCGCCGTCGGCACCCACATGAACATGGTCGAGTTCTTCGACAAGGGCCGCGCCGGCATGTCCAGCACGTTCCTCACCCGGCTGCGGGTGGGCAGCAAGCTGGTCGACGCCAAGGGCGTGAGCCTGCTGTACCGCAGCCGGATCTCCTCTTCCGCGCTGCTCGTCCTGGTGGCGGCCGCCCTCGTCACGATGACCGTCGCCCTCGTCGTGTCCCCCGTGGGCTCGCTCGTGCTGTCGAGCCTCGTCGAGCGGTGGCACTCCTTCCTCTTCTGGCTGACCGGACTCTTCTCTTGATCGATTTCCGTTACCACCTCGTCTCGATCGTCGCCGTCTTCCTGGCTCTGGCGACGGGGCTGCTCCTCGGCTCGACGAGCGCCGTCCAAGACGTCTCGCAGAAGGTCGCGGACAAGAGCCTCGACTACATCCAGAAGACGAACGAGGAACTGCGCGACCAGGTCACCGCCCAGGAGGACCAGCTCCAGGGCCAGGACCAGTTCGCCCAGGTGACCGGCCCGACGATCCTGGCCGACCGGCTGAAGGACACCTCGGTGGTGTTCGTGCTGGCGCCGGGCGCGGCCGAGCAGACCCGCACCGGCCTGGACGCCGCGGTGAAATCCGCGGGCGGCACCGTCTCGGGCTGGGTGTCGCTCGCCGACCCCTACCTCGCCGACGGCCAGGCCGAGGTGATCGACCAGCTCGCCGAGCAGCTCAAGCCGTCCGGCCTGACCTACGGCGAGAACGCCGACGCCTACGGCAAGGCCGCCGCGCTCCTGGCGCACGTGCTGGTGACCAAGGACCCGGAGAAGGCCGGGCACGAGGACGTCGCCTCCGGCGCGGTGCTGGCCGCCTTCAAGGAGGCGGGGCTGCTCACCACCAGCGGCAAGCCCGAGGCCCGCGCCGAACTCGCGCTGCTGGTCGCGCCGGGCACCCCCTACACGGGTGACGGCGCCGAGGCCGACGACAACGCGCTCGTCGCGCTGGCGGGCGCGCTGGACTCGGCCGGGCAGGGCGCGGTCGCCGCGGGCAACACCGCCTCGGCAGGATCGGGCGGGCTGCTGTCGGTGCTGCGCTCCTCCGAGACCGGTGAGCGCGTGTCGTCGGTCGACACCGCCGACACCACGTTCGGGCAGATCGTCAGCGTGCTCGCGCTGAACGTCGAGATGAACGGGGAGTCCGGCGAGTACGGTACGGGTTCCGGGGTCGGCGGCTACCTGCCCGACCCGCTTCCGCCCGTTCCCGCCAAGACCGGAGCCAGGCCGTGAGACGACTTCTGATGGGCGCCGTGCTCGGCGCGGCCGCCGCCCGCACCGCCTACGTGGCGCTGACGCGCAGGCCGCCCAACCTGGGCGGGCGCGAAGGCGCGCAGGTATGGGGCCGCACCAACCACCGGGGCGAGCCGGTGACCCTGCTGGAGGGCCCGGCGTTCGCGCTCGGCAGCGCCGCCGCCGCGCTGGTGCTGCCCGGCACCCCCGGACGGCTGCGGGCCGCGGCGCTGGTGGCGGGCGCGGGATCGGGCGCGTTCGGCGCGTACGACGACCTGGCCGGCTCGGCCTCCTCCCGGGGCTTCAAGGGCCATCTGACGGCGCTGGCGCGCGGCGAGGTCACCACGGGCGCGGTGAAGATCCTCGGGATCGGCGCGAGCGGCCTGGCCGCCGCGGCGCTGGCCGGATCGCCCGCCGCCACGCCCCTGCGGCGCACCCTCGACACCGTGCTGAACGGCGCGATCATCGCCTCGGCGGCGAACCTGATGAACCTGTTCGACCTGCGTCCCGGCCGGGCGATCAAGGTCGGCATGATCACGGGCGCGCCGCTCGCGCTCACCTCCGGCTCGGCCGTCGTCGCCGCCCCCCTCGGCGCGGCGTTCGCGCTGCTGCCCGAGGACCTCGGCGAGCGGGCGATGCTCGGAGACGCGGGCGCGAACTCCTTCGGCGCCCTCCTCGGGCTCGCCGCGTCCCGCCTCGGCCTGCCGACGCGCCTCGCCGTCCTCGGCGGCCTCGTCGCCCTGAACGGTGCGAGCGAGTACGTCAGCTTCACCAAGGTGATCCGCGAGAACCCCGTCCTCAACCGGCTCGACATGCTCGGCCGCCGCCCCGTCGAGGCCCCGGCCGCGCCCCCCACCCCCGCCGCGGACCTGGCGGGCGTGTCGCCCGACGCCGAGACCGCTTCCGCGCGGGCCGGGTCCGACGGCGAAGCGGAGCCGCGGGCGCAGTCCGCTCCGTGAGGCGCGCGCTCGGCGGGATCGCCGGGGCCGCCGCCCTCATCGCCGTCCTGACGGTCCTGGCCCGCATCGCCGGCTTCGGCCGGACCGCGGTGTTCGCCAAGGCGGTCGACACCGAGTCCTGCCTGAGTGACGTCTACTTCGCCGCCAACCAGATCCCGAACATCATGTTCGAGATCGTGGCGGGCGGCGCGCTGGCCAGCATGGTGGTGCCGGTGCTGGCGGCCCCGGCCGAACGCGGCGACGCCGAGACCGTCCGGCGCACTGCCTCGGCGCTGCTCACCTGGGTCCTGCTCGCGCTCGTGCCGCTGGCGCTGCTGGTGGCGGTGGCGGCGGGCCCGATCATGGACGTGCTCACCATCGGCCTCGCCCGGTGCGACCCCGACGCCTACCGCGCGATGGGCGCGCGGATGCTCGTGGTGTTCGCGCCCCAGATCGTGTTCTACGGGCTCGCGGTGGTGCTCTACGGGGTGCTCCAGGCGCACCGGCGCTTCACCGGCCCGGCGATCGCGCCGCTCGTGTCGAGCCTCGTGGTGATCGGCGCCTACCTCCTCTACGTTCCGGCCGCCGACGGGCACAGCCCGGACGATCTGCCGGGCGTGCCGCGCGCCGCCGAACTCGTCCTGTCCGGGGGCACGACCCTCGGGGTGGCCGCGCTCGTCGCCGTCGCCGGAATCGCCGCGCTGGGGCTGCGGCTGCGGTGGCGGCCCGCGCTGCGCTTCCCCGAAGGGGTCGGCGCGAGGGTGCGCGGGCTCGCGCTCGCGGGCCTGGCGACGGTGGTCGCGCAGCAGGTGGCGATAGCGGCGATCCTCGTGCTCCAGAACCAGGGCGACACGGGCACGCTCACCCAGTACAACTTCGCCTGGGCGGTGTACCTGCTGCCGTGGGCGATCCTCGCCGTGCCGATCGCGACGAGCGCGTTCCAGGCGCTGTCGGCGCGGGCGGACGACACGGCGGCGTTCGACGCGACGGCGGCCTCGACGACCCGTGTGGTCGTGCTCGCCTCCTGTCTGGGCGCGGCGGGCCTCGCCGCGATCGCGGTGCCCCTCGGCGCTTACTTCAACCCGGGCGGGCAGGTGTTCGTGCGCGCGCTCCTCTGCTTCGCCCCCGGGCTGCTGGGCTACGGGCTCGTCGCGCATCTCGGCCGCGCGCTCTACGCCTGCGGCAAGGGCCGCGCCTCGGCCTGGGCGACGGTGACGGGGTGGGCGGTGGTCCTCGTCGCCGACGTGGTCCTGGCGTTCACGCTGCCCGCGGGCTGGGTCGTCGCCGGATTCGGGCTCGGGAACACGCTCGGCATGAGCGTCGCGGGCGTTCTCCTGGCCGTCATGCTGGCCAGAGCACGTGGCGGGGCGGCGCTCGCCGGGCTGGGCCGGACGCTGGCGGTCGGGGTGGTCGCGGCCTGCGTCGCGGGCACCCTGGGTTTCGCGCTCTCCCAGGTGCTGGGGACGGACGGCCTTGCGCGGATGCTCCTCGCCGCGGCGGCGTCCGGGATCCTGGCCGTCGCGGTGTTCGCGGCCGTCGCGGCGGTCGGGGCGCGCCGGGACCTGAGGGCCCTCGCCCGCCGCTGACCGAGCCGGCCCCAAGCGTCTTCCAACGGAATCGTCAACGCCGGCCGGAAGGATGGGCGGGTGGACGAGATGATCGAGCAGACGGCCGAGGCGTGGATCCCGACGGGGAACGGATATGAGATCCGTATCGACGGTCGGCGCGCGAACTGCCGCAAGGTCGGCGGCGTGCCGATGGGCTTCGTGCCGTCGGAGGCGCGCTACACCGACGCCGGGCAGCGGGTGTGGCGCCTCAAGCACGAGGCGGAGGAGACCTGGCTCGACGCCAGGGGGCGGGTGGAGGGGTGGATGTGCTGCGGCCACCGGCTCCCGCGGGCGCTGCTCACCGCGCTGTGGCCCGACCGGGCCTGGCGCGAGTGGCTCGACGGCGCGTTCCTGACGGGGCCGGACGGCGGGCGCGGCTTCCTGCGCGGAGCCGGCCCCGACGGCCTGCGCCTGACGACGCCGGACGGCGACGACATCGTCGCCGCATGGGACGCGGCGGTCATCGCCCACCCCGTCCTGCTGGGCGACCTCGACGCGCTGCGGGAGAGCGCGGCGAAGCTCGGGATCGGCCAGAAGCTCCACCAGATGGCCCGGGACGTCCACCGCAGGCCGCCCGCGCCGGAGGGCGACGCCGTCATGGACTACGCGGGCCGCCGGTTCACCCGGCAGCGGTACGCCTGGCAGTACTACTACGGGCTGGCGGGCGGCTACGCGTACGTTGACCTGGTGAGCGGGGGACGACCTGTGCAGGCGCGCCACTGGATCGGCGCCGGGAAGCACGACGACCGCGCGTGGTCGGGGCACCTGGTCTGGGTCGGCGCCGACGAGCGCTTCCTTTCGCTCGCGGAGGTGGACGCCGTGGCCTGGTCCGAGGGCGTGCGGCTGGCCGAGCTGGTCCACGACCACTTCCGGCATGCGCGCGAGGGCAGGGGCGAGCTGGTGCGGGAGCCGTGGGCGCCGATCGGCGCGCCGACGCGGCCGCCGGGTCCGGCCGCGGCACTGGCGGCGGGCCTGCTCCCGCTGGGGGCCGAGGAGGGGGTGCCGGTGCGGCCGCGGTCCTACCGGCATCCGCTGCGGGGCGGGGAGCCGGTGGTCCGGCTCGTCGACGACGACCTCGCCCCGGCCCTCGACGCCTGGCTCGTCTCCCGCGGGTTCGGCGAGCCGGAGGTGGGGGCGCCGGTCGGCCGCGGCGTCGCGGCCGAGCCGCTCTACCCGTTGTGGGCGGTCGTGCACGACCCGAGGCGCGCCGGGGACGCGTTCCGGGCGATGAACGGGCCTCTGGCGCTGTACGAGGAGTTCTCCTATGCCCGCCAGCATCCGGAGCACTTCAAGCCCGCGGTCTTCCTCAAGGACGTGAAGGAGTACGCACGGCGTGTGCCGCGCGGCCACCTTCCGGCGTTCTGGGAGAAGGTCGGGCGGATGGCGCTGCGGAGCGGGAACGCCCGGCTGGTGCGGCAGATCTTCGACTGCGGCCGGGAGGCGGAGAAGGCCCTGGAGGTGGTCCCGGACGTCGAGGGGCTCGGCCGGCTCTACGCGGAGATCGCGCCGCACGGCGGCCTCAAGCCCACGGCCCTCACGGCGTACGCGCGCAGGCTCAAGGGCAAAGACCCGGCCGCCGCCCACGCCGAGGTGTGGCGCCTGGTCCTGCGGTCCGCCGGCGCCGGTGTCGCCCCGGTGCCGGCGGTGCTCCCGCTGCTCGCGGGGTTCGCCCGCGCCGCGGGCCTGCCGCCCGAGGAGGTCGACGGCCCCTGGCGGGTCCTGCTGTCCCTTCCCGCCGCCGCGCAGGTGCCCGAGTCCTTCTGGGCGGCCGCCGAACCGGCGTTGCGCGCCGCGGCCGGGCGCTGCGAGCCGGTCGCCGAAGCGCTCGCGGCGAGCCCTGAGGGCACGCCGCCGGGGTCCTGGTGGCGGGCGCTCGCCGCCGGACCGGAGTCCTGAGCCCGCGCCGTCGGGCGCGCCGGGCGGCGGGCGACGGGAGCACGGCAGCCGTTGGGGCCTGCGGGTGAGGCGGTCCGGCGCGAAGGAGGGCCGGGTGGCGTGTCGCGGGCTCGGGATGCGGCATGGTTGGGGCATGGATGATGTGCAGGGGATGCGGGTCGCGCTGGTGCTGGGGCTCGCGTCCGGGGGGCTGGGACGGCATGTGAAGGCGGTCTCCGAGGGGCTCGCGGAACGCGGGGCGCGGGTCGCGGTGCTCGGGCCGGGCGAGACCGAGCGGACCTACGGGTTCACCCGGCCGGGGGTGCGGTTCGCCGAGATCGACATCACCGACCGGCCGCGGCCCGGTGGGGACCTCGCGGCGGTGCGGCGGATGCGCGCCCTGCTGCGCGGGGCGGACATCGTGCACGCGCACGGGGTCCGGGCGGGCGGCATGGCGGTGCTGGCGCGGGGGCGGCTCGCGCCCGAGGGGCCGGTGGGGCTGCGGCTGGAGGCCGGGCCGCCGGTTCTGGTGACGCTGCACAACGAGGCGCCGTCAGGGGGGCTCGCCGGAGCCGCCTACGCGGTGCTGGAACGGATCGTGGCGCGCGGCGCGGCCGGGGTCCTCGGGGTCTCGCCGGACCTGGAGGAGCGGATGCTGGCCCTGGGCGCGCGCGAGGTCGGGCACGCGATCGTGCCCGCGCCGCCACTCGGCGGGGCCGCCCCGGGGGCGCGCGAGCGGCTCCGGGAGGAGCTGGGCGCGGGCGACGCCCAGGTGGTGCTGACCGTGGCGCGGCTGGCCCCGCAGAAGGGCCTTCCGGTGCTGCTGGACGCGGTCGAGCGGATGGGGCCGGTGGCGCCGCTGTTCCTCATCGCCGGAGACGGGCCGCTCGACGGGGAGCTGCGCGACCGGATCGCCTCGGCGGACCTGCCGGTGCGGCTGCTCGGCCGCCGCGGCGACGTGGCGGATCTGCTGGCCGCCTGCGACATCGTAGCGGTGCCGAGCCTGTGGGAGGGGCAGCCCTTGTTCGTCCAGGAGGCGCTGCGGGCGGGCCGCCCGCTCGTCGCCACCGCGACCGGGGGCGTGCCGCGCCTGGTCGGGGACGCCGCGGTGCTGGTCCCGCCCGGCGATCCGGCCGCGCTGGCCGGCGCCCTGACGGGGATCCTGTCCGATCCGGGCCGCGCGGTGCGGCTCGGCGCGGCCGCCGCCCAGCGCGCGACGGAGCTCCCGACCGACGACGACGCGGTGGACCAGCTCGCCGCCTACTACCGGGGGTTCCTCCCGGGTTGAGGAGTGAGTAGAGTCACTTGCCGACGGTAGACGAATCGCGTTCTAGAATCGAACTCGAAAACGAGGCTCCGCACCCCTGGGTGGAGCCCCGGCTGACTTTATCGAGAGGTGTGCAATGGCCATCGGGCTGACCGAGGAGCACGAGGACCTGGCGGAGTCCGTACGAGGGCTGGCCGAACGCCATGTGACGCAGGCCGTCCTCCGCGCCGCGCTGGACGCCGAGGAGGAGACCCGTCCGGCGTTCTGGCGGCACCTCGCCGAACAGGGCCTGCTCGGCCTGCACCTGACCGAGGAGCAGGGCGGCCAGGGCTTCGGCCTGCTGGAGCTCGCCGTGGTCGTCGAGGAGCTCGGCCGCGCCGCCGCCCCCGGCCCCTTCCTGCCGACGGTGCTGGCCAGCTCCGTCATCGCCGCGTCGTCCAACGCCAAGGCGCACGCGCTGCTGCCCGGCCTCGCCGACGGCTCCGTCACCGCCGCCGTCGCGCTCGGCGACGGCTTCACCGGCACCCGCGAGGGCGACACGATCGTCGTCGACGGCTCCGCCGAGCCGGTCCTCGGCGCGACCCTCGCCGACCTGATCGTCCTCAACGCGGGCGGCGCGTGGGTCGTCGTCCCGGCGTCCGACCTGACGGTCACCGCCCGCCCGTCGCTGGACCTCGTCCGCCGCTCGGGCAAGGTCGAGGCGGCCGGGGTGCGGGTGAGCGCCGAGCGGGTGCTCGACGGCGTCACCGACCAGGCCGTCGCCGACCTCTCCGCGGTGCTGTTCGGCGCGGAGGCCGCCGGCATCGGCCAGTGGGCGGTCACCACCGCCTCGGAGTACGCGAAGGTCCGCGAGCAGTTCGGCCGCAAGATCGGCCAGTTCCAGGGCGTCAAGCACAAGGCCGCCCGGATGCTCATCAGCCTGGAGCAGTCCCGCGCCGCGGTCTGGGACGCCGCCCGCGCCGTCGGCGAGGGCGCGGAGGACGCGCACTTCGCCGCCTCCGTCGCCGCGGCCATCGCGCCCGCCGCGATCGCCCAGATCGCCCGCGACGCCGTCCAGATCCTCGGCGGCATCGGCTTCACCTGGGAGCACGACGCGCACATCTACCTGCGCCGCGCGCTCACCCTCAAGGCCCTGTCGCCGTCGGCGTCCGACGCCGCCGCCGAGGTCGCCGACCTCGCCCTGGCCGGCGGCCGCCGCGAGGTGGAGCTGGAGCTGGACGACGACACCGCGCCGATCCGCGAGCGGATCCGCGCCGAGGTCGCCGAACTCGCCGAGATCGGCGACAAGACCGAGCTCAACACCAAGATGGGCGACGAGGGCTGGACGGTCCCGCACTTCCCCAAGCCGTGGGGCAGGGGCGCCGACCCGATCGAGCAGATCCTCATCCAGCAGGAGTTGCGGGCCGCCAAGGTCAAGGCGCCGAACCTGGTGATCGGCGCGTGGCTGGTGCCGTCGCTCGTCGCCTACGGCACCGAGGAGCAGAAGGAGCGCTTCCTGCGCCCGACGCTGCGCGGCCAGATCATCTGGTGCCAGCTGTTCTCCGAGCCGGGCGCGGGCTCCGACCTCGCCGCGCTGTCGATGAAGGCCGAGAAGGTCGAGGGCGGCTTCAAGCTGACCGGCCAGAAGATCTGGACCTCCGTCGCGCACGTGGCCGAGTGGGGCTTCTGCATCGCCCGCACCAACCCCGACGCGCCCAAGCACGAGGGCATCACCTACTTCCTGGTGAACATGAAGTCCCCGGGCGTGGACGTCCGGCCGCTGCGCGAGATGACCGGTGAGGCCCTGTTCAACGAGGTCTTCCTCGACGAGGTCTTCGTGCCGGACGACTGCGTCGTCGGCGAGGTCGACAAGGGCTGGCAGGTCGCCCGCAACACCCTGTCGAACGAGCGCGTGTCGCTGTCGACGGGCGGCGGCATGGGCATGGGCGTGCCGGAGCTGCTCGGCTGGTTCAAGGGCAAGGAGCTCGGGACGATCGCCAAGGCCGAGGTCGGCCGCCTGATCGCGCAGGGCCAGTCGATCGACCTGCTGGGCCTGCGCACCACCCTCAAGCAGCTGTCCGGCGTGAACCCGGGCGCCGAGGCCTCGGTCCGCAAGCTGCTGGGCGTGCAGTTCAACCAGGACGTCGCGGACTACTGCTTCGCGAGCCAGGGCGCGCTGGCGTCCCTGGAGGAGCCGATGGCGGCCACCGGCATCGTGGCGCGCGCGATGCTGTTCAGCCGGGCGATGACGATCTACGGCGGCACCACCGAGGTGCAGCTCAACATCATCGGTGAGCGGCTGCTGGGCCTCCCGCGGGACCCCGAGCCGGGCAAGTAGCGCGATTCCGGGTGGTAGGGGCGAACCGTCTGTCCGCTGCCCCTACCGCCCGGTACACTGCATCGCCTTCCATGCCCGATGCCCCCCACGCGCTCACCTCCGGAGGACCCCGTGAAACCCCTCGCCCTCACCCTCGCCGCGCTGCTGACCCTCTCCGTCTCCGCCTGCGGCGGCGGAAGCGACGAGAAGGGTGGGGCCCCGGAGGCCTCGACGAGCGCCTCGGCCGCGCCCGCGGAGTCCGGTGCTCCTGATATGTCGGACAAGAGCGGCACCCCGCTCGTCGAGCCGTCCGTGACGGGCAAGCCCGCGCCGAAGCCCCAGCCGAACCAGGTCAAGTCGCTCGTCGGCACCTGGCAGGGCGACGGCCCGGTCAAGGAGTACTTCGTCTTCACCGCCAAGGGCGACGGCATGCTCGTCGCCAAGGGCGAGACCCTGTGGAACGGCACGGTCATCCCCGCCGGAAAGAACACCTTCCGCCTGTCGTGGGAGGGCACCGACCCCGGCGCCACCTACTGGCAGCTGGTGCTGAAGGACGGCGGCAAGACCTTCACCTTCGCGGCCAACGGGCAGATCTACACCAAGGTCGACAAGCCCAAGGCCGGCGGATCCGACACGTCTGAAAAGCCCGAGGAATGATGACCCTGTTCGACTCGCCGGCCCAGGTGGCCGAAGCCCTCGCGGGCGTCGGCTACCTGCCCGGACCCGAGATCGCCATGACCGTGTTCCTCGCGGACGCGCTCGGCAAGCCCCTGCTCATCGAGGGTCCCGCCGGCGTCGGCAAGACCGAGCTGGCCAAGGCCGTCGCCGCCGCCACCGGCGCCGAGCTGATCCGCCTCCAGTGCTACGAAGGCCTCGACGAGGCCCGCGCGCTGTACGAGTGGAACTACAAGAAGCAGCTCCTGCGCATCCAGGCGGCCGGGGACCAGGCGTGGGACGAGACCCACGACGACATCTTCACCGACGAGTTCCTCCTGGAGCGCCCCCTCCTCGCGGCGATCCGGCGGGAGGAGGCGACGGTCCTGCTCATCGACGAGACCGACAAGGCCGACGTCGAGGTCGAAGGCCTGCTCCTGGAGGTCCTGTCGGACTTCCAGGTGACGATCCCCGAACTCGGCACCATCACCGCCAAGCGGCGCCCGTTCGTCGTCCTCACCTCGAACGCGGCCCGCGAACTGTCGGAGGCGCTCAAGCGGCGCTGCCTCTACCTGCACCTGGAGTACCCGCCGATGGAGCGCGAACGCGACATCGTGCTGTCGCGGGTGCCCGGCATCGAGGAGGGGCTCGCCGAGCAGATCGTCAAGACCATCGGGGCGCTGCGCGGCCTGGAGGTCAAGAAGGCCCCGTCGATCGCCGAGACCATCGACTGGGCGCGCACCCTCGTCGCGCTCGGCCTCGACACGCTGGACGCACGCGCCGTCAAGGACACGCTCGGGGTCGTCCTCAAGCACGTCGCCGACCAGCGGCGCGCCGTCACCGAACTGAAACTGGGATGAGCATCCTCGACCGGCACACCGGCTTCGTGCACGCGCTGCGCGAGGCCGGGCTGCCGGTCTCCGTCGCCGAAGGGCTCGACGCGGTCCGCGCGCTCGGGCACATCGACCTCATCGAACGCGAAGGGCTGCGCACGGCCTACGCCGCGACCCTCGTCAAGCGGCCCACCCACCGGCCGCAGTTCGACCTGCTCTTCGACCTGTGGTTCCCCGCGGCGCTCGGCGCGGGCGAGGGCAACACCGACCACGACCCCGCGCAGCGCTCCGGCAAGCCGCCCGCCCTCGACCCCGAGGTCCAAGCGATGCGCGGCGAGCTGTTCGAGCTGCTGCTGTCGGGCGACGAGGAGGCCGTGCGCGCGTTCGCCCGGATGGCCGTCGCCAGGTTCGGCCGTGGCTTCAACGGGCAGAGCTGGTTCTCCTCCGGGGTGCTGCGCGCGATGTCCGCCGACACCCTCATGGCCTCGCTGCTCCAGGCCGTCCTCGCCGAGCGCGGCGGGCTTGAGGAGGCGGCGGCCCGGCGGATGTTCCGGGGTCGGATCGAGCGGTTCGAGCAGGCCGTCGGCACCGAGGTGCGCCGCCGCATCGCCGAGGACACCGGGGTCGAGCGGACCGGCCGCGCCACGGTCCGGCCGCCGCTGGAGCAGCTCGACTTCAACCGGGCGACCCGCGCCGACCTCGCCGAACTGCGCCGCGAGGTGCATCCGCTCGCCCGCCGGCTGGCCTCCCGGCTCGCCCAGCGCAACCGGCTCGGCGACCGCGGCCGCCTCGACTTCCGCCGCACCGTCCGGGCCTCGCTGGCCACCGGCGGCGTCCCGCTCACCACGCATTTCAAGCCGAAGCGGCCGCACAAACCCGAACTGGTCATCCTGTGCGACGCCAGCGACTCCTGCCAGTCGTTCGCGCACTTCACGCTGCTGCTCACCTTCGCGCTGCGCGAGCAGTTCACCAAGGTCCGCGCGTTCGCCTTCATCGACGCGACCGACGAGATCACCACATTCTTCGCGCCCGGCACCGACGTGGTGGAGGCCATGCAGCGGATGACGCGCGAAGCCGACCTGGTGTGGCTGACCGGCCGCAGCAACTACGGGCACGCCTTCAAGACCTTCGACGACAAGTACGCCGACGCCGTCACCTCCCGGACCTCGCTGCTCATCCTCGGCGACGCCCGCTCCAACTACGGGCCGCTGTCCCTGCCGATCGTGCGGCGGATGGCCGAGACCGCCCGGCACGCCTACTGGCTGAACCCCGAGAAGCCTCGCGACTGGGACACCGGCGACTCCGCGGCGAGCACCTACGGCGACGTCATCGAGATGCACGAATGCCGCAACCTCACCCAGCTCGCCGAATTCGTCGAACTTCTCGCCTGACGCCCTCACAACGCCGGCCGGGCCCCGGCCTCGCGCGCTCTGGGCCTCACCCTGCGGTTTCCGCGGTGTGAGATCACCCGAACGGCGGACACACCGCAGGGCAACACCCCCGTAACGCCGCGTGCCTACCGTCGCGCACATGACCGCCGCCCTGCTCGTCCCGCCCGCCCCCGCCGACCTCCGCGCCCTGACGGCCCGGATCGCCGTCACCGGCGGCCGCCCCACCGACCGCGCCGCGTTCGCCCGCGCCGCCGGGACGCGGCTCGGACCCGGGCTCGCCCTTGACGTGCGCGCGGCGACGCGCGCGGTGCCCGGGCCCGCCTCGCCCGTCCTCGCCGGGGCGCTCGGCGCCGTCGTGCTGGTCGACGCGCGGCGTCCCGGCGTCGCCCGCGCTGCCCTCGACGCCTGTGAGGACGCGGGCGCCGCCGTCGTCGCCGCCGTGGTCGCCGGCCTGCCCGGCGCGGCACTGCGCACGGCGCTCGACCTCGACGAGGCGGTGCCGCTCCTGTCATGCGACCCGGCCGATCCCGGCTCGGCGCGGTCGGTGCTGCTGGCCCTGCTCGGCGCGAACGTCGTCGCCGTCGTCTGACTGGACGCCATGGGCCGGGGCGTTTGCGTCAGGGCGTCTGGGTCAGGCCGTCTGGGTCAGGACAGAGCGTGGGACAGGAGGTCGGCGACGGCGTCGGGGTCGATGCGGTCGCCGGTGAGATGGTAGAGGTTCTCCTGGTAGAGCAGCACGGTCGCGAACGTCGCCGCGGCGATCTCCAGCCGGGCGGTGTCGCCGCGCGAGCCGGGCAGCGCCACCTCCAGGGCGCGGCGCGCCAGGCTGACGAGCTCCCGGTTGAGGCCGCCGAGCCGGTCGCGGACGCTGCGGTGGGTGTCGGCCTCCCGGAACAGGATGCGGCGCATGCGGGGCGAGGCGCGCAGCGGAAGCCGGGCCGCGACGCGGCGCAGCGCCCCGGCAGGGTCGGCGTCCGAGGGGTCGGCGGGCAGCGCGTCGGCCGCGTCCTCGATGGCGGTCCGCTCGTCGACGAGCGTGACGAGCACGTCCATCTTCTGCGGGAAGTAGTGGAAGACCAGGCCCTTCGGCACCGCGGCGACCTCGGCGATCCGCGCGGTGGAGGTGCCGTCGTAGCCGGTCTCGGCGAACAGCTCCTCGGCCGCGTCCAGGATCCTCGTGCGTGAGTCGCTCAAGACCGCCCCCAGGTCGCATGGACGTGGTCCCCGGCGGCGGCCGGGGACCACATGTTCGGGTACCGCTTTGCTTCAGTCCGCCTCGGCCCTGACCGTCGCCGCGGCGTACAGCCCGACGATAACCGTGACGGCGCCGGCGATCCATGCCGTCCAGGCGGCACCGTCGTCACCTGTGAACTGCCACGCCCACGGCGCGACGAAGAGCAGCACCGCGAACGCCGTCGCGGTCCACTCGCTCGGGCCCGCCCTGCCGAGCAGGCCGAACAGGCCGGTCAGCGCCAGCAGCGCGCCGAGCACCATGAGCGGCTCGCGGCCCGCGCCGTCGGACCACAGGTCCGGCGCGAGCAGCGCGGCCAGCCCGGCCAGGAAGGCCACCGCGGCCTCGTAGGAGAACTTCACCGACATACCTGAACCTCCAGGGGTGGGTTCGGACTTCCTCGTCCACTCCTGAGAATCCTCCGATTGACCGTCCGGTCAATCAGCCCTCCCCGCCACACCCTCCTGGCTCAGAGGTGAGCTCCGCCTTACTCCACTGGACGATCATTACGGCGACCTGCTACTGAGGTTGAACTCGTGGTGTCGTAGGGGCTGATGGCTCGTCGTCCCTGCGGTATCACCGGGGCATGCGGTATCCACAAGGAGGCGGGCTGACTGCCGAACGGCAACAGTTCCGCGAGGAGCTAGGCTCAAGGCGGCCGAACGGATCTCCATCGCCGCGCTGACCTGCTACAGACCGGGTCACCGCTCCAGGCTCATCTACCGGCCCCGCCATGACGACGGCCGTCGCGATGGGCGCAAGAGCTTCTCCTGGCGCGACTACCGGGACCTCTTGATTCTGACAACCAGAGCCATCTGAGCAACTCGGCCACATCACGAGTTCAACCTCAGTAGTGCAGGGCGACCGTGAGTGCCTCGGCCAGGGTGACGGGCGGGCGGCCGATCAGGCGGCGCAAGTCGCCGGAGTCGGTGTACATCTCGCCGCGGTTCATGCCGCGGTCAGCGTCAGCGAGGACCTCTGCCAGCTCAGCGGGTAGGCCCGCGGCGGCCAGTACCTGAGCGAAGTCGGTCACCGGGAGGTCAGCGTAGGTGACACGCTTTCCGGCGGCAGCGGAGATCGCGGCGGCGAGCTCGGTGAGGGTGAAGGATTCGTCGCCGCCGAGCTCGTACACGGCGCCGATGTGTCCTTCAGTGGTGAGGACGGCTGCAGCGGCCTCGGCGTAGTCGGCGCGGGACGCGGCGCTGATCCGCCCCTTGCCTGCGGCGCCGACGACGGCGCCATTTTGCAGGATCTGCGGCAGTTGGCTGGTGTAGTTCTCCAGGTACCAGCCGTTGCGCAGCATCACGCTGGGGATTCCGCGGGCCCGCAGGTACTCCTCGGTCTCGCCGTGCGTGGAGCCGATGACGGTGGTGGCCGTGTCCGCGTGCGTCGTGCTCGTGTACGCCACCAGCGACACGCCTGAGGACGCCGCCGCGTCGATCACGCGGCGGTGGTTGGCGACCCGCTCGCCCACGGGGACCGAGGCCGAGATCAGCAGCAGCCTGTCTGCCCCCGCGAATGCTTCGGCCAGGCCGTCGGTGTCCGAGAAGTCGGCGCGGCGTACCGTGATGCCGCGGTCGGCCAGGTCCTTGATCCTGGCGATGTCTCGGCCGGTCGCGATGATGTCCGCGGCCGGGATCCCACGCCGCAGCAGTGCCTCGATGGTGAGCCTGCCCAGATGGCCGGTGGCTCCAGTGACGACGATCGACATGTTGGTCATTCCTTCCTTCCACGCGTGCCTCGCACGCTTGCTGCGGTCCGTCCGCGGCGGGTGGAACACAGAATGACCTGGACACTCTCTGTCGGGAAGTAGCCACTTCTTAGTACGGTACTTACCAGACCGAAAGCATTGAGGTGAGCCGCATGGCTGCTGTCGAGAACGTGACCGGGCCCATGTCGTCATTCGATCCGTACGAGCGCGGCTGCCCGTCGCGGGACCTGCTCGACCAGATCGGCAGCAAGTGGGCGGTCCTCGTGCTGGGCGAACTCGGCCGGAACGGGACCTCCCGGTTCGGCCGGCTCCGGCAGGCTCTGGCGGGCGTGAGCGAGAAGATGCTCACCCAGACGCTGCGCACCCTCGAACGCGACGGGCTGGTCAGCCGGACCGTCTACCCAGAGGTGCCGCCGCACGTGGAGTATGAGCTGACCGCGCTCGGCCAGACGCTGCGGGAACCGCTGAAGGCGCTCACGGAGTGGTCCGTGCTGCACATCGAAGAAGTCATCACCGCCCGCGAAAAGTACGACGACCGCACGGAGCGCACCCGGTGATCGGCGGCGGCCGACGGTCTGGTCACCAACGGTTGCCTCGCCGAGACCGCCCGACAATCAGACCCACCTGAGCAACCCGGCGACATCACGAGTTCGACCTCAGTAACAGACGCCCTCGTGGGGACGTGGAACACGGCTCAGCGGATCGCCTCGGGGGAGCGGTGGCAGCCCACGGTGACGGCGGTGGCGACGGCGAAGGCGGCGACGACCAGCGGGAGGTAGGGGATCTCGGCCTGCCCCACGAGGACGAAGCCGCGGCCGTGGCTGAGCAGAAGGCTCATGGTCGCGTCGACGGCGAGGTCCACGGCGGCGGCGAAGGGCCAGAGGGCCGAGCGGGTGAGCACGCCCGCCCAGAGGAGCATGCCGAAGAAGAGGAGGGACGGAACCCAGTGGGCAAGGCCCCACCCTCCGACGAAGGGGAGGAACTGACCGGCCAGGACGGGCGTCATCTGCGCCACGAGCAGCGCCGTCAGCGACCACGGCCAGGGGCGCGGCCGGAAGCCGCGTCGGCGCGCGGAGACGAGGAAGGCGGCGAAGCCGAGCTGGGCGGTCCACCACGCCGCGTACGCCGGGATCAGCCGGGAGTCGAACGGGCCGTCCGTCTGCACGAACAGGACGAGCTGGGACGAGCCCGCGGCGAAGCCGGAGAGGAGGGCGAGCCGGGGCCGGGCGCGCAGCATCGCCACGATGAAGACCGCCATCGCCGCGCCGCTGAGGTAGCCGATGGCGTGGCCGAGTGAGAGCGGGTACAGCACCATGCGGAGGCTGCCGAGGGTGACCAGCACCAGGCCCAGGTGCAGGCCGTCGATCCAGGGCGAGCCGCCGGCGCGCGTCGCGAGCCGGGCCCGCAGGCCGCCGGCGGCCAGGGCCGCGCCCTCGCGGACGGAGAAGCCGCGTCCGGTCTCTTCAAGGGTGGCGAGGAGTTCGGCGCCGTGCCGGGCGCGGTAGTCGCGCGGGTAGCAGAGCAGGAGGCGGCGGTAGATCGGGGACATGGGGGTCCTTTGCTCGGGGGGTCAAGCGGGGTTGGCGAAGGGGGTGGGGGCGCGCCGGAGGACGACGCGGGCGGCGGCCTGCAGGCGGGCGGCCTCGGAGTGCAGGGCGGCGGAGCCCTCGTCGGTGAGGCGGAAGTAGCGGCGGGGTCGGCCGCTGACGGTCTCCTCGCGGTCGAGGGCGATGAGGCCGCGGTCGGCGAGCCGGTCGAGGGCGCCGTACAGGGTGCCGACGGCGAGGCGGACGCGGCCGCCGGAGTCGGACTCGGCGCGCTTGATGATGGCGTAGCCGTGCAAGGGCCCGTCCTGGAGGGCGGCCAGGACGTGGTACGTCGGCTCGCTCAGGGGCGCTCGTTTCATACTTCGGCACTCTATACATCGAGTGGCGAAGTATGGGGGCGTTCTCCGGAGATCGAACGGGGCCGCACCGCGCCACGGACCCGCCCGGCAGGGACGCGACGGTCTACGCTGGTCCGTGCGGGCCTCCGCCCAGCTCGAATGGGCGGAGGTCCGTCCTGGGGGAGTACTCGCCGAGGGCGCGGCATAAGCGGTGGATCAGGCGGTCCGCGCACGGACTCGTTCAAGGCTCGGAGTAAACCATTCTCCCGCTGGAAATATGGAGAAAAAGTTTTTCGATGTTTCCTTCGCGGGTGGATTTCGCGGTCGGGCGACAATTTTCCGCGCAGGGTGGAAGAGGTGAGAAAAGCCCGCCTCCGCCCAGCTCGAATGGGCGGAGGCGGGCCGGGTGCCGCCCGGCGGTCGCCGATCTACGGCGTCATGCCGAGCCGGACGACGGTGGAGCCGCTGAGGCCGGTCAGGTTGTACACGCCGGTGGTGATGGTGGCGCTGCTCGGGCACAGGAAGATGCCCGCGGTCTTGGGGATGGTGATCCCCGAGAGCGTGACCTTCGCCTGGCCGCTGCCGACGGGGTTGCTCGCCGGGGCGGTGATGTTCGCGCCGTAGGTGCAGTTGACGCCGAAGACGGTCGCCCGCATCGAGAACCCGTTCAGCGTGACGGTCCCGTCGGTCGGGGTCCCGGTGTAGTTGACCGCGCCGGTCCAGTTCAGGCCCTGTGGGGTGATGGCCGAGGCGGTGCCGGTGCAGCCCGTCACGGAGGCCGAGCTGATCGTCAGCGCGCCGCCGCTGGTGACGGTGCCGCCCAGGCTTGAGCTGGTGCAGGTGGTGGTGCCGCCGCCGGAGATGACGAGGCTGCCCGTGAGGGTGGCGGTGGCGGTTCCCGCATAAGGCAGGCCGGTGTCCCAGTTGATGACGGTGCCTGCCGCGTGGGCCGGGGCGGCCACCACCGCGGCCGCGACCGCCGCGGCCCCGGCAAGGCCCGCGGCCTTCTGGATCCTTCCCATTTGACATCTCCTTTTCTGTTTGTGATGTCACCGAGGATTAAAGAAGGAGGTGCGGGCGCGGTCAACAGATGTGCCGAACGCCATAGTGGCCGGATCGTGACAGGGCTGGCATGTGAGGAATTGTTGTGCTCCGGGGAGCACGGATCCGCGTGGTCTTGTCACCGGAAAACAAAAATGCCGACCCCGAAATGGGGCCGGCACTTCCGGTGGTCGGGCGTCAGAGGTCGAGGTGCCACCACTGGGCCGTCACGTCGTCGCCGAACAGCCGCTCGGGCCGCTCCGACTCGATCTCGAAGCCCGCCTTGACGTAAAGGTGGCGGGACGCGGCGAGGCCCGCCACCGTCCACAGGACCATCTCGCGGTATCCGGCGCCCCGCGCGAACTCCAGGCAGGTGTCGACGAGCAGCCGTCCGATCCCGAGACCGCGGGCCTTCTCCTCCAGCAGGAGCAGGCGCAGCTGGGCGACGTCGCCGGGCCGGTCGGCGCGGACGCAGAAGACGCTGCCGACGGGCTCGCCGTCGACCTCGGCGATCCAGGCGTTCTCCCGCGCCGGGTCGTGCGCCTCCCCGTAGGCGGCGGTGATCCTGGCGACCAGGGCCTCGTATGTCGTGTCCCAGCCCAGGGCATCGTGGTAGTGGACAGCGTGCCGCCAGGTGACCCACCCGAGGTCGCCGGGGCGCAGGCCGCGCAGGGTGACGGCGGGGGAGGGGGCGCCGTGGCAGGTCTGCTCGTTCACCGGGCCAGTCAACCAAAGACCGGGCGCTCAGACGAACCGGATGTGCTCCAGCCTGTCGGCCTGTCCCCGGTCGAGCACCACGGCCGACGCGGCGACCGACATCTGCCCGTGCCGAGCCCGGTCCACCACCTCGCGCCACCGCCGCACATGCCGCGCGAACGTGACGGGCGTGACGGTCCGGCCCCGCTTGCGCTGCCCCTCCAGGGCGATCTCCGGCGGGACGTCCAGGAGGATCACGTGCGTCTCGTGGCCCGCCCGCGCGGCGGCCTGGGCGAGGGCGCGGGTCAGGACCGGCCAGGTGCCGCGGGTGTGCGCGATCACCGCCCGTCCGGCCAGCGCGGCCCGGCCGATCCGCCAGACGTGCAGCGCGTACACGAAGGGGATCCGCGCCCGCGCCGGAAGCATCCGCAGGTAGGGCGCGCAGGTGTTCCGCGCCTGCCGCGAGTCGATCACCAGCGCCCCGTCCGCCTCGAACGGCGCACGTTCCTCGTCGGTCAGCCCGTACAGCCGCCGCAGCAGGGTGCTCTTGCCCGCTCCGGGCAGCCCGGCCACCAGGATCAGCGATCCCCGCGGGAACACCAGTTCCCGCCGTTCCTCCGGCATACGCCTCGATCCTGGTTCAGACGATCCTGGTTCAGACAATGACGAAACCGACAGTGACGAACTCCCATCATGCCGCACACCGGTTCAACTCCCGGGACTCCCCCGCCGTTCCCTCGCGAAGAGGTGCGAATTCCGCGTCACCAGCCGCGTTCGCGCCAGAGGGGGAGGGAGGGGCGTTCGCGGCCGAGGGTCGAGTCCTTGCCGTGGCCGGGGTAGAACCAGGTCTCGTCCGGCAGGATGTCGAACACGCGTTCGGTCACGTCGGTGAGGAGGCGGTCGAAGAGCTTCGCGTCGCCCCAGGTGTTGCCGACGCCGCCGGGGAAGAGGCTGTCGCCGGTGAACAGGTGCGGGCGCGCGGGCGTGCGCAGCAGCAGGGCGATCGAGCCGGGAGTGTGGCCCCGCAGGTGGACGACCTCCAGCACGTGGTCGCCCAGCGCGATCGTGTCGCCCTGCTCGACCGGGTCGGTGACGGGGACGGGCAATGGCTCGGCGTCGTGCGGATGCGCGGTCACCGCGGCGCCGGTCTCGCGGGCGACCTCCGCGAGCGCCTGCCAGTGGTCCTGGTGGCGGTGGGTGGTGACGATCCGGTTGAGCGGCCGGTCGCCGACCAGCTCCAGCAGCCGGTCGGCCTCGGCCGCGGCGTCGATGAGGAGCTGCTCGCCCGAAGCGGTGTCCCGCAGCAGGTAGGCGTTGTTGTCGTACGGGCCGACGGCGAGTTTCGCGACGGTCAGCCCGGGCAGCAGCTCCCGGACGTCGGCGGGACCGCCGACGGCGACGTCTCCGGTGTAGCTCATGCCTTGCTCCCATCAGTGGCGGCCGGATAAGGCCAGGACGGTACAGGGGGGTGCGGTGCGGCGGATCTTCCGGTCACCCAGCCCAGCAGTTCGGTCGCGGGCGCGCGCAGCTCGGGGCCCTGCCCGCCCAGCTCCACGGCCAGCGCGGGGCCGGTCGCGATGATCCGGGAGTACGGGACGGCGCCGCGCAGCCCCGGCAGGGACTCCGTCAGCTCCCAGCGCAGGTAGGCCTCGGGCCAGTCTTCGACGGTGTAGCCGGCGTTCAGGTCGACGTGGTGGACCTCGACCTCGCGCCAGCGCCGGTACAGCGTGTACCAGGCGGGATGCCCCCACCCGCCGAGCGCCTCGACGCCGCGCGTCCCACCGGGTCTCGGGCAGCGCCAGGGCGAGGGCGGCGAACCGCGCGGCCGACTCCCGGACGTCGGCGGCGAGCACCGCGTGGGAGAGGTCCGCGCCGTCCGCGATCTCGGTCTCGCGTGCCTCCGCGCTCGCGTACTGCGGGGTGACGACGCCGGTGGCCGCCCACTCCAGCAGCCGGGAGTAGGAGTCGGCGTTCCGTGCGAGGTGATGCACGACATGCCCGCGCGTCCAGCCCGCGAGCGGCGACGGCGCGCGCAGGGCGGCGTCGTCGAGGGCGTCGAGGGTCTGTTCCAGCCGCTCCTGGGAGGCGGTGACCTCCCCGAGCACGGCGCGCCAGTCGTGCATGCCCCATATCTTCGCGCACCAGGGTGACGCGCCCGACATCAGGAGGGACGGAACGGACGCCCCGGGCGCGGACCCGCAGGCCGGGACCGCCCGCGCCCTTGCCAAGGGCGTTGTCCGAAGACCGCCGGAGACTGTCGGTGGCCCGTCCTAGCCTGGGTGCGTGCAGTCTTTCGGGTGGTCAGTGCTCCAGACCCCGATCGGCCCGCTGCTGCTGGCGGAGACCGATACGGGGCTCGTCTCCGTGCGCTTCCACGCGCACGATCCCGAAGCCGAGGCCGCGGCTCTCGCCGGGCTCCTCGGCCGTGCCCCGGCGCGCGGCGGGGCGTGCGAGGCGGTCGCGCAGCTCTCGGCGTACTTCGCCGGCGATCTCGTCGCGTTCACGCTGCCGCTGGACTGGCGGCTCGTCACCGGCTTCTCCCGGCACGTCCTGCGGGAGCTCAACGCCTCGGTCCCCTACGGCCAGGTGATCTCCTACGGCGCGCTCGCCGCCCGCGCGGGCTCGCCCGAGGCGGCCCGCGCCGTCGGCGCCGCGATGGGCGCCAACCCGCTGCCGGTCGTCGTGCCCTGCCACCGCGTCGTCGGCGGCGCCGGTCTGGGCGGCTTCGGCGGCGGACGCGAGACGAAGGAGGCCCTCCTGTCCCTGGAGGGCTCCCTCCCGGCCCCGCTCTTCTGACACCGCGATCTCCCGAAGCCGCGCTCTTCTCGACGCCCCGTGCCGAGGCACGGGGCGGCCCGCTCGGAGGCGTTCAGGGGGTCGTCGCGGCGGACTTCTCGACCGCCGGGGGCGCCGGGACGGGCAGGTCGGGCGCGTCGGCGAAGGTGCGGGCGGCGTGGGCCATCGCGCGGAGATTGACGCCCAGGGCCGTGGTGTTGAGGTTGTCGAGGGTGTCGCAGGCGCGGTGGTAGCAGGCGTCGTACGGCCGGCCCGCGGTGCCGCCGAAGGTGGCGGCCTCGGCCTCGGTCTTGCGGCCTTCGGCGCCGGTGAACAGGCCGCCGGACGGGATGCCCCGGGCGATGAAGGGGCCGTAGTCGGAACGCCCGGTGAAGTCGGTGCCCTTGTGCGGCAGGCCCGCTGCCTCGAAGTAGGCGGCGTAGACCTGCTCGACCCGGCCCGAGCCTTCCGGTCCCGGCCCCGCGCCCTTGCGGTCGGAGTCGTCACCGTCGTAGACCCCGTAGATGTGGTTGGGCGAGGCGATCATGTCGTGGTTGAGGTAGACCCGGATCTTCGCGCGCTCCGCGGCGCCCAGCGAGTCCACGTAGTGCGCCGAGCCGAGCAGGCCGAGCTCCTCGGCGCCCCACCACGCGAACCGCAGCCGGTTGCGGGCGGGCCGCTCCCGCGCGTCCCTGGCCACCTCCAGGAGGGCGGCGGCCCCGGAGCCGTTGTCGTTGACGCCGGGCCCCTCCGGCACGCTGTCGAAGTGCGCGCCGACCATGACGACGCGGTCGGCCGCGCCCTGCCCGGTCTCGGCGAGCACGTTCCAGGTGGTGCGCTCGGCGCTGGTCGTCGCGGTGACGACGCGGGCGCTCGTGCCGGGGGCGGCGAGATCGGTCCCGACGGCCGAGGACGCGCCGAGCACCGGCACGGTCACCTCGCCGGGTTCGGCGAGGGTGCCCGAGACGGCGTCGGTGTGCCCCTCCGCGCCGTCGTTGAAGATCACGACCGCGGCGGCGCCCGCCTCCTGGGCGTGCCGCGCCTTGGTGTGGAACGGGCAGGTGCCGCGCCGCAGCAGCGCGATCTCCCCGGTGGTGAAGTCGGTGAAGTCTGCGGTCTCGCAGCCCGAGGTGCTGGCCTTGCCCGCGGCGGGCGCGTCGGCGTCGACGGCCCTGACCCGTGCGGTCACGTCGCCGGAGCCCGAGTACGTCATCGTCGTGAAGTCCGCGGGGAGGGCGTCGTCGGTGCCCGTCGGCGTGTAGTCGTGCTCCGACGGGCCCGTCCGGATCAGCTCGGCGGGCTTGTCCTCGCGGAAGTAGGGGACGGTGAACTCCTGTACCACGGGCGCGTAGCCGATCTCCCGGAGCTGCCCGGTGAGGTAGTCGCGGGCGGCGGTGTAGCCGGGCGTGCCCGCGGCGCGCGTGCCGCCGTTCGCCTCGGCGATCCGCGCCAGCGCCCGCAGATGCCCCTGGACGGCGTCCACCCGGACCGCCGCGGCGGCCGGGACCACCGGGCCGGCCCGGTGCGCGCACGCCGCGGCGGGCGCCGCGGTGAACGTCACGGCGACGGCGGCGGCGGTCAGCGCACGGCGGCGGCGTGGCAGATGCATCCCATGGCTCCTCTAAGGGTCCTCCCCGGCCGCGGGCACGCCGCACCGGCGGGCGGACTCCCCCGTGGACCCGCCCGGGACGGGCGGTGCGGGCCGCGCGCGGCGGCCCGGCCGTCAACCGAGGATCTTCGCCAGGTACTGCCCGGTGTGGCTGCCGTCAACCGCCGCGACGTCCTCCGGCGTGCCGGTGGCCACCACGGTGCCGCCGCGCGAGCCGCCCTCGGGGCCCATGTCGACGATCCAGTCGGCGGTCTTGATGACGTCGAGGTTGTGCTCGATCACCAGCACCGTGTTGCCCTTGTCGACCAGGCTGTTCAGCACGATCAGCAGCTTGCGGATGTCCTCGAAGTGCAGGCCGGTGGTCGGCTCGTCGAGGACGTAGATCGTGCGCCCGGTGGAGCGCCGCTGGAGCTCCGAGGCCAGCTTGACCCGCTGGGCCTCGCCGCCCGACAGCGTCGGCGCGGGCTGCCCGAGCCGGACGTAGCCGAGGCCGACGTCGTTCAGGGTCTTCATGTGCCGATGGATCGCGGTGATCGGCTCGAAGAAGGTGACGGCCTCCTCGATCGGCATGTCCAGCACGTCGGCGATGGTCTTGCCCTTGTAGTGGACCTCCAGGGTCTCCCGGTTGTACCGGGCACCGTGGCAGACCTCGCACGGCACGTAGACGTCCGGGAGGAAGTTCATCTCGATCTTGATGGTGCCGTCGCCGGAGCAGTTCTCGCAGCGGCCGCCCTTGATGTTGAAGGAGAAGCGGCCCGGCTGGTAGCCGCGCACCTTCGCCTCGGTGGTGGAGGCGAACAGCTTGCGGATGTGGTCGAACACGCCGGTGTAGGTGGCAGGGTTCGAGCGCGGGGTCCGGCCGATCGGCGACTGGTCGACGTGCACGACCTTGTCGAGGTGGTCGAGGCCGGTGATCCGCTTGTGCTTGCCCGGCACCGTCTTGGCGTGGTGCAGGTCCCTGGCCAGGGCGTTGTAGAGGATGTCGTTGACGAGGGTGGACTTGCCGGAGCCGGAGACGCCGGTGACCGCGGTGAACACGCCGAGCGGGAAGGTGACGTCGACGCCTTGGAGGTTGTTCGCGGTGGCGCCCTTGACCGTCAGCTCCCGGCCCTTGGTCCGGGGACGGCGCAGCGCGGGCACCTCGATCGAGCGCCTGCCGGAGACGTACTGGCCCGTCAGGGACTCCTCGGACTCCAGGAGGTCCTGGACGGTGCCGGACACCACGACGTTGCCGCCGTGCTCGCCCGCGCCGGGGCCGATGTCGACGACCCAGTCGGCGGCCTGGATGGTGTCCTCGTCGTGCTCGACGACGATGAGGGTGTTGCCGATGTCGCGCAGCCGCAGCAGGGTCTCCAGCAGCCGGGAGTTGTCGCGCTGGTGCAGGCCGATCGACGGCTCGTCCAGCACGTACAGCACGCCGACGAGGCCGGAGCCGATCTGGGTGGCCAGCCTGATCCGCTGCGCCTCGCCGCCCGCCAGGGTGGCCGACGGGCGGTCCAGGCTGAGGTAGTCGAGGCCGACGTCCAGCAGGAAGCCCAGCCGGGAGTTGACCTCCTTGAGGACCTGCTCGGCGATCTGGGCGTCGCGGGAGTCGAGTTCCATGGCGCGCAGGAAGGCCGCGGCGTCGGAGATCGGCAGGGCCGAGAGCTCGGCGATGGAGCGGCCCGCGACCTTGACGGCGAGGATCAGCGGCTTCAGCCGGGCGCCCTGGCACGACGGGCACGGGATCTCCCGCATGTAGCCCTCGAACCGCTCGCGGGTGGCGTCGCTCTCGGCCTCGGCGTGGCGCCGCTGCACCCACGGGATGACGCCCTCGTACTCGGTGTAGTAGGAGCGCTTGCGGCCGTAGCGGTTGCTGTAGGAGACGTGCACCTGGGTCGAGTGGCCGTTCAGGATCGCCTTGCGGGCCTTGGCCGGGATCTGCCGCCACGGCTCGTCGAGGGAGAACTCCAGGGCGTCGCCGAGGCCCTGGAGCAGGCGCAGGAAGTACTCGCTGGCGTGGCCGGCCGACCAGGGTGACAGGGCGCCCTCTTCGAGCGACTTCTCGTCGTCGGGGACGATCAGCTCGGGGTCGACCTCCATGCGGGTGCCGAGGCCGCTGCAGTCCGGGCAGGCGCCGTAGGGGGAGTTGAACGAGAAGGAGCGCGGCTCCAGCTCCTCGAAGGACAGGTCGTCGTAGGGGCAGTACAGGTGCTCGGAGTACATGCGCTCGCGGCCCGGGTCGTCCTCGGGGAGGTCGACGAAGTCGAGCACGAGGGTGCCGCCCGCGAGGCCGAGGCCGGTCTCGACGGAGTCGGCGAGCCGGCGGCGCGCGGACTCCTTCACCGCGAGCCTGTCGACGATGACGGAGATGTCGTGCTTCTCCTGCTTTTTCAGCTTCGGCGGCTCGTCCAGCCGGATCACCGTGCCGTCGACGAGGGCGCGGGAGAAGCCCTTGGTCTGGAGCTCCTTGAACAGCTCCAGGTACTCGCCCTTGCGGCCGCGGATCACCGGGGCCAGGATCTGGAACCGGGTGCCCTCCGGCAGCTCCAGCACGCGGTCGACGATCTGCTGCGGGCTCTGCCGCGCGATCGGGCGCGCGCACTCGGGGCAGTGCGGCTTGCCGATCCGGGCGTACAGCAGCCGCAGGTAGTCGTACACCTCGGTGATCGTGCCGACGGTCGAGCGCGGGTTCTTCGAGGTGGACTTCTGGTCGATCGAGACGGCCGGGGAGAGCCCCTCGATGAAGTCGACGTTCGGCTTGTCCATCTGGCCGAGGAACTGGCGCGCGTAGGCCGAGAGCGACTCGACGTACCGGCGCTGGCCCTCGGCGAAGATCGTGTCGAACGCCAGGCTCGACTTCCCCGACCCGGACAGGCCGGTGAACACGATCATGGCGTCGCGCGGGAGGTCCAGCGAGACGTCCTTGAGGTTGTGCTCGCGCGCGCCGGAGATGACGAGTCGATCATGCACGGTGTGTTTCCCCAGATCATTCGTGGTGCGGGCGCCGAACGAAGTGGCCCGTTTCAGGCTAACCACGGGCAGTGACATTTTCGTCCCCGTGGCCTGTGCGCCACCCGTCACCGTACACGTGTTCGAACCGCGTCGGCCAGCGAACGCGCATGTTCCTGTGCGCCGAGCCGATCAACGAAGGGGCACAATGGCGCGGTGGAAGACGGAGTGGCGATGCTCACGGTGATCGTGCTGCTGATGTTGGTGACGGTGGTGGCCGTCGGGATCGGCGACCGGATACGGCGCCCCTATCCGGTCCTGGTGAGCGTGGTCGGGCTCTTCACGGCCTTCACGCCGCTGCCGACCCTCCAGATCCCGCCGGAGCTGATCCTGCCGCTGTTCCTCCCGCCGCTCATCTACGCCACCGCCCAGCGCACGTCCTGGCGGCTGCTGATGTCGCGGCGGCGCACGATCTTCTGGCTCGCGGGCGTCCTGGTGCTGCTGACCGTCGCGGCGTCGGCGGCCACCACGTTCTGGGCGATCGGCGGGGTGAGCGTGGCCGCCGCGGTCGCGCTCGGCGCTGCCGTCGCGCCGCCGGACCCGGTCGCGGCCGAGGCCGTCGCCGGGCCCCTCGACCTGCCGCGGCGGATCATCACGGTGCTCCAGACCGAGGGCCTGTGCAACGACGCGACGGCCTTCGTGGTGTTCGGCGTCGCGATCTCGGCCGTGGACACCGGCCAGTACTCGCTGCCTTCGGCGGTCCTGCTCTTCGTCTGGGAGGTCGTCGCGGCCATCGGGCTCGGGTTCGGGCTCGGCTGGATCGCCACCTGGATGCAGAACCGGCTCGACAACGTCACCGCGCGCAGCGCGCTCACCCTCGTCTTCCCGTTCGCCACCTACCTGGCCGCCGACGCCTGCCACGCCTCCGGCGTCCTCGCGGTCCTGGCCGTCAGCCTCTACCTCGGGCAGACGGGCGCCGACGAGGCGGGCGTCAACGACCGGCTCACCTCCAGCGCCTTCTGGAACACCCTGGAGATGCTGATCACCGGCCTGGCCTTCGGGCTCATCGGGCTGGAGCTGCGCGAGGTGTGGCCCGGCACGGACAGGCTGCCCGCTTACGCGCTGCACGCGGCGATCATCTGCGCCGTCGTCATCGCGCTGCGCTTCGCGTGGATGATGTCCGTGGGCGCCTTCATGCGCAGGTTCGGCACCTACGGGTACCGCGAGGGCTACCAGGACGACGTGGCCCGCGACTGGCGCGACGACTTCATCCTCGCCTTCTGCGGCTTCCGGGGGCTGGCCACTCTGGCCCTCGCCCTGGCCCTCCCCGCGACGACGCCGCACCGCGCCGAGCTCCTGTTCGTCGCCTTCATGGTGATCCTCGTGACGCTCGTCGTGCCCGGCCTCGTGATGCCCTGGGTGGTCAAGGTGCTCGGCGTGCGCAAGGAGGAGGACGCGGAGGAGGAGGCGGTACAGGACCTCGCCTACCGGGCGTCCCGGGCGGCCCTGCGGCGGCTGCGCCAGCTCGACGCCGACGAGGACCTGCCCGCCGAGGTCGTGCAGCGGCTGCGGGCCTCGCAGCGCCAGCTGGTCGCCGAACTCTGCGACATCGTGCCCGAGGACCTCCAGGAGGGGTTCGAGCAGCGCAAGATGCACCGCGAGATCCGCCGCCGCGTGGAGGCCCAGATGATGGAGGCGTCCCGTGCCGAGGTCCTGCTCGCCAGGACCGAGCCCGGGGTGGACCCCGAGGCCGCCGACCAGGTCCTGCGCCGCCTCGACGTGCGCAGCCTGAACCTGCTCTGAGCCGGGCCGCTCTGAGCCGGGCCGCTCTGAGCCGGGCCGCTCAGCGGGTGGCCATCGACTCCAGGTGCGCGCGGAGCCTTGCCCGGACGGTGTCGGTGCTGAGGCGGTCGGGATAGAGCAGGAGGTGGAGGGTGAAGCCGTCTATGAGGGCGTGGAGGGTGTCGACCTGCTCGGGGGCCGCGCCGATGTAGGGCAGGAGTTGGGCGAGGAAGCCGCGAAGGTCGTTCTGGACGCGGTGGGTGAGGGCGTCCAGGGCGGGGTCGAGGCGGGCGCGGGTGACGAAGCCGAACCAGACCTCGGCCTCGATGCGGCGGGCCTCGTCCAGGGGGATCATCTGCTCGCAGTAGGCCTGGATGACCTCGACGGGGGAGCCGGGGACGTCGAGGGTCGCGATGCGGGCGGCGAAGCGGTCGCTCACCAGGGCGAGCGCGGACGCGATGAGGTCGGACTGCTCCGGGAAGTAGTGGCGCAGGGCGCCGGGGGAGCAGCCCGCCTCGGCGGCGACGCTGCGGACGGAGACGGCGTCCACGCCGTCGCGTGAGACGACCCGCCAGAGGGCTTCGCTGATCTGCCTTCGGCGGGCTTCGTGGTCGACGACTTTCGGCACCCCTTTTTTATAACACAGTCGTGTTGTATCGTGGTTATTTCACACGGCTGTATGAAAACCGGAGAGTGGATCGTGCTGGTCGCATTGATCGTCGGCGCCGAGATCGCCTTCTGGGTCCTGCTCGGGCTCGGCCTGCTCGTCCGCTACGGCCTGCGCAGGCGGCGGCTCGGCGGGGTGCTGCTCCTCGGCACCCCGCTCGTCGACCTGGCGCTGCTCGCGGCCACGGCGCTCGACCTCAAGCAGGGCGGGCAGGCCTCCGCCGCGCACGGCCTCGCCGCCCTCTACCTGGGGTTCTCGGTCGGCTTCGGCCACCGGATCATCCGGCGGATGGACGAGTGGGCCGCGCACCGCTGGGCCGGGGGACCCGCTCCCGCGCCCAAGCCGAAGACCGGAAGGGCGCACGCCGCCTACGAGCGCGCCCAGTTCGGCCGTCACGTGCTGGCGTGGGCGGTCGGCTGCGGGCTGCTCCTGGGGGCCGTTCAGTTCGTCGGCGACGCCTCCCGCACCGGCTCGCTCCTGCACATCGCGACGGTCTGGACGGTCGTCCTGGCCGTCGACGCCCTCGTGTCGCTCAGCTACACGTTCTCGCCCCGGCCCGAACGGGAGAAGGAGCCTCGGCAGGCGGCCCGGGAGGCGCCCGAGCAGGCGCCCCAGAAGACCCGGTGAACTGCGGCGATGCCGCTACGGCGGGGTTGGGGGCGACCATCGCGGAGCATCGCCCATGATGGTGCCATGTCCGAGAAACTCTCCCGCCGTGCAGCGCTCGGCACCTTCGGCGCGGCCGGGCTCGCGAGCATCACCGCGTGCGGCACCGGATCCGCCCGCGAGACGCCCCCGAACCTCGCCGGCAAGGAACTGGCGAAGACCGCCGACATCCCCGTCGGCGGCGGCAAGATCATCGGTGAGTACAAGCTCTTCGTCGTCCAGCCCACCGAGGGCGTCTTCAAGGCGTTCACCTCCGTCTGCACCCACCAAGGCTGCGGCGTCGGCGCCCCGCGCGACGGCAAGGTCTCCTGCCCCTGCCACGGCAGCGAGTTCGACGCCTTCACCGGCGAGGTCACCCATCCCCCGGCCAAGGCCCCCCTGCGCGAGTACAAAGTGGAGGTCAAGAACGGCGCGGTGGTCGCGATCTGAGCGCGGCCCCGAAAGGTCAGTGCCGCGCATTAGTCTTGCGGTGTGGCAGATCCTGCGTCCTACAGGCCCGCCCCCGGTGCGATTCCGGAGTCGCCGGGGGTCTACCGGTTCCGTGATGAGCACGGCCGGGTCGTCTACGTGGGCAAGGCCAAGAACCTGCGGCAGCGGCTGGGCTCGTACTTCGCCGACCACGCCGGGCTGCATCCGCGCACCCAGTCGATGGTCACCACGGCCGCGTCCGTCACGTGGACCGTGGTGTCCACGGAGGTCGAGGCGCTCCAGCTCGAGTACTCGTGGATCAAGGAGTTCGATCCGCGCTTCAACGTCCGCTACCGCGACGACAAGTCCTACCCGTACCTCGCGGTCACCATGAACGAGGACTACCCGCGCGTCATGGTCATGCGCGGGGCCAAGCGCAAGGGCGTCCGCTACTTCGGCCCCTACTCGCACGCGTGGGCGATCCGCGAGACCGTCGACCTGCTGCTGCGCGTCTTCCCCGTGCGGACGTGCAGCGCGGGCGTCTTCAAGCGGCACGGCCAGATCGGCCGCCCCTGCCTGCTCGGCTACATCGGCAAGTGCTCGGCCCCGTGCGTCGGCAGGGTCGACGAGGCCGAGCACCGCGGGCTCGCCGAGGACTTCTGCGCGTTCATGGCCGGCGACACCGGCAGGTTCATGAAGCGCCTGGAGCGCGAGATGTTCGCCGCGGCCGAGACCGAGGAGTACGAGACCGCCGCCCGCCGCCGCGACGACATCCGCGCGCTGGAGCGGGCGCTGGAGAAGCAGGCCGTCGTCCTGTCCGACAGCACCGACTGCGACGTCATCGCCTTCGCCCGCGACGAGCTGGAGGCCGCCGTCCAGGTCTTCTACGTGCGCGGCGGCAGGATCCGCGGCCAGCGCGGCTGGGTCGTCGACCTCGTGGAGGAGCGCACGACCGGCGAGCTGGTCGAGGACTTCCTCATCCAGGCCTACGGCGACGGCGACTCGGTGCCGCGCGAGGTCCTCGTGCCCGAGGCCCCGCCGGACGAGGACGCGATGAACGAGCTGCTCAGCGAGGCGCGCGGCGCGCAGGTCAGGGTCAGGGTGCCCAAGCGCGGCGACAAGAAGGAGCTGCTCGGCACGGTCGCGCGCAACGCGCACGAGGCGCTGAAGCAGCACAAGACGCGCCGCGCGGGCGATCTCACCGCGCGCAGCCGCGCCCTCCAGGAGCTCCAGGACGCCCTGGAGCTGGACCAGGCCCCGCTGCGCATCGAGTGCTTCGACGTCTCCAACCTCCAGGGCACCAACGTCGTGGCGTCCATGGTGGTGTTCGAGGACGGCCTCGCGCGCAAGTCCGAGTACCGCCGCTTCACGATCAAGACCGTGCAGGGCCAGGACGACGTGCGCTCGATCCACGAGGTCATCACGCGGAGGTTCAAGCGGTACCTGGCCGAGAGCCAGAAGGCGGGAGAGCTGTCCCCCGAGGGCATCGCGGGGGAGGACGCCGAGGGCCTGCTGTCGTCCTACGGCTTCTCCGGCGACGACGAAGGCCCCCGGCAGCCGCTCGATCCGGAGACGGGCCGCCCCCGCAAGTTCGCCTACCCGCCCAACCTCCTGGTGATCGACGGCGGCCCGCCGCAGGTGGCCGCCGCCCAGCGCGCGCTGGACGAGCTCGGCATCGACGACATCGCGGTCTGCGGCCTCGCCAAGCGGCTGGAGGAGGTCTGGCTGCCCTCCGATCCCGACCCGGTGATCCTTCCGCGCACGAGCGAGGGCCTGTACCTGCTCCAGCGGGTCCGCGACGAGGCGCACAGGTTCGCGATCACCTTCCACCGGGCCAAGCGGTCCAAGGCGATGACGGCGAGCGAGCTGGACGGCGTCCCGGGGCTGGGCCCGGCCCGGCGCACCGCCCTGCTCCGGCATTTCGGTTCGGTCCAGCGGCTGAAGAAGGCGACTCCGGCGCAGATCGCCGAGGTGCCCGGTATCGGCCTGCGGACCGCGGAGTCCATAGCTGCGGCACTTCAGGGGGGAAGCACCACATGACACAGCACGTGCCCGACATCGTGATCGTGACCGGCATGTCGGGCGCCGGACGCAGTACCGCCGCGAAGGCGCTGGAGGACCTCGACTGGTTCGTGGTCGACAATCTCCCGCCCGCGCTGCTGGCGACCATGGCCGACCTCGGCGGGCGCGTCCAGGACGCGGTCCCGCGCATCGCCGCCGTCGTCGACGTGCGCAGCCGCGCGTTCACCTCCGACCTGCACTCGGCCATCGCCGAACTGGAGGCCCGCGGCACCCGTCCGCGCGTCGTCTTCCTCGAGGCGAACGACGACGCCCTGGTGCGCCGGTTCGAGAGCGTCCGGCGCCCGCACCCGCTGCAGGCCGACGGCCGCATCCCCGACGGCATCGCCCGCGAGCGCGCCCAGCTCTTGGAGATCCGCGCCTCGGCCGACCTGGTGATCGACACCTCCGACCTCAACGTGCACCAGCTGCGCGCCAAGGTCGTCGACGCGTTCGGCGACACCGGCGGCGAGTCCAGCCTGCGGGCCACGGTCATGTCGTTCGGCTACAAGTACGGCCTGCCCGTCGACGCCGACCTCGTGGTCGACTGCAGATTCCTGCCGAACCCGCACTGGATCCCCGAGCTGCGCCCGCAGAACGGACGGGACGAGGCGGTGCGCGACTACGTCCTCGGACAGCGCGGCGCCAAGGAGTTCCTCGACTCCTACACCGACGTGCTGCGCCTGCTCATCGAGGGGTACGAGCGCGAAGGCAAGCACTATGTCACGCTTGCGGTGGGGTGCACCGGGGGCAAGCACCGCAGTGTGGCGATGGCCGAGCAGTTCGGCCAGAGACTCAGAGACGAGGGAGTGGACGTCCAGGTGGCCCACCGAGACCTCGGCAGGGAGTAAGTGAAGAACCCCGGAGTGGTCGCCCTGGGAGGCGGCCACGGTCTTCACGCGTCCTTGTCCGCCCTGCGCAGGGTCACCGACCGGTTGACCGCCGTGGTCACCGTCGCCGACGACGGCGGCTCCTCCGGCAGGCTCCGCCGCGAGCTGGGCGTCATCCCGCCCGGCGACCTGCGGATGGCGCTCGCCGCACTGTGCGGCGACGACCAGTGGGGCCGCACCTGGAGCGAGGTGGTCCAGCACAGGTTCCGCAGCCAGGGCGACCTGCACGAGCACGCGGTGGGCAACCTCCTCATCGTGGCGCTGTGGGAGCTGCTCGGCGACACCGTGGAAGGGCTGGACTGGGTCGGGCGGCTGCTCGGCGCGCAGGGCAGGGTCCTGCCCATGTCCACGGTCCCGCTCGACATCGTCGCCGACGTCCTGGGCGTCGACCCCGACCGCCCCCTGGAGATCACCCGGGTGCGCGGCCAGGTGGAGTGCGCCCGCACGCCCGGCAAGGTCCAGAGCGTCTCGCTCGTCCCGGAGGAGCCCCCGGCGAGCCCCGAGGCGCTGGAGGCCGTCTACGAGGCCGACTGGGTGGTGTTCGGCCCCGGCTCGTGGTTCACCAGCGTCCTGCCGCATCTGAAGGTGCCGGAGCTGCGCCGCGCGCTGGAGGAGACCCGCGCCCGCCGCGTCGTCGCGCTCAACCTCGCCCCCCAGCCGGGGGAGACCGACGACTTCTCCCAGCAGGCCCACCTCGACGTCCTGCACGCGCACGCCCCCGACCTGCGCGTCGACGTCGTCCTGGCCGACGCCGGCGTGGTCGAGGACCACGAGGCCCTCGGCAAGTCGGCGCAGCGGCTGGGCGGCGAACTGCTGCTCGCCGACGTGGCCATGCACGACGGCTCCCCGCGGCACGATCCGGCCCTCCTGGCCCAAGCTTTCGTACAGATCTTCGCTAGTGGCGCATGACCGGGCGGGAATCCGGGAAACTGGAGCGACATTCCGACGCGCGGGGTCAGCCGTCTAGAGCTGGCGGGGGGAGAAGAGGTAGCGCATGGCGATGACCGGCGTGGTGAAGGACGAACTGAGCCGGCTGCCCATCATGAAACCCTGCTGCCGGAAGGCCGAGGTCTCCACGATCCTGCGCTTCGCGGGCGGGTTGCACCTGGTGAGCGGCCGGATCGTGATCGAGGCGGAACTGGACACAGGGGCCGCCGCGCGCCGTCTGCGCAAGGACATCAACGAGGTCTTCGGCCACACCTCGGACGTGATCGTGCTGGCCCCGAGCGGCCTGCGCAAGGGCAACCGCTACGTGGTGCGGGTCATCCGGGAGGGCGAGTCACTGGCCCGCCAGACCGGTCTGATCGACGGCAACGGCCGTCCGGTGCGGGGCCTGCCGCGGCACGTGGTGGCGGGGGCCGCCTGCGACGCGGAGTCGGCCTGGCGCGGGGCGTTCCTCGCGCACGGCTCGCTGACGGAGCCGGGGCGCTCCATGTCGATGGAGATCACGTGTCCCGGCCCGGAGGCCGCGCTCGCGCTCGTCGGCGCGGCCCGGCGGCTGAAGATCAACGCCAAGACGCGCGAGGTGCGCGGGGTGGACCGGGTCGTGGTCCGCGACGGCGACGCGATCTCGGCGCTGCTCACCCGGCTCGGCGCGCACGACAGCGTGCTGGCCTGGGAGGAGCGGCGGATGCGCCGCGAGGTGCGGGCGACGGCCAACCGCCTGGCCAACTTCGACGACGCGAACCTGCGCCGCTCGGCGCGGGCGGCGGTGGCGGCCGGGGCAAGGGTCGCCAGGGCGATGGAGATCCTCGGCGAAGAGGCCCCGGACCACCTGATCGCGGCCGGTAGGCTCCGGCTGGAGCACAAGCAGGCGTCTTTGGAGGAGCTGGGTCAGCTCGCCTCGCCGCCGCTGACCAAGGACGCCATCGCCGGACGCATACGGCGCCTGCTGGCGATGGCCGACAAGCGGGCGTCCGATCTCGGACTTCCTGGAACAGAGGCGAATCTCACGCCGGACATGCTGGTTCCGTAGGCAGCACCGCGGGGACCGCGAGGCACACGGGCATGGGCGCGCCGCTCATGCCCTGGTCAAGCAAGTGGTCTAAACCAGACATCTATACCAATCCGGTCTAGACCTTCGGGATCGAGGCCCGGGTGAACGCGTCACCCCAGCTCCGGGGAGGTGCGTTCACCCCGTGTTCAACCCATACCAGTGACCGATCACGGGCGACCCGTTCGGTAGGGTCGGCGGTGGAAACAGGGCGGACGTGAAACCCCGGTCCTGGTTGAAGAAGCAACGCATGAGGAGAGTCGTGACCATCCGAGTAGGCATCAACGGCTTTGGCCGGATCGGCCGCAACTTCTACCGCGCCGTCAAGGCCAGCGGCGCCGACGTCGAGATCGTCGCCGTCAACGACCTGACCGACACCGCGACCCTCGCCCACCTGCTCAAGTACGACAGCATCCTCGGCCGCTTCCCCGAGGAAGTGAAGGCCGGCGCGGGCGAGATCATCGTCGGCGGCAAGGCGATCAAGGTCTTCGCCGACCGCGACCCCGCCAACCTGCCGTGGAACGAGGTCGGCGTCGACATCGTCGTCGAGTCCACCGGCTTCTTCACCGACGCCAACAAGGCCAAGGTGCACGCCGAGAACGGCGCCAAGAAGGTCATCATCTCCGCGCCCGCCAAGAACGAGGACATCACGATCGTGATGGGCGCCAACCACGAGCTGTACGACCCGGCGCGGCACACCGTGATCTCCAACGCCTCGTGCACCACCAACTGCCTGGCGCCGCTGGCCAAGGTCCTCAACGACTCCTTCGGGGTCGAGAAGGGCCTCATGACCACGATCCACGCCTACACCCAGGACCAGAACCTCCAGGACGCCCCGCACAGCGACCTGCGCCGCGCCCGCGCCGCCGCGCTGAACATCGTCCCGACCTCCACCGGCGCCGCCAAGGCGATCGGCCTGGTCCTGCCCGAGCTCAAGGGCAAGCTCGACGGCTACGCGCTGCGCGTCCCGATCCCCACCGGCTCCGCCACCGACCTCACCGTCGAGCTGTCGCGCGAGACCACCGTGGACGAGGTCAACGCCGCGTTCAAGGCCGCCGCCGAGGGCCCCTTCAAGGGCTTCCTCACCTACACCGAGGACCCGATCGTCTCCTCCGACATCGTGACCGACCCCTCCTCCTGCATCTTCGACGCCGGCCTGACCAAGGTCATCGGCAACCAGGTGAAGGTCGTCGGCTGGTACGACAACGAGTGGGGCTACTCCAACCGCCTCGTCGACCTCGTCACGCTCGTCGGCAAGAGCCTGTAAGTAGTGATCACGGAACGGGGCTTTTCACCCAGGGTGGAAAGCCCCGCTTCCGTTGCTGTCAGCGGTTCACTCCGGGTGCAAAAGGGGTTTGCAGTGAAGACGGTCGACGAGCTCGACGTACGCGGTAAGAAGGTGCTGGTCCGGACGGACCTGAACGTGCCGCTCGACGGCGCGAAGATCACCGATGACGGGCGGATCCGGGCGAGCCTGCCCACGATCCGGCAGCTGGTGGACAAGGGCGCGCGGGTCGTCGTCGTGGCGCACCTGGGCCGCCCCAAGGGCGAGCCGAAGCCCGAGTTCTCCCTCGCCCCGGTCGCCGGGCGCCTCGCCGAGCTGCTCGGCCAGGGCGTGGCGTTCGCCTCCGACACCGTCGGCGAGTCCGCCAAGGCCGTCGTGGCGGCGCTGGGCGACGGCGAGGTCGCGCTGCTGGAGAACCTGCGCTTCAACGCGGGCGAGACCAGCAAGGACGACGCCGAGCGCGGCGCGTTCGCCGACAGGCTCGCCGCTCTCGCCGACGTCTACGTCGGCGACGGGTTCGGCGCGGTGCACCGCAAGCACGCCTCCGTCTACGACGTGCCCAAGCGCCTCCCGCACGCCGCCGGCGGCCTCATCGCCACCGAGGTCGGCGTGCTGAAGAAGCTCACCGAGGACGTCGCCCGCCCTTACGCGGTCGTGCTCGGCGGCTCCAAGGTCTCCGACAAGCTCGGCGTCATCGACAACCTGCTGGAGACCGCCGACCGCATCCTCATCGGCGGCGGCATGGTCTTCACCTTCCTCAAGGCCCAGGGCCACGAGGTCGGCAAGTCGCTCCTCGAAGAGGACCAGATCCCGACCGTCCTCGAGTACCTGGCGCGCGCCGAGGACAAGGGCGTCGAGTTCGTCCTGCCCACCGACATCGTCGCCGCGACGGCGTTCGCCGCGGACGCCGAGCACGCGGTCGTCGCCGCCGACGCGATCCCCGCCGACCGGCTCGGCCTGGACATCGGCCCCGAGTCCGGAGAGCTGTTCGCCGCCCGCCTCGCCGACGCCAAGACCGTCTTCTGGAACGGCCCGATGGGCGTGTTCGAGATGGAGCCGTACTCGCACGGCACCCGCGCCGTCGCGCAGGGCCTCATCGACTCCGGCGCCTTCACCGTCGTCGGCGGCGGCGACTCCGCGGCCGCGGTGCGCACGCTCGGTTTCAAGGAAGACGCCTTCTCCCACATCTCCACCGGCGGCGGCGCCAGCCTCGAGTACCTCGAAGGCAAAGCCCTGCCCGGCCTCGAAGCTCTGGAGGACTGATCCTTATGGCCCGCAAGCCCCTCATGGCCGGCAATTGGAAGATGAACAACAACCACCTTGAGGCGATCCTGCTCGTGCAGAAGATCTCCTTCGGCCTCAAGGACAAGGACCACGAGGCCGTTGACGTCGCGGTCCTGCCCCCCTTCACCGACATCCGCTCGGTGCAGACGGTCGTGGACGCCGACAAGCTGAAGCTCGCCTACGGCTCCCAGGACGTCTCCGCGCACGACAAGGGCGCCTACACCGGCGAGATCTCCGGCGCGATGCTGGCCAAGCTCGGCTGCACCTACGCCACGATCGGCCACTCCGAGCGCCGCCAGTACCACGGCGAGGACGACGCGCTGGTCAACGCCAAGACCAAGGCGGCGCTGAAGAACGGGCTGATCCCGATCGTCTGCGTCGGCGAGGGCCTGGACGTCCGCAAGGCGGGCGAACAGGTGCCCTACACCCTCGCCCAGGTCGACGGCGCCCTTGAGGGCCTGACGGCCGAGCAGGTCAAGACGATCGTCATCGCCTACGAGCCCGTCTGGGCGATCGGCACCGGCGAGGTCGCCACGCCGGAGGACGCGCAGGAGGTCTGCGGCGCGATCCGGGGCCGGCTGGCCAAGCTGTACGACACCGACGTGGCCGAGGCCGTGCGGGTGCTGTACGGCGGTTCGATGAAGTCCTCGAACGTGGCGGGCCTCATGGCCCAGGCCGACGTGGACGGCGGTCTCATCGGCGGCGCGGCTCTTGACGCGGACGAATTCGTCAAAATCTGCCGGTACCGGGACTTTCTGGCGGTCAGCTGACGCCAAAGTTCGACGCCCGTGGGGTAGGTTCAACTGAACCACCGGCTCGATCGTCGTACCCTTCATACCGGCGGGTAAACCGATCGTCCCCGCCGGACGTCCTATACATTCAAACGAGCCCCGCGGCCGCGGGGCGGCTCAGAAGGCGCTAACCGTGATTCTTGCAACCTCGATCGTGCTGATCATCACGAGCCTGCTCATGATCACGCTCGTGCTGCTGCACAAGGGCAAGGGCGGAGGCCTGTCGGACATGTTCGGCGGTGGAATCTCCTCCTCCCTCGGCGGATCGTCGGTCGTCGAGCGCAACCTGGACCGTCTCACGATCGGCACCGGAGTGATCTGGTTCGCCGCCATCGTGGTACTCGGCTTCCTGTACAAGGCCAAGGGCCTCTGAGCGCAGCAGCGGCTGCAAACGACCTTTCGAACGCGCCGGGAGCCTGGCTCCCGGCGCGCATGATTCACATTTGAGGAGTGTCCGTGGCTAGTGGCAGTGCCATTCGCGGTAGCAGGGTCGGCGCCGGCCCGATGGGCGAGGCGGAGCGCGGCGAGGCCGCCCCGCGCGTCATCATCAGCTTCTACTGCGCCAACAAGCACGAGACCCGGCCCAGCTTCGCCAGCGACTGCCAGGTCCCCGAGACCTGGGACTGCCCGCGCTGCGGCCTGCCCGCCGGGACGGACTCCGCGAACCCGCCCGCGGCCCCCAAGAACGAGCCCTACAAGACCCACCTCGCCTACGTGAAGGAGCGCCGCTCCGACGCCGACGGCCAGGCCATCCTCGACGAGGCCCTCGGCAAGCTCCGTGAGCGCCGCCGCCTCGTCCAGGCCGCCATGGCGGCCGCGGCGCGCAACTAGGGCAGCACGCAGAAGGCCCGGTCCCCTCCGTGGGGACCGGGCCTTCTGCGTGGGCAGGGAGTGGGCCGCCGGGTGGCGGGCAGGGGTGGGGGCATGGGACTGAAGATGGCAGCGGTGACCGTGGACTGCGTGGCGCCCAGGGAACTGGCCCGGTGGTGGGCCGAGGCGCTGGGCGGGGAGATCGTGGCGGACTACGAGATGTACGTGGCGGTGGCGGGGGGCGGGGGAGTCCTGAGTTTCCAGAAGGTGGCGGAGCCGACGCCGGGCAAGAACCGGGTGCACGTCGACTTCGGGGCGGGCGACCGGCTCGCGGAGGTCAACCGGCTCGTGTCGCTCGGGGCGTCCGAGGTGGGCACGCACGCGTTCGGCGGGATGACCTGGACGGTGCTGGCCGACCCCGAGGGGAACCGGTTCTGCGTCTCGGGGGAGCCTTCCAGCACGTGATCAGGTGTTCGCGTCATGCCCGGAACGGTCGAGGGGCCCTACGGTGAGAGATGATCGATCATCGGAGTCTTGCGGGGTAGGAGCGGGGACATGGCGGAAGTCGAAGAGTCGGATGTGGTCGTCGTCGGGCTGGGGCCGGGCGGGGAGAACGCGGCGGGGCTGCTCGCGGAGGCGGGCCTCGCGGTGACGGCGGTCGAGGCGGGCCTCGTCGGCGGCGAGTGCCCCTACTACGGGTGCGTGCCGACGAAGATGATGGTCCGCGCCGCGGACGCGCTGGCCGAGGCGCGCCGCGTTCCGCGCTTCGCGGGCAGGGTCGAGGTCGAGGCGGACTTCGCGGTGCCCGCCGAGCGGATCCGCGAGGAGGCCACCGACGACTGGAACGACAAGGCCGCCGCCGACCGCCTCACCGGCAAGGGCGTCACCCTGGTGCGCGGATACGGCGTGCTGACCGGGCCCCGCGAGGTCACCGTCGGCGGGCGGGTCCTGCGGGGGCGCAAGGGCGTGCTGCTGAACCCCGGCACCGAGCCGCTCGTGCCGCCGGTCGAGGGGCTCGCCGGCACCCCGTTCTGGACCAACCGCGACGCGGTCAAGGCCACGCAGGCCCCCGCGTCGCTGATCGTGCTCGGCGGAGGCGCGATCGGCGTCGAACTCGCCCAGGTCTTCGCGAGGTTCGGCGCGAAGGTGACGGTCATCGAGGGGGCCGAAAGGCTCGTCGCGCCCTTGGAGCCGGAGGCGGGGGACCTCCTGCGGGAGGTCTTCGAGGCCGAGGGGATCACCGTGCTCACCGGCGCGCGGGCGTCGCGGGTGAGCCACGACGGCGCCGAGTTCACCCTGGAGTTCGGCGGCGGGACGGTCCGCGCCGAGCGCCTGCTGGTCGCCACAGGCCGCAGAACGGACCTGGAGCGCCTCGGGATCGCCTCGGTCGGCCTCGATCCCAAGGCGCGCTCCATCCCCGTGGACGGCCGGATGAGGGCCGCGGACGGCCTGTGGGCCATCGGCGACGCCGTGGGCGAGGGCGCGTTCACCCACGTGTCGATGTACCAGTCGGCGATCGCCGTCCGGGACATCCTCGGCCAGGACGGCCCCGAGGCCGACTACCACGCGCTCCCACACGTCACCTTCACCGACCCGGAGATCGGCGCGGCCGGGCTCACCGAGGCCAGGGCGCGCGCGACGGGGCGGGAGATCCGGGTCGCGAAGACCGACCTCGGCGACTCCACCCGGGGCTGGATCACCCAGGCCCAGGGCTTCGTGAAGCTCGTGGCCGACGGCGACCACCTCGTCGGCGCGACCGTCGCGGGTCCCGGCGGAGGCGAGATCCTCGGCTTCCTGGCCCTCGCCGTGCAGGCCCGGGTGCCCGTCGAGACCCTCAAGCACATGATCTACGCGTACCCGACGTTCTACCGGGCGATCGAGGCGACGGTCGCGGAGCTCTGACGGGCGCGGAGCTCTGCCGGGCACGGCTGACCGGATCGGTCCGCCTCCGGGCCAGGCCGTGCCTGTCCCGGAGGCGGCGGGGGCGGCAGCATCGGCGTCATGACCCGAGCACACCTCGTCATCGACGTCCAAGAGTCCTTCCGCGCACTGCCGTCCTGGGAGGCGATCTCCGAGCCGAAGATCGCCGACCGGGTGGGCGAACTCGTCGCGGGAGCCCGCGAGCGCGGCGACCTCGTCGTCTGGATCCTGCACTCCGAAGCCGGCTCCGGCACCGCCTTCGACCCGGCGTCCGGCCTCGTCCGGCTCATCGACGGCCTGGAGCCGCGGCCGGACGAGCCGGTCCTCCACAAGACCGCGCACAACGCCTTCACCACCACGGGCCTGCACAAACTGCTCACCGAGCGGGGGATCACGGAGGTCTCGGTCTCCGGCATCCGCGCCGAGCAGTGCGTGGAGACGACCGCGCGGGTCGCCTCCGACCTCGGCTTCGGCGTGCTGTTCGTCACCGAGGCGACCGCCACCCATCCGCTGGGCGCCCCCGGGACCCCGCCCGACGCGTCCGTCGCGGACCTCCTGGCGGACCCGCGGACGCTCCCCGCGGACGAGGTCATCCGCCGGACGGAGTACGCGCTGTCCGGGAGATTCGCCAGGATCGTCACCATCGCGGCCGCCGTAGACTGACCAGATCATGCCCAAAGTCGTGTTCCTGCTGCTGCCCGGAGTTCACCTGCTGGACCTGGCGGGACCGGCTCAGGTGTTCTCCGAGGCGGCGGGACTCGGGCTCGGCTACACGCTGCACTACGTCGCCGACCGGGAATCGGTGCCCTCGCACCAGGGCCTCCCGCTGGCCGCCGCGACGGAGTGGCCCACCCTCGGTCCGGACGACCTGGTGCTGGTCCCCGGCTGGCACGGCAGCAGCCCCGTCGGGGCCGAGCAGGCCCGCCGCCTCGCGGCGCACCACGCCGGCGGCGGGACCGTCGCCAGCGTCTGCGCCGGGGCGGACGCGCTGGGCCGGGCCGGCCTGCTCGACGGCCGCCGCTGCACCACCCACCACGCGCTCCAGGACGACCTGGCCCGGCGCTATCCGAAGGCACGGGTCGTCCGGGACATCCTCTTCGTCGCCGACGACCGGGTGGTGACGTCGGCGGGGATCGCCAGCGGGACCGACCTCGCGCTCCACCTCGTGGCCGAGCGGCACGGCCCGGCCGCCGCCGCGCGGGTGGCCCGCTCGATGGTCGTCTACGTGCGCCGCAACGGCGACGAGCCGCAGGCCAGCGCGATGCTCGCGCACCGGGCGCACCTGTCGGAGGTGGTCCACCGCGTGCAGGACCTCATCGACGCCCGCTTCGCCGAGCCGCTGTCCCTGACCGGGCTGGCCGCGCACGCCGGGGTCAGCCCCCGCACCCTCACCCGCCGCTTCGCCGCCGCGACCGGCCTCACCCCGCTGCGCTACCAGCAGCTCCTGCGGGCCGAGCACGCCGAGCGCCTCATCGCGCGGGGCGCCACCGTCGAGGCCGCGGCCCGCGCCGTCGGCTTCCAGGACGCCCGCATGCTGCGCCGCCTCCGCACCCGCACCGCCGGCGACCGTCTGAAGGGGGAGCCCGGCGGCACGGCAATCGCTCCCGCGGAGGAGGGAACCGGTCTCTGCGCTTCCTACCGCGCCCTGGCCGACGCCGACGAACAGACCGCCAACCCCACCTGCCGAGCGCCCACCGGCTAACGCCGATTTCTGCACTCGGACTCCTCTACCCCGGGCGCCCACCGGCTAGCGCCGTCTGCGCTCAGGCTCCTCGAAGGCCCATGCCGAACAGGACGGCTACGACGTCGTGGACGGTCTCGGGATGGCCTTCTTGCGCGGGGTCGAGGAGCCACTGCTGCTGGATGCCGTCCAGGAGCGCCAGCAGGGCGGTGGCGGCCTGGGCCGGGGTGAGGCCGGAGGGGAGCCGGTCGCCCCACCGTTCGGTGAAGGAGGCGGCCATGCGGGCGCGGACGTCGGCATAGTGGTCACGGAAATGGGCTTGTGCCGGATGGCCGTCGACGACGCTCTCCGCCATCAGCACGCTGTAGGCGCGGGCGAGGCCGGTGTGGTCGTGATCGTGGGAGACGACCTCGGCCATCTGGGCGGGCCAGTCTTTGCCGGAGTGGTCGGTGAGCAGGTGTGCGTGGTGAAGGTTCTGGCGGCGGTCGAGGAGCTCGGCGAGCAGCGCCTGCTTGTTGGGGAAGTAGTGCAGAACGCCCTGGCGTGTGAGACCGACCTGCTCGGCTATCGCGTTCAGCGATGTATCCCGCCAGCCTCGCTCGGCGAGCATCCGGATGGCAGTCGTCAGGATCTCCTCGCGCCTGCCGCCGTTCCCTCTCACCTGCGCCCATCCCTTCCATCGTCGTTCATCGGTGATGTCCTGCACTCCTGGAGTATGTTACCTACCTACATGTAGGTAGAGAGAGTGGGCATCATGAGTCGGACAGCGATCGTGACCGGTGCCGCAGGCGGAATCGGCGAGGCCGTCGCCCGGCGGCTCGCCTCCTCCGGAGTCCGGTGCGTGCTGGTGGACCGCAAGCCGTCGGTGGAAGAGGTCGCCGAGCAGATCGGCGGAAGCGCGGTGGTCGGTGACCTGACCGATCCGGAGCTGATGATGCGGGCGGCCGAGCGGGCGGGCGATCGGTTGGACCTGCTGGTCCTCAACGCCGGCGTCAACTCCGTCGACAAGGACCCCGCGGCCCTGGACCTGGACCGCTACCAGGCCGTCGTGGGCGTCAACCAGCACTCGGTCGTCTACGGGCTGCGCGCCGCACTGCCCTTGATGCGCCGTACGGGCGGCGGGTCGATCGTGGTCACCGCATCACTGGCCGCCCTCCAGGGCATCGAGCAGGACCCGATCTACACGATGACCAAGCACGCCGTCATCGGCCTGGTCCGCGCGCTGTCGGGACCACTGTCACAGGAGAAGATCCGGTTCAGCGCGGTCTGCCCCGGCCTGGTGGACACCCCGCTGGTCGCCGGGGCACGAGACCGGTTCCATGCCGCCGGCGTCCCAATGCTGAGCTCCGACGATGCCGCCGCCGCGATCGTGGAGACCCTGGCCACCGGCGAGCCCGGCACGGAACTCGTCGTCCGACCCGGGCACGCACCCGCCCGCTACCTCGTGGCCCCCTTGCCCTGACCAGGCGGGAAGCGCGCCCGCCCAGCACCTCGATGGAGGACTTCGCGGTCAGCCTGTGCGGCCCCGCCGCCAGGCACCCGACATGGCGAGTTCTTCCAGGGAGCGCCGAAGGCGCGGCCGCTCACGTGATCGGGCGCCCAGGGCGCGAAAGCGCCCGATCACAGCCGGCCCGCAGGCCCCCAGGGCCGGAGGGCCGGCCAAGAGCTCAGTCTCGGTACAGGGCGAGGACTTCGGCGACGCAGGCGGGGCGGCGTTGGCCGTCGATCTCGATGGTGACCTTCAGCGTGCCGAGTTTGCCGGCGGGGGAGTTCTTGAGGTCGGTGAGGACGGCTTTGGCGCGGACTTTGGAGCCGACGGTGACAGGGGTGTGGAACCGGACCTTGTTCAGGCCGAAGTTCACCACCATGGTCAGCGACTCGACGGTGAAGATCTGGACGACGTGGGCGGTGACCAGGCTGAGGGTGAGGTAGCCGTGGGCGATGGTGCCGCCGAAGGGGCTTTCGGTGGCGGCCCGTTCGGGGTCGATGTGGATCCACTGGTGGTCGCCGGTGGCGTCGGCGAACGTGTTCACCTGTTCCTGGGTGATCTCCTGCCACTCGCTGTGGCCGAGTTCTTCGCCGACGGCGGCGGCGAATTCGTCCAGATCGGCGAACGTGCGCATAGGGGAGACTCCTCGGGGTCGGGGCGGATCTGGAACATTCCAGCATGACCCGCCCATCTGTGCGAACCGGGTGGTCTGGCGGCGGGCCGGTTGGACGGGGTGGGGCTATCTCTGATATCCGGGGCCGATGAGCCACTCCATCGAATCCGCAGACGCGTTCACGGCGGGCACGGTCCCTCTTCCCGGTCATGGGGGCGACGAGATCGAGGCCTATCTGGCCCGTCCTTTGGCGGCCGAGCCGCGTGGCGGTGTCGTCGTGCTGCACCACATGCCGGGATATGACGAGGGCAGCAAGGAGATCACCCGGAAGTTCGCCGCGCACGGTTACCACGCGATCATGCCGAATCTGCACTTTCGGGACGCGCCGGACGCGGACCCGGATGACGCCGCGGCGGCCAGCCGGGCGAACGGGGGTGTTCCGGACGAGCGGCTCGTCGGGGACGTCGCGGGCGCCGCCGCCTATCTGCGGGGCCTGCCGAGTTCGAACGGCAAGGTCGGCGTCATCGGGTTCTGCTCGGGCGGTCGCCAGGCGTTCCTCGCGGCCTGCTCGCTCGATCTCGACGCGGCCGTCGACTGCTACGGCGCGTTCGTCATCGCCCATTCGCCCGACGGCTATCCCGTCGTGGTCCCGCCGGTCGTGGGTCTGGCGAAGGACTTGTCCTGCCCGCTGCTCGGCCTGTTCGGCGCGGACGACAAGTTCCCGGCGCCGAGTGAGACGGCGGAGCTGTCGGCGGTCCTCACCGGCCTGGGCAAGGAGTTCGAGTTCCACACCTATGAGGGCGCGGGCCACGCGTTCTTCTCGGTGAACCGCCCCGCCTACCGGCCGGAGGCGGCGGTGTCAGGGTGGGCCCGCATCTTCGACTTCTACGGCCGGCACCTGGCAGTGGCAGGCTGAGCGCATGTGCACCTATCACACCGAGTTCGCCGAGCTGGAAGGCAGCGCCAAGGGCAAGGACGGGTGGTTCTCCGTCACCAAGGCCGCCGTCTACGTCGACCATCCGTACCACGCGCCGCTGGAGCACTCGGTGAACATCGACTTCACCGCGCCGGAGCTGGGGCCGTCCGCGCGGGTGGCGGTCGAGCTCACCGAGGAGTCCGCGCGCGCCCTCGTCGCGGCGATCGAGGCGGCCCTGGCCGCGGCCCCGCCCGGCCTGGCGGCGTCCCCGACGGCCGCCCGGTTCGCGGGCGCCCCGGTGGAGCCGGGTTCTTAAAGCGTCTGTGTACCGGGCCCAGTGGGTACGGCCGGGGAGTTCCTAGAGCGGGCGGCCGTCGGGGCCGGAGGTGAGGAAGGACACGTCGTTGTAGGCGACGAGGTGTCCTTCGCGCCAGTGGGAGATCGAGGCGTTGGCGATCGTCTCCTTCTCGATCTCCATCACCTCGGCTTCGGTGAGGCCTTCGATGATGTAGCGGAACAGGACGATGACCGCGTCGTGGGTGGCGATGAGGACCCTGCCGTCGGCGGGGAGCCCGGCGAGGAGGCTGCGCAGCCGTAGGGCCACGTCGGTCCAGGACTCGCCGCCCGGCGGGCGGTAGTAGAACTTGCCTATGCGGGCCTGCCGGGCGTGCTCCTCGGGGAAGCCGAGGCGGATGCCCGAGGGGGTGAGGCCCTCGAAGACGCCGAGGTCGCGGTCGCGCAGCCGCTCGTCGACGCGGACGTCCGGCGGCAGCCCCGCGGCGGCGAGCGCGATCCGCACGGTCTCCAGCGCCCGCAGGTACGGCGAGGAGAGCACGAGGTCCGGCGGCGGGAGCCCGCGCAGGTGGCGGCCCGCCGCGGCGGCCTGGCGCGCGCCGAGCGGCGACAGCGGTATGTCGGAGTCCCGTTCGGCGACGGCGAGGGTGTCGGCCCCCGCGTGGATCGCCTCCTCCCGCGCGACGTTGCCGGTGCTCTGCCCGTGCCGGATCAGCGTCAACTCCATGCCGCGGGTCCTACCCAGCGGGCGTGCCGCTCGCGCACCCGCGCGTGCGCGGCATCAGGTCAGCGGCCGGAGATCAGGTCGGCGACCTTGGCGATCTTCGACGTGCGGCGCAGGCCCCGCTCCCGGGCGTCGGCCCGCTTGTACAGGCCGTACATGAGGTGGACGCCGAGCCAGCGCAATGGCTCGGGCTCCCAGGGCCGCACGTGCCAGCCGACCCACGGCAGGTCGGTGAGTTCGGTGCGCTCGTTCAGGACGAGGTCGCGCAGGGTCCGGCCGGCGAGATTGGCGGTGGCGACGCCGTGGCCGGTGTATCCGCCGGCGTGGCCGAGGCCGCTGCGCCGGTCCAGCGCCGCGGTCGAGCACCAGTCGCGCGGCACCGCGAGGACCCCGGACCAGGCGTGCGCGACGGGCACGCGCGCGGCGGCGGGGAAGAAGTCGGCGAGCATCGCGTGGAGCTGGCGGACCGTGCGCTCGTGGGTGCGGCCCGCGTCGTCGATCCGCGAGCCGTAGCGGTAGGGCCGCCCGCGTCCGCCGAAGGCGATCCTGTCGTCGGCTGTGCGCTGGGCGTACATGTAGTAGTGGGCCATGTCGCCGAGCAGTTCCGCGCCGTGCCAGCCCGTCTGGTCGAGGACGGCAGGGGGCAGCGGTTCGGTGACGATCATCGAGCTGTTCATCGGCAGCCAGTCGCGGTGCAGCGGCCGGAACGCCGCGGTGAACCCCTCGGTGGCCCGGATGACGTACTCGGCCGTGACGCGCCCGTACGGGGTGATGGCGGCGGCCGAGGAGGTGATGGTCCGGGGCCGCAGCGCGGTGACCTCGGTGCCCTCGTACAGCTCCACCCCGAGGTCCTGGACGACCCGGGCGAGGCCGCGCACCAGCTTCGCGGGCTGCACCCGGGCGCAGTGCGGGGTGTACGTCGCGTCGACGGCCCCGGCGACCCGGATCCGTTCGCCGGGCTCGATCAGGCGGAGGTCCTCCTCGCCCCAGCCCCAGGCGCGCGCGTGCTCGATCTCCTGCCGCATCCGCCAGCGCTGCGCCCGGTTGCGCGCGACCGTCACCAGGCCGTCCTGGACGAGGTCGGCCTCGACGCCCTCCTCGGCGGCGACCTTCACGACCTCCGCGACGGAGGCGAACATCTCCCGCTGGAGCCGGACCACGGAGTCGCGGCCGAATCGCTCGGCGTACGCCGACGCCGAGCCCGCCAGCTCGCCGACGACCCAGCCGCCGTTGCGCCCCGACGCGCCGTATCCCGCGAACTCCTTCTCCAGCAGCACGATCCGCAGATCCGGCCGGGCCTTCTTCAGGTAGTAGGCGGTCCACAGGCCCGTGTAGCCCGCGCCGACCAGGCAGACGTCGGCCTGCAGCGATCCCGGCAGGCGCGACGAGGGAGCGGGCAGCCCCGTCTCGCCGTACCAGTGGGAGACCGCGCCGTTCACGAAAGCCATGGGGCACATCCTGCTTTATAGGGGGCTTGATTGTCGCCTGGGCGATCGCCCGGAACCGAGGAGACCAAGGTCACGTGGGATATCCGGGCGGGGAAACGTGTGGCGCGCGCACTTGTAACACTCATCGGGGATTCTTACTGAATCGAGAAAGTAAGGGGGATTCCGATGATCACCGCTGGCGCGGAGACCGCCGCCCGCCCGGGCGCGGCGGGGCTCACCACCCGCACACTCCACCCGGGGGACCTGGCCGAGGTCGCCGCGATGCACGAGCGCTGCTCGGGAGCCAGCCGCCGGCTGCGCTACTTCAGCGCCAAGCCCACGCTGCCGCAGCGCACGTTCGACGTGTTCTGCGACCGGTCCCGGGGGCTGTCCCTGGCCGTCGAGGACGGGTCGGGACGGGTCGTCGCGCTCGGCCACATGATGTACGACGGCACGGCGGGGGCCGCCGAGCTCGCCTTCCTCGTCGAGGACGCGTGGCAGAACCGGGGGATCGGCCGCCGCCTCGCCGAGCTGCTGGTGGAGCTGGGCCGCGCCGAGGGACTGGGCGAGCTGCGCGCGAGCGTGTTCAGCGAGAACGCCAGGATGCGCAAGCTCCTCACCGCGCTCGGCGGCCGGACCCGCCGCACCGAGGACCCTGCCGTCGTGGAGATCGTGCTCGACCTGCGCCAGGCCGCCGCCTAGCCGACCCGCTCCGGGCGATTGAACGCTCTGTGTGATCGGACGCTCTGTGCGATCTGCCGCTCCGCGGGGCTGGGACGATGGCGGGGTGGCCATCTACGACGATCCCGAAGCCTACGAACTCGCCTGCGCCTTCCGCGACGTCCCAGGTGAGGCGGACGCGCTGCTGACCTGGGCGGCCCGGCACGGGAAGGCGCCCCGGACCGTCCTGGAGCTGGCGGCGGGCCCGGCCGAGCACGTCAGGGAACTGGCCCGCCGGGGCCTCGCGTGCACCGCGCTCGACCTGAACGCCGCGATGTGCGCCTACGCCGAGGCCAAGGAGCCCCGGCTCACCGTCGTCCAGGCCGACATGACCGACTTCGCGCTTCGCGAGCGGTTCGATCTGGTGATCACGATGCTGGACAGCACCGCGCACCTGCACACCCTCGACGCCTTCGCCGCCCACTTCCATCGCGCCGCCGCGCACCTCGCCGACGGCGGCGTCTACATCCTGGAGATGAGCCACCCCGCCGACCGCCTCGGCAAAGACTCCTCCACCACCACGACGTGGACGGCCGAGCGCGACGGCGTCACCGCCGACGTCACCTGGGGCTCCCTGGAGACCCCGCTCGACCCGCTCACCCAGATGGTCGACGACCACGTCGTCATCCGCGTCACCGAACCGCCGACCCGTCCGGGCGGCCCCACCCGCGTCCGCACCGCCGAAGGCACGGTCCCGTTCCGCTTCTGGACCGCCACCGAACTCCAGGCCGCCGTCCGCGTCGCCGCCCTGCAACACCCGGAGACGGCCCTGGAGATCGTCGCCCAATACGGCGACTTCTCCGACATCCCACCCACCGCAGACGAAGCCTGGCGCCTCATCAGCGTTTTTCGTGCTTCTGGCCGTCCCTCCGGCCCTGGGGGCCTACGGGACGGCTGGTGATCGGGCGCGCCTTCGGCGCTCCCTGGGAATCGGTGGGATTCCACTACAGTGCGGGGCATGTCTGAACCCATGAGCGCCGCGGAGACCGAGCGGTTCATCGCGAGCATGGTGCCCGTCGTCGCGCAGCACCTCGCCGAGAGCGGCAGGTTCCGGATCAGCGCGTGGACCGAGGAGCTGCAGGCGGCGTTCCGGGAGGTCACGAGCCGAACGTCGGCCGCGCTGGGCCGGCCGCTGATGGGCTACACGAACGGGCGCGAGTTCTGGATCGTGCCTCCGGAGGCGGCGGAGGAAGTCGGCGGGAACACGACGGCGCCCCTCGCTCAGTGAGCGAAGGGCGCCGGAGAAGAGCGCGCTAGGGCAGCTGGGCAGCCGCGGCCCTGTCGAGCAGGTAGAGGGTCTCCTCGCGGCCCTGGGCGGTCGCGACGGGGGCCTCCGAAGGGGAGGCGCCCGACAGGCCGAGGCGGATGGCGTCGGACTTGCCTTCGCCGGCGGCGACGACCCAGACCTCGCGGGCCGCCTGGATCACCGGGACGGTGAGCGACACGCGGGTGGGCGGCGGCTTGGGGGAGTCGTGCACCGCGATGACGGTGCGCTTGTCCTCAAGGACGCCGGGCAGTCCCGGGAACAGCGACGCGATGTGCGCGTCCGGGCCGACGCCGAGCATGAGCACGTCGAACGACGGGGCCTCCAGCGCGTCCTGCGGCTTCGCGGCGGCGCGCAGCTCGGCGGCGTGCCGTGCGGCGGCCGCCTCCACGTCCGCGCCGTCGGGGCCGTCGGAGGCCGGCATCGGGTGGACCCGCGCGGGGTCCAGCGGCACCGCGTCGAGCAGCGCCTCCCGGGCCTGGAGCGCGTTGCGGTCGGGGTCGCCCTCGGGCACGAACCGCTCGTCGCCCCACCACACGTCGACCTTGGCCCAGTCGACGGCGTCGCGGGCGGGCGAGGCGGCGACCTCGGCGAGCAGCGCGATCCCGATGGTCCCGCCCGTCAGCACGATCGAGGCCTCGCCCCGCACGGCCTGGACGTCGACGATCCTCGTGATCAGCCGGGCCGCGACGGCCTTGGCGAGCAGGTCCGCGCTCTCATGGACGATGATCTTCGGTGCGCTCACGATCCCGCCTTCCTGCGCGTCGCGCGCGGCTTGGGCTGCCCGCCCGCCGCGGCTTCGCCCGCCTCTTCGCCGTTCTGCTCCTCGGCCGGCTCCGCGGGCACCGCGGTGTAGGCGCGGTCGAACCGGGAGACGGCGTCGTGGTAGACCTCGTCCGGGTCGAGCCGCCGCAGCTCCTCGGCCAGCAGCTCCGACATCGGCCGCCGGTGCAGCGCGACCTGCCGGTCGGGCTGGCCCGGCCGGGCGAGCGTGGCGACGCGGCCGTCGGGCCGGGTCACCGCGATGGGGCCTTCGGCGGTCTGCAGGAGGACCGCGGTGATGCCGGGGCCGCCGGACGTGCTGCGCGAGGCCGGCACGTTCAGCCGCCCGCTGAGCCAGGACGCCAGCAGCTCCGCGCTCGGGCTGTCGGGTTCGGCCTGCACCTCGGCCGACAGGATCGGCGCGGACGGCTGGTCCAGCGCGGAGGCCAGGAGCGTGCGCCACGGGGTGAGCCGGGTCCAGGAGAAGTCGGTGTCCCCGGGCTCGTAGGCCTTGTCGAGCTGGATGAGCGTGCCGAGCCTGTCCATGCCCGCGTAGGAGTCCGTGACGCGGCGCTGCGCGAGCGCGCCCAGCGGGTCGTCCGAAGGGTTGGGCGGCGCCTGTCCGGGCCACCAGGTGACGACGGGCGCGTCCGGCACCAGCAGCGGCAGCACGACCGAGTCGGCGTGCTGGGCGAGCGGCCCGTACATGCGCAGGAGGACCGTCTCGCCCGGACCGGTCTCGCCGATCCGGATCTCGGCGTCCAGCCGGGACGAGCTGCCCCGGGCGTCGCGCGAGATGACCGTCAGCACCCGGCAGGGGTGCTCGCGCGCCGCCTCGGTGGCCGCGCGCAGCGAGTCGTACTGGGCCGACTCGTCGGTGACGATCACCAGGGTCAGCACCATGCCGACGGCGGGGCCGCCCATCTGGTGCCGGGCCTGGGTGAGGGACTCCTGGATCTTCCGCGTGGTGGTCGCGGTGAGGTCGATGTTCACGTCAGATCCTCCGCCAGGCGCGGCCGTCGCGCTTCATCATGAGGTCCGAGGACTTCGGCCCGTATCCGCCGGACTTGTACTGGTCGGGGCGGCCGTGGCCGGCCCAGTACTCCTCGACCGGGTCGAGGATCTGCCAGGACAGCTCGACCTCCTCCTGGCGCGGGAAAAGGGGCGGGTCGCCGATGAGGACGTCGAGGATCAGCCGCTCGTAGGCCTCGGGGGACGACTCGGTGAAGGACTCCCCGTAGGCGAAGTCCATGTTGACGTCGCGGACCTCCATGGCCGTGCCGGGCACCTTGGAGCCGAACCGCATGGTGATGCCCTCGTCGGGCTGGATGCGGAAGACCAGGGAGTTCTGGCCGAGCTCCTCGGTCTCGGTGTGCGAGAACGGCAGGTGCGGGGCCTTCTGGAACATCATCGCGACCTCGGTGGCGCGGCGCGACAGCCGCTTGCCGGTGCGCAGGTACCAGGGGACGCCGGCCCAGCGCCGCGAGTCGATCTCCAGCTTGATGGCCGCGTACGTCTCGGTGGTGGAGTTCGACGGGATGCCGTCCTCCTCCAGGTAGCCCTTGACGTCGACGCCGCCCTGCCAGCCCGCCGCGTACTGGCCGCGCGCGCTGGAGCGGCCGAGGTCGCCCTCGGGCAGCCGCACCGAGGAGAGCACCTTGGCCTTCTCCGCGCGGACTGCCTCGGCGCTGAACGACGTCGGCTCCTCCATCGCGGTGAGCGCGAGCAGTTGCAGCAGGTGGTTCTGGATGACGTCGCGGGCCGCGCCGATCCCGTCGTAGTACCCGGCCCGGCCGCCGATGCCGATGTCCTCGGCCATGGTGATCTGCACGTGGTCGACGTAGCTCCGGTTCCAGATCGGCTCGAACATGGTGTTGGCGAAGCGCAGCGCCAGGATGTTCTGGACGGTCTCCTTGCCGAGGTAGTGGTCGATCCGGAAGATCGACTCCTCGGGGAAGACCCGGTGCACGATGTTGTTGAGCTCGCGCGCGCTCTTCAGGTCGTGGCCGAAGGGCTTCTCGATGACGACCCGGCGGAAGCTGCTCTCGGAACGTTCCGCGAGGCCGCTGCGCTGGAGCTGCTCGACCACGACGTCGAAGAACTTCGGCGGGATCGACAGGTAGAACGCGTAGTTCCCGCCGGTGCCGCGCGTCTCGTCGAGCTCCTTGACGGCCAGGGCCAGCGTGTCGAAGGCGCCGGGGTCGTTGAACTCGCCGGGGACGAAGTGCATGCCCTCCGACAGGTGGCGCCAGACGTCCTCGCGGAACGGCGTGCGCGCGTGCTGCTTGACCGCCTCGTAGGCGACCTGCCGGAAGTCCTGGTTCTCCCAGTCGCGCCGGGCGAACCCGACGAGCGAGAAGCCCGGGGGCAGCAGTCCGCGGTTGGCCAGGTCGTAGATGGCCGGAAGCAGCTTCTTGCGCGACAGGTCGCCGGTGACGCCGAACAGCACCAGCACGCTGGGCCCGGCGACGCGGGGAAGTCTCTTGTCACGGGGATCGCGGAGCGGATTCCCGTCGATCCCGATCAGTTCTGCGGGCGAAGGCATGCCCGTCCCTTTCCTGCGTTTCGATCAAAGGTGGCGGTCAAGGAGGGGATCGACCGGTCTTGCGGCGGCGGGCGCTTGGCACGTTCCCGGGCCTCCGCCCGGATCCGCCTCGCGCCGCCGGGTTCAGTTTTTCAGTGCGTCCAGCAGTTGCGCCAGTCCCTCGGCGCGATCGCGCAGGTGGAGCCGCACGGCGGGCATGCCGCGTGCGCGCAGCGCCCGCAGATCGCCCGCGGCCTGCGCCGCCTGGAGCGTCCCGAAGGTGTAGGGGCGGCCCGGCACCGGGACGTCCCGGGACACGGCGCCGGTCAGCTGGAGGAAGACGCCGTTCCGGGGGCCGCCCTTGTGGTACTGGCCTGTGGAGTGCAGGAACCGGGGCCCCCACCCGAAGGTGACGGGCACGGGCCGCCTCAGGCGCTCGGCTCGCAGCGCGAGCAGCGCGCGCAGCCCGGCCGCCTCGGCGTCGTCGCCGGTGCGGTCGAGGTAGGCCATGACGGCGAGGTAGCCGCGGTCGGGCACGGCGCGCAGCACCGCGTCGAGCGCCTCGCCCAGGTCCGCCGGGCGCTCTGCGGGGCCTGGCGCGAACGCCCCGCCGGGGTGGATCTCGACGGCCCCGTCGACGAGGTAGGGCGCGGTGTCCTCCAGCGCCGCCTCGCCCTCGGTCTCGAAGGCGTCGAGGAGTTCCGCGGTGCGGTCCTTGGACTCCTGGACGTCGGGCTGGTCGAACGGGTTGATCCCGAGGACCCGCCCGGCGACCGCGGTCGCGTACTCCCACAGCAGGAACTGCCCGCCGAGCGGGCCCTTCACGGCGAGCGCCGCGGACTCGTAGTCGCCGAGGACCGCGCCGCGCACGTCGGGCGCGGGCGCGAACCCCGGCGCCTCGACGCCCTCCACGACGACGGGCAGGATGCCCCCGCCGTCCTTGCCGGTGGACTCGGCGAGGAGCTGTTCGGCCCACGCGCCGAACCCGGTGAGGCCGGAGCCGTTGTCGGCGATGAGCAGCTTGTCGCGGCCCGCGGAGGCCGCGGTGCCCAGCGCCGCGCCGAGCGCGAGCGCCGGGTTGTCGTACGGCTGGCGGAGCGTCGGCGCGAGCGCCGCCGCCTCGTCCAGCAGCGCGCCCACGTCGGCCCCGGCCAGGGCCGACGGGACGAGGCCGAACGCCGTCAGCGCGCTGTAGCGCCCGCCGACGTCCGGGTCGGACAGGACCACGTGGTACCCGGCCTGGCGCGCGCTGTTCTCCAGCGGCGAGCCCGGATCGGTGACCACGACGAACCGGTGGCGCAGCGCGTCCCCGGTGATCCCGGCCTCGGCGAAGGCCGCCTCGAAGACCCGCCGGTGGCTGTCGGTCTCGATGGTGCCGCCGCTCTTGGACGCCACGACGACGACGGTGCGCGCCGGCTCCTCGGTGATCACCCGGCCGACCTGATGGGGGTCGGTGCCGTCCAGCACGGTCAGCGCGACGCCGGCCGTCCTGGTGATCACCTCGGCGGCCAGCGAGGACCCGCCCATGCCCGCGAGCACGAAGCGGTCCAGGCCCTCGGCCCGGTACTCCTCGGCGAGCCGCGCGAGCGGCTCGACCAGCGCGCGCGACGTCTCGGGCAGATCGAGCCACCCGAGCCGCCGCTCCGCCTCGGCCACCGCGTCAGGACCCCACAGATGGGTGTTCCTGGCCGCGAGCGCCGCGGGGACTCCGTCGGAGGAGAGCCGCTGGAGCATGCTCTCGGTCTCCTCCACGGCGTCACCGCGCACGGTGACCGAGACTCCCGCCGCCGCCGTGACGACAGAGGTCACGCCTTGGCCTCCAGCTCGGTCTTCAGGGTGTCCAGCAACTGGTTCCAGGAGACCTCGAACTTGTCGACGCCCTCGTCCTCGAGGACGCGGACGACGTCGTCGTAGTCGATGCCGGCGTCCTTCAGCTCGGCGAAGACCGCGTGGGCCGCCGCGTAGGAGCCGGTGACGGTGTCGCCGGTGATCTGCGCGTGGTCGGCGGCAGCCTTCAGCGTCGCCTCCGGCATCGTGTTGACGGTGCCCGGCGCGACGAGTTCGGTGACGTAGAGCGTGTCGGGCAGCGCCGGGTCCTTGACGCCGGTGGAGGCCCACAGCGGGCGCTGCGGGCGGGCTCCGGCGTCGGCCAGGGCCTTCCAGCGGTCCGAGGCGAACTTCTGCTCGTACAGCTCGTAGGCGAGCTGGGCGTTGGCGACGCCGGCCTTGCTCTTCAGCCCGCCCTTGCCGAGCTTCTCCAGCCGCTTGTCGATCTCGGTGTCCACGCGGGACACGAAGAACGACGCCACCGACTCGATCCCGTGCACGTCGTGGCCGTTCGCGCGGGCCTGCTCCAGGCCGGCGAAGAAGGCGTCGATGACCTCGCCGTAGCGCTCCAGCGAGAAGATCAGCGTGACGTTGACGCTGATGCCCTCGGCCAGCACCGCGGTGATCGCGGGCAGGCCCTCGCGGGTCGCCGGGATCTTGACCATCAGGTTCGGCCGGTCGACCTGCCACCACAGGGCCTTGGCCTCGGCGATGGTCGGCTCGGTCTTGCGCGCCAGGCGGGGGTCGACCTCGATCGACACCCGGCCGTCGACGCCGTCGGTGCGGTCGAAGACCGGCCGCAGCACGTCGCAGGCCCAGCGGATGTCGTAGGCGGGGACGGCCCGGGAGGCCTCCTCGACGCTGACGCCGCGCACGGCGAGCTCGCGGAGCTGGGCGTCGTAGGCGTCGCCCTTGCTCAGCGCGTTGGCGAAGATGGTCGGGTTGGAGGTCACGCCGACGACGTTGGAGTTCTGCACCAGGTCGGCGAGGTTGCCCGAGCGCAGGCGCTCGCGGCTCACGTCGTCGAGCCAGATGGAGACGCCGGCGTCGGAGAGGTTCTTCAGGTTGTCACTCATTGCTCATCCCTTGGCCTTGGTGAGGCTTTCGCGGGCGGCGGCCACCACCGCATCGGGGGTGATGCCGAATTCCTTGAACAGCGTCTTGTAGTCGGCGGAGGCGCCGAAGTGCTCCAGGCTGACCGACGCGCCGAGGTCGCCGACGAACTGGCGCCAGCCGAGGGCGATGCCGGCCTCGACCGAGACGCGGGCGCGCACCGCGGGCGGCAGCACCTCGTTGCGGTACGCCTCGTCCTGCGACGCGAACCACTCGACGCACGGCATCGACACCACGCGGGTGGGCGTGCCGGACGACTGGAGCGACTCGCGGGCGGCGAGGGCGATCTCGACCTCGGAGCCGGTGGCGATGACGATCACCTCGGGCGCGCCGCCGTCGGCCTCCGCCAGGACGTAGCCGCCCTTGGCGGTGCCCTCGGCGGAGGCGTAGACGTCGCGGTCGAACGTCGGGACCTTCTGGCGGGTCAGCGCGAGGCCCGCCGGACGGTCGCCGTGCTCCAGGATGGTGCGCCAGGCGACGGCGGTCTCGTTGGCGTCCGCCGGGCGGACGACGTCGAGGCCGGGGATCGCGCGCAGCGCCCACAGGTGCTCGACCGGCTGGTGGGTCGGGCCGTCCTCGCCGAGGCCGATGGAGTCGTGGGTCCACACGTAGGTGACCGGAAGCTCCATCAGGGCCGCGAGGCGGACCGACGGGCGCATGTAGTCGGAGAAGACCAGGAAGGTGCCGCCGTAGGGGCGGGTGCCGCCGTGCAGGGCGATGCCGTTGAGGATCGCGCCCATGGCGTGCTCGCGGATGCCGAAGTGCAGGGTGCGGCCGTAGGGGCCGCCCTGCCACTCGTCGGTCTGGAACTCCGCGGGGATGAAGGACGGCTCGCCCTTCATCGTGGTGTTGTTGGACTCGGCGAGGTCGGCCGAGCCGCCCCACAGCTCCGGCAGCTCCCCGCCGATGGCCGAGAGCACCTCGCCGGAGGCGGCGCGGGTCGCGAGGTCCTTGCCCGCCGGGAACTCCGGCAGCTTGGAGGTCCAGCCCTCGGGCAGGGCGCGGGCGGCGATCCGGTCGTACTCGGCCGCGCGCTCGGGGTTGGCCGCGCGCCAGGCCTGGTACTTCTCGTCCCACGCCTTGCGGATCGCGGCGCCCCGGTCGGCGACCTTGCGCGCGTGCGCGAGGACCTCGGGCGCGACGTCGAAGTCCTTGGCCGGGTCGAAGCCGAGGATCTCCTTGGTGGCGGCGACCTCGGAGGCGCCGAGCGCCGAGCCGTGGATCTTGCCGGTGTCCTTCTTGTTCGGCGCGGGCCAGCCGATGACGGTCCGCAGCGCGACGAAGGTCGGGCGGTTCGAGTCGAGCTTGGCGGCCTCGAGCACCTCGTGCAGGCGCCGGACGTCCTCGACGTACTCGCCGGTCTTCAGCCAGTCGACCCGGACGGTCTCCCAGCCGTAGGCGGCGTAGCGGGCCAGGACGTCCTCGGACATCGCGATCTGGGTGTCGTCCTCGATCGAGATGCGGTTGTCGTCCCAGACGACCACGAGGTTGCCGAGGCGCTGGTGGCCCGCGATGGCGCTGGCCTCGTGGCTGATGCCCTCCTGGACGTCGCCGTCGGAGCAGAACGCCCAGATGGTGTGGTCGAAGGGGGACTGGCCGGGCGCGGCTTCGGGGTCGAACAGGCCGCGCTCGCGGCGGGCGGCCATGGCCATGCCCACCGCGTTGGCGATGCCCTGGCCGAGCGGGCCGGTCGTGGTCTCCACGCCGGCGGTGAAGCCGTGCTCGGGGTGGGCCGGGGTCTTGCTGCCCCAGGTGCGCAGGGCCTTCAGGTCGTCCAGTTCCAGGCCGTAGCCGGAAAGGTAGAGCTGGATGTAGAGCGTGAGGCTGGAGTGGCCGCAGGACAGCACGAAGCGGTCGCGACCGGGCCACGCCGGGTCGGCCGGGTCGTGCCTGAGCACCTTGTTGAACAGCAGGTAGGCGGCCGGAGCCAGGCTCATCGCGGTGCCCGGGTGCCCTGAGCCCACCTTCTCGACGGCGTCCATGGCCAGGACACGGACGGTGTCCACGGCCCGGTCGTCCAGCTCGGACCAGTCAAGAGCGAGTTTGTCGGTAGTCACCGGAGAAGTCGGTCCTTCCACAAGTTCTTTGGGTTGTCGGGTCGACCACGCCCGTGCCCGAGGCGCTGATCTCTGCGAGCCTACTCATTATGGCCTTCGCATGGATTGGTCTAAACCAATCGACCCCATAAGCGAGAACACCGAGCACATGCCCGATCATTCCGTGTCCGAACCCCGCCCGGGTCACCGGTACGGGGGAGGGGGCAGGTGAAACACCGCACCCGATGGTGGACCCCGCGGGGGTCGGCACTACAGTGAGTTCGCGGCCGCATGGGGCGACCGTGATCCAGTCGAGTGGTCAGTTGAGCAGAAGGCTTTCCAGTTGTGACGGTGCTCAGTAACCGGGCCGGCCACGGCTCCGGCGTCCGCGGTGAGGTCGAGCCGGTCGAGGTCGAGGCGGTCGAGGCCGCACCCGCCCAGTCGGCCGAGGCGCCGCTCACGATCGGCGCGAAGATCGGCGCCTATGTCGCGCTCACCAAGCCGCGGGTCATCGAACTCCTGCTGATCACCACGCTACCCGTGATGTTCCTGGCGGCCAAGGGCCTGCCCGACCTCGGCCTCGTCCTGGCCACGCTGGTCTGGGGTTTCATGTCGGCGGGCAGCGCCAACTCGATCAACTGCTTCATCGACCGCGACATCGACGCGAAGATGCGCCGGACCCGCCGCCGCCCGCTGGCCCGCCACCAGGTGAGCCCCGTCGGCGCGCTGATCTTCGGCACCTCCCTCGGCGTGATCTCCACGGTCGGCTTCCTGCTGACCGTGAACGCCCTCGCCGCCGCGCTGTCGGTCTTCGCGATCCTCTACTACGTCTTCGTCTACTCGATGGTGCTGAAGCGCCGCACGAAGCAGAACATCGTGTGGGGCGGCATCGCCGGGTGCATGCCCGTCCTCATCGGCTGGGCCGCCGTCACCGGGTCGCTCGCGGCCACCCCGTTCATCCTGTTCGGCGTCGTCTTCCTGTGGACCCCGCCGCACACCTGGACGCTGGCGATGCGCTACAAGGAGGACTACGCCCTCGCGGGCGTGCCGATGCTCCCGGTCGTCGCCACCGACAAGCGCGTGGTCGTCGAGTGCGTGATCTACACCTGGGCGACCGTGGCGTGCTCCCTGGCCCTGTGGCCGGCGGCCGACCTGACCCCCGTCTACGGCGTCGTCGCCGTCGTCCTCGGCGCGATCTTCGTCTTCGAGGCGCACCGGCTGCTGGTCCGGGTGAACAAGGGCCTCACCGGCGCGCTGCTGCGGCCGATGCGCTTCTTCCACCTGTCGAACACCTACCTCGCGCTGCTGTTCACCGCCGTCGCGATCGACTTCCTCTTCCAGTGACCGCGCGGCCGTCCGGCGGGGGTAAGGCCCCTTAACGGGCGGCCCGGCGGTCGACTACTCTCGCGACATGACGACGCTCGATCCCCAGGCGATCCTGGACGGCCGGACCCCCGGCCGTCCTTCGCTGAAGCTGATCGTCGGCCTGGTCGTCACCTCGACCTGCGCCCTGGCCACGCTCGCCGTCTTCGCGTTCCTCGGCCAGGGCGGCACCTTCTTCGTGGGCCTCGGCCTCGCCCTCCTGCCGGTCCCGATCCTGCTGTCGGCGGTGCTGCTGCTCGACCGGCTGGAGCCCGAGCCCGTCCGGGACCTGGTCTTCGCGTTCCTGTGGGGCGCGGGCGTGGCCGTCGTCGGGGCCCTGATCCTGAACACCCTGGGCTACAGATATGTCACCGCGCCGTTCTTCGGCGACGACCAGGGCCTGTTCTGGACGGCGACGGTCGGGGCCCCGGTCATCGAGGAGTCGCTGAAGGGCGCGGTCCTGTTCGTCCTGCTGTGGTTCCGCCGCAACGAGATCGACGGGATCACCGACGGGATCGTCTACGCCGCGATGGTCGCGCTCGGCTTCGCGATGATGGAGAACATCTCCTATTACATGCAGGCCATCGACGACGGCGGCCAGGGCCGTCTGGAGGCGGTCTTCATCCTTCGCGGCCTGATCTCGCCGCTCGGCCACCCCCTCTTCACCGCCATGACGGGCCTGGGCGTCGCGTGGGCGGCCAACCACCGGGTCGGGCGGGTCCCGGCGGTCGTGCTGGGCCTGCTCGGCGCGATCGCGCTGCACGCCCTGTGGAACGGCGCCGCCGCCTACGGCCTGAAGGGCCTCGCCGTCGTCTACATCCTGGACTTCTGCCTCCTGCTGGTGCTGCTCACCCTGGTCTTCTTCGAGCGCCGCGCGCTGGTCAACAAGATCGGCAGGTACCTGCCCGCCTACGTCCCGACGGGCCTGGTCTCGCCGCAGGACATCGTCATGCTGGGCCACATCCAGCGCAGGCGCGCCGCCCGCCGGTGGGCCAAGGGCATCGGCGGCAAGGGCGCGGCCCGCGCCATGTCGGACTACCAGCTGGGCGCGACCGAACTCGTCCTGCTGCACCAGCGCTTCGACGCCGGCGTGATCGACCCCGGCTTCTTCACCACCCGCCGCAACGAGCTGCTCAACCTCCTCGCCGTGGCCCGCCAGGCCCTGATCCTGAGCAGGCCCCAGCAGCAGCCCGTGACCCCGCCCTGGGGCCCCTCGGGACTCACCGGCCCGCACCGGCTCCCACCGCCGCAGTCCCCCGGCCGCTGAACGGCGAACGCCCGGCTCCTGGAGTGGAGCCGGGCGTTCGGTGCGACAGGGCCGCGCGACAGGGCCGTGCGACAGGGTCAGGCGGCTGGGGCGGGGGCCGCTTCCACCCGCACCCGCTGGCTGAACAGGACGTGCAGGGTGGCGATCCACAGGATCGCCGAGCCGAACAGGTGGACGCCGACGAGGGCCGTCTGGACGTCCACGGCGGTGGTGGACAGGTCGGTGTTCCCGTCGAAGCTCTCCAGCAGGAAGAACTGGGCGTAGCCGATCACGCCCTGCAGGAGCACCGCGCCCAGGAACAGGTGCACGGCCCTGCGGGTGCGCGCCGGGGCGTTGGTCCTGGCCATCAGCACCAGCAGCGCGGCGGCGACGATGACGGACGCCCAGGCCAGGAACGAGTGGATCCGGGTGATGTCGTGCAGGTGCATGAAGGTGAGCCGGCCCGCCGCGGCATCGCCCGCGTGCGGCCCGGTGCCGGTGACGAGGGTCCCGGCGACCAGGACCGCCATGACGACGGCCGTCAGCAGCAGCGCGGCCTTGCGGACGGGGTCGGCGACCAGGACGCGCACGGGCCCGTCGCCCTCGCCGACCCTGACGTACAGCAGGAACGCCACGAAGATCATGGCCGAGGAGACGAGGTAGTGGATCGAGACCGTGATCGGGTTGAGCTTGGTGAGCACGGTGATGCCGCCGATGCCGGCCTGGGCCAGCACGCCGATCGGCTGGAACAGGGCGAGCACGACGAGTTCGCGGCGCTGCGGGACCAGCCGCCGGGCCGCGACGTAGACGGCGATCGCGACGGCCAGCACCAGGAAGGTGAGCATCCGGTTGCCGAACTCGATGAGCATGTTGAGCAGCGAGTGGCTCGGGGTCGCCGACGGCACGAGGCTCTCGCCGGTGCACTTGGGCCAGGTCGGGCAGCCCAGGCCGGACGCGGTGAGCCGGACCACGCCCCCGGTGAGGATGATCCCGGCGTTCACCACGACGCCGAAGAGCGCGAGCAGGCGCAGCGACGCGGTGGAGGGGTTCCAGACGGCGTCGCGCGCTCTGGCCAGCAGGGACTTGCTCTTGTCAACGGTCGTCACAGCCACGCGCTCATCGTAGGACGGCCTCCGCGGTGGCCCGACCCGGGTCAGGTCCTGGCGCCGCGGGTCGCTCCGGCGCAGGCCAGCATGACCGCGAGGATCGCCGCCCACTGGAGCGCCGACAGGTGCTCGCCGAGCAGCAGCACCCCGACGAGCGCGGCGACGGCGGGCTCCAGGCTCATGAGGATGCCGAAGACGCCCTGCGGGATGCGCCGCAGCGCCTCCAGCTCCAGCGTGTAGGGCACCACCGACGACAGCAGCCCCACGCCGACGCCGAGGGCGACCAGCTCCGGGGTGAGCACCGAGAAGCCCGCGTCGGCCAGCACGATCATGCCGGGCGGCAGGACCAGGACCGTCGCCACCACGCTGGCCATGGCGAGGCCGGTGGCGCCCGGCAGCCGCCTCCCGGCAGCCGCCGCGGCGAAGATGTACAGGGCCCAGCCGAGGCCCGCCAGCAGCGCCCACAGGACGCCGGGCACGTTGACGTCGCCGCCGTCCCCGGCCAGCGCGACGACGCCGCCGAGGGCCAGCGCGGCCCACAGCAGGTCCACCGGCTTGCGGGACGACAGGACGGCCACGCTCAGCGGGCCGAGGAACTCGATCGTCACCGCGATGCCGAGCGGGATGTGCTGGAGCGACTGGTAGATCGAGAAGTTCATCAGGGCCAGGGACCCGCCGAGCGCGGCGGCCGCGCCAAGGTCGCGCCGGGACGCCCCGCGCAGCACCCGCCACAGCTTCTTGCGCACCGCGAACCCGACGACGACCGCCGAGGTCACCAGCCGCAGCACCACGATCGACGAGGGCGGCAGCCTGTCGAACATGCCCTTGGCCAGCCCCGCGCCGATCTGCACGGACAGGATCCCGCAGAGCACCAGCAGCGAGGGCGGCACGGACCCCAGGCCGACGATCCCCCCGGACCGGGCCTCACTCGCCACGTCCCGCCCTACTCCCACCGGAAGAAGCGGGCGGCGAGGGCCAGGCCGGCGGCGGCCCAGACGGTGAGGATGAGGAGCTGGGTTCCGGGGAACGCGGCCCCGTCGGCGAGGACGGCGCGCAGCGCGCCGGACAGCGCGGAGATCGGCAGCAGCTCCAGCGCGGACGCCATCGCGGGGGGGAACTCGTCCAGCGGGAAGACGACGCCGCCGAGCACGAGCAGCAGCAGGTAGACCAGGTTGGCCGCGGCGAGGGTCGCCTCGGCCCGCAGCGTCCCGGCCATCAGCAGGCCGAACCCGCTGAACGCCGCGGTGCCCAGCAGCACCGCGAGGACGGCCGCGGCGGGATTGCGCGCCGGGCTCCAGCCGAGCGCCAGCGCCACCGCGATGATCACCACGGCCTGGATCAGCTCGACCAGCACGACGGTGAGCGTCTTGGCGAGGATGAGCCCGGAGCGCGGCAGCGGCGTCGACCCGAGCCGCTTCAGCACCCCGTAGCGCCGCTCGAAGCCCGTCCCGATCGCCTGCCCGGTGAACGCCGTCGACATGACGGCGAGGGCCAGCACGCCCGGCGTCAGGAAGTCCACCCGCTCGCCCTCGCCGAGGTCGAGCAGCGAGGTGAGGCTGAACACGGTGAGCAGCAGCACCGGGATGATCAGGGTGAGCAGCAGCTGCTCGCCATTGCGCAGCACGGCCTTCAGCTCGTAGGAGGTCTGCGCGGCGACCATGCGGGACAGCGGAGCGGCCTGCGGCCGCGGGGCGAGGTCCAGGACGGTCACGAGCGCAGCTCCCTGCCGGTCAGTTCGAGGAAGACGTCTTCGAGGGTGCGGCGCTCGATGCGCAGGTCCTCGGCGAGGACGCCGTGGGAGGCGCACCAGGCGGTGACGGTCGCCAGGAGCTCGGGGCCGACCCGGCCCTCGATCAGGTAGTGCCCGGCCGGGGACTCCTTGGCGGCGCTGCCGTCGGGCAGGGCGTTGAGGAGCTCGTCGAGGCCGAGGCCGGTGCGGGCGCGGAACCTCAGCTGGTGCTCGGCGCCGGTCAGCGCGGCGGGTGCGTCCTCGGCGACCACCCTGCCCCGGTCGATGATGACGATCCGGTCGGCGAGCTGCTCGGCCTCGTCCATGAAGTGGGTGGTGAGCAGCACCGAGACGCCGGCGGCGCGCAGATCGGTGATCAGCTCCCACGTGGCGTGGCGGGACTGCGGGTCGAGGCCGGCGGTCGGCTCGTCGAGGAAGACCAGCTCGGGCCTGCCGATGATCGCCGCGGCGAGCGACAGCCGCTGCTGCTGGCCGCCCGACAGCCGCCGGTAGGGCGTGCGGGCGTGCTCGGTGAGGCCGAGCCGGTCCATCAGCGCGGCGGGGTCCAGCGGGTGGGTGTGGAACGAGGCCATGAGGCGGAGGAACTCCCCGGCCTTGGCCGTGCCCGGCACCCCGCCCGTCTGCGGCATCACGCCGACGCGGGCGCGCAGTTCCCGGTCGCCGGGCGCGAGGCCGAGGACGCGGACGGTCCCGCCGTCGTGCGCGCGGTACCCCTCGCAGATCTCCAGGGTGCTCGTCTTGCCCGCCCCGTTGGGCCCGAGCAGCGCCGTGACGTCGCCGCGGCGGGCCGTGAACGACAGGTCCGCGACCGCCGTGGTCCGCCCGTAGCGCTTGACCAGGCCGGTGATCTCCAGTGCGGGGGGTGCTGCCATGCCTGGAAGTCTAGATGTGGGTTCTGAGGGGTCCGGCACTGGCCGGGGGTAAAGAAGAACGTGGGTGCGGGGCTGGACACGGCCAATTGTGCGGCGCGGGCGGTTCCGGGCGGCGGGCGGTCTGGCACCGTCGGAGGTATGGGGGCTGAACTCAGGAAGCTGCGGGGGCGGATCCGCTCGATCAGCGCGACCGCCAAGATCACCCGCGCGCAGGAGCTGATCGCGGCCTCACGCATCTCGCGGGCGCAGGCCCGCCAAGCGGCGTCGCGGCCTTACGCGCGGCAGATCGTGCGGGCGGTCAGCGCGCTGATGACGCACAACGTGACGGAGGACCACGCGCTGCTCAACCGCAAACCCGACATGTCGCGGGTCGCCGTCCTCATGATCACCGGCGACCGAGGGTTCTGCGGCGCCTACAACGCCAACGTCCTGAGGCACGGCAACGCCTTGGAGAAGATGCTGCGCGCCGAGGGCAAGGAGGTCGTCTTCTACCTGTGCGGCCGCAAGGCGGTGGAGAACTTCACCTACAACGGCAGACCGATCGAGAGGTCGTGGCAGGGGGAGTCGGGCGAGCCGTCCTACGCGATGGCCGCCGACATCGGCCGCACCCTCGTCGAGCGGTTCGACACGCCGACGGTCGAGGGCGGCGTGGGCGAGGTGCACATCATCTACACCCGGTTCGTCTCGATGATCAGCCAGGATCTGACGGTCCGCCGCATCCTCCCCCTGGCGATCGAGGACGTCGAGGGGGAGCCGGGCGAAGGGCCGTCGGCCACCTACGACTTCGAGCCGACCGTCGGCGACGTCCTGGACGTCCTGATCCAGCAGTACGTCCGCGGCCGCATGTGGAACATGCTCCTGGAGTCCGCCGCCTCCGAGCACGCCGCCCGCCGCCAGGCCATGATGTCGGCCACCGACAACGCCAACGACCTGATCTTCCGTCTCACCCGCCGGGCCAACGAGGCCCGCCAGGCCGAGGTCACCAACGAGCTCATCGACATCATCAGCGGCGCGAACGCGCTGACCGCCGAGAGCAAGCGGGACTGAGGGGGGACCCGGCCCCGCCCCGCACGGTTCCGGTCATGTGTTTTGGAAAGTTTCCCCAGGTTCGGGTAAACCGGACGGGCGTCGGCCGCTGTGCGCCGGCGCTCGGTCGTCCAGGACTTTTCGGGGGAACAGGCATGGACCAGGAGCGGGTGCCGGAGACGGCTCACGAGGACGCGCCGCTCAGCGCCGCGGAGAGCGCGGCGGTGGCGGCGCTCGGGCGCAGGCTCGCGGCCGAGGACCCCGGGTTCGCCCGGCGGATCGGCGGTTTCGGCGGCTACGAGACCAGCCCGCTCGGCCTGCCCACCCGGTGGACCGCGGTGCCCGCCGCGCTGGTCGCGGTGCTGATCGCGGCCCTCGCGCTCCTCGGCGCGACCGCGGCCGAGGCCCCCGCGCCGGGGTCGGTCCACCAGGGCACGATCAACTCCCTCCACCTGGAGTAGCGCCCCGCCGTCGCGCGCCGCGCCCGCCCGGGGTCAACACGCCTTCCTCGGTGGGTAAAAGCTCCAGCAATTCGGGTTATTACTCCCAGATCTTCGTCCCCTTTGTCAGATTTCGGAAAGAGTTTCGGTTCCGAAGCCTTCGGGGAGGCAGAGTCATGTCGGGAATCTTGTCCGCCGGGACCTGTTTTCGGGGGACTCGATAGGGCTCTGTGCGTTCGGGGGGCGACATGGGGGAGCCGCGTGCTCATGCGGGCGCGCCTGCGTCCGGGGCCACCGCTCTAGGGCCTGAGGACGCCGTCGGCGGAGACATCTCCGCGGGCGGGAGACTCGGACTGCCGGGGGCGGTCGCGCTGGTCATCGGCAACATCGTCGGCACGGGCATCTTCCTGCTGCCGTCCTCGCTGGCCGCCATCGGCTCGGTCAGCATCCTCGTGCTGCTGCTCGTGACGATCGGCGCGATCGCCCTGGCGATCGTCTTCGGCAAGCTCGGCAGCCGCATCCCCGCGGGCGGTGGACCCTACGCCTACGCCCGCGACGCGTTCGGCGAGTTCGCCGGCTTCTGGGTCGCCTGGTCGTTCTGGCTGACGGCCTGGATCGGCAACGCGGGCATCGCCTTCGCCTGGGTCGGCTACGTCAACTCCCTCTTCGGATGGCGCGCCGACAACCCGATCCAGAACATCGTCATCGGCCTCGTCGGCCTGTGGATCCCCGCGTTCATCAACCTCACCGGCGTGAAGAACATCGGCCTGTTCCAGATGGTGACCACGGTCCTGAAGTTCGTGCCGCTGCTGTTCGTCGGCCTCGTCGGCCTCTTCTTCGTCAAGGGCGGCAACTTCCCCGCTTGGAACGCCACAGGCGGCTCCCTGTGGGCCGCGATCGCCCTCGCCGCGGGCCTCATCCTCTTCGCCTACTCCGGCATGGAGAGCGTGACGATCGTCGCCGAGCGCCTCAAGGACCCGGTCCGCAACATCGGCAAGGCGAGCATCTACGGCGTGCTCGCCTGCGCCGCGATGTACCTGCTCGCCACGATCGCCATCTTCGGCACCGTGCCCGCCGGCCAGCTGACCGGCTCGACGGCCCCGTTCGCCGACGCCATCAACAACATGTTCGGCGGCGGCATCTGGGGCAAGGTGATGGCCGCGTGCGCCGTCATCTCCGGCATCGGAGCCCTGAACGGCTGGACGATGCTGGTCGCCGAGATGCCGATGGCCGCCGCCCAGGACCGGATGTTCCCGACCCCGTTCGCCCGGCTGTCGCGGCGCGGCGCCCCGGTGTTCGGCATCCTGCTCGGCACCGTCCTCACCTCGCTCATGCTCGTGTACGCCTACCTCGGCTCCGAGTCCGGCTTCGACACGATCCTGCTGCTCGCGTCGTTCACCACCGCGCTCCCGTACTTCTTCTCCGCGGCCGCCCAGCTGTTCTGGCTCGTCACCGGAGGCCGCGAGGTCAACAAGGGCAGGCTCCTGCGCGACCTCGCGATCACCTGCCTGGCCCTGCTGTTCGGCGCGTGGATCGTCTACGGCGCGGGCGCGGACGCGGCCCTGCTCGGAATGCTCATGATGCTGGTCGGCGTCCCCGTCTACATCTGGGTCAAGGCCAAGCGCGGGGAGTACGGCCCGAAGGAGACGACCCGCCGCGCGGTGACCCGCAACGAGACCATCTAAGGGAGGGAACCCCATGGCTTTCCATGTCGATTCCGAGGTCGGCAGGCTCAAGCAGGTCCTGCTGCACAAGCCTGAGCTGGCGCTGCAGCGGCTGACCCCGTCGAACAAGGACGAGCTGCTCTTCGACGACGTGCTCTGGGTGGAGCGCGCCAAGGAGGAGCACGACGAGTTCCGCGCCCTCCTGGAGAGCCGCGGCATCCGCGTCCACATGCTCGCCGACCTGCTGCGCGAGACCATCGGCATCCCCGAGGCCAAGAAGTACATCCTCGACCACATCATCGACGATCGCTTCTTCGGCCCGCTGGCGACCGACGCGATCCGCAACACCCTGGACGCGATGGACGACCTGTTCCTCGGCCGGACGCTGACGGGCGGCATCACCAAGCGGGAGATGCTCCAGCGGATGCCCGAGCCGAAGTCCATCGCGTTCCACTCGATGGACATGGACGGGTTCGTCCTCCCGCCGCTGCCGAACCACCTGTTCACCCGCGACACGTCCTGCTGGGTCTACGACGGCGTCTCGATCAACGCTATGCGCAAGAAGGCCCGCATGCGCGAGACGACGAACATGGAGGCGATCTACCGCTTCCACCCGATGTTCGCCTCCGGCTACGACCGGCCCGACGAGGGCGGCTACCACATCTGGAACCACGGCTCGGTGTCGGCGCCCGCGACCCTGGAGGGCGGCGACGTCCTCGTCATCGGCGACGGCGCGGTGCTCATCGGCATGAGCGAGCGCTCCCAGCCGCAGTCGGTGGAGATGCTGGCGCGGAACCTGTTCAAGCACGGGTCCGCCAAGAAGATCGTCGCGCTGAACATGCCGAAGGCCCGCGCGTTCATGCACCTGGACACGGTGATGACGAACGTCAGCCCGGGCGTGTTCACCAAGTACGCGGGCATGGGGATGCTCCCGTCGTACACGATCGAGCCGGGTGACACCGAGAAGGAGCTGAAGGTCACCGACCACGCTCCGGAGGACATGCACAGGGCCATCGGCCGGGCCATCGGCATCGACGAGGCCAAGATGCTCACCGCCACGCAGGACGTCATGGCCGCCGAGCGCGAGCAGTGGGACGACGGGTGCAACGTGCTCACCCTGGAGCCCGGCGTCGTCGTCGCCTACGAGCGCAACACCACCACCAACAACTTCCTGCGCCGGCACGGCGTGGAGGTCCTCACCATCAAGGGCAGCGAGCTGGGGCGGGGCCGGGGCGGCCCGCGCTGCATGTCCTGCCCGATGGAGCGCGAAGCCAACTGACGCGCGCCACGCCATCTAGGGGGAGAAATCATGGCGTTCAACCTGAGAGGCCGCTCGTTCCTGCGGGAGCTGGACTTCACGCCCAAGGAATGGCGGTTCCTGCTGGAGCTGTCGGCCGAGCTGAAGGCCGCCAAGTACAGCGGGTCCGAGCAGCGCAGGCTGCGGGGCAAGAACATCGCCCTGATCTTCGAGAAGACCTCGACCCGCACCCGCTGCGCGTTCGAGGTCGCCGCGCACGACGAGGGCGCGCACACCACCTACCTCGACCCGACGGGCTCGCAGATCGGGCACAAGGAGTCGATGAAGGACACCGCGCGGGTGCTGGGCCGCATGTTCGACGCGATCGAGTACCGCGGCAGCAAGCAGACCCTGGTCGAGGAGCTCGCGGAGTACGCGGGCGTGCCCGTCTACAACGGCCTCACCGACGAGTGGCACCCGACGCAGATGCTCGCCGACCAGCTCACCATGATGGAGCACTGCGACAAGCCGCTCCGCGAGATCACCTTCGCCTACCTCGGCGACGCCAGGTTCAACATGGCCAACTCCTACATCGCGGCCGCGGCCGTCACCGGCATGAACTGCCGGATCGTCGCGCCCAAGGAGCTGTGGCCGGACAAGGACTTCGTCGTCAAGCCGTCGAAGGAGGTGGCGGCGAAGACCGGCGCGGACATCAAGATCACCGAGAAGGTGGACGAGGGCGTCAAGGGCGCCGACTTCATCCTCACCGACGTGTGGGTGTCGATGGGCGAGTCGAAGGACGTCTGGAAGGAGCGCATCAAGCTGCTGCGCCCCTACCAGGTCACCGCCGACGTCATGAAGAAGACGGGCAATCCGCGGGCGAAGTTCATGCACTGCCTCCCGGCCTTCCACAACACCGAGACGACGGTCGGCGAGGACATCTTCAACAAGACGGGCATGGAGTCCCTGGAGGTGACCGAGGAGGTCTTCGAGTCCGACGCCTCAGTGGTCTTCGACGAGGCCGAGAACCGGATGCACACGATCAAGGCCGTCATGGTCGCCACCCTGGGGCAGTGACGATGCGCGTCGTCGTCGCCCTCGGGGGCAACGCTCTGCTGAAGCGGGGTCAGAAACCTGACGCGGAGATCCAGCGGGACAACGTCATGACGGCGGTCCGGTCGCTCGCGCCGCTCGCCGCGAAGCACGAGCTGATCATCACGCACGGGAACGGCCCGCAGGTCGGGGTCCTGGCGCTGGAGAGCGCCAGCGACCCCAACCTCAGCAAGCCGTATCCGTTCGACACGCTCGGCGCGATGACGGAGGGCATGATCGGCTACTGGATGCTCCAGTCGCTGCAGAACGCCCTGCCGGGCCGGCAGATCGTCTCGATGGTCAACCAGACCCTCGTCTCGGTCACCGACCCGGCGTTCCAGAACCCGACGAAGTTCGTCGGCGAGATCTACACCCGGGACGAGGCCGAGAAGATGGCCCAGGCCAACGGATGGACCGTGAAACCCGACGGCGACCACTACCGGCGGGTGGTGCCGTCGCCCGCGCCGCAGCGCGTGGTGGAGACCCGGCTGATCCGGGGGCTCGTGCGCGAGGGCGTCATCGTCGTCTGCGCGGGCGGCGGCGGCGTGCCCGTCGTCCGCAACGCCAAAGGCCAGCTGGAAGGCGTCGAGGCGGTCATCGACAAGGACCTCACCGGCTCCCTGCTCGCCGAGGCGCTGGAGGCCGACGCGTTCCTCATCCTGACCGACGTGTCCGAGGTGCTGCGCCACTACGGCACGCCCAACCAGGAGGCCATCCGGCACACCACCCCGCACGAGCTGCGGGCCGAGGAGTTCCCCGCGGGCTCCATGGGGCCGAAGGTCGAGGCCGCGTGCGGCTTCGTCGAGCGCACCGGTGACATGTCCGCCATCGGCAGCCTCGACCAGTGCATGGAGATCCTCGAAGGCACCCGGGGCACCATCATCACGCCCAACGCCACCTGGCCGCTGGCCAGCACGCTGTAGCCGAGGAGCCGACGGAGCCGACGGGGTGGGGCGCGACGTGCTCCTGCGCGCGCCCCCGTCGGCCACATCCCTTCCCTTTCTTCCCTGGGAGACCGCGTGGAGACGTCCTTCTGGCACAGCCTGTGGCGCACCAAGCCCGTCGAGGAGATCGTGCGGGAGGGCGGCGAGGGCGAGGGCGGCGAGCTCAAACGCTCGATGACGCTCATCCAGCTGACGTTCTTCAGCGTCGGCGCCACCCTCGGCACCGGCATCTTCGTCGTCATGGGCGAGGCCACGCCCCTCGCGGGACCCGCCGTCGTCCTGGCGTTCCTGCTCTCGGCGATCACCGCGCTGTTCTCCGCGCTGTCCTACGCCGAACTCGCCGGGACGATCCCGGTGTCCGGCTCGTCGTACTCCTACACCTACGCGACGATGGGCGAGCTCGTCGCCTGGGTGTGCGGCTGGTGCCTCATCCTCGAATACGGCGTGTCGGTGTCGGCGGTCGCCGTCGGCTGGGCGCAGTACCTCAACGACTTCCTCGACAAGGCCTTCGGCTTCAAGATCCCCGACGCCTGGTCGCAGGCGCCCGACAAGGGCGGCATCGTCAACATCACCGCGGTCCTCGTCGTCGCCGCGATGACGTTCCTGCTCATCAAGGGCGCCTCGGAGAGCGCCAAGGTCAACACGATCATGGTGTTCTTCAAGCTCGCCCTGCTGCTGTTCTTCATCGTCGTCGGCTTCACCGGGTTCAACTCCGGCTACCTCCACCCGTTCATGCCGCTCGGCCTCGCGGGCGTCAGCGCCGCGGCCTCCCAGGTGTTCTTCTCCTACATCGGCTTCGACGCGGCCTCCACCGCGGGCGAGGAGGCCAAGAACCCCAAACGGGACCTGCCGCTCGCCATCGTCCTGTCCCTGGCGATCGTCACGGTCGTCTACGTGCTCGTCGCGCTCGTCTCCGTCGGGGCGATGCCCTGGCAGGAGCTCACCGGCGACACCGAGGCGTCCCTGTCGGCGATCCTCAGCGACGTCACCGGGCAGTCCTGGCCCGCGCTGCTGCTGTCGGCCGGCGCCGTCATCGCCATCACCAGCGTCGTCCTCACCGTGCTCTACGGGCAGACCCGCATCCTGTTCGCGATGTCGCGCGACGGGCTCATCCCGCACCTGTTCCAGAAGGTCGACCGGCGGACCTCGGTGCCCGTCGCCAACACCCTCATCGTCGGCGCGTTCGTGTCCGTCCTCGCCGCGCTCATCCCGCTCGACCACCTCACCTCCGCCACGAGCATCGGCACCCTCTTCGCGTTCACGCTGGTCAACCTCAGCGTCATCGTGCTCCGGCGCACCAAGCCGGACCTGCCGCGCAGCTTCCGCACCCCGCTCTACCCGCTCACCCCGATCCTCGGCATCTTCTTCTGCGTCTACGTCATGCAGGGCCTGCGCCCCGTCACCTGGCTCGTCTTCGCGCTGTGGACCCTCGCCGGGCTCGCCTTCTACTTCGGCTACAGCCGCAGGCACTCGCGCCTGCTCCGAACGGACAGGGAGATGCGCTGATGGTCGCTGAAAGAGTCCTCGTCGGCTACGTCGACGACCGCCGCGGCGCCGACGCCATCGCCCTCGCCGCCTGCGCGGCCGACGAGCCCGACACCGAGCTCGTCCTCGCGCACATCAGGATCAACGCCTGGCCGGACGTGCCGGGTCCCGGGCACGTCGACGCCGAGTGGGAGCGGTACCTCGACGACCAGGCCCAGGAGGTCCTCGCGCACGGGGCCAGGCTCGCCGCGGAGCGCGGGGTGGAACCCGCCGAACGGCGCGTCTTCACCCAGCGCGGCAGCGGGCGCGGCCTCGCCGTCCTCGCCGGGAAGGTGAAGGCCCGGGTGGTCGTCATCGGCTCCGCGCCGGGCGGTCCCCGCACCGGCATCTCGCTCGGCAGCACCGCGGACCAGCTCCTGCACGGCTCGTCCGTACCGGTGATGATCGCGCCGAAGGGGTTCGCCGAGCGCGGCGTCACGACCTTCGACCGGGTCACCTGCGCCTACCTGCGGGTGCCCGAGTCGACTCCCGCCGTCGCCGCGGCCGCCGCGATCGCCGCGCGGCGGAGGATCCCGCTGCGGCTGCTCACCTTCGCCGTCGACTCGCCCGTCCGCGGCAAGGCCTCGACCGCGCTGGCCGAACAGCAGCTCCGCAGGCTCGTCGACGCTCTGGAGAGCGACCTCGCCGCCGCCGCGAAGGAGGCCGCCGCGGGCAGCGCCCTCACCAAACGCGACGTCCTCACCCAGGTCGCCGCGGGCCGCGACGCGGCCCACGCCGTCCACGCCGCCGACTGGACCGAAGGCGACCTCCTCGTCTGCGCCTCCAGCGCCTCCGGCCCCCTCCGCCGCGTCTTCATGGGCGACATGTCCATGAAGATCCTCCGCGCCGTCCCCTGCCCGGCGATGGTCCTGCCCAAGACCGGGGCCAAGTGACGCTCAGCCGGGAACGAGCCCCGACTCCCACGCCCACGCCGCGATCTCGACGCGGTTGCGGGCGGGGAGCTTGGCCTGGACGTTCCCGAGATGGGTCTTCACGGTGCCCTGGCTGATCGCCAGGGCGGCGGCGACCTCGGCGTTGGTCGCGCCGCGCGCCACGAGCCGGACCACCTCGATCTCGCGCTCCGACAGCGGCACGTCGGGCCGCCGGGCCTCCCGGTCCGGCGCCGCGCGCAGCAGGCCCAGCGTCAGCGACGGGCTGACGAGCGCGGCCCCGGAGGCCGCGGCCCGCACCGCCTCGACCAGCAGTGCCGCGCCCGCGTCCTTCAGCAGGAACCCGTGGGCTCCCGCGCGCAGGGCGTCGCGGACGTAGTCGTCGTCGCCGAACGTCGTCACCATCACCACCTTCGGCGGATCCGGGCGGCGCACCAGGAGGCGCAGCGCCTCCAGTCCGTCGAGGCGCGGCATGCGGATGTCCAGCAGCACCACGTCGGGCCGATGCCGGGCGGCGGCCTCGACCGTCTCGACGCCGTCGGCGGCCTCGGCGACGACCTCGATGCCGTCCTCGACCGAAAGGATCATGGCGAAGCCGGTGCGGACCATCGCCTGGTCGTCGGCGATGAGCACCCTGATCGTCACGGGTCCTCCCGGACCGGGAGGCGCGCCTCGACCGACCAACCGCCGCCCTCGCGCGGGCCCGCGCGCAGCGTGCCGCCCACCATCGCCACCCGCTCCGCCAAGCCCGCGAGCCCGAAACCGCGCCCCGGCCGGGCGCGGCGGCCGCCGTCGTCGCGGACCTCCACCCGGGCCTCGCCGGGCGACCGGTCGAGCAGCACCGCGACCTCGGACGCGTCGGGCGCGTGCCGCCGCACGTTCGTCAGGGCCTCCAACACCACCCGGTGGGCGGTCGCCGCGACCTCCACCGGCAGCGCGTCGCACCCGGCCCCCTCGCCGAGCACCGCGCCCGCGCCCGAGGGCAGGCGGAACCCCGCGACGAGCGCCCGGACGTCGCCGACGCCCTCCGCCGTCCGGCCCTCCCCGGCCTCGCGCAGCACGCCCACCATGCGGCGCATCGCGGTCAGGGCCTCCGCGCCGGCCCGCTCGATCTCCGCGAGGGCGGGCCCGGCGAGCTCCGGCCTGCGCTCGGCGACGGCCCTGGCCCCCTGCGCGCGCACCACGATCCCCGTCACGTGGTGGGCGACGAAGTCGTGCAGGTCGCGCGCGAACTCCGCGCGCTGCGCCAGCCGCACCTCGCTCGCACGCCTGCGCCGGTCGAGGGCGACGAGCCGCGCGGCGGTGCCTGCCGCCGCGGCCCCGGCCGCGCCCAGCGCGAGGAGCAGCGCGAGGATCACGTCGAGTTCGCCGGGCGATCCGGCCAGCGGCCGCAGGACCAGCGCGACCGCCGCACCGCCCGCCGCCACCGCGGCGGGCACCGGGGAGCCCCGCCGCGCCACCAGGGCGACGACCGCGAGCAGCGCCGCCGGCTCGGCGAACCCCAGCGGCTCCGCATCGCGCGCGTGCAGCATCGCGGTCGCCGCCAGCGACGCCGCCGCGGCCGCCCCGCCGATCACCGCGGCCCTGCGCGGGCCTCTCCCCGCCGGAGAGGCCAGCAGCCCCAGCGCGGCCAGCGCGAGCAGGGCGCAGCACGGCTTCTCCCACCCGTCGACGCCCTGGAAGAGCCCCAGCCGAAGATCGAGGCCCACCGCGCCGGCGACCCCGGCGGCGGCCACCGCCCAGCCGATCGCCCGCGCCGCGGTCCCGGAGCGCGCCCGAGGCAGGCCGCCGCCCTTCCCGGGACGGGCATGAGTCAGGCGGTCGGCGCTCTCGAAGGGCGGCCGGGCGTCCACGCCGAGGGCCGGTGCCGCGCCGGGCCCGGCCCCGGCGGGCTTCCGCGCCGGGGGCCGGCGGGTGGGACGGGCTGCGCTCATGGCCTGAAGGCTAGCCGCACAGAGGGAGCCGCAGGATCGGCCGAAAGTCGTAGTGAAAGAGCGCTGACCTGCCTTTCCGCCGAGGCGGCGGCGGGCGCTCGGGCCGGAGACTCGGGGATGCGCCGAACCCCGGCTCCCGCCGGGGCGGCCTCCGCGAAAGGACCCAAGCACCGTGCCCGATGTCCAGTTCACCGTCCCGTCCGCGTTCGTGCTCGGACCGGCCCTCGCGGTCTTCGCCGTGTTCGCGGTCTTCCGCGCGGTGCGCCGCGCCCCCGGGTGGACGCCTCCGCAGACGCTCACACGCTGCGCCGCGGCCCTGTACGCCGCCGCGGTCCTCGACCTGACGGTCTTCCCGATCACCGCGACCTACGGCGAGTACGCCAACCAGACGCCCTGGTACGACCTGGTCAACTTCATCCCGGTCCTCACCGCGGACCTGACCTTCGTCCCCAACGTGATCATGCTGGTGCCGTTCGGCTTCCTCCTCCCGCTCTTCCTCACCCGTCCCCTCTCCGCGGGCAGGGCCGCCGCCTTCGGCTGCGCCGTCTCCCTCGGCATCGAGGCGACCCAGCTCCTGTCGTACCTCGCCTTCAACAGCGGCCGCTCCGTCGACGTCAACGACCTTCTCGCCAACACCCTCGGCGCCGTCCTCGGCCTCGTCGCCTTCCGGCTCGCCGCCCGCACCGCCGCGGCGCCCCTCCTGGACCGCGCCGCCCCCTCCACCGCCTGACGCGAGCGGTCCGGGACCGGGGGAGTAAGGTCTCTCGGCGGCGGTCGCGGGATGGTACCGGACAACGCCGGGTAAAAGTTAGGTAAGGCTTGCCTGTGTGAGTGGGATTACTGTCGTTCACTTGGCTGCGTGGAAGGAATTACGGCACACTGGCGTTGTGAAAAACGTGCCCGAGAACGCAGACCAGGTCACGGCCGGTGCCCCGGCCGTCTCCGGTGTGCCCCGGGCCGAGCGGGACACCCGTGCGCGGGTGGCCCGGCTCATCCTGGAGAACGGGCCGGTGGCGGCGTCCGCCTTGGGGGAGCGGCTCGGGCTCACGCCCGCGGCCGTCCGCAGGCACCTGGACGCGCTGCTGGCCGAAGGCATGATCGAGATCGAGGTCAAGCGGACCCGTCCCACCGCATCCCGCGGCAGGGGACGCCCCGCGAAGCTCTTCGCGATCACGGACAAGGGCCGCAACACCTTCGTCCACGCCTACGACGACCTCGCGGCCAACGCGCTGCGGTTCCTGGCCGAGGCCGCGGGGCCGCAGGCCGTCTCGGAGTTCGCGCGCCGCCAGCTCGCCGGCCTCGAAGGCCGCTATGGCCCAGGTCTCAGGGCGCTTCCCCCGCAGGCGCGGGTGAAAGCGCTCGTGGAGGCGCTGTCGGCCGAAGGCTACGCGGCCACGGTCACCCAGGCGCCCCACGTTCTCGGCGGATTCCAGGTGTGCCAGCACCACTGCCCGGTCGCCCACGTGGCCGCGCGGTTCCCCCAGCTGTGCGAGGCCGAGACAGAGGCCTTCGCCCGCATGCTCGACACCCCGGTGCAGCGGCTGGCGACGATCGCCCATGGCGACGGCGTCTGCACCACCCACGTGTCACCGGTAAAAGCAGGTAACGAGGAGTCCGGAGGGATCTCCCTATGACTACGGCAGCCAACCCCGAACTCGAGGGTCTCGGCAACTACAAGTACGGCTGGGCCGACTCGGACACGGCGGGTGCCGCGGCCAAGCGAGGCCTGTCGGAAGCGGTCGTCCGCGACATCTCCGGCAAGAAGAGCGAGCCCGAATGGATGCTCGACCTTCGCCTCAAGGGGCTGCGGCTGTTCGACCGCAAGCCGATGCCCAACTGGGGATCGGACCTGTCGGATATCGACTTCGACAACATCAAGTACTTCGTGCGCTCCACGGAGAAGCAGGTGGAGTCCTGGGAAGAGCTTCCCGAGGACATCAAGAACACCTACGACAAGCTGGGCATCCCCGAGGCGGAGAAGCAGCGGCTGATCGCGGGCGTCGCGGCCCAGTACGAGTCCGAGGTCGTCTACCACAAGATCCGTGAGGACCTTGAGGAGAAGGGCGTCATCTTCCTGGACACCGACTCGGGCCTGCGCGAGCACCCCGAGCTCTTCCAGGAGTACTTCGGCTCGGTGATCCCCGTCGGCGACAACAAGTTCGCCGCGCTGAACACCGCGGTGTGGTCCGGCGGCTCGTTCATCTACGTGCCCAAGGGCGTCCACGTGGAGATCCCGCTCCAGGCCTACTTCCGGATCAACACCGAGAACATGGGCCAGTTCGAGCGGACCCTGATCATCGTCGACGAGGACGCCTACGTCCACTACGTCGAGGGCTGTACCGCCCCGATCTACAAGTCGGACTCGCTGCACTCGGCGGTCGTGGAGATCATCGTGAAGAAGGGCGGCCGCTGCCGCTACACGACGATCCAGAACTGGTCGAACAACGTCTACAACCTGGTCACCAAGCGGGCCGTGGCCTACGAGGGCGCGACCATGGAATGGGTCGACGGCAACATCGGCTCCAAGGTCACCATGAAGTACCCGGCGATCTACCTGATGGGCCCGCACGCCAAGGGCGAGACCCTCTCGATCGCCTTCGCCGGCGCCGGCCAGCACCAGGACGCGGGCGCCAAGATGGTGCACTGCGCCCCGCACACCTCCTCGTCGATCATCTCCAAGTCCGTCGCGCGAGGCGGCGGCCGCACCTCCTACCGGGGCCTCGTCCAGGTCCAGGAGGGCGCCGAGCACAGCAAGTCCACCGTGAAGTGCGACGCGCTGCTGGTCGACCAGATCTCCCGCTCCGACACCTACCCCTACGTCGACGTCCGCGAGGACGACGTCGAGATGGGCCACGAGGCCACCGTCTCGAAGGTCTCGGAGGACCAGCTCTTCTACCTCATGAGCCGCGGCATGACCGAGGACGAGGCCATGGCGATGATCGTCCGCGGATTCGTGGAGCCGATCGCGCGGGAGCTGCCCATGGAATACGCGCTTGAGCTCAACCGGCTCATCGAACTGCAGATGGAAGGAGCCGTCGGCTGATGGGCGTGGAAGTCAAGCCTGTCTCGACCTTGTCGGAGAAGTCGTCGTACGACGTCGCGGACTTCGCGGTGCCGAACGGCCGCGAGGAGGAGTGGCGGTTCACCCCGCTGCGCCGGCTGCGCGGCCTGCACGACGGCTCGGCGAAGGCCGACGGCAAGATCGTGCTCGAGATCGACGCGGCCCCCGAGGTGACGGTCGAGACCGTCGGCCGGGAGGACGCGCGCCTCGGCAAGGGCTACGTCCCGACCGACCGGGTCTCCGCGCAGGCCTACAGCGCGTTCTCCACCGCGACCGTGATCACCGTGCCGCGCGAGGCCGTCGCCTCCGCGCCGACGATCGTGCGGCTGCGCGGCGAGGACGCGGGCCACGCGGCCTACGGCCACACCACGGTGATCGTCGAGCCGTTCGCCAAGGCGACCCTCGTGCTGGACCACTCCGGTTCGGCGACCTACGCCGACAACGTCGAGTTCATCGTCGGCGATCAGGCCGAGCTGACGGTCGTCTCGGTCCAGGAATGGGCCGACGACGCCGTGCACGTCTCGCACCAGCACGCCCACCTGGCCAAGGACGCGAAGTTCACCGGCTTCAACGTCACCCTCGGCGGCGACCTCGTCCGGATCCGCCCGTCGGTCTCCTACCACGGCACCGGCGGCGACGCCGAGCTGTACGGGGTCTACTTCGTGGACGCCGGCCAGCACCTGGAGCACCGCCTCCTGGCCGACCACAGTGTGCGCAACTGCCGCTCGCGGGTCGACTACCGGGGCGCCCTGCAGGGCGACGACGCGCACGCCGTGTGGATCGGCGACGTGGTGATCCGCGCCGAGGCCGAGGGCACCGACACCTACGAGCTGAACCGCAACCTCGTCCTCACCGACGGCACGCGGGTCGACTCGGTGCCGAACCTGGAGATCCTCACCGGCGAGGTCGCGGGCGCGGGCCACGCGTCGGCCTCCGGCCGCCTGGACGAGGAGCACCTGTTCTACCTCCAGGCCCGTGGCATCCCCGCCGACCTCGCCAAGCGGATGGTCGTGCGCGGCTACCTCAACCAGATCGTCCAGCGCATCGAGATCGACGAGCTGCGCGAGCGGGTGGAGGCAAGGATCGACGCGGAGCTGTCGCGGTGAGCGGATTCGTCGACATCGGCGCGGAAGCCGAGATCGCCGAGGACACGCCCATCGTCGTCGAGATCGACGACGTGCCCGTCGTGGTCGTGAAGACCGGCGGCGAGGTGTTCGCGATCAACGACACCTGCTCGCACGCCGAGGTCTCGCTCTCCGAGGGCGAGGTCTACAACGGAACACTGGAGTGCTGGCTGCACGGGTCCTGCTTCGACCTGCGCACCGGCAAGCCCACCAACCCGCCCGCGACCAGGGCGGTGCCCACCTACCGAGTGAAGATCGAGGACGGCAAGGTGCTCGTCAACGTCGCCGAGCCGTCCGAATATGGGGAGTCCTGACATGGCCACGCTGGAGATCCGCGACCTGCATGTGACGGTCGCCGACAAGGAGATCCTGAAGGGCGTCAACCTGACGGTGAAGGCTGGGGAGACCCACGCCATCATGGGCCCGAACGGATCGGGCAAGTCCACCCTTGCCTACGCGATCGCCGGGCACCCCAAGTACACCGTCACCTCAGGCACCGTCACCCTGGACGGCGAGTCCGTCCTGGACATGAGCGTCGACGAGCGGGCGCGCGCCGGGCTGTTCCTGGCGATGCAGTACCCCGTCGAGGTGCCGGGCGTGTCGGTCGCGAACTTCCTGCGCACCGCCGTCACCGCGGTCAAGGGCGAGGCGCCCAAGCTCCGGGTCTTCTCCAAGGACCTCAAGGAGGCGATGGCCCAGCTCCAGATGGACCCGGCCTTCGCGCAGCGCAACGTGAACGAGGGCTTCTCCGGCGGTGAGAAGAAGCGCCACGAGATCCTCCAGCTCGAGCTGCTCAAGCCGAAGATCGCGGTGCTCGACGAGACCGACTCCGGCCTCGACGTCGACGCGCTCAAGGTCGTCTCCGAGGGCGTCAACCGGTTCAGCGCCGCGGGCGAGACCGGCGTGCTGCTGATCACCCACTACACCCGGATCCTGCGGTACGTGAAGCCGGACTTCGTCCACGTCTTCGCGCACGGCAAGGTCGTCGAAGAGGGCGGGCCCGAGCTCGCCGAGATCCTCGAGTCCGAGGGTTACGAGAAGTACGTGAAGGCGGGCGTCTGACCCATGTCGCTGCTGGCTGAGGAGATCCGGAAGGACTTCCCGATCCTGGGCCGTACGGTCCGGAACGGGAACCCGCTCGTGTACCTGGACTCCGGCGCGACCTCGCAGAAGCCGCGCCAGGTCCTGGACGCCGAGCGCGCCTTCTACGAGAAGCACAACGCCGCGGTCCACCGCGGCGCGCACCTGCTGGCCGAGGAGGCCACCGACGCGTTCGAGGCGGCACGCGCCACCATCGGAGCGTTCGTCGGGGCCCCCGCGGGCGAGATCGTGTTCACCAAGAACGCGACCGAGGCGATCAACCTGGTCGCCTACTCGCTGAGCAACGCCGCGACGTTCGGGCCGGAGGCGGCCCGGTTCGCGGTCGGCCCCGGCGACGAGATCGTGGTCACCGAGATGGAGCACCACGCCAACCTCGTCCCGTGGCAGGAGCTGTGCCGTCGCACCGGCGCCACCCTGCGCTGGTTCGGGCTGACCGACGACGGCAGGCTCGACACCTCCAACCTGGAGGAGCTGGTGGGTCCGCGCACCAAGCTCGTCGCGTTGACCCAGCAGTCGAACGTGCTCGGCACGGTCAACCCCGTCTCGGTGATCGCCGAGCGGGCGCACGCCGTCGGCGCGCTCGTCCTGGTGGACGGCGCCCAGTCGGTGCCGCACCTGCCGGTCGACGTGGCCGCGCTCGGCGCGGACTTCCTGGTCTTCTCCGGCCACAAGATGCTGGGCCCGCTCGGCATCGGCGTCCTGTGGGGGCGCCGGGAGCTGCTGGAGTCGATGCCGCCGTTCATCACGGGCGGCTCGATGATCGAGGTCGTCCAGCTGGAGCAGTCCACGTACGCCGCGCCGCCGCAGCGGTTCGAGGCGGGCGTGCCGGTGACGGCCCAGGCCGTCGGGCTCGCCGCCGCGTGCGACTACCTCAACGCCCTCGGCATGGACCGGGTGGCCGAGCACGAGCACGAGCTGGCCGCCTACGCGCTGGAGAGCATCGGCTCGATCCCGGGCGTGCGGATCATCGGCCCGACCGACACCGCGGCCCGCGGCGCGACGGTCTCGTTCGTCGTCGACGGCATCCACCCGCACGACGTCGGCCAGGTCCTCGACGACGACGGGGTCGCCGTCCGCGTCGGGCACCACTGCGCGTGGCCGCTGTGCCGCCGCTTCGGAATACCCGCGACCACCCGCGCGTCGTTCTACGTGTACAACACGCTGAGCGAGGTCGACGCCCTGGCCGAGGGCGTCCGGCGGGCGCAGAAGTTCTTCGGGACGGTCTGAAGTGCAGCTTGAATCGATGTACCAGGAGATCATCCTGGACCACTACCGCAACCCGCAGCACCGCGGGCTGCGGGAGCCGTACGGCGCCGAGGTCCACCACATCAACCCGACCTGCGGTGACGAGATCACCCTGCGGGTCGCGCTGGAGGGCTCCGGCGACGACGCGGTGGTCAAGGACGTGTCCTACGAGAACCAGGGCTGCTCGATCAGCCAGGCCAGCGCCTCGGTGATGAGCGACATGATCATCGGCCGGACGGTGAAGGACGCGATGCGGCTCGGCGACGAGTTCCTCGCCCTCATGCAGTCCCGCGGCGAGATCGAGCCGGACGAGGAGGTGCTGGAGGACGCGGTCGCGTTCGCCGGCGTCTCCAAGTACCCCGCCCGCGTCAAGTGCGCCCTGCTCGGCTGGATGGCCTGGAAGGACGCCACAGCCCAGACCCTGGAGAAGGCATCATGACCGAACTCAACGCGGCTGAGGAAGCGGCCCTCGACGCCCTCACCGGCGGCTCCGACGAGGAGGAGCAGATCCTTGAGGCGCTGCGCGACGTCGTCGACCCCGAACTGGGCATCAACGTCGTCGACCTGGGCCTCGTCTACGGCCTCAACGTCGACACCACCGAGGACAAGAAGCTGCTGACGGTCGACATGACCCTCACCAGCGCCGCCTGTCCGCTCACCGACGTCATCGAGGACCAGGCCCAGTCCGCCACGGCCGACCTCGTCGACGAACTCAAGATCAACTGGGTCTGGCTGCCGCCGTGGGGCCCGGACAAGATCACCGAGGACGGCCGCGAGCAGCTCCGCGCCCTGGGCTTCAACGTGTGAACCGCCCCGTCTCCGGCGGGGCGTGATCGGGTTCCTGCGAACCCGGCCGTACGCAAGACCTGCCATACGCAAGACCATGAGGATCCGTGCCCGTATGGGCACGGATCCTCGACGTCGTTCATGGATGTGCGGCGGGGGACAGGGGGCGGGGGTCAGGCGGGCAGGGGCGGGAGGCGCTTCAGCCAGGTCAGGGAGCCGAGGGCGATGCGGTTGCGGACGGTGCCGTCCCATACGGGGTTGAGGCCCTCGGCGGTGAGGGCGGCGACGACCTCGTGGCCGATCGGCACGTCCGCGTCGGCCGAGTGGAAGGAGCCGTAGGACAGGTGGAGGCGTGAGTTCTCCACGGCGGATTCGGTGTCCTGGTAGTGGAAGAAAACGTAGCCGCGTGCGTCCGGGGCTGCGGCCTCGCCGATCTCGGCGAGGCCGCAGCTCTGGCAGCAGGTGAAGTGCGCCCGCGCGGTCACCCCGGCGCCGGTCAGCGCCGCGAAGGCGCGCAGGATCCGGTCGGGGTCGGTGACCTCGGGCCAGTCCCGCTGCTCGGCGAGGCGTTCGCGCCACACCGCCGTGACGGTGTCCTCGGCCAGCATCAGGTTCTCCGGTTCGTCCCCGAGGAGGTCGATCACCTGGTCGACGATCTCGGCGAAGCCGTCGAAGCCCAGCTCGATGTGTCTTCGCGCCATGCTGCGCGCGAGGTCTCTCCGCTCATTCTCATCCATACGCCGACTCTGCCGGATCTGGCCGGCACTCCGCGCGGTTTCCGGGCGATCTTCCCGCGTTCACCGAGGGTCCGCCGTGGTGAACCCTGGCCTAACGTGTATTGACAACTTTTGCGAGCTCTCGCCATGGCGTGGGTGCACGCTGAACACTGGGGTCGGTGCGGAACCCCCGCACCTGGGAATCTCCTGGATTTGGAGTGGACATGCCCCCGATACGTGTGCTCGGTGCTGTATCTACAACTGTTCTCGCTTCCTCCCTGATCGCGGGCCTGGCCGTCGGCGGTCCCGTCGGCGCGGCACCGGCCGAAGCGGTCAAGACCCTCGTCATCGGCGTCGACGGCGCCGCGTACGACTTTCTCGCCGCCGCCGACATGCCCAATCTCGACGCGCTCATGGCCCGGAGCATGGTCGCCACCAGCGACCTCCAGGCGCTGCCGATGGCGGGCACCGTCTCCGGCCCGAGCTGGTCGACCATCGCGACCGGTGTGTGGCCCGACAAGCACCGGGTCACCGACAACACCTTCACCGCCCCGAACCACACCGAGTACCCCGACTACCTCACCCGCATCGAGGCGGCCAGGCCGCAGCGCTTGACCGCCGCGGTAGGGACGTGGGGCCCGATCGTCACGACGGTCTTCGGCCCCGCCGTGGACTCCAGGATCGCGGGCGGCTCGGACGCGGGCACGACGCTGCGCGCCGTCGAGGCGATCGCGGGCGGCGCCGATGACGTGTTCGTCCACCTCGACGAGGTCGACGGCGCGGGCCACGGCGCGGGCACCAACGGCGCCGCCTACCGGACCGCGCTCGCCCGCGCGGACCGCCAGATCGGCGACATCCTCGCCGCCGTCGAGGCCCGGCCGCAAGGCGAGGAGTGGCTCGTGCTCGTCACCAGCGACCACGGCCATACCCCGACCGGCGGGCACGGCGGCAACAGCCTCGCCGAGCGCAAGGTCTTCGTGATCGCCTCCGGCGCGGGCATCGCGCCGGGTACCCGGCACGACGTGAAGATCTCCGACATCGCCCCGACCGTCCTCGCCGCCGCCGGCGTCGGCCCCGACCCCGCCTGGCGGCTCGACGGCGCGGCGATCGGCTCCCTGCGCCCCGACGCCTTCGACGCGCTGCGCCCCGAACTGCGCACCCGCGTGGACGAGACGGGCGTCAACGCGAGCCTCCTCGGCTGGACGCGCACCGCCCCCGAGGGCTGGTCCATCGACAACGCGAAGATGCCCTCGGGCGGTGTCACGGAGTGGGCGGGCTGGTCGTTCGCGACCGACGAGTTCTGGACCCAGGCCGAGCGCGGCCAGGGGCGTGAGACCAACGTCCGGGCCCGCGACGTCTTCGCCGTCGCCGACTCCGACGAGTGGGACGACAAGGCCCACGCCGCGGGCCGGTTCGACTCGACGCTCGTCAGCCCGGCCTACCCGCTCACCGGCGTCGCGACCGCGACCCTCGCCTTCGCGTCCCGCTACCAGATCGACGGCCCCCAGTCGGGCGAGGTCCTGGTGAGCTTCGACGACGGCGAGCCGCAGGTGCTGAAGTCCTACACCGCGAACACCAACGTGGTGGAGAACCTGGCGTTCGAGGTGCCCGCGGGCGCGAAGACCGCCCGGTTCCGCTTCCACTACACCGGGACGAACAGCGCGTTCTGGACGGTCGACCAGGTCGAGCTGAAGCAGGAGCAGTCCCCGGCCGACCGCGCCAGGCCGGTCGCGACGCTGGTCTCGCCCGCCGCCGCGGGCCCCTTCCAGAAGCTGGACGTCCGGGTCGAGGCGACCGACGAGACTGGACTCCAGCGCATCGTGGCCAACATCTACAAGGACGGTGTCCTGGTCAAGAGCACCCAGACCGCGCTGAACGGCGCGAAGTCCGGCGTCCACACCGCCACGGTGGCGCTCCCCGAGGGCTCCTACACCGTCAGGTACAACGCCCAGGACCTCGCGGGCAACATCGCCCCGACAGGCACCGCTGCCTTCGCCATCGACACCACGGCGCCCAAGGCCATGGTGAAGGACGGCGAGGCCTACACCGTCGCCGCCGGAGCGGGCTACGACCGCGTCAGCTACAAGCTCTACGACGCGGGCAAGATCGACAAGGTAGTCCTCAACGGCAAGGTCAAGGACCTCACCGACAACCCCTGGTCCGACGTCGACTTCATCCGGCCGGGCGTCTTCGGCGCCGTCCAGGGCGAGAACGCCCTCGTCCTGCACGACGTCGCGGGCAACACCCAGACCGTCACCTTCATCCTGAACTGACGTCGCGCCCGACCGCCGGCGCACCGCGATCCGGCCGGCACGCACCGAGGCGAAAGGCCCGGCGCCCCCACGGCGCCGGGCTTCCGCGCGCGGGCCGGGGCACTGCGCCCGGCGGAACCAGCCGACCGCATCGTGGTCGACCGCACCGCCGCTAGAGGTCGGTGAACCGCTCCACTTTGGCGGTCGGGCCGGCGACGAGGATGAGGTCGTCGTATTGGAGGACGGTGTCCTCGGTGGCGTAGGTGTAGGACTCGCCATGGGGTTTGACGCTGACGATGGTGACGCCGTGCTTGCGGCGGAGATTGGTCTCGCCCAGGGGGATGCCGACGAGGTCGCGGGGCGGGCGGGTCTTGGCGAGGGAGTAGTCGCGGTCGATCTGGACGTAGTCGAGCATGCGGCCGCTGACGAGGTGGGCGACCCGCTCGCCCATGTCGTGCTCGGGCAGGACGACGTGGTTGGCGCCGATGCGTTCCAGGATGCGGCCGTGCTGGCGGCTGATGGCCTTGGCCCAGATGTCCTCGACGCCGAGCTCCACCAGCAGCGAGGTGGTCAGGATGCTGGCCTCGATGTCGCTGCCGATGGCGACGACGGCCCGGTAGAAGTCGGGGACGCCGAGCTGGCGGAGCGCCTGGATGTCGGTGGCGTCGGCGGAGACGATCTGGGTGAGCTCGCCGGAGAGCGCCTGGACCGTCTTGGGCCGGTGGTCGATCGCGAGCACCTCGGTGCCGAGCCGGGTCAGCTCCAGCGCGATGGAGCTGCCGAACCGGCCCATGCCGATGACGACGACGGGGGTGTTCTCAGCCAACGATCGGTCGCTCCTCCGGTAGTTCGTACAGTCTGGTCCGTTCCCGCAGGGCGAGCGCGGTGAACAGGGTGACGGGGCCGACCCGGCCGATGAACATCAGGAAGATGATCAGGAGCTGGCCCGCCGCGGGCAGCGTCGGGGTGATGCCGGTCGACAGGCCGACGGTCGCGAAGGCCGAGATGACCTCGAACAGTACCTGGTCGAGCGTGTGCGGCACGATCGCGAGGAGCGCGAAGGTCGCGGTGGCGACGACGCCGACGCCGATGAGCGCGATGGTGAGGGCCTGGCGCTGGGTGTCGTGCGGGATCTTGCGGTTGCCGACGTTGACGCTGGTGTCGCCGCGCAGCTCCGCGAGCAGCACGAACGCCAGCAGCCCGAAGGTGGTGACCTTGATGCCGCCGCCGGTGCCCGCGCTGCCCGCGCCGATGAACATGAGGATGTCGGTGGCGAGCCAGCTCTCGGGGCGCATCGCGCTCACGTCGATGCTGTTGAAGCCGCCGGAGCGCGGCATGACGGCGGAGAAGAACCCGGCGAGGAGCCGGGCACCGCCGTCGAGACCGCCCAACGTGCGCGGGTTGTTCCATTCGAAGACGGTGAGGACGACGGTCCCGGCCCCGATCAGCAGTGCCGTCAGTCCTATGGTGATCTTGGTGAGGACGGACCAGCGGATGGGCCGCCGCCAGGAGCGGGCGAGTTCGAACACGACGGGGAAGCCGAGCCCGCCGACGATGACGCCGATGCACAGCGGCAGGCAGACCCAGGGGTCGGCGGCGAACCCCATGACGCTGTCGGACCACAGGGCGAGCCCGCCGTTGTTGAAGGCCGACACGGAGTGGAACAGGCCCAGGTAGGCCCCGTAGCCGACGCTCTCGCCGTAGTGGAGGACGAACCGCGCGGCGAGGACCAGGGCGAGGATCGCCTCGGTCGCCAGCGAGAAGATCACCACGTTGCGGATGACGCGGCGCAGGTCGCTGCCCGAGAGGGTCTTGTTCTCGGTGGCGGCCAGCAGCCGGGCGCGCAGGCCGAGCCGGCCGGACAGCAGCAGCGCGAAGAGCGTCGCGAGGGTCATGATGCCGAGGCCGCCGGCCTGCAGCAGCAGCATGATCACCACTTCGCCGAAGACCGACCAGTGCGTGTCGGTCGCGACGACGGCGAGGCCGGTCAGGCAGATCGACGAGGTGGCGGTGAACAGAGCGGTGAGGATCCCCGCGCCCTCGCCTTCGGCGGTCGCGATCGGCAGTGAGAGCAGCCCCGTGCCCACGGCGACCGCCGCGCCGAAGCCGCCGACGATCACCTGCGTCGGGTGCCGGAACCCTTTGCGCATGCCGCTCCCCTGCGGGGGCCCGGTGCCCCCGTCCAAGCGACCGACGCTACCAACATCACGGTGCCCCCCGGGGCGGCTCCCCGGGCGGAGCACAGGAGCCGCGGTGCCATACGTTCACCTCTTCGGGGGGATTTGGACGTGGGTGGTCGGGGAAGGTCGGAAATTGACCTTGAGGAGGGGCCACATGGACGTCGCCGTGCTGGGGACCGGGATCATGGGCGAGCCGATCGCCCGCAACCTGCTCAAGGCCGGGCACCGGGTCCGGGTCTGGAACCGGACGAAGGAGAAGACCGACGCGCTGGCCCGGGAAGGCGCCTACGCGGCTCCCACGCCGCCCGAGGCGGTCGCCGGGGCCGAAGTCGTGTTCACGGTCTTGTACGACGGCGACGCGGCCCTCGACGTCATGCGCCAGGCCGCGCCGGGGCTGCGGCCCGGCGCGCTGTGGGTGCAGTCGTCGACGGCCTCGATCGAGGACGTCGACCTCCTGTACGGCTTCGCCAACGACAACGGCCTGGTCTATGTGGACGCCCCCCTTCTGGGCACGAGGGCCCCGGCCGAGGCGGGCCAGCTGACGATCCTGTGCGCCGCGCCCGACACCGTCTGGACCCCTCTGGAGCCGGTGTTCGACGCGATCGGCTCGCGCACGATCTGGATCGACGACCACGTGGGCGCCGCGACCCGGTTGAAGCTGGTCATCAACTCGTGGGTGCTGGCGGTGAACAACGCGGTGGGGGAGACCCTGGCGCTGGCCAAGGGCCTGGGCGTGGAGCCCCGGCAGTTCCTCGACGCGATCGCCGGCGGCGGCCTCGACGCGGGCTACCTGCGGATGAAGGCCGACCTCATCATGCGCGGCCAGATGTCCCCGCCGAGCTTCGCCGTGGAGACCGCCGCCAAGGACAACCGGCTGATCCTCGCCGCCGCCGAGGAGGCCGGCGTGCGGCTCGACCTCGCCGAGGCGGGCGCCGAGCGCTTCCGCCGCGCCGCGGAACAGGGCCACGAACGCGACGACATGGCGGCCTCCTACTTCGCGTCCTTCTCCTGAGTCTTGCGCGCCCGGGGCCGCCGCGCGCGGGCGACCACGACGTCTCCGGTCTCGGCCCCGGATGAGGGGTCGGCGGGCACTGGATCGCTCACCGGGTTCGACGGCAGCGGCAGGTCGGGTTCGGTGTCGCGGGCCTCGCGCGGAGCCTCCGGCGCGGGCGGGTCCAGGGGCTTGGGGAGGTAGGGGGCGGGGGAGCCGTCGTCGGGCGGGAGGAAGTCGGCGATCTCCTCCTGGCGGGAGCGGCGGACGCTCAGCGCGCGGTCGAGGGTGAGGCCGCCGCCCCCGCCCGCGGCGAACAGCAGGCTCGCGAACCCGAGGACGAAGACGAGCTCGAAGCCGTCCGGCGCGATCAGCCCCTGGTCGACGTTGACGAAGACGAACGCGCCGGCCATGTCGAGGAACAGGGCGAGGCCGACGACGGGCAGTCCGAGGCCGATGATGAGGGCGACCCCGCCGAGGAGTTCGGCGAACGTGGCGTAGACGGCGGCGGCCTTGGCCAGGGGCACGCCCATCCGGTCGAACTCGGTGGCGGTGGCGGTGACCCCGTCCTCGACCTTCAGCCAGCCGTGGGCGACGAAGACGACGCCGACGGCGGTCCGGGCGAGCAGGGCGGCGAAGTCATGCGGACGACTGCTCGGCATGAGGCCGGGTCCTTCCAGTTTGCCGGTGATGGCACGATCTGAGGAACCCGCCCGATTTTCCGGGAGTGCCCGGCCCAGGTCAATCGCGTTGCTGCTCGGCCGCCAGCCGCTGCGCGATGACGTGCTGCATCCGCTGGAGCCCGCCGACGCCCAGCAGCCCGATCTGGCCTTCGAGTTCGCGCAGCTGGGCGGGCGATTCGGTGACCTTCTCCGACGACTGCATGAGCACGGTGCCCGCGCCGGTGAACTCGAACTGGTGCTCCTCGCCCGAGGAAGGCCGCATGCCGAACGCGGCCCGCGCGTGGCCGAGGACCCCGCGCACCGCCCCGTGGTCGTAGTGGTGGAACGGCGTCGGCACGTCGGCCCAGCCGAGGACGGCCTGCGGGTCGACCCGGATCGGCGGCTCGACGAAGTGCACCGGCCCGTTCGAGGAGGCGATGAACTTGCCGCTGCCGACGAGGGTGAGGAACCCGGGGATGATCGACTGCTTGAGGCTCAGCGACGGGTCGAACGCCAGCAGGTTGGCCGCCCGGACGGTGAGGTTGCCTTCCTCCAGGTCGTAGGAGTTGAGGTCGAAGCCGCGGTCGCCGAGCACGAGCTTGCCCTGGCCCTCGGCCACCACCCAGTCGTGCGCGTACAGCGGCGAGTGGAAGTGGCCCGCCACGAGCGCGTCCAGCGGCCCGGCCGACAGGGCCGAGAACCGGATCTGCCCGTAGTAGGCGATCATCTTGCCCTTCTGGATGAACCACCGGCCGTTCAGGTTCACCGAGAAGGAGTAGGGGTTGACGTTGTCGTCGGCGGGCAGGGTCGCCGCGTTGAAGGTCGCGATCTGCGGGAACTGGCCGCCCGCGTGGCCGCCCTGCGGCGGGACCGCGCCGGGAGGCGGGTAGCCGCCCTGCGGCGGGTACTGGGCGGGGTACCCGGGCTGCTGCCCGTACGGCGCGGGCTGGCCGTAGGGCGGCGGCTGCTGCCCGTAGCCGGGCTGCTGGCCGTACGGGTCGTACGGGGGCTGAGGCGGGTAGCCCATGTCAGATCTTCCTCTCGCTGGCCTGGACGTACACCACGCCCTGGCCGGACAGCTCAAGCTGGAATCCCTCGCCCGACCCGCGCCCGATGAGGTCGCGCAGGCCGACGGCGGTCTTCAGCCTGTTCTGGATCTGGCCGCGGTGCCCGACGTAGGCCTGCGGGTCGACGTAGACGGGACGGCCGGGCTGCACCGGGAGCTGGATGACGCCGCCGTGCGACAGCAGCGCGCACGAGCCCTGCCCGGTGAGCGTGGTGGTGAACAGGCCCTGCCCGGTCATCTGGCCGCGGATGACGCCGGACAGCCCGCCCTGCTCGCCCAGGAACATGGTGCCGCGCTGGAGCGAGGCGTCGTGGACCAGGAGCCGGTCGGCCTCGACGTACAGGGTGTCGCCCTGCATCTCGACGATCTCCACGTACAGGCCGTGGTGGCCGAACATCACGCTGCCCTGGCCCGTCACGTGCATCATGCCGGTGTTCTCGCCGGCGAGGGACCGGCCCAGCATCGCGCCGACGCCGGCCCCGGCCGTCACCGAGCCGGTGAAGGTGACCGCGCCGACGTAGCCGAGCATCGCGCCGCGCTTGGAGTACACCTCGTGCCCGGGCCCGATCGGGACCTGGATCATCTTCTTGTTGACCGCGCTGTAGCCGGGCATCAGACCTCCGCCGCGAGTCCGCCGCCGCGCTCGGCGGGCTGGATGTAGACCAGGCCGTGGCCGGTGAAGCGCAGCTGGAAGCTCTCGCCCGAGCCCTGGCCGAGCACGGTGCGCCAGTTCACGTCGGTCACGAACTCCTGCTGGAGCTGGCCGCGGTGCGCCACGTAGGCCTGCGGGTCGACGTGCAGGGGCTGCTGCGCGCTCACCTCCAGGGCGATCGCGGGGCCGTCGGAGAGGATCGCGACGGTCCCGTGGCCCTCGACCTTGGTGGTGGCCAGGCCCTGGCCGGTGGTCATCCCGCGCAGCCCGGTGAACTGCACTCCGGTCTGGAGCTGCCCGTCGAGGGCGAGCAGGCTCGTCGACTCCACGAGCAGGGTGTCGCCCTGCAGCGGCACGAGATTGATCTCGGTCGCCTCGTGGGCCAGGTAGACCGTGCCCTGGCCGCTGATCTCCATGAGGGTGATGGACTCGCCGGCGACCCTGCGGCGCACCGCGCCCATCAGGCCCTCGCCGCCGGTCATCCCCTGCCGTTTGAAACTCATCTGGCCCTCGTAGGCGACCATCGACCCGTTGAGGGCGCGGATGGTCTCGCCCATGAGGTCGACGGCCAGCATGTTCGAGCCGTGCATCCGATACTGCGCCACGCCATGACCCTAACCAGGCGGCACCGGTGGTCGCACCTCGCGCGTCGCATCCGGTCGCAACAGGTAGGGCGACAGGCCACGAAAGATCTACGCGTGAAGCGGCGCTCTGCGCAAGGATGGGGGCATGTGGCTTGCACCGGAACGCCGTGGTCGGCAGGGATGGCTGGTACCCGTCTTCGCGATGCTCGCGGGCGCGGGCGTCGCGGGTTTCCTGGTGTACCGCGAGGAGATGACGGCAGGGCTGGTCGCGGGCGGGGTCCTGCTCGCCTATGGGATCCAGCTCGCCTACCGCAGGGATGAGCGGGGCCTCGCGCTGAGCGAGTCGTTCGGGCAGGGCCGCCGCGGCGGCGCCCACCTGCGGGCGGCGGCGATGACCGGCGACGTGCTGGTCGCCGGGCTGGTCGCGGCGCTGGTGGTGCAGGCGCTGCGCGGCGCGGAGCTCGGCCCGCTGCCTTATCTGGCGGGGGTCGCGGGCGCGACCTATCTGATCTCGATCGTCGTCGCACGCGACTTCTGAGACGGGTTCGCGCGGCTTTCGGGCACGATCGGGCGGTTCCGCACCCTGGGACGCCGTGGTTCAGGCGGCTTGGGCGAAATCTGGGTGAACGTCTGGCCTGACCGGTGGCTCGCCGTCCTCAGCGGCGGGATGATGCCGTTGTGGCAGTACTGGACACCCCGCTCTCGGCAGGTGTCGCCGGAGGCGCCCTCTTCGAGCCCGTCGTCGACCTCGACGCGGGCACCGTCGTCGCCGTCACCGCGCACACCGGGCCGCCGCTTCCGGCCGAGCTCAGCGCCGATCCCGCGGCCGAGGACGTGCGCCGGGCCGTCGAGGGGGCCAGGGCGCTCGGCGGCGTGCCGCTCCCGCTGCGGGTCACTCTGCGGGCCGAGACGCTCGCGCTCGGCCGCGGCCCGCTCACCCGGCTGCACCACGGACTGCACGAGGCGGGGCGCAAGCCCAGGGACGTGATCGTGTGCGTCGCCGGGGGCTTCCCGCCCGCCGTGCGCGCCGCCGTCGCCGCGGGCGTCTCCGACCTGCGCCACGCCGGCTACCCCGTGGCGTTCGGCGGGCTCGGCGCCGTGCACGCGCCGCTCGACCTGCTCATCGAGGGCACCCCGTCGATGGTCGAACTGGACCGCGACCTGGGCCGCCGCGCGGTCGCCGACCCGCGCCGCGCCGCTCTCGTGGCGGGCCTCGTCACCGTCGCGCACCGGGTCGGGACCCGCGTCCTCGCCCCCGGCGTGCAGACCGACGAGCAGCTCGCCAAGCTGCGCGCGCTCGGCGTCCGGCTCGTCCAGGGCCCGCTGCTCACGCCGCGCGACTGGCGCCCCGGCCAGCCGGTGCCGATGCCCGTGCCGGTCGCCGAGGAGACCTACGGCACGGCCGACCTCGGGCCGCGCGTCTCGGAGTTCACCCTGCCCGCGGTGACGATGCCCGACAGCGCCAGCGCCGGCGAGGTGCTCGAAGCGCTCGCGGGCGCCGACGGCACCGGCAGCATCGTGCTCATCGACGAGCGGCACCGGCCGCGCGCGACGGTCAACAAGTCGCGGTTCCTGCTCAGCCTGTCCGGCCCGTTCGGGCACGCGCTGCACGCGAGCAAGCCCGCCGTCCGCCTCGCCGACCAGCCCCGGCTCGTGCCCCGGACCGTTCCCGCAGTCGCGGCGCTGCGCGCGGCGGGCCGGGACGAGGAGCGCGTCTACGACGATCTCGTCGTCATCGACGAGATCGGCCGCTGCCAGGGCGTCGTGCGGGTCGCCGACCTGATCCGGGCCCTCTCGCGCTAGCGCCGGCCCAGAGGGCGCCGTCGTGCCTTGGCCGGGCCTCCCTTGCCGCCCTTGGGCACCGAGATCGCCGCGAACTCGGCGCCGGACGGGTCGGTGAGCACGGCGAAGCGCCCGAACGGCGAGTTCATCGCGGGCTGGACCACCCGGCCGCCGAGGCCCGCCGCCGCCTTGGCGGCCCTGTCGGCGTTCTCGACGCCGAAGTAGACCTTCCACGCCGCACGGCCCCCCGCCGCCCGCAGATGCGCCGCGGGGACCCCGAAGACCCCGCAGGCGGGCCGGCCGCCCGCGCTGAGCACGTGGTAGTCGACGCCCTTCTGCAGGGGCGCGGAGGTGACGCCGAAGACCGCGTCGTAGAACCGGAGGGCCGCCGCGGTGTCGGAGGTGACCAGCTCGTTCCAGACGAGGGCGCCCGGTGCGTCGGCGATCTCCGCGCCGACCCGGCCCGGGCCCTCCCACAGACCGAACGGGGCGCCCTGCGGGTCGGTGAGGCTCGCCCTGCGTTCGGTCGGCTCCCCTGGGGCCCGGGGGTCGGGGAACGGGGCGGCGGGGGAGTCCACGGCCGCGCCCGCCGTGGCGGCGCGCTCCACGGCGCCGGCGCAGTCCTCGGTGGCGAAGGAGAGGCCCCAGAAGGGCGCGTCCTTGTGGTCGCCGTTGACGCCCGCCGCGGCCTTCCCGCCGCGCCTGGCGACGAGGCGCTGCCCGTGCTCGGCCCCGGCGTCCTCGAACTCCCAGCCCAGGAGCTCGCCGTAGAAGGCCTGGGCGGCCGCGGCGTCCGGCGTGTTGAGGGTCATCCAGCAGGGCGTCCCCTGGGGCGGTCCTCCGGTGTTCTCGGGCATGGTCCCCCCATGTCGTCGGTGCTTGCTCGGCCCATCATCCCGGCCGTCCGCGGCGGCGCGGGCGGCCGGTGCCCCGGAACAGGTGATCCGAAACCGGTTCGCGGGCCGGAACGGGCGACACGTAGACTATGGGTGCTCCCGTGCCTCCGCCGTGTCCAGCGGGATGGGCAGGCGTCGAGCGGAGCGTTCTCACGTCCCCGGGGGAGTCCTCACTTGATCATCGCGAAAGACATCGAGCTGCGCGCCGGAGCCCGGCTGCTGATCGACAACGTGACCTTCCGCATCAATCCCGGCGACCGGGTGGGCCTGGTCGGCCGCAACGGCGCGGGCAAGACGACGCTGACCAAGGTGCTCGCGGGCGAGGCGCTGCCCGCCGCGGGCGAGATCACCCGCTCGGGCACCCTCGGCTACCTGCCGCAGGACCCGCGCTCGGGAGACCTGGAGGTCCTCGCGCGCGACCGGATCCTCGCCGCCCGCGGCCTGGACGAGGTCTTCCGCCAGCTCCGGGCCGCCGAGGAGGCGATGTCCACCCAGACGGGCGCGGCCCGCGACAAGGCGGTGCGCAAGTACGGCCGGGCCGAGGACCGCCTGCACGTGCTGGGCGGCTACGCGGCCGAGTCCGAGGCCGCCGCGATCTCCTCCAGTCTCGGCCTGCCCGACCGGATCATGACCCAGCCGCTGAGCACCCTGTCGGGTGGTCAGCGCCGCAGGGTGGAGCTGGCCCGCATCCTGTTCTCGGGCGCCGACACGCTCCTGCTGGACGAGCCCACCAACCACCTCGACGCCGACTCGATCGTCTGGCTGCGGGACTTCCTGAAGGGCCACCAGGGCGGCCTGGCGATCATCAGCCACGACGTGGGCCTGCTGGAGGCCGTGGTGAACCGGGTCTTCCACCTGGACGCCAACCGGTCGGTGATCGACGTCTACAACGTCGGCTGGAAGAAGTACCTGGACACCCGCGAGACCGACGAGAAGCGGCGCAAGCGCGAGTACGCCAACGCGGCCCGCCAGGCCGGAGCGCTCCAGACGCAGGCCGACAAGATGCGCGCCAAGGCCACCAAGGCCAAGGCCGCCCAGCAGATGCTGAAGCGCGCCGACAGGCTGCTGGCGGGCGTCGAGGGCGAGCGGCAGGCCGACCGGGTGGCCAAACTGCGCTTCCCGGAGCCCGCCCCGTGCGGTAAAACCCCCCTCACCGCGGAGGGTTTGTCTAAATCGTACGGTTCTTTGGAGATTTTCACAGATGTCGGACTCGCCATCGACCGGGGCAGTCGGGTGGTCGTGCTTGGACTGAACGGCGCGGGGAAAACGACACTGCTCCGCCTGCTCGGGGGAGTCGAAAAGCCCGATACCGGAAGTGTTGTCGCGGGTCACGGACTTCGTCTGGGTTACTACGCGCAGGAGCATGAAACTCTCGATCACGACCGTTCCGTCCTGGACAACATGAAGTCCGCGGCGCCCGATCTGCCCGAGGTGGAGGCGCGCAAGGTCCTGGGGTCGTTCCTGTTCGTCGGAGACGACGTGGACAAGCCCGCCGGGGTGCTCTCGGGCGGTGAGAAGACCAGGCTGGCCCTGGCCACGCTGGTGGTCTCCCGGGCCAACGTGCTGCTGCTCGACGAGCCCACCAACAACCTCGATCCGGCCAGCCGCGAGGAGATCCTCGGGGCCATCAACACCTTCACCGGTGCCATAGTCATGGTCACCCACGACGAAGGCGCGGTGACGGCACTCCAACCGGAACGCGTGATTTTGCTCCCCGATGGTGTCGAAGACATCTGGAGTGACGAATTCGCCGATCTGGTGGCTCTGGCTTGACCTTCTGAGCAAGCAAGCAGATCTTTTCTGGCCTACCGGGTAGCCGTGACGGCAAAGATGTCTGATCATGGGGGCAGATACGCAGCGGTCACCACATCACTACGGGAGGTACTCGTGGCAGAAACCCTGAAGAAGGGCACCCGCGTGACCGGTGCCGAGCGCGACAAGCTCGCCGGCGAGCTCAAGAAGCGGTACGACGCCGGAGAGAGCATCCGCGCCCTGGCAGCCGCCACCGGCCGCTCCTATGGATTCATCCACCGGATACTCACCGAATCCGGAGTGAACCTCCGGGGCCGAGGCGGCGCCACGCGGGGCAAGAAGGCCTGATCGTCCGGGCCGTCCCGCGACGACCCGGACGCCCGCCACGCACGACGTCGAACCGATACACCCGAGTAACATTCGGTTCGGTCGCGGTGGCGGGCCCGGGGTCCGCGTCCGCGCCTTGGGCACCGGTCTGGCCGTCAGGCCGGGCCCCTGTGAGGAAGGCGTGACATGACGGATCTGGAGCGTGCCGGGCTGCGGCTCGAGTACAACCACGACGGCGCGGTGGCGGAGATCTCGCTGAACCGCCCAGAGCGGCGCAACGCGCAGTCGCCGGCCATGTGGGCCGGGCTCGCCTCGCTCGGCGCGGAGCTGCCCGAGACCGTCCGGATCATCGTGCTGAAGGGCGAGGGACCCTCGTTCTCCGCGGGTCTGGACATCCGCGCGTTCACGCCCGAGGGCATCCCCGGTGAGGGCCCCGCGATGCCGGCCGGCGTGACCCGCCCGGAGATGGCCGATCTGATCGGCGTCTACCAGGAGGGCTTCCGCTGGCTGCGGGACCCGCGCTTCACCACGATCGCCGCCGTGCACGGCCACGCGATCGGCGCGGGCTTCCAGCTCGCCCTGTCCTGCGATCTGCGGATCGCCGCCGAGGGCACCCGGTTCTGCATGAAGGAGCCCGCGCTCGGCCTCGTGCCCGACCTCACCGGCACCAAGCCGCTCGTCGACATCGTCGGCCTGCCGCGCGCGCTGGAGCTGTGCCTGACGGCCCGCGACGTCTACGCCGAAGAGGCCCGCGAACTGGGCCTGGTCGAGAAGGTCGTCAAGCCCGAGGACCTCGCCGGAACGGTCGACGAGCTCGTCGCCGCGCTGCTCAAGATCGACGCGGGCGCCGCGCGGGCCACCAAGGCCCTGCTCCAGCAGGCTCCCGGCAACAGCCTTGACGAGCAGTGCCGCGCCGAGCGCGAGGCCCAGGTGCTGCGCATGGTGCCCGAATAGGAATAAGCGGCATGATCGTCTGGCTTTATTGGCGACGGTCCTCGCGGACGTCGAGGATCGCAATCCGTGGAAGCGGGCGAAGGGACTGACGGATGGGCATGCCGGGCAACGGATTCGCGACGATGAGCTCCTACCGCAGGGACCCGTCGGTCAAGCACGCGAAGCTGAAGCCCGGCACCGTCCGCCGCATCGTCACCTACGCCCGCCCCTACAAGCGGGACATGGCCTGGTTCCTCGGCCTGAACGCGGTGTCCGCCGCGATCGGCGTGGCCGGACCGCTGATGATGAAGCCGATCATCGACCAGGGCGTCGTGCCGGGGAACCTCGCCGTCGTGATCTGGCTGGCGGTGGGCCTCGCGGTGCTGGCCCTGCTCGACGCGGTCCTGTCCCTCGGCCAGCGCTGGTACTCCGCGCGGGTGGGCGAGGGGCTGATCTACGACCTGCGCACCCAGGTCTTCGACCACGTCCAGCGGATGCCCGTCGCCTTCTTCGTGCGGGCGCAGACCGGCGCGCTGGTCTCCCGGCTGAACAGCGACGTGATCGGCGCCCAGCGCGCGCTGACGACCACGCTGTCCTCGGTCGTCTCCAACGTGATCAGCCTGGTGCTGGTCCTCATCACGATGTTCTACCTGTCGTGGCCGATCACGCTCATCGCGCTGGTGCTCCTGCCCGTCTTCATCATCCCCGCCAAGATCGTCGGCCGCCGCCTGCAGCGCATCAGCCGCGAGTCGATGGTGCTGGACGCCGAGATGGGCTCGCTCATGACCGAGCGGTTCAACGTGGCGGGCGCCATGCTCGCCAAGCTCTACGGGCGCCCCGCCGACGAGTCCGAGGGCTTCTCCGGCCGTGCGGGGCGGGTCCGCGACGTCGGCGTGCTCTCCGCGATGTACGGCCGGGTGATCTTCACCGCGCTGACCCTGATCTCCGCCCTGGCCACCGCGGCCATCTACGGCGTCGGCGGCGCGCTGACCATCTCGGGGGCCATGGAGATCGGCACCCTCGTGGCCCTCGCCGCGCTGCTCAGCCGCATGTACGGCCCGCTGACGGCGCTGTCGAACGTCCAGGTGGACGTGATGACGGCGCTGGTCAGCTTCGACCGCGTCTTCGAGGTCCTGGACCTGGAGCCCATGGTCGAGGAGCGGCCGGGCGCCCGGGCGCTGCCCGACCCGGGGGAGGGGGAGCCCGCCGCGCCGGAGGTGGAGTTCGACCACGTGACGTTCCGGTACCCGGCGGCCGAGGAGGTGTCCCTGGCGTCGCTGGAGTCGATCGCGCGGACCGACACCGCGCCGTCGCGCGAGGTGCTGCACGACGTGTCGTTCACCGCCGGGCCCGGGAAGATGATCGCGCTCGTCGGGCACTCGGGGGCGGGCAAGAGCACGATGACCCAGCTCGTCTCCCGGCTCTACGACGTCACCGGCGGGGCCGTCCGGATCGGCGGGGTCGACGTGCGGGACCTGACGTTCGCGTCCCTGGCGCGGACCGTCGGCGTGGTCACCCAGGAGGCCCACATGTTCCACGCGACGATCGGCGACAACCTCCGCTACGCCAAGCCCGACGCCACCGACGCGGAGATCATGGCAGCCCTCGCCGACGCGCAGGTCGCCGAGCTCGTCGAGGACATGCCCGACGGCCTGGAGACCGTGGTCGGCGACCGCGGGTACCGCCTGTCGGGCGGGGAGAAGCAGCGGATGGCGATCGCCAGGCTGCTGCTGAAGGCCCCCGCCGTCGTCGTGCTGGACGAGGCCACCGCGCACTTGGACTCCGAGTCGGAGGCCGCGGTGCAGAAGGCGCTGCGCACCGCCCTGGCGGGCCGCACCTCGCTGGTGATCGCGCACCGGCTGTCCACGATCCGCGAGGCCGACGAGATCCTCGTCGTCTCCGACGGCACGATCGCCGAGCGCGGCGGCCACGACGAGCTGCTGGCCCGGGGCGGCCTCTACGCCGAGCTGTACCGCACCCAGTTCGCCCGCCAGGAGGACCCCGCCGCCACTCCGCTAGGCTAGTGACACTAAGCTTACTTTTGGTGACCGAGCGTGGTCACCGGGGAAGTGGGTCACGGTCTCGGGGGAGAAGCCATGATCAAGGTGATGGGGGCGGGCCTGGCCGTCTGCCTCGCGCTCGCGGGATGCTCCAGCGACGTCCCGGGTGCCCGATCGTCGCCGAAGAGCTTCACCGGACCGCCCTACGGCTCCCGCGCGACCGCCACGGTGACCGTCGCGGGCAAGACCGTCACCGTGACGCCCAAGCCCACCGGGGTCGCGGCCGAGGGGCGGGCCTGCCAGGTCGAGGGCTTCGTCGGCAAGAACGCCGCGGGCCGCCAGGTGCGGTGCGTGAAGAAGACCGGCGAGACGAAGACCGTCTGGGTCGTCGACACCGGCGCCAACGGCGACGGCACCGTCCGGCCCGGCGAGCCCTGCCCCGCCGAGGGCGCGATCGGGCGCAGCGGCGGGCTCAATTACACGTGCGTCAAGGTGGCGGGCCGGAACATCTGGCGTCCCGCCTGACGGCTTTGCGCGTTCTTTCGATTTCCGGGGAGTTCTCCGGACCGCGCGCCCGCGTTGGCGCGGCGGCCACCGGGAAGGCCGACCCTGGCCCCATCGGCGCCGTTCAGGCACCCAGGCACGACGTGGAGATCTCCTTGCACCGGTTCCTTGTCCGTCTCACCGCCCTCGTCGTCGGCGCGGCCGCGACCGGCATGGCCATCGGCTGGCTGGCCGACGACCTGAAGCCCGCCGCCCGCCCGTTCGAGTGACGCCCTGCGCATGACCGAGGCCTGCACATGACCCGGCTCTCTGCATGCCCGGCTCTGCGAGCGGCCCCGTCTTCGCGGGGTTCAGTCGTCCGCGTAGCCCAGCCGCTCCAGCTCCCGCCCAGCGATCTTGTGCACCTGCGCGATCTGCCGGGCGGTGAGCCGCGCGCGCCACCCCTCGCCAGGATCCGCGCCGGGCACGGCGGGCAGCCCGCGCCGGCCGTCGGGGCGGTGCCGCGCCGCGGCCGCGGTGAGCGCCTCGGCCGACACCTCCTCGTCGAGGTGGCCGGCGAGCCGGACGGCTGCCGCCGCGGGATCGGCGACGATCTCCTCCATCCGCAGGGTGAGCAGTTGCTCCTCCGGGACCTGCGCGCGCAGCGCCGCGCTGAGCCGGACCGAGCCGCGCCACCGCAGCGCGCACTTGATCGCCGTCGACGACTCCGCCCAGCGGGACCGCCACGCCGGATCGTCGACCCCGAGGAACGGGTGCGGGAAGACATGGTCGATATTGAGGATGCCGGGCCGGAACCAGGCGAGGCACCGCTCGTCGGCGAGCATGTCGGCGACGACGTCGCGGCCGTCCCGGATGACCTGGACGAACTGGGCGTCGGGGAAGGCGTCGAGCAGGACGTCGGTGCTGTAGATCAGGTCGGGGGTGGCGTCGGCGAACCTGCGCACCTCCGCGGGGTCGGCGCACGGTCCGGCCGCTCCCGGCCCGGACAGCGCCCGGCACTCCGCGGAGCACTCGGCGCACGAGTCCGGGCCGAGCCGCCACGCCTCGGCGAAGGCGTCGCGCAGCACCCGTGCGGCGCCCCGGCCGCTGTCGGACGCCATCGACGGCCGCCGCGCGAACGCGTACACCATCTTCGTCACCGACGGCCTGCCCCGGGTGAGATGGAAGCCCGGGGAGCGTTTGACGGTCCGGGCCACCATGCCGGTGCCGGAGTGGGGGGCGCCCATGACGAACACGGGCCGCCGGACCTTGGTCCCGTTGACCACGAGAATGTGCGGGGTATGAGACTGTTGCCCGATTGAGTGCCTGTAAGTGTTCATGAGTGTCTTTGAGGTCTCTCTGGCTGCCGACGAGTGTTATGTGCGGTTTCTTCTGCGGTGTCGGTGGTGTCGGGAGTAGGTTCTATTCTGGTCACACCCGGTGAAACTTCGCAGGTGAGAGCGGGAAGGGGGTCGGTGTGGCGGTGTTCGTCTGTCGGCCCTTTCTCGGGATGGCCGGGGTCGGTTGAGCGGGGACGGCCTCTGCGGTCGATCGCTGTGCCGTTCGTGGTGGGGGCGGCTCAGGGTGTGTCGGTTCGTGATCGGCTCAAGCACCTGACGGCCGAGGACGAGCGGGTGCTGCGTCTGGTCGGCGAGCACCTCGGCCGGCTGGCGTCCCTGGACCTCAAAGCCCGGTGCGCCGACGGGCTGGGGCACGCTGCGGGCAGGTGGGCGGTCCGCAACCAGGCACTCACCGCCGTCTCGTCGTCGCGGTGGGCCGGGAGCATCACCAAGGCCAGCCAGGATCAGTGGGCGTTGTCGCGGCGTTGCCAGAGCGCGTACATCCAGGGCCTTGAAGCCGGTGTCGCGACCCTGTCGCATCGCCTGTCCCAGCCGGTCGGGGCCAAGGGCAGCGGTCGTGTGCAGGGAGGGTACCGGTCGAAGGGCGGCGACCGCATCGAAGCAAACCGGGCGGTTGCTTACCGGATTCATCTCGGTGTGGCGCGGGGCCGCTGGTATGTGACCGCGTCCTGGACCCGGCCCGCCGTCACCGTGGTTCCGCTGGAGACGGCCCGCGCCGCCGGGATGGTGGGTGTCGATACGGACGCCGACCACTTCGCCGCTGCGCAGACCCGTGAGAAGCACGGCCGCAAGAGGCGTTTCCGGCAGATCATCTCCAGGATGCCGACCGGCAGGGTCAAGGCCCGGCTGGTGCCCACGGCCGCCGAACACGGCCTCGCGATCGTGGCGGTCGACCCGGCGTACAACTCGATGTGGGGCGATGCACATTGGCGCAAACCCCTCACCAGCAAGACCAGAAGAATGTCCCGTCACGATGCCGCGAGCGTCGCGATCGGGCGACGCGCTCTCGGATACCCGATCCGGCGACGGACGGCACCGCCCCGTACCGAACGGAGCGATCGGTACGGGCATCGGACCGTCCGGGCCGGACCAGGTGTACGGGGGCATGAGGAACCCCGTCCACCCGCCACGGAGCGCGCACATGATGGGTGTTGCCGGGCGGGCTCGGCGAACGCGGAAGACCAGCGCATCCAGCACCGTTCGGGATGCGCGCGGTACCGGGAGACGGCACCAGATGCCACTCCTGGACACGGTTAAGGAACGGTCTGTCTCATGACTGCCCACAGTCTTTCACCGAACCCCGCACCTCCGCGCCCCGGGAGCCGTCCCGGCCGGGATCGGTGCCCGCTGGGGTCTTCCGCCCGGGTGCCCTTGCTGTCAAGCTTCCTGGGTGACCGTGTGGGGGGAGGAGCGGCCCATGAGCGGGAGCCGTCGGGACGGTGACGAGGCCGCCCTGGACTCCCTGGTGGTACTGGTGGCGGAGAGCCTCGGCTACTCGTGCACCAGGGTGCCCGGTGACGTCATGCTGCTGGAGGGCACCGGGCGGCTGCACGTCGGGATGCGCAATCTGCGGCAGCTCGCGCGGCTGGTGCCGCGCGACGACTGGCCCGCGGTCGTCGCCGACCACGTCACCACGATCGTCACGGCGGTCGAGGAACCCCTGGACCTCAGCGACTTCACCCTGGCCCGGCATCTGCTGCGCACCCGCGTCTACCCGGCCGAGGCCGACAACGGGGTCCTCGCGGCCCGGCCGTTCGCGCCGGGCCTGATCGAGGTGGTGGTCGTGGACACCCCGACGACGGTCCGGACCGTCACCCGCGAGGAGACGCAGGAGTGGGGGGTCCCGGCGGCCGAGCTGTTCGCGCTGGGCCGCGACGGGGTCCACTCCGACGGACCGCTCCAGTGCGAGGAGCAGGAGACGGGCGGGGTGCCCGTCCGGGTGCTGCACGGCTGGACGTTCTACGCGGCGACCCACCTCGCCTGGCTTGAGGAGTACCTGGAGCTGGGCCCGCGCGGCGCGCTGGTCGTCGCGCCGAACCGCAGCACGATCATCGCGTTCCCGCTCGGCGACGCGGTGGGCCCGGACGCGGCGGTGCGGGCGGCGGCCGTCCTCGCCGACCAGGCGCGGGCCGGGTACGAGGAGGGGCCCGGCTCGCTCAGCGACGCCCTGTTCTGGTGGCGCGACGGCGATCTCGCCCTGCTGGAGACCCGCGGCGACGGACCGGGCCTGGTGCTGCCCCGGGAGTTCCTCGCGGTGATGGCCGGGGCACGGAGTCCCCGGGACTGAGTAAAGGCGTCCCCGGGGGCCCTATCGGACGCGGCCGGAAAATGCGACCGTGTTCGCGAGGGGAGGCTGCCGAGCGATGCGCATCTCTGACATTCTCCGCCGGAAAGGCCACGAAGTGGCCACGGTGGCACCGGACACGACGGTACGGGACATGCTCGCGGTACTGGCCGAGCAGAACATAGGCGCGGTGGTCGTGGTGGCGGACGGCGTGATCGCCGGCATCGCCTCCGAACGCGACGTCGTCCGCCGCCTGCACGACAGGGGCCCCGCGCTCCTGGACGCCCAGGTCGGGTCGATCATGACGCGCGAGGTCCGCACCTGCGCCCCGAACGACCACATCGAATGGCTCCGCCCGGTCATGACCGAGCACCGCATCCGCCACGTCCCCGTCGTCGAAGACACCCGCCTCATCGGCATCGTCAGCATCGGCGACGTGGTCAAGAGCGCCATCGACCAACTGGAAACCGAACGAGAAGCCCTCGTCGCCTACGTGCAGAGCTGAACCGCGCTGCCGGAGACGGGTCCGAAGTGGGCCGCGCATCGCGCAACCGTCACGCCGCGGCGATCAGACACAGCCCAGGGGTCTCAAGCGCCCGATCACGCGCCGCCGGAGGCGGCGCGATTCGACTCAGTACGGGTTGTAGCCGGCGGCCTGGGCTGCGGGGGAGCGGAGGAGGTAGTCGAGGGCCTGGGGGGTGCTGCCCACGCGGGAGGGGTGGTGGCCCGGCTTGAGGTAGACGAGGCCTTCCAGGACGAGGAGGCGGAAGAGGCTGGGGACGAGGTTGGCCTTGGCGGCGCGGCGGTACTCGCGGTACATCCAGCGGAGCGTGGGCTTGCGGCCGAGGGACGGGTCGCGTTCCAGGAGGAACTTCGCGCCGCCGATGAGCGCCCAGTACAGGAAGGCCAGGGAGACGAGCCAGCCCGCGGCGCGCGTGAGGTAGCCGCCGCCGACGGACTTGTAGACGTCGAAGACGACGGAGCGGTGCTCGACCTCCTCAGCGCCGTGCCAGCGCAGAAGGTCGAGCATCGTGGGGTCGACGCCCGCCTTGTCGAGGTCGTCGTTGTCGAGGATCCACTGGCCGAGGACCGCGGTGTAGTGCTCGATCGCGGAGACGGCGGCGAGTTCGAACTTCAGCATGCGGCGGTAGGCGCGCGGGGAGAGCTTGGCCCGCTCCTCGCGCCGGGTCGCGTTGCCCTGCTCGCCCATCTCGGTGATCTTGCGGTGGTCGATGCCGTGGGTGTCGAGGAGTTCGGTGAGGAAGCTGCCGTGCGCGCGGGCGTGCACCATCTCCTGGCCGATGAACCCCTTGATCTCCTCCAGCAGCACCTCGTCGGTGATGCGCGGCTTGGCGTCCTGGACGCACTGGATGAACCAGCGCTCGCCCTCGGGCAGCACCAGGTGGAAGGAGTTGATCATGTGGGTGGCGACGGGATTACCGGGGATCCAGTGCAGCGGCGTCTTCGTCCAGTCGAAGGACACGCGGCGCGCCTTGATCGGCGGGTGGCGCTCATCGACCTCGAAGGCGGGCATGCGGTCCTCCAGCAAGGGGTCACACGGGTCACGGCAGACTCCGCACTATGCCGAACCGTACCGCCCGGGACCACTGCGGATCATGACAACCTGGGCGGGCGATCCGCGCCTCGCATGACAATTTCCCTCAGTCCGTCGACTTCCCCAGGTGCTCGGCCGCCGGGTGCAGGCCCGCGCCGGGGTGCTCGTTCATGGCCCGGCGCAGCTTCGGCACGCACAGGAACAGCACGATCCCGACGGCCACCGCGAACAGCCCGGACCACAGGAAGTACACGGGGCTGGTGCCGCCGTTGGACAGCCGGGCGACCTGCCCGCCGATGGAGTCGCCGACGGACACCGCGAGGAACCACACGCCCATCATCTGCGAGCTGAACATCGCGGGCGCGAGCCGGGTCGTCACCGACAGGCCGACGGGGCTGAGGCACAGCTCGCCGCAGGTCTGCATGAGGTAGACCAGCACCAGCCAGAGGATGGACACCTTGACGCCGGTCGAGGCGACGGAGGCCGCGGCGGACATGGCGACGAAGCTGAGCCCGGCGAGGACGAGCGCGACGGCGAACTTCAGCGGGGTGCTGACCCGGTCGCCGAGTTTCACCCACAGGGCGGCGAAGACGGGCGCCAGGACGATGATGAAGATCGGGTTGATGTTCTGGGTCCAGCTCGACGGCATCTCCCAGCCGAGGATGTTCAGGTTCGTGGACGTCGCGGCGAACGTCGTCAGGGTGGTCGCGGCCTGGTCGAAGATCATCCAGAACACCGCGGCGGCGGCGAACAGCGCGAGGTAGACCTTCATCCGGCTCTTCTCGTCGGCGGTCAGGCCGTGGTCCCCGAGCAGGATGTAGCAGAAGTACCCGACCGGGACAGCGACCGCGACGACGGTGAGGAACACCGTCGCCGCGTCAAGGGTGAGAAATCCGGCGAAGGCGGCGACCACCGCGAGCACGGCCAGCGCGAGCAGGGCGAGCCCGACGTACTTCAGCGCCCGGTTCCGCTCGTGCGGCGTCAGCGGATGGGTCGGCCGCGCGCCGATCCCGCGCAGCCCCCGGCCGCCCGCGACGTACTGCACGATGCCGAGGAACATGCCGACGGCCGCGCACGCGAACCCCAGGTGGTAGTTGACGTTCTGGCCTAGCCAGCCGACGACGAACGGGGCGAGCGAGCCGATGTTGATGCCCATGTAGAAGAGGGAGAAGCCGGCGTCGCGGTGCGCCTCGTCCTTGTCGTCGTACAGGTGGCCGACCATCGTGGAGATGTTCGGCTTGAGCAGGCCCGTTCCGGCGACGATGAGGGCGAGGCCGAGGTAGATCCAGCCGGCCCAGCCGGGGATCGCCATGGAGAGGTGCCCGATCATGATGATGACCGCGCCGACGAGGACGGCCCGCTGCGGGCCGAGGATGCGGTCGGCGACCCAGCCGCCGGGCAGGGCCGCGAGGTAGACCATCGCGTTGTAGACGCCGACGACGGCCGCCGCGGTGCCGGTGCTCAGGCCGAGGCCGCCGTCGATGATGGCGGTGGACAGGAACAGCGCGAGGATCGCGCGCATCCCGTAGAAGCTGAAGCGCTCCCACAGCTCGGTCATGAACAGGGTGGCGAGGGGTCTCGGGTGTCCGAAGAACGTCTTCTCGCGCGGCTGGTCTGTCGACGTCACGCCCGGTGCGTACCCTTGGTGATCCTTCGTGACGACCGGTGCCCGGCAAGTGTTGGGCAATGGGCGTGCGCCCTGTCGGGGGCGACACCGGGTGGGCATCCGGACACGATCGGGCGCGAATCAGGAAACGGGTCTTGTCTGTCGGGGGCCGTCCGTGGTCCGATAGACGCTCTCCCCATGCATAAGTGAAGATTTACAACGGAGGCGCGCCACCCATGAGCACCACCACGGCCATCCAGGAGGAGCGGGCCGCGTTCGACGCTCAGATCGCCGGCCGGACGATCCCCACGGTCCTGCGCGAGACCGCCGCCAAGCACGGCGACCTGCCCGCCTACACCGACCTCGGCGGCGCCACCCTCACCTGGGGGGACGTCCGGGACCGCGCGCTGAAGATCGCGGCGGGCTACACCGCGCTCGGCCTCCAGCAGGGCGAGGTCGTCGCCCTCATGCTGTCGAACCGCACGGAGCACATCCTCGCCGACCTCGGCGCCGTGCACGCGGGCGGCGTGCCCAGCACCGTCTACGCGACCCTCGCGCCCGACCAGGTGCAGTTCGTCGCGGAGAACTCCGCCGCCGCCTTCGCGGTCCTGGAGGGCGCCGACCAGCTCGCGCGCTGGCAGCCGGTCATCGACCGCCTGCCCAAGCTGCGCAAGGTCATCGTCCTCAACGACGTGCCCGAAGGCGACCTCTACATCTCGTGGGCCGACTTCCTCGCCCAGGGCGAGAGCTCCTACGCCGCGGACCCCCAGGCCGTCGAGGACCGCGCCGCCGCCGTCAAGGACACCGACACCCTGACGCTGCTGTACACCTCGGGCACCACGGGCAACCCCAAGGGCGTGCTCATCACGCACCGCATGGCGCTGTACGAGGCCCTGTGCTCGGAGGAGACCGCCAACCTCCCCGCGCACAACGTGGGCGTCTCCTACCTGCCGTTCGCGCACATCGCGGACCGCGTCATCTCCTACTACCTCGCCCTCTACCGGGCCGGGCACGTCCACTTCTGCCCCGACCCGACCCAGCTCACCGCGAAGCTGCGCGAGGTCCGCCCGAACGGCTTCTTCGGCGTTCCGCGGATCTGGGAGAAGATCATGGCGGGCATCCAGGCCGTCCTGTCCATGGAGACCGACGAGGCCAAGAAGGCCGGCATCGAGGGCGCCATGGCCGTCGGCCGGGAGTACATGGCGGCCCGCGAGTTCGGCGGCACGCCCACGCCCGAGCTCGAGGCGAAGTTCAAGGCCGTCGACGAGGCGGTGCTGTCGCAGATCCGGGCGCTGCTCGGCCTCGACCGCGTCGTCCACGCGATGAGCGCCGCCGCCCCGCTGCCGATCGAGGTCGCCCGCTTCTTCTCCGGGCTCGGCCTGGCCATCCTCGACGTCTACGGCATGACCGAGACGACGGGTGCGGCCACCGCCAACACCACGGCGGCCTTCAAGCTCGGCACCGTCGGCCGCGCCTTCCCCGGCGTCGAGCTGAAGCTCGCCGAGGACGGCGAGGTCCTGTTCCGCGCGACCACCTGCACCCCGGGCTACCTGAACCGCCCGGACGCGACCGCCGACCTGTACGACGCCGACGGCTGGCTGGCCACCGGCGACATCGGCGTCCTCGACGAGGACGGCTTCCTGTCCATCGTCGACCGTAAGAAGGAGCTGCTCATCACCGCCGGCGGCGAGAACATCGCCCCGTCGCTGATCGAGAACCACCTCAAGGAGCACCCGCTCATCGGGCAGGCCCTGGCCTTCGGCGACCGCAAGCCGTTCGTCACCGCGCTGCTCACCCTCGACGGCGAGGTCGCGCCGGTGTGGGCGCAGGCCCACGGCATCGAGGACACCTCGCTGGCGGCCCTCGCCAAGCACCCGCTGGTGCTGGAGGAGGTCGGCAAGGCCGTCGAGGACGCCAACACCCGCCTCGCCCGCGTCCAGCAGGTGAAGAAGTGGGTGCTGCTGGAGAACGAGTGGACCGCCGAGACCGAGGAGCTGACGCCCACGCTGAAGCTCAAGCGGCGCGTCATCCACGACAAGTACACCGGCGAGATCGACGCCCTCTACACCTGATCCTCAGGGGATCTTTACCCCGTCCGCCGGAGGCGGACGGGGGTGTGCGGCTAGCGTTCGGCGGCGGGACCGGCCCCCTCCTCTGCGGGGGGTCTTCGGGGGTCCCGCCGTCGAGACGACTGGAGCCTTCTTGTTCTCCGCCGCTTTGCTCTCCGCCGCACCGGCGTCCGCCCGCATCACCGCCGCGGCGCTGCTGGCCCTTCCCCTCGGCTTCGCCCTCCCGGCCGAAGCGTCCGCCCGCCGGGTCGCCGAGATCGAGGCGATAGCGGTGACGCCGGAGGAGCCGGTGCTCTACGACACCCGGACCACCACGCTCACCGCCCGGATCCGGACGACCGGGGCGTCCTCGTTGACCGTCACCTTCAATCCGGAGGACGCGATGCGGGAGAAGGTCGACGCGGTGCGCCTCAGCACTTCGGGGGGCGTCCAGCAGTGGGAGGCGTCCATCACGCTCGACCGCGGCCGCAAGACGGGTCTGTGGGACATCCGAGTCAACGCCTGGGACGGTGTGGCGGGCACGACCGTGCGCAGCACCCAGGTCTACGTGCGCCGCGAGACCCGCTTCACCCGTTTCGACGCGGGTCCTGAGCCCGTCCGGCACGGCAGGAGGCTCCGTCTGGACGGCCGGGTGACCCGCCTCGACCCGCTCCTCACCGCGCCCGAAGGCATGGTCCGCTACGCGGGTGCCCGAGTCCGGCTCTACTTCAGCTCCGGCGTCCAGGAGCCTCGCACGTGGCGGCACGTCGCCGACGCCACGACCGACTCCCTCGGCCGCTTCAGCCGCGTCGTCTACGCCCGCAAGACCGGCTACTGGCGCGCCGGCCTCACCGGCACCCCTGACTACGCCCCCGCCTACTCCTGGCCCGACCACGTCCGCATGGCGCGCTAGCCCGCTCGGGCGCGTCCGCTCCCCTCAGCGGGCGGGGTTGCGTGTGTTTTCGGTCAGCACTTCGCCGGATTCGTGTTGTTCTGCCAGGTCAGGGGTAACTCCGACCTTGAGAACACCGCACCGGAAGGAAGCGCCCAATGACCGTCACGGGCATCATCAGCGCCATCATCTTCGGCGCCATCATCGGAGCCCTGGGACGGCTCATCGTCCCGGGCAAGCAGAACATGCCCATCTGGCTCACGGTGCTCGTCGGCATCGTGGCGGCCTTCGCCGGAACGGGCCTGGCCCGGCTGCTCAACGTGGCGACCCACGGCTTCAACTTCTGGGAGCTGCTCTTCCAGATCGTCATCGCCGCGATCGCCGTCTTCATCGTCTCGGCCCTGTGGCCCAAGGGCGGTGCGGGCACGACGGGGACGGGCCGTCCCGGTGGCACCTTGAGATGAGCCGGGAAGCCACGAACAACGGCAAAACAGCCCAGAACGCCGCCGAGTCCGCGTAGCGTGGACGTTTTCACACGCGCGGACTCGGGGGCGTTCGGATGAGCGGTCAGCACACGCACGGGTTCACGCTGCCTCCGTTCGGGCAGATGCTGCGGCACGCCGCGCCCCGGTTCACCGAAGGGGTGCTCGCGCCCGTCGCGGTCTTCTACCTCGCACTGCTGGCCCTGGGGCAGACCGGGGCGGTCTTCGTGGCCGTCGGCTGGGTCTTCGCCGCCATCGCCTGGCGCGCCGTCCGGCGGCAGCCGGTGCCCGGCACCCTCTTCCTCGCCGCCATCGGCGTCTGCGCCCGTGCCGCGCTCGCCTTCGGCACCGGCGACCCCCGCCTGTTCTTCCTCCAGCCGACCCTCGGCACCCTGGCCGTCGGCGCGGTCTTCCTCTGCTCGGTCCCGTTGGGCCGCCCCATGGCCCAGAAGGTCGCCACCGACCTCGTGCCCCTCCCGCCCGAGTTCCTGGCGCACGCCGGCGTCCGCCGCTTCTTCCTGCGCATCTCCCTGCTGTGGGCCCTGGTCTTCTTCACCAACGCCCTCTTCAGCCTCTGGCTCCTCTTCCACGAGTCCCTGGAGACCTTCCTCCTCCTGCGCACCTCCGTCGTCGCCCTCCTGTGGATCGCCGCCGCGGCCGTCACCCTCATCGGCTTCCGGCGCGCCATGACCCTCGCCACAGCGCGTCCGCCGCACGACCCCGCGATGGCCTGAGCAGCCGTCGGTCTGGGCTTTGCCGGGGAATGACCCAGGGCAACGATCCGTTATCGAACTCCGGACGGGCCCGAACCTTATGGCTACCTCACCCGTCTTAGCCGTTAATGTCTCTCGTACGTGCCTTTGATCGCCGTGGGTCAGGGGATCGCGTGCGGGGCCGGAGTCGGAGGTGGGGCGTGCGGGACCTGCGGGGGTCGCGGATCGCGGGAGTGGCGGGCCTTGCGGCCGCGGCGCTGCTCGCGGCGGGGTGCAGTGCGGACAAGATCATCGGGAAAGAGGCCGAGCCGCCGGTCGTGACGATCACCCCGGCCGACGGGACGGGCGAGGTGAAGCCCGAGGACGGCGTCACCGTCAAGGCCGCCGACGGCAAGCTCACGAGCGTCAAGGTCACGCTCAAGGGCAAGGAGGTCAAGGGCGGGCTGTCCGGCGACGGCACCACCTGGACGTCCGAGCGCGCCCTGGTGCCGAACGCCTCCTACACCGTCGAGGCCACGGCCACCGGTGAGGAGTCCAAGACCACCACCGCGACCAGCACGTTCAAGACGCTGAAGCCGAAGGACACCTTCGGGCTCCAGGCGAACATCCCCCTGTCGGGCTGGGAGGTCGGCGTGGGGATGCCGATCCTCATCACCTTCACCGACGACATCCAGGACAAGAAGGCGGTCGAGGGCTCGCTGCGGATCACCAGCGACGAGCCGGTGAAGGGCGCCTGGTACTGGTACACCGACAACCAGGTGATCTTCCGCGGCGAGGACTACTGGGAGCCCCACCAGAAGGTCAAGGTCACGGGGACCCTCGCCGGGGTGAAGTCCGACAAGGACACTTACGGCACCAAGGACTTCGAGATCAACTTCAAGGTCGGCTCGGCCAACATCAGCAAGGTGAACACCGACACCCACCGGATGACCGTCTCGATCGACGGCGAGAAGGTGCGCGACGTCGGCATCAGCGCGGGCAACGAGACGGCCTACAAGTACACGACGACGAGCGGCGTCCACGTCACCCAGGAGAAGGAGAACCCGGTCAAGATGACCGCGCCGGGTCTCAAGCCGGGTGACTCGGGCTACTACGAGGAGATCGTCGACCACGCGGTGCGCATCTCCAACAGCGGCGAGTACGTGCACTCCGCGCCGTGGTCGGTCGGCTCCCAGGGCAGCGCCAACGTGAGTCACGGTTGCATCAACGCTTCGCCCGAGTTCGCGCGATGGTACTACGACCAGTCAAAGTGGGGCGATATCGTCACCATCACGGGTACGGACCGCGAACTCGAGTACGACAACGGCTACGGCTACTGGCAGAAGTCGTGGAAGGACTGGGTTCTCGGCAGCGCCTTCGACGCGCCCGTGACGACCGACGGCTCGGCCCCCGGAGCCGCCGCCGAGACCCCGGCGGCCACGCCCACCGCCCCCTGACCCCGAAACTACGACACCCCGCGGAGAGCACGACCCCATGACCCGCCGTACGACCCCCGCCCTGATCGGAGCGGCCGCTCTGCTGCTCACCGCCGCGTGCTCCGGGGACCCCGTCAAGGAGCAGGCCGAGAGCAAGCCGGTCGTGCCCCAGGTGACGATCACGCCCACCGACGGGACGGGGAAGGTCAAGCCCGACAGCAGGATCACGGTGACCGTCGTCGACGGGACCCTCGACACGGTCACCGCGAAGGTCGGCAAGAAGAGCGTCGAGGGCGAGCTGTCCGCCGACGGGAAGACCTGGACCTCCACGGCCAACCTCAAGCCCGCCGCGACCTACTCGATCACCGCGACGGCGGCGGGCGGCGAGGCCCCCGTCAGCGCGACGAGCACGTTCAAGACGCTCAAGCCGAAGGCCACGTTCGGGATCTCCGACATCATCCCGCAGGCCGGCGAGACCGTCGGCGTGGGCATGCCGATCACCGTCACCTTCGACCGGGACATCGACGACAAGAAGTCGGTGGAGAAGGCGCTCAAGGTCTACTCCGAGAAGCCCGCGGTCGGCGCCTGGTACTGGACCGCCGACAACCAGGCGATCTTCCGGACCAAGAACGACGCCTACTGGAAGGCGAACCAGGACATCAGGTTCGAGGCCGACCTGACCGGCGTGAAGGCAGGCTCCGGGGTCTACGGCACCGCCGACAAGACCCAGAAGTGGAAGATCGGCGCTTCCATGATCAGCACGGTCGACACCAAGAAGAAGTACATCACCGTCGTCCGCAACGGCAAGAAGGTCAAGCACGAGCCGATCAGCGCCGGCAAGGGCGGCGGGCCGGTCCGCGGCGGGGTCGACACCTTCGTGACGACCAGTGGCACGCACCTGACGATGACGGCGAGCCGGCTGGAGGTCATGACGTCCGAGTGGATGGGCGTCGACCCGAAGGACACCAAGAACGGCGGCTACGAGGAGAAGATCCCGTTCGCCGTCCGGATCTCCAACTCCGGCGAGTACGTCCACTCGATGGCGTCCCGGGTGTGGGCCATGGGCCGGTACAACCTCAGCCACGGCTGCGTGAACTCCCCGCCGGCCTTCGCCGAGTGGTTCTACAACAACTTCCAGCGCGGCGACGTCGTGGAGATCACCGGCACGAACCGCCGGGTGGAGTGGAACAACGGCTGGTCGTACTACGAGATGCCGTGGAAGCAGTGGGTCAAGGGCGGCGCCCTCGACAAGGAGATCACCACGGGCCCCTTCGACGCCGACCAGCCCGCCCCGACGGGCACCCCGTCCGCCCCGGCGGGCACGCCCACCGCGCCCGCCACCACCGCGCCCGCGGCCACCGCGCCGGCGACGGCCGGGTGAGACCCGCGACACCGAACCACATCGTCCTTGCGGGCGCATCCACCGCCGAAATCCGGTAGAACTCCGGAGATGGACATCCGCGAGCTGGACATCCGCGAGCTGGACGCCCCGGAGGACGCCGACCTCGACGCCTGGCACAGCCTCGTCTCGGCCGCGCACCTGCACGACCTCCCGGGCGACCCCGCCCCGGAGCCCGCCCAGACCATAGGGCGGATCTTCGGCGGGGGCGCCCGGCGCCTGTGGGCGGTGCCGCACGGCGACGGGTTCGGCGCGGTGGCGTCGGTGTGGCTGCCGGGCGATCCGGCGTTGCGGGCGGCGGAGATCGACCTCCACGTGCTGCCTGAGCTGCGGCGCCGGGGCATCGGCAGCAGGCTGCTCGCCCTGGCCGCCGCGGCGGCGCGGGCCGACGGCCGCTCGGCGGCGCTGGCCCAGGCGCTGGCCGGGACCCCCGCGGTGCCCTTCCTGGAGCGGCACGGCTTCCGCTGCCTGCTCACCACCCGCAGCATGGTGCTGCGCCCCGCCGAGACCGACGTGTCCGCGCACGCCGCGCTGAACCCCGAGGGCTATCGGCTGGTCCGCTGGACGGGCCCGGTGCCCGACCACCTCGCCGTCCAGTTCGCCCTGGCCAAGAGCGCCATGGCCGACCACGACGAGGGCGACTCGGCCTGGACCGCCGACGTGGTCCGCGAGACCGCCGACAACGTCGCCAAGCGCGGCGACGACCTGTACACGGTCGCGGCCCTGCACGGCCCCCGGATCGCCGGTTTCACCGAGGTCGTCGTGCCGGGCGACGCCCCCGAACGCGCGTTCCAGTACGACACCGCGGTGGTGCCCGAGCACCGCGGCCGCAGGATAGGACTGTGGGTCAAGGCGGCAATGCTCGACTGGCTGGCCGACGAGCGGCCCGAGGTCGCCGAGATCGAGACCGACAACGCGGGCGACAACGCCCACATGCTCGCCGTCAACGAGGCCCTCGGCTACCGCCCGCTGCGCGAGTTCCGCGAGTACCTGGCCCAGGCCGCCGACCTTCCTTGAGGCCTTCTGTGACAGGGCCTTGCCAGTGCGATCTACGATGGACGGGTGACTTCGGGTGAGTATCTGAGGTATCCGCATCTGCGGGGGGACCTCCTTACGTTCGTCGCCGAAGACGACGTGTGGCTCGCGGGCCTTGACGGGGGCCGCGCCTGGCGGCTGAGCGCCGACCGGGCGCCGGTCAGCCATCCGCGGCTGTCCGCCGACGGCGGCAAGATCGCCTGGACGAGCTGGCGGGACGGCGATCCCGAGGTCCATCTGGCGCCCACCGACGGCGGGGTGGGGGAGCGGATCACCTACTGGGGCTCGCCCACGACCCGGGTGCGCGGCTGGACTCCGGGCGGCAGGGTCCTGGCGACCAGCTCCGTCGGCCAGCCCTTCTCGCACTTCACCTGGGCCTACGCCGTCCCCGTCGACGGCAGCACGGCCGCGCGCCTGCCCTACGGGCCCGTCGAGGACATGGCCCTGGCGGGGGCGCACCGGTCGGAGCGGGCCGCGCTGATCACCGGCGGGGCCAGCGAGCCCGCGCGCTGGAAGCGCTACCGGGGCGGCGGCACCGGAAGGCTGTGGACGGGCGCGGCGGTCGCCCCCGCCGAGTACCGGACCGAGGCCGACGGCCCCCTCAGCCTGGAGGAGCGGCACTTCACCCGCGTCCTCGCCGATCTCGGCGGCCACCTCGATTGCGTCATGATCGTCGGCGAGCGCGTCGCGTTCCTGTCCGACCACGACGGCGTCGGCGCGCTGTACTCCTGCCTGTTCGACGGTGCGGACCTGCGCCGGCACGGCCCGGCGGGCGAGCGGCACGGCTTCTACGCCCGGCACGCCTCCACCGACGGCGACCGGGTCGTCTACTCCAGCGCGGGCCGCCTGTGGCTCGTGGAGGACCTGGAGTCGGCCGAGGCGCGGCCCCTGGAGGTCGTCCTGGGCGGCTCCGGCACGGCCCGGCGGCCCTACCAGATCACCGGCGAGGACAGCCTCGGCGGCTTCTCCTGCGACGCCACGGGCCGCGCGAGCGCCGTCGAGGTCGCCGGGACGATCCACTGGGTGACCCACCGCGACGGCCCCGCCCGCGCGCTGGCCGCCGATCCCGGAGCCCGCGCGAGGCTTCCCACCGTCCTCGGCGACGACGCGGGCGTCGCCTGGATCATCGACGCGGGCACCGACCTGCCCGGCGACGCGCTGGAGATCGCCCCGCTCGGCGGCCTGGAGCCGGGCCAGACTCCGCGCCGCCTGGCCGCGGGCCGCCTCGGCTGGGCCACGGACCTCGTGTCGGCCCCCGACGGCAAGACCGTCGCGGTGACCACCCGCGACGGTCGGCTCCTGCTCGTGGAGATCGAGTCGGGCGAGGCCGTGGAACTTGCGGTCTCGGCCGCCGGCCCGATCGAGGACCCGGTGTTCTCGCCGGACTCCGGCTGGCTGGCCTGGTCCGAGCCGACCGCCGACCCGCTGCGCCGCGTCCGGCTCGCCCGGCTCGGCGACCGGACCATCGTGGACGTCACCGACGGGCGCTTCGAGGACACCTCGCCCTGCTTCACCCAGGACGGGAAGTTCCTGGCGTTCCTGTCGTGGCGGGGCTTCGATCCGGTCTACGACCAGCACGTGTTCGACCTGTCGTTCCCGTTCGGCTGCCGGCCCTACCTGGTGCCGCTGGCCGCAGGGACCCCGTCGCCCTTCGCCCCGTCCGTCGAGGGCCGCTCGCCGAACGGCTCGGACGACGACAAGGGCGACGACAAGGACGACAACCACGTGGGCGTCGACCTCGAAGGGCTGGCCGCCCGGGTCGTCCCGTTCCCGGTGGAGGCCTCCCGGTACGACGGGATGAGCGCCGTCAAGGGCGGCGTGGTGTGGCTGAAGCTGCCGCTGTCGGGCTCGCTCGGGGAGAGCGGCCCGCAGCCGGACGCGGCCCCGCTGCGGCCCAGCCTGGAGCGGTTCGACCTCGGCACCCGCAAGTGCGAGGAGATCATCGACCCGATCGACGGCTACGCCGTCAGCGGCGACGGCGAGCGCCTCGTCGTGCGGGACCGGGGGCGGCTGCGGGTGGTGCCGTCGTCGTCGGGCTCCGACGACGACGCGGTCAAGGTGGACCTGGCCAAGGCCCGCACGGTGTTCGACCCCGCCGCGCGCTGGGCGCTGGCGTTCGCCGAGGCAGGGCGGCTGGTCCGGCACGAGTTCTGGAGCGAGGCCGCGCTCGACGCGCTCGGCTGGAGCGACGTCCAGGAGCGCTACCGGCCGCTGCTGGAGCGGGTCGCGACCCCCGACGACTTCGCCGACCTCCTGTGGGAGGTCTTCGGAGAGCTCGGCACCTCCCACGCCTACGTGGCCCGCGCGCGCTACCGCAGCGAGGGCGAGTGGCTCGGCATGCTCGGCGCCGACCTGCGCCGCGACGGTGACATCTGGCGGTTCACCCGGATCCTGCCGGGAGAGTCGTCGGACCCGCGCGCCCGTGCCCCGCTGGCCGCGCCCGGCATCGTGGTGCGCCCCGACGACGTCCTGCTGGAGATCGACGGCCGCCCGGTCGACCCGGTGACGGGCCCCGGCCCGCTGCTCGCGGGCATGGCCGACGCGCCGGTGGAGCTGACGATCGGCCCGCGCGACGGCGGCGCGCCGCGCCGCGTCGCGGTGGTGCCGCTCGGCGACGACGAGCGGCTGCGCTACCAGGACTGGGTCACCGAGCGGCGCAGGCACGTCCGTGAGGCGTCCGGAGGCCGCCTGGGCTACCTGCACATCCCCGACATGGTCGGTTTCGGCTGGGCGCAGCTGCACCGCGACCTGAGGGTCGAGATGGCCCGCGAGGGCATCGTGGTGGACCTGCGCGGCAACCGCGGCGGGCACACCTCGCAGCTCGTGGTGGAGAAGCTCGCCCGGCGCGTCATCGGCTGGGACGTCCCGCGCGGCAAGCAGGCCTCGCCCTACCCGGAGAACGCCCCGCGCGGCCCGATCGTCGCGGTCGTGGACGAGCGGGCGGGCTCCGACGGCGACATCATCTCCGCCGCGATCAAGACCCTGGGCCTCGGCGAGGTCGTCGGCACCCGCACCTGGGGCGGCGTCATCGGCATCGACGGCTGGCACCGCCTGGCCGACGGCACCGCCGTCACCGTCCCCAAGTACGCCACCTGGTTCGACGACCACGGCTGGGGCCTGGAGAACCACGGCGTCGACCCCGACCTGGAGGTCGTCATGACCCCCGAGGACTGGGTCAACGGCCGCGACCCCCAACTGGACACCGCCATAGCCCGCGCCCTCGCCACCCTGGAGGACCGCCCCGCCGCAGGCCCTCCCACCCGCCCCTGACGCGCGTTCGCATGGTCCGGCATCGGGATCGTGCGAACGCGTGATGGCAGACCGCCGTCCCCCTGCGGGGGCGGCGGTTTTGGTTGTTTCGGGTGTTTTGCCTGGTCTAGACCATGTCCTTGCAGGTAACGGGCGGGTTTCCTGATTGTTATCTCAGACAACAAAATCATGGGTTCGGGTGGTTGTGAGGAGCGTCTCGGTGGATTAAGTTGCAGCAAACAACATTCAAACCAGGTCGAAAGCCCGCGATCCGGGACGGACATCTGGTTCAGCGCTGAACCCACCCCATATCCCCCAGGCCCGGCCCTCTCCGGTGCCTTCCCCTCGAAAGGACCCACGCATCATGCGCAAGGGGATCCTCGCTCTGACCGCCACCCTGGCCCTCTTCAGCACCACCGTCGCGGCATGCGGCGACGACAGCGCCGACACCACCGCCCCCGCCGGCGGCGACAAGGCCGCGGGCAAGATCGGCGTCATCCTGCCCGACAGCAAGTCCTCCGCCCGCTGGGAGGGCGCGGACCGCAAGTACCTCAAGGAGGCGTTCGACGCCGCCGGGGTCGAGTCCGACATCCAGAACGCGCAGGGCGACAAGTCCGCGTTCCAGACCATCGCCGACCAGATGATCACGAACGGCGCGACCGTCCTGCTGATCGTGAACCTGGACTCCGGCACCGGCAAGGCCGTCATCGAGAAGGCCAAGTCCCAGGGTGTCGCGGTCATCGACTACGACCGCCTCACCCTCGGCGGCGGCGCCGAGTACTACGTGTCCTTCGACAACACCGCCGTGGGCAAGCTCCAGGGCGAGGGCCTCGTCAAGTGCCTCACCGACATGAAGGCCGACAAGCCGATCATCGCCGAGCTCAACGGCTCGCCGACCGACAACAACGCCACCCTGTTCAAGAACGGCTACGACGGCGTCCTCAAGGCCAAGTACGACTCCGGTGACTACACCAAGGGCCCGGACCAGTCGGTCCCGGACTGGGACAACACCAAGGCCGGCACCATCTTCGAGCAGATGCTGACCAGCGAGCCGAAGATCGGCGGCGTCCTCGCCGCCAACGACGGCCTCGGCAACGCGGCCATCGCGGTGCTGAAGAAGCAGAAGCTGAACGGCCAGGTCCCGGTGACCGGCCAGGACGCCACCGTCCAGGGCCTGCAGAACATCCTCGTCGGCGACCAGTGCATGACGGTCTACAAGGCCATCAAGAAGGAGGCCGACGCGGCCGCCGGCCTGGCCATCGCGCTCGCCAAGGGCGAGAAGGGCACCACCAACGGCACCACCAAGGACTCCGAGACCGGCGCCGAGGTCCCCTCGGTCCTGCTGGAGCCGCAGGCCATCTTCAAGGACAACGTCAAGGACGTCGTCACGGACGGCTTCGTGACCAAGGAAGAGCTCTGCACCGGTGACTTCGCCAAGGCGTGCACCGAGGCTGGCATCCAGTAGCAGCCGACCGGCATCGCCCCGGCCGCCCGTGAAGGGCGGCCGGGGCCCATGTGAGGAGACCCCCATGACCGCGTCTGAGAACCAGGCCGCACGGCCGGTGATCGAACTGCGTGGGATCGACAAGAGCTTCGGTCCCGTCCAGGTACTGCACGGCGTCGACTTCGAGGTGCACCAGGGTGAGGTGACCGCGCTGGTCGGCGACAACGGTGCGGGCAAGTCCACGCTGGTGAAGTGCATCGGCGGCATCCACCCCATCGACTCCGGCGAGTACCTCTTCGAGGGCGCCCCCGTGCACGTCCACAGCCCTCGGGACGCGGCAGCACTGGGCGTCGAGATCGTCTACCAGGACCTCGCGCTCGCGGACAACCTGGACATCGTCCAGAACATGTTCCTGGGCCGCGAGAAGAAGAAGGGCATCATCCTCGACGAGTTCGCGATGGAGGAGCTGGCGGCCGAGACGCTCGCCGGCCTGTCCGTCCGGACCGTCAAGTCCGTCCGGCAGCAGGTGTCCAGCCTGTCCGGCGGGCAGCGGCAGACCGTCGCGATCGCCAAGGCCGTGCTGTGGAACAGCAAGGTCGTCATCCTCGACGAGCCGACCGCCGCGCTCGGCGTCGCGCAGACCCAGCAGGTGCTGGAGCTGGTGCGCCGCCTGGCCGACAAGGGCCTTGCCGTCGTGCTCATCTCGCACAACATGAACGACGTCTTCGCGGTGTCCGACCGGATCGCCGCCCTCTACCTCGGCCGGATGGCGGCCCAGGTCAAGACCCGCGACGTCACGCACGCGCAGGTCGTCGAGCTCATCACCGCGGGCCGCAGCGGCGACCTCGGCCTGGCGGCCAACGGGAACGGAGCCAAGGCATGAGCGCCGTAGTCACCAAGCGGCCGGCCGAGGAGAGCACCGGGTCCCCGGTGCAGGAGATGGTCGGTTCCTACCTCGGGCGGGTCAAGGGCGGCGACATGGGCGCGCTGCCCGCGCTGATCGCCCTCGTCGCCCTCTGCGTCTTCTTCTGGGTCGCGCAGCCGACCTTCATGAGCACGGGCAACCTCGCGAACCTGTTCACGCAGGGCGCGGCGGGCATCGTCATCGCGATGGGCCTGGTCTTCGTCCTGCTGCTCGGCGAGATCGACCTGTCGGCGGGCTTCACCAGCGGCGTCTGCGCGGCGGTGCTCGCGGTGACCCTCACCCAGCACGGCTGGCCCTGGTACGCCTCGGTCGGCGCCGCGCTCGTCGTCGGCGCCCTCATCGGCACCCTGCTCGGCACGATCGTGGTGAAGATCGGGATCCCGTCGTTCGTCGTGACGCTCGCGGCGTTCCTCGCCCTCCAGGGCGTGGCGCTGAAGATCATGGACAACGGCACCAACATCTCCATCACCGACAAGACGATCCTGTCGGTCTCCAACGACAACGTGCCGATCACCCTGGGCTGGGCCATCTTCGCGGTCGGGATCCTCGGCTTCGCGGCCGTCCAGTTCCTCCAGTTCCGCACCCGCAAGGCGCGCGGCCTCGTCGGCCAGAGCCTGACGACCGTGCTGTTCAAGGTCGGCGGCCTCGCCGTCGTCTGCGGCATCGGCGTCTACTTCCTCAGCATGGAGCGCAGCCGGAACCCCGCGTTCGCATCCCTCAAGGGCATGCCGATCGTCGTGCCGATCATCCTGATCCTGCTCGTCGTCTTCACGTTCCTGCTGAACCGGACGTCCTTCGGCCGGCACATCTACGCGGTCGGCGGCAACCAGGAGGCGGCCCGCCGCGCGGGCATCAACGTCGACCGGATCAAGATCATCGCGTTCGTGCTGTGCTCGGCGATGGCGGCCGTCGGCGGCATCATCGCCGCGTCCCGCGCGAACTCCGTCGACCCGAACACCGGCGGCAGCGACGTGCTGCTCAAGGCGGTCGGTGCGGCGGTCATCGGCGGCACCAGCCTCTTCGGCGGCCGGGGCCGGATGCTCGACGCAATCCTCGGCGGCATGGTCATCGCCGTCATCGACAACGGCATGGGCCTCATGGGGTACAGCGCGGGCACGAAGTTCATCGTGACAGGATTGGTGCTGCTGCTGGCGGCGGGCGTCGACGCCCTGTCCAGACGGCGCTCACTGTCGTCACGGTGACCAGCGTCCGCCCCTCCCCGTAAGGACCCCCCATGCGAGCCGCGCCCTCACCCGAGGAGATCCGCCGGCACAATCTGGGGACTCTGCTCAGGCACGTCCATCTGTCCGGTCCGGCGTCGCGTGCGGCGCTGGCCGAGCGGATGGGCCTCAACCGCAGCACCATCATGGCGCTGACCTCGGATCTGACGGCCGCGGGCCTGGTGACCGAGGAACTGCCCAAGACGACCCGCAAGGCCGGGCGGCCTTCACTGGTCGTCCGGCCCGAGTCGGACCGCGTCTACGTCCTCGCTCTGGACGTCGGCGCGGACCGGCTCGTCGTCGCCAGAGTCGGGCTCGGCGGCACGGTCTTGGACCGTGCCGATGTCCGGTCCGGCGGATCCCATGACGCCGACGACGTCATCGCCGCGCTCGCGGCCACCGGCCGGCGCCTCGTGCGCGACGCCGAGGACGGCGCGCTGTGCGTGGGCGTCGGCGTCGCCTTCTCCGGCATCGTCCGGCAGGAGGACGGCGTCGTCCGGCACGGCCCGAACATCGGCTGGGTCGACGTGCCGCTCGGCACCGAGCTGACCCGCCGGATGGCGTTGGGCCTGCGCGTCTGCGTGGGCAACGACGCCAACCTCGCGGCCCTTGCCGAGCGCGCCCGCGGCGCGGGCGCGGGCCTCGACGACATCATCTACCTGCACGGCGACGTCGGGATCGGCGGCGGCGTCATCGTCGGCGGGCGGCTGCTCGGCGGCGAGGGCGGCTACGGCGGCGAGATCGGCCACATGGTCGTCAACCCGGGCGGGCGGCCGTGCGGCTGCGGATCGCGCGGCTGCCTGGAGTCCGAGGCGGGCGAGCTCGCGCTCATCGCGCTCGCGGGCCGCTCCGGCGAGGGCGCGGCGGGCCGCCGGGCGGTCGAGCGGATCGTGGACGCCGCCGATCGCGGCGACGCCAGCGCCCGCGACGCGCTGCACCAGGTCGGCGACTGGCTCGGCTACGGCGTCGCCAACCTCATCAACATCTTCAACCCGTCGATGGTGATCTTCGGCGGGGTGCTCCGCGAGATCTACATGGGCGCCGCAGCCCAGGTGCGCAGCCGGCTCGCCATCGACGGCCTCACCGCCGCCCGCGAGTCCGTCCGCCTGCGCACCTCGGCCCTGGGCGAGGAGGCCACCCTGATGGGAGCCGCCGAACTGGCCTTCAGCGACGTCCTCACCGACCCCCTGGAAACCCTCGCCCGCGTGCGGGGCTGAAAGCCCTCCCAGGAAGCGCCGAAGGCGCGGCGACGCGCGACAAAGCATCCTTGGGCCGCCCCGTAGGTCCTAAAGGCCGAAGCCGAGGATCCCCCGATTCCTCGTGATCGGGCGCCCCTGGGCTGCCTCGTAGGCCCCCCGGGGCCGGAGGGGCAGCCCAGGGATCTCAAGCGCCCGATCACCGCCGCGCCGGAGGCGCGGCAGAAAGACACAGCCGGCGCTAGTCGAACAGGTCCGGGTTCTCGCGGATGGTCTGGTCGGCGATGGGCTGGTAGTTGACCCAGCCGACGAGGTCGTTGCCGAGTTGGCCCTGGGTGAGGACGGCGTTCTCGTGCTCGATGGGGACGGGGGTGCCGGCGGCCTGGGCGAGGAGTTGCACCTGGCATGAGCGTTCCATGGTGACGAACCACCAGGCGGCGGCGTCGACGGTGTCGCCGACGGTCAGGAGGCCGTGGTTGCGCAGGATGACGGCTTTGGTGTCGCCGAGGGCCGCGGCGATCCGCTTGCCCTCTTCGAGGTCGGTGACGACGCCGGTGTAGTCGTCGAACAGGCCGTGGTCCTGGTAGAAGGCGCAGGCGTCCTGGGTGATCGGCTGGAGTTTCTGGCCGAGTGCCGACAGGGCCCGTCCGTGGGTGGAGTGGCTGTGCGCGGCGGCGACGACGTCGGGCCGGGCCTGGTGGACCTGGGAGTGGATGGCGAACGCGGCCTCGTTGACGGGGTAGCGGCCTTCCACGACCTGGCCTTGGTGGTTGACGAGGATGAGGTCGCTGACCCGGATGTGCTTGAACGACATTCCGAACGGGTTGACCCAGAACATGTCGGTGTGCTCGGGGTCGCGGGCGGTGATGTGCCCGGCGACGCCTTCCTCGAATCCGAACCGTCCGAAGGTCCGCAGTGCGACGGCGAGGCGTTCCTTGCGGTGCCGCCGCTCTTCCTCGATGGTCGGGAAGCTCGGCGGGAACCGGTAGATCAGGTCCGTCGCCAGCTTGTTCAGGAACTCCTCTTCCTGCGACATCACCGGACTCCTTCGTCTTCTGGGGTGGTCAGACCCATTGTCCGACGCCCGCACCGGCGCGACAAGGGACAGGAAGCCCGTTTCACCCGAATCTGAATCTTTTTCTGGTTTCTGGTCTGCGATGATGGGTCGATGAACGTCGGGGTGGTGCTCTGGCCGATCGCGGAGTGGCCGGAGATGGCAGAGGTGTGGCGGCGGGCCGAAGCGCTCGGGTTCCACACCGGGTGGCTCTACGACCATCTGGCCTGGCGCGGGCACAGCCCGTGGGACGAGGCCTACACGTCGCTCGCGGCGGCCGCGGCCGTCACGTCGACGATCCGGCTGGGCACCCTCGTCACTTCGCCGAACTTCCGGCACCCGCTGCCGACGGCGCACGCCGTCAAGACCCTCGACCGGATCAGCGGCGGCCGGATCACCCTGGGGGTCGGCGCGGGCGGCACCGCGCACACCTCCGACGGCGACGTCCTCGACGAGGAGTGGAGCCCCCGCAAGCGCGCCGACCGGTACGCCGAATGGGTCGGCCAGCTCGACGCGCTGCTGGCCCCCGAACCCTCCGAGCCCGTCACCCTGCGCGGTGAGTACTGGTCGGCCCGCGACGTCACCGTCGCGCCCGGCCTCGTCCAGCGCCCGCGCCCGCCGTTCTACGTCGCGGGGGAGGGGCCGCGCGGCATGCGCCTCGCCGTGCGGTACGGGCAGGGCTGGATCGCCAACCCGCAGAGCCCCGAAGGGCCCGCGCTGGAGACGGTCCGCGCCAGGATGGCTTGGCTCGCCGAGACCTGCGAGACCGAGGGCCGCGACTTCAAGTCGCTGCGGCGGCTCCTGCTCACCGGCTTCACGCCCGACCCGTGGACCCGCTCGCTCGCCGACTTCACCGAGTTGTACGAGGCCTACGCCGACGCCGGCGTCACCGACGTCGCGCTGCACTGGCCGCGTCCGGGCACCCCGTGGGAGGCGTCCTTCGAGGTGTTCGAGGAGATCGCCGCCTGGGTCGGAGAGAACGCGGTTCAGGACTCCGGCGCGTAAGGGTCGTAGGTGCTGATCGTCCAGTGGTGCCCGGCGGGGTCCAGCACCGTGTAGTCGCGCCCGCCGTAGCCCGTCGCGCGCGGCTCGTGCAGCATCCGCGCGCCCGCCGCCACCGCCCGGGCGTGGTGCGCGTCGAGGTCGGCGACCCGGACGATCAGCCACATCGGCGCCGGATCCGCCGACTCGATCGGCATGACCAGGCCGCCGCCGTCCCCGTCGTCGAGGGTGAGTTCGGCGTGTTGCACCCGTCCCGCCGCGTCCCGCACCACGAGGTGCGGCGCGAACCCGAGCGCCTCGCACAGGAACGCGATGGCCCCGGAGACGTCCCGGTAGGGCACCACCGGGTAGATGGACGGCTTGCTCAACGGATTCGCACCTCCGCCTCGGTTTCCCGCAGGGTAAGTCAAACCGGGGCATCTCGCCGAGGAGTCGCCGCAATACGTCAGGCGAAGAGCTGGCCGCAGACGAGGAGGCGGCTCAGTTCGAGCCAGGGGATCTCGTCGAGTTCGCGGACGGGCGAGGCGGATGGGCCGCCGTCGCGCGGCACACGGGAGCCGTCGGCGACGTCCCAGCCGCCGAACGTGCCGGCGACGGCGCACTCCAGGTAGGCGGCCGGGTCGAAGTTGCGCCAGCGGGCCGGGTTGGCGCGTGGGCCCGAGCCTTCGGGACGCGGGGAGGGCGCCACGCCGTCGACGTGCCGGGCGGGCGAGGCGACGAAGTCCTCGAGGTCGGCGATCTGGGAGAGCAGCACCTTCTCCCAGTCGCTCTGGGTGAGCGGGTCGCCGTACAGGGACAGGTCCTTCGCCGACCAGGCGGGGTCGAACGCGGGCGGCGGCGACCCGGCCGCCGCGCTGAACAGCGCGCCCACCTGGTCGGCCTCCAGCCCGGAGGCGCCGCGCAGCGCGGAGCCGACCTTCCACAGCGACCGCAGCAGCGCCGACAGCGACCAGGACGCCGCACGGGCGTCCCGGCCGATGCGCAGCAGGTGCAGGTACAGGTCGCGATTGGTGGCGAGCTGGGCCGTCTCAGGCCCGTCGACCCAGTACATCTGCTTGTGCGGAACGCCGCTCTCGAACGTCAGCACCTGCGCGAGCGCCGACACCCGAGTCTGATGTCTGGCGACCCGCACCTGGTTTCCGTTGTCGTCCTGCCGCAACACGTCCCACATAACGCAAGAACTTACCCCTTGGCGCGGTGTCGGACTTGCACCTCGGTGAAGCCTTCGAGCCCCCACGGGCCGTTTTCGGTGCCGACGCCGCTCCAGCCGAAGCCGCCGAAGGGCTGTCCCGGGTGCAGGGCGAGGTGGGTGTTCACCCAGGCGGTGCCGCATTCGAGACCGGAGGCGACCTCGTAGGCCCGGTCCTCGTCGGCGCTCCAGACGGAGCCGCCGAGGCCGAAGTGGGTCCCGTTGGCGCGCTCGACGGCCTCCTCGACCGAGGAGTAGCGCACGACGGGCAGGGCCGGGCCGAACTGCTCCTCGTCCACCAGCGCGAACCCGTCGGTCGCACCCGCGATGATGGTCGGCTCGTGGAAGTAGCCGGGGCCGTCGACGGACTTGCCGCCGGCGACCGCGGTCGCGCCGCGCGACAGCGCGTCGGCGACCAGCTCGGCGACCCGCTCGCGCTGCGGGGCGTTGTTGAGCGGGCCGAGCCGGACGCCCTCGGCGGTGCCGTCGCCGACCTTGGCGCCGCGCGCCAGCTCCGCGAGGGCCTCGACGATGTCGTCGTGCAGGTTGTCGGGCACGTACACGCGCTTGATGGCCGAGCAGATCTGGCCGTTGTTCAGGAACGCCTGGTCGAACAGCTTCGGCGCGACGACCGCGGGGTCGGCGTCGGGCAGCACGATCGCCGGATCGTTGCCGCCCAGCTCCAGGGTGACCCGCTTGAGGTCGGCGGCGGCCGAGGCGGCGACCCGCTTGCCGGTGGCGACGCTGCCGGTGAAGCTCACCTTGCGGGGCACCGGGTGCGCGGTCATGAGCGCGCCGAGCGGGTCGCGCCCGCTCACCACGTTGAGGACGCCCGCGGGCAGCACGCCCTGCAGCAGCTCGCCGACGGCCAGCGTGGTGATGGGGGTGAACGGCGACGGCTTCAGCACCATGGTGTTGCCCGCGAGCAGCGCCGGGGCGATCTTCCAGCAGGCCAGCAGCAGCGGGAAGTTCCACGGGGTGATGGCCGCGACCACGCCCATCGGACGCCGGACGACCTCCACGTAGGCCGCCTCGTCGTCGCGGATGACGTCGTGCGGGATCTCCAGGTCGGCGTGGTGCTTCAGCCAGAAGCCCGAGCCGAACACCTCCGCGGCGGCCTCGCCGAGCGGTTTGCCCTGCTCGGCCGTCAGGACGGGGGCGAGCTCCTGCGCCTTGGCCATGAGCAGGTCGCCCGCGGCGTGCAGGGCGGCGCGGCGGGCCGCCAGGTCGTCCTTCCACCCCTTGTAGGCCTCGCGCGCCGCCTCGAAGGCCGCGTCGAGCTGCTCGGCCGAGGCGTCGGGCGCCTGCGCGTGCACCTGCCCGGTCGCGGGATTGACGACGTCGAAGAGCCCTTCGCCCTTCACGCTGACCCCGCCGATGGTCATGCCGTACTGACTCATATGCGCTCCACCGAATCAGATTCTGGTTGTAAGCACATTCTTACCCAGAACCCTTGTGCCCCGGCACCCCCGGCTCCGATCAGATCGCCCGACCCGGAGAAGCGATCCCCCGAAACGCCGCCACGAAGCCCCGCCAGACGCGGCCACACGAGGTTCCGTTCCCACAGAACCGCCAAGCGTGGCCACGCGAGGCTCGTTCCCCACCGAACCGCCAAGCGCGGCCATGCGCGGATTGTTTCCAGGGAGCGCCGAAGGCGCGGCCGCTCACGTGATCGGGCGCCCCTGGGCTGCCCCGTAGGCCCCCCAGGGCCGAAGGGGCAGCCCAGGGCGCGAAAGCGCCCGATCACCGCCCTACCGCAGGCCCCCAGGGCCGGAGGTAGGGCCAGCAAACAGGGGAAACTCGATCACTTGGCGGATGGCGAGGCCGTCGGCGAGGAGGTCCATGGCCTCGTTGATGGCGGTGAGGGGGATGCGGGAGGAGATGAGTTCCTCGACGGGGAGCTTGCCTTCGCGCCAGAGGTCGGCGTAGATGGGGATGTCGCGGGAGGGGACGGCGGAGCCGAGGTAGGAGCCGATGATGGTGCGGGCCTCGGCCGTCAGGGTGAGGGGCTCGATGGCGGAGGTGGCGCCGGGGGCGGGGAGGCCGACGGTGACCGTGGTGCCGCCGGGTGCGGTGATCTTCACGGCGGTCTCGAAGGCGGCGGGGTGCCCGGCGGCCTCGACGACGATGTCGGGGCGGATTCCGGTGGCGAGGACCTCGTCCGGGGTGAAGGCGTCGTCCGCGCCCAGTTCCCTGGCCCGCGCCAGCTTGGCGGGCACCGCGTCGACGCCGACGACGCGGGCGACGCCCAGCGCGCGGGCCGTCAGCAGGGCCGCCATGCCGACGCCGCCGAGCCCGACGACCGCGACGGTGTCCTCGGGGCCGGGCCGTGCCGCGTTGAGCAGCGCCCCGCCGCCGGTGAGCACCGCGCAGCCGAGCACCGCCGCGACGTCCGGCGGCACGTCGTCGCCGACCGGGACGACGGACCTGCGGTCCACGACGGCGTGCGTGGCGAAGCCGGAGACGCCCAGGTGGTGGTGCACCTCGGCCCCGTCCCGCGACAGCCGCCGCGCCCCGCCGAGGAGCGTTCCGGCCCCGTTGGCGGCCGAGCCCGGCGTGCACGGCATCCGGCCGTCGGTCCGGCACGCGCGGCACTCCCCGCACCGCGGCAGGAACGCCATCACCACGCGCTGCCCGACGGCGAGGTCGGCCACCCCCTCGCCGAGGGCCTCGACGATCCCGGCCGACTCGTGCCCGAGCAGCATCGGCACCGGGCGCACCCGGTGCCCGTTGACGACCGAGAGATCCGAGTGGCACACGCCCGCGGCCTCGATCCGCACCAGGATCTCGCCGGCCCCCGGCGGATCGAGCCGCAACTCGCCCACCCGGATCGGCCGCGACCGCCCATAAGGCCGCTCCGCCCCGATGACCTCCAGCACCGCACCCGTGATGACCGTCATGGCTCCTCTTTCCAGCTCAAGGCGTACTCCGGCCGGAGCGTACGCCACGGCCCCGCGCCCCCCGCTGTGCCGCCGCACACTTCTGAGGTCAGTCGGGGGGCAGGGAGGCGGAGTTGCGGATGATCAGCTCATGGCCCATGAGGACGGCCTGGGGATCGCCCTCGGGAGGGTCGAGGAGGAGGCGGCCGACGGCGCGGCCCTTCTCGGTCTTGGGCTGGCGGATGGTGGTGAGGCCCGCCTCGGCGGCGCCGGTGATGTCGTCGAATCCGGTGACGGAGAGGTCGGCGGGGACGGTGAGGCCCGCGTCGGCGGCGGCCTGGAGGGCGCCCAGCGCCATCAGGTCGGTGGTGGTGAGGATCGCGGTGGGGCGCGGGTCGAGGGCCAGCAGCTCGCCCGCGGCGGTGTGGCCGCCCTCGCGGGAGTGCACGGTCCGGACGACCGCCACTTCGGCCCAGTCGAGCCCGTATTCGGTGACCGCCTCGCGGAATCCGGCGAGCCGCGCCGCGACCGCCCCTGACGTGCCCGCCGCGTCGAGGTCGGGCTCGGCGACGCCGTGGTGGATCACGCCGAGCCGCCGGTGCCCGAGGCTCAGCAGGTAGGTCGCGACGCGCCGGGCCGCGGCCCTGTCGTCGATGCCGACGAAGGGCACCCCTTCGAGGCGGGGTTCCCCGGCGATCACGTAAGGCAGCCTGCGCTGGCGGAGCGCCTCAAGGGCCGGATGCCCCTCGTGGAGGCAGAACGCCACGAACCCGTCGACGATCGCGTCCCGGACCGCGGTCTCGGCGGAGGCGTCGTTGGGCCAGGTCATCAGCAGCAGGCTGGTGGAGGACGGCTCGGCCACCTCGGCGAGCCCGCGCAGGAACGCCACCGCGTACGGGTCGGTGAAGGCGTAGGAGATCTCCTCGGTGAGCACCACGCCGAGGACTCCGGCCCGGCCACGGCGCAGGGTGCGCGCGGCGGGGTCGGGCCCGGCGTAGCCCATCCGCTCGGCCGTGTCCAGGATCCTGCGCCGCAGCTCGGCGTTGAGCTGATCCGGCCTCGAGAACGCGTTGGACACGGTCGTCCGCGACACGCCGACCTCGTCGGCGATCGTCTTCAATGTGACGCGTGCCATGCGCGAGATCGTATTTCCGCGTTGAATCCAGGCACAACCGGGGCTACTCTGAACTTGTCTGAATCGATCCAGAACCGAGACCCGCCAAAGGGTCCCGGGAAGGACCGGGAAGACCCGCAGCTCGCCGCCTTGCAGGCGGCGCCCGGAGCGAGACCCCATGGGGATGGGGGCCCGCTCCCGTGAGGCCGGCGGACGACCCCCAGGGGTGGGGAGGCCGTCCGCCGGCCGCTTTTTTATCCCCTTGCCCGACCCCGTACCCGTCCGGCAGGGTGAGGGCGAAGGGGGAGTGCAGTGATGGCCGAGAGCGAAGAGACCACCGCAGGCGAGGACGTCCGGCCGCGCCCGGTCCCCGCCGACACCCCGCAGCCGCCACCACCGCGCCCTGCCCGCTGGGTCCACCTCGTCCCGCGCCCCGCCCCCGTCCGGCCGCACGACACCGAAGGCGCCGACGGCTGAACCGGCCCCCGGCCGGCCTGAGGCAGGCGCCTCCGGCGAGCTGAGTCAGGCGCCGCCGCCTCGCTGAGGTGTGCGCCTCCCACCCGTTCCGCGGCCGCCCAGTCGCGCGGCTGCCCTGTCCCGGTGGCTGCCCTGGCCGGGCGGCGTCCCGGGTGCGAGCGGGCGAACCCGTGGCCGAAACGCGCCCGATACGCGCAGGTCGGTGGTGTCCGTCCGCTAATCTTCGGTCCTCTGACGACCCCGCCACACACGAAGGAGAGCCCGGAGAGCATGGAAGGTCTGAAGAAGTTTCTGCTGCGGGGGAACCTCGTGCAGCTCGCCGTCGCGGTGGTCGTGGGCGCGCAGTTCACCTCGTTGGTGAACCAGTTCGTGAAGTCCTTCATCGACCCGCTGCTGGCGCTGGTCGGCGGGAACCCGAACCTCGACTACCTGGTCTTCACGATCGGGAGCACGCCGTTCCCGTACGGGGCGTTCCTGTCGGTCGCGCTCACGTTCGTGATCTCGGCGACCGTCGTGTACTTCGTGCTGGTCGCCCCGATGGCGAAGCTGCTGTCCTACCTCGACCGCAACGAGGCGGCGGCCGAGCGGGACTGCCCGGCCTGCCTCAGCCCGGTGCCGGTCAAGGCGAGCCGCTGCAAGCACTGCACGTCGGAGCTCGAACCCGTCGCCTGACCAGGTCTTTGACCTCCCATCGGACGACTGTGACGGGTGCGGCGTACCGTGGGCTTATGGAGGTACGCAAGAGGCGGTACCTGATCCTGATGGGCACGTGCGTGGCCCTGTTCGTGCTCTCGTGGATCGTGGCCCTCTTCTCCGGCCCGCTCGCCGTAGTGGTGGCACTCGTTGCGTGCGTGATCCCGCCCGTCGCGGTGATCGTCGCCAACAGCGCCGAAGAGGACGATGATCGCGTGGATTGGGACGACGACCTCGACCAGGGGCCGCTGGCATCCGAACAGCCACGGGTATCCGAACGACGGGAAGAGTCCAAACCGCTGGTCACCCACTGACGTCCGGATTCTCCGGAAAGTGTGGATAGCTGGGTGATCGACCTGTTATCAATGTCCTCCGGGGCGCGACCAACGCGCCCCGGAACGGACGGTGGTGACGGTGCGGCACGCGCTCGGTTTCCTGCTCGGGATCCTGCTGATCCCTGTCCTGGCCTACGGCATGGCGTGGGGCTACGCGCGGGCGAGCGCCTCGGTCAACCACCTAGACCTGACGATCGCCGACACCACCCAGTTCTACGGCGCCTTCGCCACGATGGGGGCGGTCGGCCTCCTCTTCGGCATCTTCATGATGGCCCGCTGGGCGTCCCCCTTCGTCTCCCTCTTCCCGGCCGTCGCCTACCTGTACTGGAGCGGCTGGTACCTGGTCGACCCCGCCGAGGCGGCCGGCCTGGTCACCCGGATCCCGCCCGGCGGCGAACTCGACGCCGCCCTCCAGGGCCTGCTCACCTCGGGCTTCTTCGCCCTCGCGGGCTTCGCCCTGATCGTCCCGATGTGGACCCCCGGCCGCTGGCGCCGCTACGAGGACTGACCCCGCCTTCCCCGCCTTCGCCTGTCTCCATCCGGCCCCGGCCTCCTTCGCCCTCGCGCCCCGCTCGAACTCGGCGGCCGGTGCGCCGCCGGTTCAGGCTGGTGAGGCGGCGGAGGGCCCGGTGAGGCGGGCCAGGTAGGCGGTGATCTCGGTCGGCGAGGGGGTGCAGGTGGCGAGGCCGATGTAGCCGTCGGGTCGGAGCACGAAGAGGGCGTTGTGCCCTTCGGTGACGCCGTAGGCGGCGTGGGCGGTGCCTTCGGCGTCTTCGAAGGCGGGCGAGCCGACGGCGACGGTCAAGCCCGGGGCGACGGACTCGGCCACCCCGCGGGCCCCTTCGCCGAAGGCAAGGAGGACCGGGGCCCCCGTGTGGATGAGCGGGAACAGGCGGACCGCCGCGCCGTTCGCCGTGCCGATCGCGTCCGGGGCACGGTCGCCGGCGAGCGGTTCGGCGGGGTCCGTGCGGTGCTCGACGGTGAGCGGGCTGTCCGGGTAGCCCAGGATCAGTTGCCGGAGTTCGGGGTCGTCGCGGCGGTGGGCGTCGGCGGCGCCCTTGGCGGCCTTCTCGTGCAGGGCCGTGCTGACGCCGAGGACGTTCGCCGCGACGGGCAGCCGCTCGGCCTCGTAGGACTCCAGCAGCTCCGGAGCGGCGCCGCGCAGCACGGCCGCGAGCTTCCACCCGAGGTTGTAGGCGTCCTGGAGGCCCGTGTTCAGGCCCTGGCCGCCCGCGGGGGAGTGCACGTGCGCGGCGTCCCCGATGAGGAAGACCCGGCCGACGGCGAAGCGCTCGGCCATCCGGATGTTCGGCCGGAAGACCGAGGACCACACCAGCTCGGTGAGCTTGATCCTGCCCGCGCCCGCGGCCGCGTCCACGGCCTCCTGGAACACCTCCAGGGACGGCTCGGGCGTCTCGACGCCGGGCGGCACCGGGAGCATCAGCTGGAAGGTGTCCGTGCCGGCGAGCGGGCACAGGGCGGTCGGGTAGGACTGGCCCTCGCCCTGGAACATGTGCCAGAAGTCGTGGTCGATGCCTTCGGCGCGGACGTCGCCGAGCAGCATCCGCTCCTCTTCGCGGGTCTCGCCGACGAACGCGACGCCGAGGCACCGGCGGACCGTGCTGCGCCCGCCGTCGGCGCCGACGAGGTGGCGCGCGCGGATCTCCCGCACCCGTCCGGAGATCCGCACGAGGGCCGTCACGCCCGAGGAGTCCTGGGTGAACGACACGAGCTCGGCGCCGGCCGTCACCGCGCCGCCGAGCTCCGCGAGCCGCTCGCGCAGGATCAGCCCCGTGCGCCACTGCGGCACCATCCACGTGTTCGGGTACGGCACGTCCGCGGTGGCCTCGCGCGGCTCGGCCATGTGCCCCGTGAACACGACCTCCCCGCTCACCTCCATCCGGATCCGCGGATAGCGCCCGCCGTGCGCCACCACGCGGTCGATGACGCCGAGGTCCTCCAGCACCTCCATCGACCGCGGCTGGAGCCCCTTGCCCCGCGCACCCGCGAACGGCTCGGCGTCCCGCTCCAGCAGCACGTGCGCGATACCCCGCCGCGCCAGCTCGCAGGCCAGCACCAGCCCGGCGGGCCCCGCCCCGGCGATCAGAACCTCGGTCTCGGTAGGCATCGCGCTCTCCTCCGTCGCGCCGGGTCTCGCTGAGCCCGGCTTCGCTGAACCACGTGTCGATGAACCACGTGTCGATGAATCGGCTTTGGGTGAACCGAGTTTTAGTGAATCGAGTTTCGATGAATCCGATTTCACCATAACCGAGTGCTAGCGTCTTCGCAAGGAGGTGGGGTAAGTGGGCGCGAACGCGACCGAGGGCGGGGTGCGCAAGCTTCGAGCCGCGCAGACGGAGGCCGCGCTGAAGGAGGCGGCGGTGCGGGTGTTCGACCGGGTCGGGTACCTGAACGCGAAGATCACCGACATCACCGCGGAGGCGGGCCGGTCGGCGGGGTCGTTCTACAGCCACTTCGCCGACAAGGAGCAGCTCCTGGAGGCGCTGCTCCAGGACCTCATGGACCACGGCGACGAGGAGGTCGCCGCCGACGCCGCGCACAGCCCAGACTTCACCTCGCGCGACGCCGTCCGCTGGCACGTCGCGCAGTCGTGGGCCCTGGGCGAGGAGCAGGCGCCGGTCTTCGCCGCGCTGCGCCAGGCGGCCCTCGTCGACGAGAGGTTCGCGCGCCGGCTGACGGAGCTGATGTCGCCGGTCGTCGCCGACCTCGCCGGGCACTTCGCCTATGTCGCGGCCGCCGGCCGCACCCTGCCGGGGCCGCCCGAGGACGTCGCCCGCGCCATGATGGCCCTGGTGACCGAGTACCACGCCACCTGGCTCACCCAGCCGGCGCGGACCCGCCTGCCGGCCGACGCCGCGATCGACCTCGTCACGAACCTGATCTTCACCGGTATCGGCGGCGACACCGCCGCCGACGACTGACCGGCGGCGAGTGACCGGCAGCGACAGGCGGGGCGGCGCGCTCAGCCCGGCGCGGTCGCGCCCCGGCCGTAGAGCCGGGTGACGACGTCCTCGATGTCCGGCTCGCGCAGTGCGATGTCGACGACGTCGTGCGCGCTTGCGACCGACGCGACGACCGAGGCCGCGTTGACGTCCGGCGGGATCGCCAGCCACATCCGGGGCCCCTCGCGCCTGATCAGGCGGATGCCCGGCGGCGGCACGGGCGCCTGCGCCGCCGAGGCGAGGTCGACGACGAGGGTGCGGTCGGCGGGCGCGGTGGCGCGCAGGTCGTCGAGGGTGCCGTCGAACGCGAGCCGCCCGTGGTCGATGACCATGACGCGGCGGCACAGCCGCTCGATGTCGCCGAGGTCGTGCGTGGTGAGCAGGACGGTCGTGCCCTCCTCGGCGTTGATCCGGGCGAGGAACTCCCGGACGGTCGCCTTGCTCACCACGTCGAGCCCGATCGTCGGCTCGTCCAGGACGAGCAGTTCGGGGGAGTGCAGGAGGGCCGCGGTGAGGTCGCCGCGCATCCGCTGGCCGAGGCTGAGCTGGCGGACGGGCGTGGCGAGGAACGGCCCGAGTTCCAGCAGTTCGGTGAGTTCGGCGAGCCTGTGGCGGAACCGCTCGTGGTCGACCCGGTAGAGGTGGCGGATCAGGGCGAAGCTGTCGCGCAGCGGGAGGTCCCACCACAAAGTGGTCCGCTGGCCGAAGACGACGCCGATGCGCCGCGCCAGCTCGGTCCGCCGCCGCGCCGGATCGAGCCCCGCGACCCGCAGTTCGCCCGACGACGCGGTGAGGATCCCCGTGAGCATCTTGATCGTCGTGCTCTTGCCCGCCCCGTTGGGCCCGAGGTATCCGACGAACTCGCCGGCCCCCACCTCGAACGACATCTCCGCGACGGCGGTCACGAGCGTCCTGTCCCGCCGCAGGAACCCCTTGCGGGTGTGGACCGCGAAGGTCTTGGTCACCCCGTCCAGCCGGATCATGCGCCCCCCAGAACTCCCCGCCCGGCCCTCAGCGTCCCATCCGGCGCGTCCGGGCGTCCATGCTCAGGGAGAGGTGGCCTGCCTGTGCACTTCGAGCGCCGCGGTCGCCGGGAGGTCGGCGGGGGAGATGGGGGTGCCGCCGGGGTGGGTGAACCAGAGGCGGCCGGAGTCTTCCGGACGGGTGTGGCACCAGACCTCGACGGGTGCGCCGTCGTCGAGGGCCGCGGTGAGGTGCCAGTGCTCGGTGCGGACGGTGAAGCCCCTGCGGCGCAGGAGCACGGCGAGGTGCTCCAGTGCCAGGCGGCGGGGCCGGGCCGTCTCGCCGCTTGCGGTTCTGCGGGCGGCTGGCGCGTCGGGCACGGGGGGCTCCTCTCCGGCGCATGTCTGCCTTACCCAGAACATTAGGTTTTGGGCGTTTTGTTACGCAGGGGGTGTGGCAATGTGTGGCCCCCGACTTAGCCGAGACTCTCCCTCGCCCGCGCGATCAGCGTCCGCGCCTCCTCGTCCCCGACGGCGATCGCCGTGAGATCCGAGAAGGCGGCCTCGTAGCGCGCCACCTCCGTCGGGGTGGTCACCGCGACCTCCGCCGACAGCAGCTCCACGTCCACCCGGTCGCGGTCGTAGAGGATGAACGTCTCCAGCACCCACTGCCGGGCCCGGTCGGCGCCCATCGGGATGACCAGCACCGCGACCCTGGGCATGCCGACCACGTCGAGGAGCCTGTCGAGCTGCTCCCGCATCGCCGCCGGGCCGCCGTGCCCGTAGTAGAGCACCGCCTCTTCCAGGACGAACGTGTACGTGTGCCCCGGCGCGCGCATCACCCGCTGGCGGGACATCCGGGCCTCGACGGCCTGCGCGACGTCGTCGGGCGTGCCGAACCGCTCGGTGATGGAGGTGAGCAGCGCGCCGGCGTAGCCGCGGGTCTGGAGCATGCCGGGGATCACCTGGGAGGCGTAGACGCGCAGGTGCCCTGTCCGCTCGTACAGCGGGACCTTGGCGATCTGGAGGCGGCGCAGACCCGCGCGCTGGGTGCGCTTCCACTCGACGTACACGCCTTCGGCGGTGCGCAGTTCGGCGAGCAGGTCCTCGACGCGCTCGTCGGCCGCGCAGGCGCGGCACCAGACGCGGATCACCTCGGGGGTGGCGGCGCGTACGCCGTGCTCGATCTTGGAGACCCGGGTGCGGTCCCAGCCCGCGGCCTGGGCGAGTGCGACGGCGGTCAGGCCGGCGTCCTGGCGGATCTCCCGCAGCCGGTCGGCCAGCGCCTGGCGGGCGGCCTGGGCGGGAGGGTAGGGGGAGGGGCGCTGCGGCATGGCGGGCTCACCGGCTCATGTGGACGCGGCGGAAGGCGCCCGGCACGGGTCAGCGGCCGCCGGTGGGACGGCGTCCGCTCGCGGGACGGCGTCCGTTCGCGGGCGGGAGCCCGGTCCCGGGCTGGTGCCCGTTCTCGGGCCGGTGGGCAGGTTCGCCGTTTTCGGCTGCACTGAGGGCCTCCAGGATCAGCTTCCGCATGCGGGCCGGGATGCGGACCATCGTCTCGCGTTCGCCCATCGGGCTGTGTCGAGCCGTCTGGGCGCGCGTATCGGCATCGGTTTCTTCGTCCCCCTGGAACAGGAGGTCGCCGCTCGTAGGGTCGACGAACAGTGCGGGGCAGTTGCCCCCGTTCGTCAGAGGATCTATACACAAGAAGACTATGGGCACGAAAGGGACATTCTTGGATTGATGGTGCGCCTGTCCGAGGCACATGGTGCCTTCATCTTCCCCCGGGCACCACAGCGGCCGCCGTGGTTGGCCGGATGAGGCCAAGATCGGTATCTAGCCCCAGAAGTTGCGTGGGGAAGGATTTTGCAGTTCAAAGCGCTCTATAGCGGCTAAATAGCCAGAATCAAGCCGATTTGACACAGGTCACCCATATCTGATCTGTGATCACGGTGCCGCCGTCCGTCAGCTCCCCGTCGAGGTGTACCGGCGCAGGCCCGCCCGCCAGGCCAGGACCGCCGCCAGGCACAGCGCCGCGGTCACGAAGGGCCCGGCGAACCTGACGAACGTCGGCAGGCCGAGCGGATCGGGGCGGCCGAAGATGAAGAGCGACGGCTGCCAGTTCACGAAGGCCAGCGGCACGGTGAACGTGAGCGCGCGCATGAAGTCACGGCCGTAGAGCGACAGAGGGTGCTGCGCCATGAAGACCCCGCCCCACGTCACCGCCTTGGTCGCCTCGTGCCCGTTCACCAGCACGAACTGGACGGCCGCCGCCAGCACCCACAGGGCCCCGAACAGCACCGCCCCGTTGACGATCATCAAGGAGGTCAGGGCCGCGTCCGCCGCGGAGAGGTCGAGCCGCGCCGCGCTCCACCCGAGGACCGTCCCGGACGGCAGCAGCCTGCCGAGCTTGCGCGGCGAGAAGTCCTCGGTGGCCAGTTGCACCAGCGGTCCGACGGGCCGGATCAGCATCGTGTCGAGCGACCCGGCCCGGATGTGCCTGCCGAGCCTGTCGGCGGACCCGACGGCGAGGTCGCTGAAGGTGAACGAGAGCTGGCACGCGCCGTAAAGGAAGCCCGCTTCCGGCGCGGAGAGCCCGCCGAGCACGGGCATGTGCGTGAACAGGATGACGATCGCGATGAGGTCGAGGGAGGTGCTGACGGCGGCGCCGCCGACCATCGCGACAAGGGTGACGGGGTACTGGGCGGCGGCGCGGACCCACGTCCAGGCGAGCAGCCCCCACGTCCTAACCACCCTGGATCACCAGCTTCCGGTGGGCCGCGCCGGTGAGCACCCTTCCGAGGCCGAGCAGGGCCGCCGCCCACGCCGCCTGGAAGGCGTACGCCCAGGCGAGGTCCCAGCCTTGGCGCTTGCCGAGGAAGACGTCGGCGGGCACCTGGACGAGCGCCGCCCAGGGCAGCGCGTTCGCCACGTCGCCGAGCAGGCCGGGGAAGACGACGAGGGGAAGGATCATCCCGGAGAAGAACAGCGAGCAGACCATCGCCAGGCCTTCGATGCCCCGGGCGTCGTGCACCCAGAAGACGGCGAGAGCCACGAGGTAGCGCACCGCGAAGCTCACCACGACGGCCAGGACGACCGAGCAGAGGAAGGCCGCCCAGCGGAGCGGTCCGTCGGGCAGCACGAGCCCGAACGCCAGCCAGCCCGCGGCCATCGGCGGCACGCCCCGGGCGACGAACGTGAAGGCCGCCCTGCCCAGGTCGTCGGCGAGCCACCAGAGTTGGAGGTCGGCGGGCCGGTGCAGGTCGATGGCGATGTCCCCGGTGCGGACGCGCTCGGCGAGGTCGAGCCCGCCGAAGATCTGGACGGGCCCGATGAGCGCCTGCGTGAGGAAGCTGAACGTGATCGCGTCGGCGACGGTGTAGCCGCCGAGGTCGGGCCGGTACTCCCAGAGCGCCATGAGGACGAACGCCCGGATGAACCCGAAGAGGGTGTTGGAGACCGCTTCGCCGAGGGCCGCCAGGCGGTAGGAGGAGTTCCGCCGGAAGGAGAACCAGCACACCAGCGCGTAGGTCAACGGCTCCCCCCGGTCCGCGGCACGGACCTTCCAACATAGACGAGGGGCCCTCCCGGATGCACGGTCCGGAAGGGCCCCTCTCAGGGGACGCGCGCGGCGGAGGGGGAGTGGCCGCGCGTGTCGGGTGGCCGTCCCCGGGAGGGTGGGCCCAGGGGACGGCCTCGCTGTGGCCGAAGGAGGCCGTGGCCGGCCTGGCGGTTCGGCCGGATGGGCCGCGGCCTAGTGGAACTGCTCCGACTCGGTGGAGTCCTTGTAGGCGGTGGTCGACGAGTTCGGGCTGATCGCGGTGGAGACCAGGTCGAAGTAGCCGGTGCCGACCTCGCGCTGGTGCTTGGTCGCGGTGTAGCCGCGGGCCTCGCTGGCGAACTCGCGCTCCTGGAGGTCGACGTAGGCGGTCATGCCCTCGCGGGCGTAGCCGTGCGCCAGGTCGAACATCGAGTAGTTGAGCGCGTGGAAGCCGGCCAGCGTGATGAACTGGAACTTGAAGCCCATGTGGCCGAGCTCGCGCTGGAACTTCGCGATGGTCGCGTCGTCCAGGTGCTTCTTCCAGTTGAAGGAAGGCGAGCAGTTGTAGGCCAGCATCTGGTCCGGGTACTCGGCCTTGACGGCCTCGGCGAACTTGCGGGCCAGCTCCAGGTCCGGGGTGCCGGTCTCCATCCAGATGAGGTCGGAGTACGGCGCGTAGGCCAGGGCGCGGGCGATGCAGGGCTCGACGCCGTTGCGGACCCGGTAGAAGCCCTCGGCGGTGCGCTCGCCCGTGATGAAGGGGCGGTCGCGCTCGTCCACGTCGGTGGTGATGAGGGTCGCGGCCTCTGCGTCGGTCCGCGCGATCACCAGGGTCGGGACGCCCGAGACGTCGGCCGCGAGGCGGGCCGAGTTCAGGGTCTTGATGTGCTGGCCGGTCGGGATGAGGACCTTGCCGCCCAGGTGGCCGCACTTCTTCTCGGAGGCGAGCTGGTCCTCCCAGTGGACGCCCGCGGCGCCGGAGGCGATCATGCCCTTCATCAGCTCGTAGGCGTTGAGGACGCCGCCGAAGCCGGCCTCGGCGTCCGCCACGATCGGGGCGAGCCAGTGCGGCGCGTCCTCGGCGCCTTCGGACCAGGTGATCTGGTCGGCGCGCAGCAGCGCGTTGTTGATGCGGCGGACCACGGCCGGGACCGAGTTGGCCGGGTAGATCGACTGGTCCGGGTAGGTCTGGCCGGAGAGGTTCGCGTCACCGGCGACCTGCCAGCCCGACAGGTAGATGGCCTTGAGGCCCGCCTTGATCTGCTGGACGGCCTGGTTGCCGGTCAGCGCGCCGAGGGCGTGGACGTAGTCCTCCTCGTGCAGCAGCTTCCACAGGCGCTCGGCGCCCAGGCGGGCCAGGGTGTGCTCCTCCTGCACCGAGCCGCGCAGCTTGACGACGTCCTCGGCCGTGTAGGTCCGCTCGATGCCGTTCCAGCGCTCGTCCGTGTTCCAGGCGTTCTGCAGCTCTTCCGCTGCGCCCTTGAGGCGACCCTCAGTCATTGTCTTGCTCCCTCGTTCGTCGTCCCCTGGGTGCTATGTCTCCGAGTGTGCGTCTCTTGACATCAAGGTTCTACTAGTAAGTAACAGAAAGTTCTGCGCTTTTTGCGGTACTATCAAGCCGTGGCGACCTTGCGAAGCGAAGAATCGTTGAACTTGTCGAGTGGTGTAGACCTTTCCGTGTTCGGTCAGCGCCTGCGGCACTTGCGCCGTCAGCGTGGTCTTACCCTCTCTGAGCTGGGCGAACGAGTCGGCCGGGCGCCGTCCCAGCTGTCTCTTCTGGAGAACGGAAAACGGGAGCCGAAGCTCTCGCTGCTCCAGTCCCTCGCGCACGCCCTCGGCGTCCCCGTCGAGGAACTTCTCCAGCGAGAGGCCCCTTCGCGGCGCGCCCAGCTGGAGATCGCCCTGGAGGAGGCCCAGCGGGACCCGATCTACACCTCCCTCGGGCTGCCGTACCTCAAGGCGTCCAAGAGGCTGCCTAACGACGTCCTGGAGCACCTCCTCGGCCTCTACGACGAGCTCAAGCGCTCCCGCACCAAGCCGACCGCCTCCCCCGAGGAGGCCCGGATCGCCAACGCCGAGCTGCGCCGCAAGATGCACGACCGGGGCAACTACTTCGGCGACATCGAGCAGGTCGCCCGGCGCACCCTCGAATCCGTCGGCTACAAGTCGGGCGCGCTGTCCCAGGGCATGCTGATGTCCCTCGTCCAGCACTTCGGGTACTCGCTGCGGTACGTGCAGGATCTGCCCCGGTCCGTCAGGTCGATCACCGACCAGCGCAACCGGCGGATCTACCTGGAGCGCGAGCAGCTCGGCATGCACACGCCGCGCACGATCCTGCTCCAGACCCTCGGCCACGTCGCCCTCGGCCACTCCGTCCCCCGCGACTTCGCCGACTTCCTGCGCCAGCGCGTGGAAGCCAACTACTTCGCTGCGGCCACCCTGATCCCCGAGACGACCGTCGTCCCCTACCTCCAGGACGCCAAGGCCAACCGGGAGCTGTCGGTCGAGGACCTCGCCGACATCTTCTCCGTCTCCTACGAGATGGCCGCCCACCGCTTCACCAACATCGCCACCCAGCACCTCGACCTGCGCTGCCACTTCACCAAGAACGACGAGAGCGGCACGATCTACAAGGCCTACGCCACCGACGGCCTGGTCTTCCCCGCCGACGAGGACGGGGCCATCGAGGGCCAGCGGATGTGCCGCCAGTGGGGCGGCCGGCGCGTCTTCAACAGCGACGACCGCTTCTCGGTCTTCTACCAGTACACCGACACCCCCACCGGGACGTACTGGTGCCTGTCCCACATCGACCCGAGCCATGAGCGGGACTTCGCGATCACCCTCGGCGTCCGGTTCGAGGACTCGCGCTGGTTCCGTGGCCGCGAGACCGCCAACCGCGTCAAGTCCTCCTGCCCCGACGGCGACTGCTGCCGGCTCCCCCCGGCCGACCTCGCCCAGCGCTGGGAGGGCCAGGTGTGGCCGTCGGCCCGGGCGCACTCCCACGTGCTCTCGGTCCTGCCGCCCGGCGCCTTCCCCGGCGTCGACGAGGCGGACGTCTACATGTTCCTGGACAAGCACAGCACGGACGGGCGGTGATCCGGAAGGGCGGATGATCTTTCGGCACGGCACGGCGGCCCGGAACCTTCCCGCGCGAGCGGATCGTTCCACTTCACGCGGTCCGACCCCGCCTGTGAACTCCATGTTTCGGACGGTTAAGTTCAGGGGTCGGTCTCCTAGCCTCCGTATATGCGGGTGGATGATCGGGGATGCCCGCGGTGTTCCTTTTCAGGAGAGGAGGGTGCTGTGCTCGCAGAAGCTTCGGACTGGCTCCGCCGCCGGTCCGGCTCCGCCGCGGACTGGCCGGTCGAAACCCTGCTTGGCTTGAAGGGCTCGACCACGGTGAGCGTCGTGCTGCCCGCGCGCGACGAGCAGGACACCGTGGGGACGATCGTCGCCGCCATCCGGCGCGACCTCGTCGAGCGGGCCCCGTTGGTGGACGAGATCGTCGTGATCGACTCCCGTTCCGTCGACGACACCGCGGCGGTCGCCGCCGCGGCCGGGGCGAAGGTCTTCGCCCAGGATTCCATCCTGCCCAAACTGCCGTTCCTGTCCGGCAAGGGCGAGGCGCTGTGGAAGTCGCTGGCCGTCACGTCGGGGGACCTCGTGGTCTTCGTCGACGCCGACCTGCTGAACTTCTCGTCCTCCTTCGTGACGGGCCTCCTCGGACCGCTGCTGTCCGATCCCTCGGTCTCCTACGTGAAAGCGTGCTACGACCGTCCCTACAACGGCGCGGAAGAAGCCTTCGCAGGCGGCGGACGCGTCACCGAACTCGTCGCACGGCCGCTGCTCAACCTGCACTGGCCCGCGCTCGCCGGCGTCGTCCAGCCCCTCGGCGGGGAGTACGCCGGACGCCGCTCGCTGCTGGAGCGGCTGCCCTTCGCCACCGGCTACGGCGTGGAGGTCGGGCTGCTGCTCGACGCCTACGAACTCGTCGGACTCGACGGGCTCGCCCAGGTCGACCTCGGCGTCCGGGAGCACTCCCACCAGCCGACCGACGTCCTCGCGGCGATGTCCGCGCAGATCCTGCAGACCGTGTGGTCGCGGCTGGACCGGCACGGCCTGATGATGCCGCTGTCGGCCCCGTCGCCCACCCTCACCCAGTTCCGGCGCGACGCGGCGGGCTACCTGCCGTCCGACAGGGACGCCTCGGTGGGCGAGCGCCCGCCGATGATCGAGATCGAGGAGTACGCGCTGACGATGCGCTGATCCCTCACCGCTCGCGCGGCCCGTCCACCCGGGTGGGCGGGCCGTTCGCGTGCACCGTGCCGACGGGCCACTGTGAGTCCGGTCACGGCCTGGTTGCGGCCGCGCCCTTGGCCTACTCGTGGGTAACCCTCGGGTGCTACCGTGGGTAACACATTTCATTGGACGATCGATCCAAGGGGACCTACAGCATGTCCGAGCCAGCGAAGAGCTTCTCCCTTGAGCTCACCGAGGACGTCCGCGACGCGCAGGCCTGGTGCCACGAGTTCGCCCGTGACGTCATCCGGCCCGCCGCCGAGGAGTGGGACGAGCGGGAGGAGACTCCCTGGCCGATCATCCAGGAGGCCGCCAAGATCGGCCTGTACTCCCTGGACTTCTTCGCCACCCAGTCCTTCGAGGACTCCGGCCTCGGCATCCCCGTCACGTTCGAGGAGCTGTACTGGGGCGACGCGGGCATCGCCCTCGCCATCACCGGCACGGGCCTCGCCGCCGCCTCCCTCGCCGCCACCGGCACCCCCGAGCAGATCGCCGAGTGGGCCCCCCAGATGTTCGGCACCCCCGACGACGTCAAGCTCGGCGCCTTCTGCGCCTCCGAGCCCGGCGCGGGCTCCGACGTCGGCTCGATCCGCTGCCGGGCCGTCTACGACGAGGCCTCCGACGAGTGGGTGCTCAACGGCACCAAGACGTGGGCCACGAACGGCGGCATCGCCGAGGTCCACATCGTCGTCGCCTCGGTCTACCCCGAACTCGGCTCGCGCGGTCAGGCCTCCTTCATCATCCCGCCGAACACCCCGGGCTTCTCCCAGGGCCAGAAGTTCAAGAAGCACGGCATCCGCGCCTCGCACACCGCCGAGGTCATCCTCGACAACGTGCGCATCCCGAACCGCCTGCTGATCGGCGGCAAGGAGAAGTTCGACGCCCGCGTCGCCCGCACCCGCGAGGGCGCCAAGGCCGGCGGCCAGGCCGCCATGAAGACCTTCGAGACGACCCGCCCGACCGTCGGCGCGATGGCCCTCGGCGTCGCCCGCGCCGCCTACGACTACGCCCTCGACTACTCCCGCGAGCGCGAGCAGTTCGGCAGGAAGATCGGCGACTTCCAGGCGATCGCCTTCAAGCTCGCCGACATGAAGGTCCGCATCGACGCCAGCCGCCTCCTCATCTGGCGCGCCTCCTGGATGGCCCGCCAGGGCCACGCCTTCCACAACGCCGAAGGCTCCATGGCCAAGCTCCACGCCTCCGAAACGGCCGTCAGGGTCACCGAGGAGGCCATCCAGATCCTCGGCGGCAACGGCTACACCCGCGACTACCCCGTAGAGCGCATGCACCGCGACTCCAAGATCTTCACCATCTTCGAAGGCACCAGCGAGATCCAGCGCCTCGTCATCGGCCGCGCCGTCACCGGCCTCCCCGTTAGGTAGCCTGACCAGCAAGAACGCGCCCCCGGCTCCCACCCTGGCCGGGGGCGCGAGCCTTTTCGAGCAAGATCGAAAGGTCCCTGAACGGTCTTGTTCTTTCTCGACGGTTCCCGGGAAGCGCCGTGCGGCGATGGTGAAAGGTTCAGGGTGGTGCGTTGCTCGGCTCGGGTCGGGGGTCAGGGCGAGAAGGTGTAGGTGGCGTCGACTTTGATGCTGGGGCAGGCGCCTGCGGTGGTGAGGGGCTGGTTGCTGAAGACGGCGGTGCCCGTCGGGACGGAGCCGGTGGCGATACCGGTCAGGGTGCCGTAGTAGGGGCAGCCGAGGTAGAGCAGGGAGAAGTTCGCTTGGGTGGCGACGCCGCTGAGGAAGCCCCCGGTCCACGGAAGGTTGGCGGAGTTGAGGCTGACGATCCCGCCGCATCCGATGGAGCCGACCTCGCGGACGGTGTACACGGCGTCGCCGGACCCGAGGGGAACCATGAGGCCGGCCAGCCACGAGTTGCAGTGGGCGACCACGGTCGCGCTGGGACCGACCTTGACCACCAGGCTGCCTGAGGCCGAGAACGGGGCGCTCGCCTGGGCGGGGGACGCCGTCAGGGCGACCGCGGCGGTGGTGGCCGCGGCGAGCGCGGTCGGCTTCGTCTTCCAGGACATGGCTCTTCCTCCAACTGAACGGGCGTGTGAGAACTCCCGTGGGGTGGGCCGGCCGTCCGAGGCGGCTCCTTTCCGCCTCTGTCGGGTAAGCGGCGAAGGGTCCGGGATTCGGCGCTGGGTCGGGTCGGCCGTCGCGGTCTCCGGACTCTCCGGTTCCTCGGAAGTTGCAGCGAACGTAAGCGCGCCCAGTTCGCGCGTCAACGGCCGAGCGTGAGCTTGGTCGGCCGGATCGTGACGTGGCTCAGGTCCGTAAGACGCGGTGGCGCCCGCCGAGCGGCCACCGGTCGCTCGGCTCGAGGGGCACCAGCGACCGGCGGTGAGCCACCGCTGCGGTTCGGCCGCCGGCCCGGCGGTGCGAAACGCTGCCTTACCGCGTCAAGGCGCAGGGTCGGTGGCTCAGCGGAGGTCGGCGGGCGGCTGGACGATGGCGGAGCGCAGGGGGGAGAGGGCGGCGCCGATCTCGCCGATGGTGCCCGCGGGCACGTCGAGCTTTTCGAGGGTGGCCGCGAGGTGGGCGACGACCCGGTCGAAGTGGGCGTTGGTGATGGCCAGGCCGGAGTGGGCGGCGGCCATGTCGCGGCCGCGGTAGATCTCGGGGCCGCCGACGGCCGCGGCGATGAAGGCGCGCTGGTGCGCCTTCAGCCGGGCGAGGTCCGCGCCGGTGAAGTAGGGGGCGAGTTCGGGATCGGCCGTCACCCGCAGGTAGAAGTCGTCCACCGCGGTGCCGACCGCCGCGGCCCCGCCGATCGCGTCGTAGATGCTCATCCCGTGTCGCCGCCTTCCCATCGAACTTCGGCCGAGGCCGCCCCATGATACGGGGAAACAGATCAAGCATCTGCGTACCATCGAGTGCGCTCATGAGAACACACTCCGCATCCGACCCACAAGACCCAGATGCCGCCGACGTCCGGCCGGCCGGGTCGGGGGAGCCAGACGACGATGCCGGTGCCGGCGGTGAGGACGGGGCGAGGGGGTCGATGAGGGGCTAGCCTTGGCCGACTCTCGGGGAAAGGGCGGGCCGCAGGTGGAACTCGGGTTGGCGGGCAGGACCGCGGTGGTGACCGGGGCCGGTAGGGGGATCGGGCTGGAGACGGTCCGGGCGCTGGTCGCCGAGGGGGCGCGGGTCGTCGGGGGGACCCGGACGGTCACCGCGGAGCTGGTCGCGACGGGCGCGGAGGTCGTGGCGGTGGACCTCGGCACCGCCGTGGGCGTGGCCGCGCTCATCGACAGGGCGGTCGAGGTGGCGGGCGGGGTGGATCTGCTCGTCAACAACGTGGGGGCGGGCGACGACGTCGTGCCGGGCGGGTTCCTCGACGTCGGAGACGAGGCGTGGGCGCGGGTCTTCGAACTCAACCTGATGAGCGCGGTGCGGGCGACGCGGGCGGCCCTGCCGAGTCTGCTGGAGCGCGGGGGCAGGGTCGTGAACGTGTCGTCGATCAACGCGAGGATGCCGTCCGGGGGGCCCGCGGCCTACAGCGCGGCGAAGGCGGCGCTGACGGCGTTCGGCAAGGCGCTCGCCGAGGAGTTCGGGCCGCGCGGAGTGCGGGTGAACACCGTCTCGCCGGGCGTCGTGCGGACGGGGATCTGGGAGGATCCGGAGGGGTTCGGGGGGAAGATGGCGGCGGCGCTCGGCGCCGATCCCGGCACGTTCCTGGCCCGGCTGCCGCGTGCCGCGGGGATCACGACCGGGCGGCTCACCGAGCCGCACGAGGTCGCGGCCCTCATCGTCTACCTGCTGTCCGATCTCGCCGCGCCCATCATGGGCGCCGACTACGTGATCGACGGCGGCACGCTCAAGAGCTCCTGAGCCGGCGGAGCGCCCGCCCGCTCGGCCGGGTGCCCGGACGGCGGGACGGGGCGCGGCTGACCGGGCGGCCGGTCAGGCAGGGCGGTTGGTGACGGGGATCTCGATGCTGATGGGCGCGCCCTCAGACAGGAAGAGCAGGGTGAACTTGCGGAGGATCTCGTCGAAGGTCCAGTAGGCGGCGGGGGCCAGGGGGAAGGGCAGGAGGCCTTCGCGGACGGCGATGAAGGGCTTCCAGCTCGACTTCAGAAGGGCGTCGAAGACGGGGGTCTTCTGCAGCTTCAGCCAGTCGGCGATCTGCTCGCCGAGCATGAACCGGGTCATGGAGCACAGGACGGGCTCGCTGAGGACGGAGCCGTCGATCTCCTTGCCGAGGTTGACGAGGATGTCCGCCAGGGCGATGCCCTCGGTGGTGGGCGCGAGGATCGGGTCGAGGACCTGCTTGGCCTGGAGGTTGGCCTGGTCCCAAGATGCGGGGATGTACTCGTCCTTGATGCCGAGCAGGTGCCCGACGAGCTGCCACGAGTGCAGGAACGCCTCGGACTCGGCCGCGGGGATCGGCACCTTCCACGCGACGAGGTTCTTCATGACGGTCGTCGGGAGGCTGTGCCAGGTGACCATCAGGTCGGCCTGGCTGATGGGGATGTCCTCGTCCGCGGAGGCCGTCCAGTAGGGCGACTGCGGCAGGAGGTGGCGGACGGCGGCGTGCACGAGGCGGGTCTTCACACAGGTGACGATCATGGTGCCGTCGGCCTCGAACGACTTCGCCGTCATGATGTCGTAGCCGAGCTTGGCCGTCTTGGAGATGCGGTCCTTCATGTCGGCGCCGCCCTGCGAGTGGTAGACCGCCCGCGCCTCCTTGGGGATGACGGTGCTGACCATGCCGCTGGCCAGGCCGTAGAGGAGGCCCAGGTACAGGCCGCGCTTCTCGTTGAACTTGACGACGGTCTTCAGCTTGGCCTGGTCGGCCCACGCGGGCAGGGCCCGGGCGGACTCCATGAACGCCTTGAGGTCGGCGGGCAGGCCGGCGGGGAGCGCCTGCCCGTTCTTGGTCCACGTGCGCAGCAGTTCGTTGACTCTGGGCACGTCGCCGCGGTCGATGAGCGAGGCGACCAGCGCGTCCGCCTCGGGGTCCCACACCCATTTCGGGTCGAGTCCCGCGCCGCTGCCGACGACGGAGCCCGCCGCCGACCACGACCACGCGGGGGTGGACGCGCTGATCGCGCCGACCGCGCCGAGGGCGCCGCCCGCCCTCAGCACGTTGCGTCTGCTGGGTATCTCCATGCCTTCGCTCCTCCTGAAGCCGCAAGCAAACCCACTGATACGATGAAACTTCGTATGAATCCACGTATCATCGCTCCGTCATGACAACACAGGTGTGACGGGCGCCACAAGGCCCATTCGGCGCGCTCCCGGAACGTCGGCTCAAGGCCCTATCGTGAAAGTCGGCGACGGGCGGGCGGGCGGCCGGTCCCGGGAGGAAGCGAGACACCATGGAGCCAGAGCTCTCCCCGATCGCGGCGCCTTCGGCGGCTGATCCGGAGTCGTTGATCGAGCGCGCCTACACCGAGGCGGTCGAACGCGTCGAAGACGACCTCGACGCCTCCCGCGCCCGTGTCCTCGACGCGGCCTACGAGCTGTTCTGCCGGATGGGCGTCCAGCGCACGACCATGGAGGACGTCGCGCGCCGCGCCGGCGTCTCCCGGATCACCGTGTACCGGCGCTTCGCGACCAAGGACGCGCTCGTCGAGCAGGTGGTGCGGCGCGAGTTCCGCCGCTACTTCGCCCAGTTCCTCGCCGACATCGCGCGGGCCGAGACCGCCGCCGACCGCGTCGTCCTCGGCTTCGTCAGCTCCCTGCGCGCCATCCGCGGCAACCCGCTCATCGGCGGCCTCATCGCGACCGAGCCGGACTTCATGGTCCCGTCCATGATCAACGACGGGGCCCTCATCGCGACGGTCCGCCAGTTCGTCGCGGGGCAGATCCGCAGCGAGCAGAGCGCGGGCCACGTCGCGGCCGACCTCGACACCGATCTCGTCGCCGAGATGATGGTCCGGATCTCCGCGTCCTTCCTCGCCATCCCGAGCCGGGTCGTCGATCTCGACGACGAGGCCCAGCTCGCCGCCCTCGCCCGCCGCTTCCTCGTCCCGATGCTCGACCCGCCCACCCCCTCCTGACCGCCGTCCCCCGAGGACTCCCGGCCTTCCCCGGCAGGTCCGCACCCGGTCCGCGACGGCGCGGCGGACCTCCGGCCCTCCGCGAGCGGTGAACCGGTGGCGCCGCGCGCCGCGTGGGGCAAGATCCGCTGGCTCGCGTTGGGGAAACGGGTGGAACGGGGGAGACCGGGTAGGTATGCCGGTGTGAGCGATGCGGATTTCGGGAAAGAGCGCGATCTCCTCGCGCGCTGGTACCAGGCCACGGGGGACGTCGTGCGGGTCGTGCGGGCCCGGATGCGGCAGTTGGAGGAGGCGGACTCGACGCATGCCGGGATGCTGGCGCATCCCGACCTCGCGTCGCTCGACCTCTTCCTCGACAACTTCTACGGCGACGGCGACGGCCTGCCCGGGGCGTCCCCGGGCTGACGGGCCGCGTCGGCGCCGGAGCAGCGCGCCCTGTCAGCGGTGGTTCCGGGGCATCGTCAGCGGTGGAGCCACGCCGCGTAGTGGTCGAGCACGGTCTGCTCGGCCGGGCGGTAGACGAGGCCGAGGTCGCGGGTGCTGCGGGTGTTGTCGACGGTGAAGCGGATGCCCAGGTGGTTGCGGATGTAGTCCTGGGTGAGCCCGAACCGGGGGCCGAGGACGCGGACGGCCCAGTCGGGAACGGTGTGCCGGGGGATGAGGTATTTACGGGGGTAGCGGGAACGGATGATCGCGGCCATCTGTGCGAACGAGTACATATCCGGATGGGCCAGGATGTAGCGCCCCTCGGCGGCGGGGTTCTCGGCGGCCAGGATGTGCGCTTCGGCGACGTCGCGGACATCGACGATGGTGAAGCTGAACCCGGGCGCCCCGTAGAAGAACAGGCCGCGCATCAGCTCGTCCATGAGGAAGAGGCTGCCGGACTCCGACGCCGGCGTGAACGACGGCCCGAGCACGAGTCCGGGGTTGACCACGACGAGCGACCACCTGTCCTGCGCGCCCGCGATCTCCCAGGCCTTCTGCTCCGCCACGGTCTTGGCGTAGTGGTACGGATTGTTCTCGACCGTGCTCGTCGTGTTGAAGTACTCCTCGGTGAGCGTTCCGTCCTTCATGTCGCGGACGTCGATGTAGTCGCCGAAGATCGCCCCGACCGTCGAGGTCAGCACCACCCGCTCGACCGAAGGCGTCGCGTCCACGCTCGCGAGCACGTTCTTCGTCCCCTCGAAGGCGGGCGCGAGCATCTCGTCCTCCCCGTCGCGGATCTTCTCCGGCATCCGGAACGGCGACGCCACGTGGAACACGGTCCGGCACCCGTCCATCGCCTCCGCGAACGACCCTGGCTCCATCAGATCGGCCTCGAACAGCTCAAGGCGCTCACCGCCCGGCAAACCCCTCAGCGGCCGCACTTTCCGCTCGTCCCCGGCATCGCGCACCGTCGCCCGTACCCGGTATCCCCGCCCCAGCAGGGCCTTCACCAGATGGCTCCCGACGAACCCGCTGCCGCCCGTCACCAGCACCGTGCCGCCCACATGCCCTCCCTGCTCGGTTTCCGGATGATTCTTGCCGTTCGTCCCCGTGTCGGGGAGGCCTGTTCCGCCCGTGGGGCAGGATTTCGAAAGAATCCGGGTGGGGCTGTCGATACGGGCGGGGACCGTTCGTCGTCAGGGTGTGCGGCGGCCGCCGCACGCACCGGAGCTCAGAGGAGATCGCCATGAAGTACCTGCTGCTGATCCACGCGGGGGCCGTCGCGGAGGACGGGGGCGCGGAAGGCTGCACGCCCGCGGACTGGATGGCCTACGACAAGGAGGTCCGCGACGCCGGAATCCTCGTCGCGGGCGAGTCGCTCGCGGACCTGGTGACCGCGACCGCCGTGCGGGTCGCCGCGGACGGGGCCCGGGTCGTCACCGACGGGCCGTACCCCGAGACCCACGAGGCGCTCGGCGGCTTCTATGTGCTCGACGTGCCCGACCTGGACGCCGCGCTGGACTGGGCGGCCCGCTGCCCTGGCGCGCGCGGCGGCGGCACGGTCGTGGTGCGGCCCGTCGCGGATTTCGGGGCCTGACCGTGCCGGACGAGGGCGGGCACGTCGAGCGGGTGTTCCGGGAGGAGCGCGGGCGGCTGCTCGCCGCCCTCGTCCGCAGGTTCGGCGACCTCGACCTGGCCGAGGACGTCGCCTCCGAGGCGATCGAGGCGGCGCTGGCGCGCTGGCCGGTCGACGGGGTCCCGTCCCGGCCGGGCGCGTGGCTGCTCACCACGGCCCGGCGGCGGGCGGTCGACCGGCTGCGGCGCGACCGGGCGTACGCCGCTCGGCTGGCGGTGCTCCAGGCGGAGGCCGAGCGGACGCCGCCGCCCGCCCCGTCCGACGGCGAAGGGGGGCTGCCGGACGAGCGCCTCGTGCTGTTCTTCACCTGCGCCCACCCCGCGCTCGCCCCCGAGGACCGCGCCGCGCTCACTTTGCGCTGCCTGGCGGGGCTGAGCACGCCCGAGGTGGCGCGGGCGTTCCTGGTGCCGCAGGCGACGATGGCGCAGCGGATCGTCCGCGCGAAGCAGCGGATCAGGGGCGCGCGGATCCCGTTCCGCGCGCCGTCCGCGGCGGAGCAGCCCGAACGGCTGCCGGGCGTGCTCCAGGTGCTGTACTCGCTGTTCACCGAGGGGCACGCGGCGAGCGCCGGCCCGGACCTCCTGCGCCGGGAGCTCGCCGAGGAGGCGATCGGCCTCGCGCGCCTCCTGCACCGGCTGCTGCCCGCCGAACGCGAGACCGCGGGCCTGCTGGCGCTGATGCTGCTCGGCCACGCCCGCCGGGACGCCCGCACGGACTCCGCGGGCCTGCCCGTGCTGCTGGCCGACCAGGACCGCGGCCGGTGGGACCGGCCGATGATCGAGGAGGGCCGGGCGCTGGCCGAGCGGGCGCTCACCGGCGGCCCGCCCGGCCCGTACGGGGTGCAGGCCGCGATCGGCGCGCTGCACGACGAGGCCGCGACGGCAGCCGACACCGACTGGCCGCAGATCGTCGCGCTCTACGACGTGCTCCTCGCGCTGGCCCCGTCGCCGGTCGCGGCCCTGGCCCGAGCCGTCGCGGTGTCCATGGCCGACGGCCCCGAAGCCGGCCTGGCCCTGCTGGACGGCCTCGCCGCCGACCCGCGCCTGCGCCGCCACCGCCCTTTCCACGTGGCCCGCGCCGACCTCCTGAACCGCCTCGGCCGCGCCCCCGAGGCCGCCGACGCCTACCGCGCCGCCCTCTGCCTGCCCGCCTCCGCCCCCGCCCAGGCGTTCGTCCTGCGGCGCCTCCACGCCCTCGACCCCCACGCCCTCGACCCCCACGCCGACGAAGCCGGATGATCCCGGGAACCGAGCGCCGCCACCGCCACCGGGTGCTCGCCACCGCGGCGTCCTGACGGGTGCCCCGGGCCCCGGCGCGGCCCGATGCGGACACGGTGCATCCGGGAAGGGCGCGCGGTGCGAAGAGGAGGAGCGGGCGCAGGCGGCGCGGTCGGCGCCCGCCCCTCCGTGCCCGCCCCTCCGTGCCCGCCCCTTCTCGGGTCCGCCTCAGCGGGCGTGGGCGAGGGCCCAGGACAGGGCGTAGTCCGCGATGTCCTGCCAGCCGGGCGCCGACGGCATGAGGTGGGGGTAGCCCTCGTAGACCTTCACCTCGGTGACGGTGTCCGACTTGTAGTGCTTGGCGTTGGACGCCTGCACCTTCGGCGGCATGATGTGGTCCTCGGAGCCCGAGAGGAACAGCAGCGGCGCGCGCTTGTCGTTGTGGTAGTCGACCCAGGTCGCCTGGTGGCCGGGCTGGAAGTTGCCGAGGACGCTGTCGAACAGGACGCGGCCGGAGACCGGGACGGAGTAGCGCTCGAAGAGGCGGCGCGACTCGTCCTCGGGGAAGGTGTTGGTGAACGCGTAGTTCCACTGCGCGAAGTCGATCGGCACGGCCTTGTGGTGGTTCGCCGGGTTCTTCAGCACCGGGAAAGTCGACTTGAGCTGGCTGAGCGGCACCACCTTGACGCCCTCGGTCGGCGCCGAGTTCAGGGTGACGCCGACGGCGCCGTACCCGCGGTCGAGGAGGAGCTGGGTGAACACGCCGCCGGCGGAGTGGCCCATGATGATCGGCGGGGAGTCGAGGCCCTCGATGATGCCGGCGATCCTGTCGACGACGCCCGGGACGGTCAGCTCCTCGATCGGCGTCATGTCGGCGCGCAGCGCCTCCACCTCGACGTCGAAGCCGGGGTAGGCGGGCGCGATCACCTTGAAGCCCTTGGCCTCGTAGTGCGCGATCCAGTCCTCCCAGGATCGCGGGGTCACCCAGAAGCCGTGGATGAGGACGATGGTGTCGGGCTTGCTCATGACGGTGTTCCCTTCGGTCTGCGCGGTGCTCTGCGGTATGCCATGAAGGTAGGACGGGACCCCTGGGCAGGTAATCGGTCAGATGACTGCAACCGTGCGGGGCGCGTCGGTGCTTACGGTTGCGGTGTCTCCAGGGCCGGTGTCTCCGGCGCCGGCGCCTGCGGCGTCGGTCAGGTCGGTGCCCCTGGTCTCCGGCATCAGCGCGACGGCGGCGATGACGATGAGCATGCATCCGGCGAGGAGCAGCGAGAGCGGCCAGGAGGCGCCGCCCGCCCAGGCGACGAGGGCGGCCGCGGCGAACGGGGCGGGCCCGCTGCCGAGGGCCGCCGACCACTCGCGGGCGACGGCGATCCCGCTGTAGCGGTACCGGGTCGGGAAGAGTTCGGTGAACAGCGCGCCCTGGACGGCCCACATGCCGCCGATGCCCACCCCGTAGGCGAGCGCGACGACGACGGCGACGACCACGGGATCGCCGGTGTCGAGCAGCGGGAACATCGGGAACGCGAACAGGGCGAGGAAGGCGGCGCAGCCGAGGAAGACGGGCCGCCGCCCCACCCGGTCGGACAGCGTCCCGAACAGCGGGGTGAGCACGATGGACAGGGCGCCGGCGGCGAGGTTGGCGCTCAGCGCCGCGGTCGCCGACAGCCCGGCCGAGCGGGTGACGTAGGAGAGCACGAACACGTTGATGACGTACGAGGCGGCGCCGAACGGGGCGGCGAAGGCCGCGGCGCCGAGCAGGGCGCGCGGCTCGCGCCGGAAGACCTCGGCCGACGGCATCCGGCTGACGCCCCTGGCGCGTTCGCTCTCGAACAGCGCCGACTCCGGGACCCGCGCCCGCAGGTACAGCCCGACCCCGACCCCGACGATCCCGAGGAGGAACGGGACCCGCCACGCCCACGATGCGGACGCGGGCAGCGCGGACACCGCGGTGAAGACGAGGGTGCCGAGCAGGATGCCGAGGGTGACCCCGGCCGCGGGCAGCGACGTCCACAGGCCGCGCCGCCGCTGCTCCGACGACTCCGCGACGAGCACCAGCGCGCCGACGTACTCGGCTCCGGCCCCGAACCCCTGGATCATCCGCAGGACGACGAGGAGCACCGGCGCGAGGATGCCGACCTGGTCGTAGGTGGGCAGCAGGCCCATGGCCGCGGTCGACAGGCCCATGAGCAGGACCGTGGCGAGGAGGACGGGGCGGCGGCCCGCGCGGTCGCCGAAGTGGCCGAAGAACATGCCGCCGAGGGGCCGCATGAGGAAGCCGACGGCGAACGCGGCGAACGCGCCGAGGGAGCCGGCGAGAGGGCTGTCGGAGGGGAAGAACTCGTCGTCGAACACGAGGGCCGCGGCGAGCCCGAACAGTGCGAAGTCGTAGTACTCGACGACGCTGCCGATGACCGCCGCCTTGGCGACGCGTCCGCTGAGCATGCGCTATCTCCCTTCGGTGGGGCCGAGCGCCCGTGCGAGGTAGCGTCCGGCCTGGTCGATGGCCTGCCGCGCGGCCTGGGTGCCGCGCATGCAGTGGAGCGTGGCGAAGTCGTGGATGACGCCCTGGTAGCGGACCGCCGCGACGGGCACCCGCGCGGCGCGGAGGCGGGCGGCGTAGGCCTCGCCCTCGTCGCGCAGCACGTCGGCCTCCGCGGTGATCACCAGGGCGGGCGGGAGGCGCGCGAGGTCCGCCGCGGGGGCGCGCAGCGGGCAGGCGGTGGCGGCGTCCCGCTGGGTGGCGTCGGGAAGGTACTGGTCCCAGAGCCGGCGCATGCCTTCGCGGCGCAGGTGGTAGCCCTCGGCGAAACGCGTGTACGACGGGGTGTCGAAGGACGCGTCGGTGGCCGGGTAGAGCAGGACCTGGGCGGCGAGGCGGGCGGGCGCGACGAGGGCGAGGGCGGCGGCGAGGGTGCCGCCGGTGGAGTCGCCCGCGACGGCGGTGCGGGAGGCGTCGAGGCCGAACGCGCCGCCGTGCGCGTCGAGCCAGGCGAGGGTCTCGCGGGCCTCGCCGAGCGCGACGGGGTAACGGGCTTCGGGCGCGCGGCTGTAGTGGACGAAGACGACGGCGGCCCCGGACGCCTCGGCGAGGTCGCGGGCGAGGACGCCGTGGGTGTCCTCGTCTCCGGTCACCCAGCCGCCGTGCAGGTAGACGACGACGGGCAGCGGCCACGCCGCGTCGTCGGGACGGAACACGGTGAGGCGTGCGCCCGGCAGGTGCTCGCGGCTGACGCCGGGGACGGGGGGCGGCGGCGCCTGGGCGTCGACGAGGGCCTTGCGGGCCTCTTCGGGGGGCAGGTCGTGCAGGTAGGGCGGGTTCGCGGTGGCGTCGGCGAACGCCCGGGCCGCGGGTTCGAGGACGGGTTCCGTCATGGGCTGCTCCGGAGCGGTCGGCGTCGCGGCCCACGCTAGGAGGATCGGGGCGCACAGGGCATGCGTCTCCTGACGTACTTCTGTAAGAATTCGGGACAAATGATCGTTTTAGGGGAGGTGTCGGTTGCCCGTTCTGCTCGGTCGCGACCGCGAGCTCGCTGAAATCAGCGCGCTCGTCGCGGGAATCGCCGGGCAGGGCGGCGCGCTCGTCGTGCGCGGCCCGTCGGGGATCGGCAAGTCGGCGCTGCTGGCCGCCGTCGGCGCCCTCGCCGCCGAACGCGGCGTCACGGTGGCGGAGGCGTCGGGCGTCCAGAGCGAGACGCACCTGCCGTTCGCCGGGCTGCACCAGCTCCTCCAGCCGTACCTGGACGCCCTGGACGGCCTCCCGGTCCGTCAGCGCCAGGCGCTCCTCGGCGCGTTCGGCCTCGGCGACGCTGTCGCGCCCGAGCCGTTCCTCATCGCGCTCGCCGTGCTGAACCTGCTCGGCGACGCCGCCGACGGCGAACCCCAGCTCATCGTCGTGGACGACGTGCAATGGCTGGACGCGCCCACCATCGAGACCCTCGGGTTCGTCGCCCGCCGCCTCAGGTCCGAGCCGATCGTGCTGCTCCTGGCCGTCCGCGACGGCCATCCGACGGGCCTCGACGGCAGCGCCCTCCCGGAACTGCACCTGTCCGGCCTCGACCCCGCCGCGGCGGAGGCGCTGCTCGACTCACGCGCCCCCGACCTCAGCGTGGGCCTGCGCTGGCGCGTCCTCGCCGAGGCCGCGGGCAATCCGCTGGCCCTCGTCGAGCTGCCCGTGGCACTGTCCTCCGGCGGCGTGTCGGGCGAGTTCCTGCCGCTGACCGCGCGGCTGGAACGCGCCTTCGCCGCCAGGCTCGCCGAGATGCCCGCGCCCGCCCGCGCGCTCCTGCTCGCCGCCGCCGCCAACGACGGGCGCGGCCTCGCCGAGGCGTCCGCCGCGGCGGCCCTCGTCTCGGGCGCGGAGCCGCCCGCCGACGCGCTGCGCCCGGCGATCGAGGCGGGGCTGGTCGTCCTGGACGGGCAGGTGCTCCGCTTCCGGCACCCGCTCGTCCGCTCGGCCGTCTACCACAGGGCCGCCCACGCCGAGCGCAGGGCCATGCACGCCGCCCTCGCCGAAGTGCACGAGGCCAGCGCCGACCGGCGGGCCTGGCATCGGGCCGCGGCCCTGGACCGGCCGGACGAGGGCGTCGCGCGCGGCCTGGAGGAGGTCGCCGAGCGGGCGTGGCGGCGCGGCGCCATCGCGGTGGCCGTGGCGGCGCTGCGCCGCGCGGCCGAGACGGGCGGCGACCCGGCGCTGCGCGTGGAGCGGCTGCTGCGGGCCGCCGAGCTCGCCTTCGAACTGGGCCGGGTCGACCAGGTCGCGGAGCTGCTCGTGCTGGTCGAGCCCGCGGTGCACGGCACGCCGCAGCGTGCCCGCCTCGCGTGGCTCCAGGAGGTGATGGAGGAGGGCAGGACGGTCGGGCCCGTCCGCATCCGGCAGCTCCTCGCGATCATCGAGGCGGTCGCGGACACCGACCGCGCCCTCGCGCTCAACCTCGTGCGGGCCGCCGCGATCCGCAGCTGGTGGGCCGACCCGGGCTGGGAGCTGCGGCGCCGCATCGTCGAGCTCGCCGAACGACTCTCGGCCGGGGACCACGATCCCGTGCTGGTCCTGGCGATGGCGACGGCCGCGCCCATCGAGTGCGGCCGGGCCGCACTCGACCGGCTCGCCCGGCTCCAGAACGTGCGGATGGACGGGGCGATCGCCCGTCTCATCGCGGTCGCCGCCACGACCGTCGGCGCCTACGACCTCGCCGCGGGCTTCATCGACTCCGCCATCGCCGACCTGCGCGCGGAGGGCAGGCTCGGCGTGCTCACCCAGGCGCTCATCACCCAGGCATGCGTGCACCTGTTCTGCGGCGACCGGCAGAGCACGCTCCTTTCCGCGGAGGAGGGCGGCAGGCTCGCCGCCGAGACGGGCCAAGCGCGCTGGCACGCGACCGCTTTGGCCATCCAAGGGATGATGGCGGGGCTGCGCGGCGAGGAGGAGAGGGGCGTCGCCCTGGCCGCGGAGGGCGAGCTGATCCTCGGCACCGTCGCCGTCGGCTCGGTCCTGGCGATGCTCCAGCACGCGCGGGGGATCATCGCGCTGTGCGCGGGCCAGCACGAGGAGGCGCTCGCCCGGTTCTGGCGGCTCTTCGACCCGTCCGACGTCGCCTACCACCCCATCTGGCGGCACTGGGTCCTCAGCGAGTTCGTCGAGGCCGCGGTCCTCTCGGGCGAGCACGAGACCGCCCGGCGCGTCATGGCCGAGGCGGAGGAGGCGGGCCGCAGCACCCCCGCGCCGCTCCTGCACGTCGGCCTGCGGCACGCGCGGGCGCTGCTCGCCCCGGACGACGAGGCCGAAGCGCTTTACCAGGAGGCGCTGGACGCCGACCTCTCCCACTGGCCCACCGCGCGCGCACGCCTCCTGCTCTCCTACGGCACCTGGCTGCGCCGCAGGCGCCGCATCCTCGAAGCCCGCGTCCCGCTGCGCGCCGCCCGCGACGCCTTCGACGCGCTCGGCCATCTCGCGCTCGGTGAGAAGGCCAGACACGAACTGCGGGCCTCAGGGGAGTCCAGCGACCTCCGGGCGCCCGAGACCGCCGACGCCCTGACGCCCCAGGAGCTGCACATCGCCCGGCTCGCCGCCGCGGGCCTCACCAACCGGGAGATAGGCCAGCAGCTCTACCTGTCGCACCGGACCGTCAGCACCCACCTGTACCGGCTGTTCCCCAAACTCGGCATCACCTCGCGGGCCCAGCTGCGCGACGCGCTCGGCGACGAACGACGTACGTCACCCTACTGATACCGCGGCGGCCGCCTTGCGCCGTACTTTCGCAGGCATGTGCTCATCCGCCGAGGAAGTCGAGGACGATCCGGTTCCACTGGTCCTGGTGGGTGTGCGACGCACCGTGGGGAGCGCCGGGAATCGTCGTGAGCACGCCGCCGCCGATCGCCGCCGCGACGCGGGCCGCGCCGTCCTCGGGCAGCACCAGCGCGTCGTCGGACGCCGCCAGCACGAGGACGGGCAGGGCGAGCCGGGCCAGGTCGGGCGAAGGGTCGGCGGCGCTCCACGCGGCGAGCGCGCCGAGCGTCGCGCGCGGCGAGGCGTCCTCGGCGGAGCGCAGCAGGTAGCGGCGGGTCGGCTCGTCCAGCGCGGGCTGCCCGGCGACGGCGAACATCCGGCGCAGCACGTCGTCGAGCACCGGCACCCTGTGCCGTTGCGCGGCCTCGCGCAGCTCGCCGGCGAGCGCGTCGGAGAACAGGACGGGGGCGGCGAGCACGAGCCGCGAGACGCGCCCCGGCGACGCGGCATAGGCGACCGCCTCGGCACAACCCGTCGAGAAGGCGACGACGGCGGGCCGGACGAGCCCCAGATGCGCCACCAGCGCGGCGAGATCGGCGGTGCGGTCGGCGACGCCGTGGCCGTCCCACGGCCGGTCCGAGCAGCCGAAGCCGCGCGGATCGTACGTCACCACCCGGTGGCCGGCGGCGGCGAACGCGGCGACCTGCGGCTCCCAGAAGCGCTGGGACATCGGCCACCCCGCCACGAGGACGACGGGGGCGCCTCCGCCCACGTCCTCGTAGGCGAGGCCCACTCGGCTTCCCGTTTCGAATCGAGGCACCGCCCCAGCATGGCCGCCGGCCGGGCTCCGGCAATCGGTCGAATGACTGCATCAGGAGAACAGCGATGGAGATGATCGGACGTGAGCGCGAGCTCGCGGCGTTGCGGCGGGCGATCGACAGGGCCCCGGGGGAGCTGCCGAACGTCGTGCTGCACGGTGACCCGGGCGTCGGCAAGTCGGTGCTGCTCCAGGCGGGCGTCGGCTACGCGCGGGAGCGTGGGGTGCGGGTCGTCGGCGGCAACGGCTTCGAAAGCGAGGCGAAGCTCGCGTTCGCCGGGCTGCACCAGCTGTTCGCGCCCGTCATGGAGTACCTCGACAAGGTCGAGCCGTTCCACCGCGACACCCTCCGCCGGGTCCTCGGCATGTCCGAAGGGCCCGCCCCCGACAGGCTCGCGGTGTCGGTGGCGTCGCTGGCCGTCATGGCGAAGGTCGCCGAGGACGGGCCGGTCCTCATCGCGGTCGAGGACGCGCACTGGGTGGACGTCCCGACCCGCGAGACCATGATGTTCATCCTGCTGCGGCTGCACCCCTATGACCTGCGGGCGATCTTCGCGCGCAGGCCGCTGACCGCGACCGAGCGGGTCACCCCCGGCATCAACATGATCGAGGTCCAGCCGCTCGACGCGGAGGCGTCCGGCCGGCTCCTCGACCTGCTGCACCCGGGGCTGCCGCCGTCCGTGCGCGCGCGGGTGCTCGACGAGGCGGCCGGCAACCCCCTCGCGATCACCGAGCTGCCCCAGACGTCGGTCGGGGTGGAGATGCTGCCCGCGGGCACCCCCCTGCGGACCAGGCTGGAGACCGGGTTCGCCGGGCGGCTCCTCGCCCTCGACCCGCACGTTCGCGAGACGCTGCTGGTCGCCGCGCTCGACGGCGACCGGCTGGAGCACCGGGCCGAGCTCACCGCGCACGACCTGGTCGAGGTCGAGCGGGCCGGGCTCGTCACCCGCGACTCCACCCCCTCCGGCCTGCGCTTCCGGCACCCGCTCGTCAGGTCGGCGATCACCCGGACCGCCTCGCCGGAGGAGACCCGCGCCGCGCACGCCACCCTCGCCGAGCAGCACCGCACCGACCCCGAACTGCGCATGTGGCACCTGGCCGCCGCGACCGTCGAGCCGGACGAGGGGGTCGCCGCCGAGATCGAGAAGGCGGCCCTCGCGGTGAGCCTGCGCGGCGGGAGCGGGCTGGCCGTCAAGGCGCTCCAGCGGGCCGCCGAGCTGACGCCCGACCCTTCGGCGCGCGCCATCCGCCTCGGCAACGCCGCCGAGCTCGCCGGGGAGTCCGGCCAGCTCGACCTCGCCCAGCGGCTCCTCGACGAGGCGCGCCGCCACCTCGACGACCCGTCCCGCGCGCTCGCCCTGCGCGCCCAGATCCTCATGCTCCGCGACGGCGACCTCGACGCCGCCCGCCGCCTCCTGCGCGGCGCGCCCGGCGCGGGCCCCCTTGTGCGCGTCATGGCCGCCTCCTACACCCAGGACCCCGCCGAATGGGAAGAGGTCGGCGGCGTCCTCGAAGGCTCCGACGACGAGCACGCGCGGCTCCTGCACGACGTGTTCCTCGGCAAAGGCACCGCCGACAGGGTGCGCGACGCGTTCGCCCGACTCCCCGACGAGGCGCCCGCCGGCCGCGTCGCGGCGCTCTGCCGCGCCGCGACCTGGCTCGACCTGCTGCCCGAGTACCGGCCGCGCATCCGCGCGCTCACCGAACGCGAGTCCGGGCAGGGCGCCGTCACGCACGCCGCCAGCGGCTTCTGGCTCGCCGCCCACGACGACTTCCTCGCCGGCCGCTGGGACGACGCCGAGACCGCCGCGAACGCAGGACTCGACCTGTGCGTCCGGCACGACCTGGAACTCCTCGCGCACGACCTGCGGTGCAGCCTCGGGTGGGTCGCCGCCGCGCGCGGCGACACCGAGACCGTCCGGGAGTACAGCCGGACCGTCGACCGGTGGGCCGCCCCGCGCGGCAGCGGCCTGCACCTGTCGCTGTCGGCCCGCAACCTCGCGCTCGCCGCGATGGCCCACGGCGACTACGAGGCGGCGTACGCCTACTGGACCGAGGTCGGCCCGCCCGGCGCGTTCCCGTCGCACGCGGCGTTCGCCCAGTGGGCGGTGTTCGACCTCGTCGAGTCGGCCGTGCGGGCGGGCCGGACGGCCGAGGCGCGGGCGCACGCCGAAGCCGCCGGGGCGCTCGCCGAACGGGCCACCCGGATGCGGCTGCACGTCATGGCGGCCCGCGCGCTGGTCGCGCCCGAAGAGGAGGCGGTCGGGCTGTTCAAGGCGGCGCTCGCGCTTCCGCGCGTCGAACGCTGGCCGTTCGACCACGCAAGGGTCCGCCTCGCCTTGGGCGAGCTGCACCGGCGGCGTCTCCAGCCCGGCGAGGCCCGCCCCGAACTGCGCAGAGCCGCCGACCTCTTCGCCGCGATGGGCGCGACGGTCTGGCAGCGCCGCGCCGAGCAGGAACTCCGGGCGACCGGCGTCGCCGTATCCCGCCGCGAGGGTGCCGCCCACGGCCTGACCTCCCAGCAGCTCGAAGTGGCCAGGCTCGCCGCCTCCGGCCTCAGCAACAAGGAGATCGGCGAGCGCCTCTTCCTCTCCGCCCGCACGGTGAGCGCCCACCTCTACCGGATCTTCCCCAAACTCGGCATCACCTCCCGCGCCGCCCTCCGCGACGCGTTGGAAGGCGCCGAGGGGGACGAGCCCCCCTGATCGGTGCTCCGCGGGCGGCCTCGCCTCCCGCCTCCGACCAGTCCTGCGCGAGGTCCTCGCCGCCCGTGCCGTGACCCGGCGGCGGGCGTCCGGCCCGGTATCCCGCCCGTCCCTGCGGCGCGGTGTTCCCTCCGCCGGCCGGATCTGCGGCGGGAGGCGTTGCCCGAGGTGAGAGCCCGCCGGTGGGGGTAGGGGACCGGAGAGGAAGATCGCGGAGGGGACGCCGAATGAGGGACACGATGCGCGCTGTCGCTTACACGCGCAGCCTGCCGGTTGACGACCCGGGCTGCCTCGTCGACGTGGAGCAGCCCGTTCCGCGGCCGGGCCCCCGCGATCTGCTGGTGCGGATCGAGGCGGTCGCGGTCAACCCCGTCGACGCCAAGACCCGCCTGGGCGACGACCCCGGAGGCGTGCCACGGATCCTCGGCTACGACGCCGCGGGCACCGTCGTGGAGGTCGGCGACGCCGTCGAGCTGTTCGCGCCGGGCGACGAGGTGTACTACGCGGGCGCGCTGGACCGGCCGGGCGCGAACGCCGAGTACCACGCGGTCGACGAGCGGCTCGTCGGCAGGAAACCGGCGACTCTGGCGTGGCACGAGGCCGCGGCGCTGCCGCTCACGTCGCTCACCGCCTGGGAGGGCCTGTTCGAGCGGCTCGGCCTCGCGGAGACGGGCGGCGCGGGAGTCCTGCTGGTGACCGCGGCGGCGGGCGGGGTGGGCGCGATGGTCGTGCAGCTCGCGCGGAGGCTGACGGGCCTCACCGTCATCGGCACCGCCTCCCGCAAGGAGACCGCGGAGTTCGCGCGGGAGATGGGCGCCCACCACGTCGTCGACCACCACAGGCCGCTGGTTCCGCAGCTGCGCGACCTCGCCCCGGACGGCGTCACGCACATCTTCGGCACGGCCGGGACCGCCCGGAACCTGCCCGCCTACGCCGAGGTCCTGCGGCCGTTCGGCGCGGTCGTCGCCATCGATGATGACACGACGCTGGAGCTCGGCGTCCTCAAGCGCAAGAGCGCGTCGTTCCACTGGGAGCTGATGTTCACCCGCTCCCTGTTCCAGACGCCCGACCGGGCGCTGCAGGGCCACTACCTCACCCGGGTCGCCGACCTCGTGGACGAGGGCGTCCTGCGCACGACCGCCCGGCGCGACCTCGGCCCGCTCACCGCGGCCTCGCTCCGCGAGGCCCACCGGCTCCAGGAGTCCGGCGCCTCGATCGGTAAGACGACCCTCACCGGCTTTCCCTGAGCGGCCCGGTGCGAGGCGGACGAGGTCTTTGCCCGTTCGCGGGGTGTGGCGGGCGCGGAGCGCGCCGCGCGGTTGATGGGCTGGGCGGGGGCGAGCGAAGGGCGGAGGGAAGTGGTCGGGGAGCCGGGGGCCGCGGCGATGTCCGCGGGGCGGGCGGCCGCGTCGCGCGCGAACGCGGCGGGCGCCGTGCTGCTCGCGGCGATGGTCGCCGCGCAGGTCGCCACCGGGATCGCCGAGCCGTCCGGCGAGGGGGTCGCGGCGGTGGTGGCACTGCTGGCGGGATGCGCGCTCGCCTTCACCGCGGCGTCGGCGGGCTGGCCGCGGGCGCTCGGCGCGTTCGGCGCGGCGGGGGCCGTCGGCTTCGCCGCCGAGTGGATCGGCACCAGGACGGGGCTCCCGTTCGGGGACTACGCGTACGGCGACGTGCTCGGCGGGAAGATCCTCGGCGTCCCTGCCGCGGTCGTCGCCGCGTGGGCGGGCATGGGGCTCGCGGCCTACGCCGTGGCCCCGGGCGAGGGCTGGAAGCGGATCGCGGCGGGCGCGGCGGCCCTCACCGCCTGGGACCTGTTCCTCGACCCGCAGATGGTCCGGCTGGGCGCCTGGAGCTGGGCCGACGGCGGCCCGTACCGGGGCGTCCCCTTGAGCAACTTCGCGGGCTGGCTCCTGGTCTCGGCGGTGGTGATGGCCGTGCTGGACCGGACGGGCGCGCGCCGGGCCGCGGGCGCGACGGGCCTCCTCGCGCTGTACACGGCCATGGCCGTCATGGAGACGGTCGGGTTCACCGCGGTGTTCCGGCCGCCCGACCGGCTCGTCGCGATCCTCGGCGGGGTCGCGATGGGCGTCTTCGCGGTGTGCGCCTGGCGCGCGAGGGCGCGCGGGAAAGGGAGGCTCGATGGTTGACACCGTGGTCGTGGGCGGCGGGGTCGGCGGCATGGTCGCCGCCCTGCTCCTGGCCCGCGACGGGCACGCGGTCCGCCTGCACGAGCGGCTGCCGCGCCTGGGCGGCAAGCTCGCGGAGCACCGCAGGGACGGATTCGCCTTCTCCCTCGGCCCATCACTGCTCACCCTCCCCGAGGTGTTCGCCGATCTCGGCGTCACCCGCCGGTTCGTCGAGCCCGCGCTCCTGGCCGACTACCGCTTCGCCGACGGGTCGCGCCTCGCCGCGCCGCGCGACCCGCGCCTGATGGCCGCCGCCGTCGACCGCCTCGCGCCCGGCGAGGGAGCGCGCTGGACCGCCTTCCACTCCTGGGCGCGCGGCTGCTGGGAGGCCTCGGCCCGGACGTTCTTCGCGGGCCCGCTCTTCGGCAAGGCCGCGGACGGCTTCCGGCCCGCCGACCTGCGCGCGATCGCGCCCGGACGCACCCTCGCCGGCCTGGCATATCGCGCCTTCGAAGACCCGCGCCTGCGCCAGTACGTCGGCAGGTACGCCACCTACGCGGGCTCCGACCCCTACCGGGCTCCCGCGGCGCTCGGCTGCGTCCCGGCGATCGAGCACGACTTCGGCGGCTGGTATGTGCCCGGCGGGCTGCCCTCCCTCGCCGACGACCTCGCCGAACTGCTCAAGGAGGCGGGCGTCGAGATCCACCTCGGCTCCGGGGTGGCGGAGGTCATCGCCGACACGTCCCGCGTGCGCGGCGTCCGCCTGGACGACGGCGAGGCGGTCCGCGCCGACGCGGTCGTCGCGAACATCGACGCCGCCGCGCTGTACGCCCGGCTGCTGCCCGACCGCCGCAGGCTCCGCCGGATCGCCGCGCTGGGCCCGTCGTCCTCGGCGTTCCTGCTGCTCGCCGGGGTCGAGGGCAGGACCGAGGGCCTCGCCCACCACACCGTCCTCTTCTCGGCCGACTACCGTGCCGAGTTCACCGACATCTTCCGGCGCGGGCGCCCGCCCGCCGACCCGACCCTCTACGTCGGGTGCTCGGCCGTCGACGACCCGGGCCAGGCCCCCGAAGGCTGCGAGAACTGGACGGTCCTGGTCAACGTGCCCGCCCGCGACCCCGGGCAGTGGGATCGGCCGCCGGAGGCCTACCGCGATCTCGTGCTGGAGCGGCTCGCCGAGCGCGGCCTCGACCTGGCCGGACGGCTGCGGTTCGCCGACCTGTTCACCCCCGCGGATCTGCGCGACCGCTACTCGGCATGGAACGGCGCCATCTACGGCACGGCCTGCAACGGGGTGCTCGCCCCGCTGCGCCGCCCCGGCAACCGCGGGCCCCGGCGCGGCCTGTACCTCGTCGGCGGCTCCGCCCACCCCGGCGGCGGTCTGCCGCTCGTGGCGATGGGCGGGCGCATCGCCGCCGCGCTCGTCGCCGAGGACTTCGGGACGGCGCGGTGAAGGCCGCCCGCGCCGCCGCGGTGCTGCTGACCGCGGCCCAGGCCGGAGCCGCCCTGACGGCCTGGACCCGGCTCGCCCGGGGACGCGACAGGCTGCCGCCGCTCGCCCCCGCGCACGCGCCCCCGGCGAAGGTGTCGGTGGTGATCCCGGCGCGCGACGAGGAGGCCAGGCTCGGCCCCTGCCTGCGCGCGGTGCTCGCCGATCCGCATGTCGCCGAGGCGGTCGTGGTCGACGACGGCTCGACCGACGGCACCGCCGCGCTCGCCGCCTCACTCGGCGCCCGCGTCGTGCCCGGCGCCCCACCGCCGCCGGGCTGGGTGGGCAAGCAGTGGGCGCTGCGCCAGGGCGTCGAGGCGGCGCGCGGCCCCGTCGTGGTCGCGCTCGACGCCGACACCCGGCCGCGCCCCGGGCTGGTGTCCGCGCTGTGCGCCGCCCTGGAGCGCCACGACCTGGTGAGCGCAGCGCCGCGCTTCGTCTGCGCCGGTCCGGTGGCCCAGGCGCTCCAGGCGGCCTTCCTCACCACCCTGGTGTACCGGTTCGGCCCGGTCGGGGCCGCCGTGCCGCCGCCCGCGCACCGGATGCTCGCCAACGGCCAGTGCACCGCCTTCCGCCGCGAGGAGATGCGCGCCGCGGACGGCTACACCGCGATCCGCGGGAACCTCACCGACGACGTCGCGCTCGCCCGCGCGTTGGCCCGCGGCGGCTGGCGGGTCGGGTTCCTCGACGCCGGGGGCCTGCTCGACGTGGAGATGTACGCCTCGCCCCGAGAGATCTGGCGGGAGTGGCCCCGCTCCCTGCCGCTGCGCGATGTCACCTCGCCCGTGGCCCTCGCGGGGGACCTCGCCGTCGTCTGGCTGACGTGCGGCCTACCCGTCGTGAGGCTGTTCGGCCGCCGGGCCGAGCCCCTCGACCTGGCCCTTCTGGCCACCCGCCTCCTGCTCACCGCGGCCCTGCGCGGCTCGTTCGCGCGGCCGGGCCCCGGCGTGTGGCTCTCGCCCCTCCTCGACCCGCTCGCCGCCGCCCGCCTCACCTGGACCGCCGTCCGGCCCGTCCGGACCTGGCGCGGCCGCGCCTACCCCGCGCCGGGGCGGCACCGGGCCGCCGCGCGCGCCGGGCGGCGAGGGCGGCCTGGCCGAACCGGAGCCCGATGAGGCACATGAGCAGGCCCGTCGCCGCGACCTCGGCCACGGGCGCGAACAGCAGTTGCAGCACCGGGAGCGCGAAGACCGCGACGCGGGCGCCCGCCGTGAACGACCACAGGGCGCCCACCGCCGCCAGCAGCACCAGGCCCAGCAGGAACGCCGGCGGGCAGAGGACCGCGAAGCCGCCCGCGAACGTCAAAATCGACCGCCCGCCCCGGAACCCGGCGAAGACCGGCCAGGCGTGCCCGGCCATCGCGGCGCCGACGGCCAGGTACACCGGGGCCTTGCCCGAGCCGGGCCACAGATCCGTGGGCAGGTCGCCGAGCACGCCCGCGGCCGCGCCCAGCAGACCCGCGGCCGCGCCCTTCAGCAGATCGCCCGCGAACACCGGCGCCGAGGACCGGGGACCGAGCTGCCGCTTCATGTTCCAGAAGCCGGGATTTCGGTCGCCGACGCGGCGCGGGTCGAACCCGTGCGCCCGCGCGACGAGCACCGCCACCGGCACCGAGCCGAGGAGATAACCGCCGATGACGGCAGCGGCCAGCCACACCATCGCGTCCTTCCACCTCCTGCGCTACGCCGATCTCCGGGCCGTCAAGCACATGGGCCTGGACCGCCCGGTGCTCGCCCGCACCCCCGGGCTGATGTTCTGGAAGCTGCTGGGCACCGGCAAGGGGGCCGCGGTGACGCTCGGGGCTGACCCGCGCCGGTGGGCGCTGCTCGCGGTCTGGCGTGCCGAAGCCGATCTCGACGCCTTCCTGGACCGCTCGCCGATCCCCCGCCGCTGGGCGGCCGAGGCGGTGGAGCGCTGGCAGGTCAGGCTCGTCCCGCTCGCCTCGCGCGGCACCTGGGGCGGCACCGACCCGTTCGGGCCCGGCCGCGGCGGCGCCGGATCCGGCGGGCCGGTCGCGGTCCTCACCCGGGCCTCGATCCGCCCGTCCCGGCTGCCCGCCTTCTACCGGTCGGCCGGCCGCGTCCAGCGCGCACTGCCGGCGCAGGAAGGGCGGCTGGCCTCGGTCGGGATGGGGGAGTGGCCGCTCCTGCGGCAGGCGACGTTCTCGCTGTGGCGCGATGCCGAGGCGGTCCGCGGCTTCGCCTACGCGGGGCCCGAGCATCGGGACGTCGTCCGCCGCGCGCACGCCGAGCGCTGGTACCGAGAAGATCTTTTCGCCCGGTTCGCCCCCTATGCCAGCGAGGGAGCCTGGGACGGCGCCGACCCCCTCGCCTGAGCCCGTCACCGGGCCGCCATCCGGGGCGGCGCGGCCGAGGCGAGGTCGTGCGCGACGACGCAGGCCCGCGCCAGGGTCGCCGCCTCCGACGCGCCGTGCGCGACGACGACCGTGCCGGCCAGGCCCAGGAGAGCGGCTCCGCCGTGCGTCTCGGGGTGGTAGCGGCGGGCGACCTCCGCCAGCGTCGCGGCCGCGGCGGGGTCCGCCGCCGCGGTCAGCGCGAGCAGCGTTCGCACCGTGCCCTCCACGTTCTTCAGCACCACGTTGCCGGTGAAGCCGTCGGTGACGACGACGTCGACCACGCCGGTCAGCAGGTCGTGCCCCTCGACGTTGCCGTGGAAGCGGACGGGCGCGTGCGGCAGGAGCGCGGCGGTGGCACGGGCCAGGCGGTTGCCCTTGCCGGGCTCGGCCCCGATCGTCAGCAGCCCCACCGCCGGGTCGGGCACCCCGAGGACCCGGCGGGCGTATTCGGCGCCCAGCGCGGCGAACTGGACGACCATGGGCGCGCTCGGATCGGCGGTGGCCCCGGCGTCGACCAGCACGGTCGCGCCGCCCGCGAGGTTCGGCAGCGCCACCGCGAGCGCGGGCCGCAGCACCCCTTCGGCGAGGCCGATGACCCGGACCGCGCAGCCGACGACCGCGCCGGTGGATCCGGCCGACACGAAGGCCGCGCCCTTGCCGTCGCGGACGAGGCCGCAGCCGACGGAGATGCCGCACGTCGGCGGGACGCCGGCGCCGCCCCGCGCGGCCATGGGCACCTCGTCGGGCGCCTCCACCACGCCGATCTCCCCGGCCGCGCCCGCAGCGGCGAGTTCGGCGCGCACCGCCGCGGTCCGCCCCACGAGGACCACCGGCACGCCGTGCTCGCGCAGGGCGGCCACCGCGCCCCGCACGGCCGCGGCCGGGCCGTGGTCGCCGCCCATGGCGTCCACCACCACGGGCGGCCCGCTCAGGCCCACTGCGGCGCCTCGCGTCCCGCCCTGCGGTCGGCGCGTCCGGCGAACGAGGCCGCGGCGAGGTGCCGCGCGAAGAGCGCGGCCCGGCGACGGCGCGGCACTCTGGCGCGGCGTGCCAGCACCTCATAGCCCGAGCGCTCGATCTCGGTGAGGATTCCGCCGTACAGCGCGTGCGCGGCCTGGACGCAGGGCCGCGACGACGGCGCGAGCATGGCGAGGCCGGGCAGCGCCGCGGCGTAGTGGGCCCGCGCCCGGTCGGCCTCGAACTCCAGGAGCGCCCGCAGGCCGGGGGACGCCTGCGGGGCGGCGAGGTCGGCCGCGGTCACCCCGAAGCGGGCCATGTCGTCGGCGGGCAGGTAGATCCTGCCGCGTTCGAGATCCTCGCGCACGTCGCGCAGGAAGTTGGTGAGCTGGAAGGCGAGGCCCAGCTGCCGAGCCGGCTCGCGCGCCGCGCGCTCCAGGCCGGGCAGCGGCTCCAGCACCGGAAGGGTCATCGTGCCGATGACGGCGGCGGAGCCCTCCATGTACTCCAGCAGCGCCTCGTAGGAGGTGTACCGGGCGACGGTGACGTCGGCGCGCATCGAGCGCAGGAACGCCTCGATGTCGGCGCGCGCTATCCCGAAGGACCGGACCGTGTGCACGAAAGCGGGCAGGACGCCGTCCCCGGCCGGGCCGCCGTCCAGGGCGTCGGCGGCCCGCTCGGCGAACGACGCCAGCGCCGCCCCGCGGTCGCCGCCGCCCGCCGCGTCGACGATCTCGTCGGCGTGCCGGGCGAACCCGTAGAGCGCGTGCACGTGCCTGCGCTTCCACGCGGGGAGCAGCAGGGTGGCCAGGTAATAGGAGCGCCCGAACCGCGCGTGCAGCACGCGGCAGGTCTCGTAGCTGGCGGTGAGCGTCATCGTCCCTCCCGCAGGACGCGCTGCGCGGCGAGCCTGCCGGAGACCAGCACGGGAGGCACCCCGACGCCCGGGGCCGTGTGCATCCCGGCGAAGTGGAGGCCGGGGACGCGGCGGGCCCTGCCGGACGGGCGGAACCACGCGGTCTGGGTGAAGCGGTGGTCCAGGGCGAAGGGCGTGCCCGCCGAGTGGCCCTCCCGCGCCCAGCCCCGCGGGTCCTGCACGAGCAGGAGGGAGTCCGACAGGTCGCCGTGGCCGAGGCGGTCGAGCCTGGCCAGCATCCTGTCGACGATCCGGGCGGTGCGCCCGTCCGGCCAGCCGCGGGCCAGGTTCGGCGCGGGCTCCAGCACGCTCAGCGTCGTCCCGCCCTGCGGAGCGGACTCGCCGTCGGGGGCCGGGCAGGTGACCAGCAGGCTCGGGTCGGGCTGGGGCAGGCCGTGGCGCAGCGCGTCGAAGGTCTCGTGCCAGCGCTCGCCGAAGTGCAGGGTGTGGTGGGCCTGGCCGCGGGGCGCGGCCTGGAGCCCGAAGTGCGCCACGACGCAGGACGGCGAGAAGCGGGGGCGGCGCAGCCGCCAGTCCCGCGCCGCCTCGGGCAGCAGCCGCTCGGCGTGCGCCGCGGGCAGATCGCAGGCGACGACGGCGCTCCGCGCGGCGAGCAGCTCCCCGGTGGCGAGCCGGACCCCGGTGACGCCGGAGCCGTCGGCCAGCACCTCGGCGGCCCGCGTCCCGTAGCGCAGCACCGCGCCCTTCTTCTCGGCGAGCGCGGCGAGCGCCCGGGGGATCGCGTGCATCCCGCCGGCCTCCGGGAAGTAGACGCCGCCGACGGTGTCCATGTGCGCGATGGAGGCGTACACGCCGAGCGCCCGCCGAGGACCGAGGCCCACGTACAGGGACTGGAAGGTGTGGGCGCGGATCAGGCGCTCGTCGGTGAGGTGGGACCGCACCAGCGCGTCCAGACGCCGGAAGCCGCCGAGCCTCGCGAGCCGCAGCAGCGCGACGGGGCGGGCCAGATCGCGCAGCGAGGTCATGTCCCGGTCGATGAAGTGCGCCCACTCCGCCTGGAACATCGCGCCGAGCAGTTCGCGGAACCTCAGGTAGCGGGCGGCCTCCTCGGGGCCGCACAGGGCGCGCACCTCTTCCGCCATCGCGCCGCGGTCGGCGTGGACGTCCAGCGCCGAGCCGTCGTGGAAGCGCAGCCGGTACGACGGGTCGAGGCGGCGCAGCGGAAGCCAGGACCCCATCTCCTCGCCTGCCGCGCCGAAGACGTCGGCGAGCACGGCGGGCAGGGTCAGCACCGACGGCCCGGTGTCGAACCGGTACGGTCCGGCCGCCGCGGTGCCGCAGCAGCCGCCCGGCCTTCCGCCCGCCTCCACGACGGTCACCTCCCGGCCCTCCGCCGCCAGCCGCACCGCGGCGGCGAGCCCGCCGAGGCCCGCCCCGATGACGACCGTCGCGCCCGCTCCCACCGTCACCGAGGTCCCCCGCTCGTCAGGCCTCGCCGGACGCGCCCCCGCCCCCGGTGAGATGATCTTGCTGTCTAGGGTTGCCCCGGGGAGAGCCGGTAAACGGTGCGGAGGGCCTCGGATTCAGGAAGGCGGGAACCTGCGGCGCGCCCAGGCCCGGACCCCGTAGGCCGCGGCCAGCAGCACGGCGGCGACGGCGAACCACGGCCAGTCCCCGGGTCCGTCGTACTGGTAGATGCCCACGATGAGCAGGATCATGGAGGCCCAGAACAGGACGGCCCCCAGAATGGTCGACCAGTGCACACGCCCACCCCCCTCGCTTCCACCCTAGACACCCGCTTCCCGGCACGGCCCCGCTGCCCCGGCCGGACGCCGGGACACCTTAGGGCGCCGAGGTCCCGGGCCCCCGGCCGCACCGGTCCGCGAGGGCGGGACGGAGCCGATGCGGCGCGAGGCGTGCCGGGTCAGCGGAGCCAGACCGCCGTGTCCCGGGGCAGGACGCCGTCGGGGACCGGGGCGCTGGACAGCAGCACTTCGCCGGTGAAGGGGACGGGTGCGGGGCCCAGGTTCACCAGGCAGGTGAGGCCGGACTCGCGAGTGAAGGCCAGGACGTCGGGGCCGCGGTCGAGCCAGGTGAGCGAGCCGTCCCCGAGGAGGTCGCGGCGCAGGTGGAGCGCGGTGCGGTAGAGGGCGAGCATCGAGTCAGGATCGGACTTCTGGGCCTCGACGGTGAGGGCCTTCCACTCGGCGGGCTGGGGGAGCCAGGGGGCGCCGCCGAACCCGAACGGGGACGCGTCGCCGGACCAGGGCAGGGGCACCCGGCAGCCGTCCCGGCCCCGGTCGGTGTGGCCGGAGCGGGTCCAGATGGGGTCGTCCAAGACGTCGTCCGGCAGGTCCTCGACCTCGGGCAGGCCCAGTTCCTCTCCCTGGTAGACGTAGACGCTGCCGGGCAGCGCCAGCGCCAGCAGCGCCGCCGCGCGGGCGCGCCGCAGGCCGAGCGCGAGGTCGGTGGGCCTGCCGTGGCCCCGGTCGGCGTGGTCGAACGACGTGTCGGCGCGGCCGTAGCGGGTGACGGGCCTCGTCACGTCGTGGTTCGACAGCACCCACGTCGCGGGGGCGTCGCCGAGCGTCGCGAAGGTGTCGTCGATGACGGCGCGCAGCGCGGGAGCGTTCCAGGGCGCGCCGAGGAACGGGAAGTTGAAGACGGTGTGCAGCTCATCGGGGCGCAGATAGCGCGCCAGGCGCTCGGCGTCGGGGAGCCACACCTCGCCGATGAGCATCCTGCCCTCGTAGGTGTCGGTGAGGGCGCGCCACGCTCGGTAGATGTCGTGGCAGCCGTCCCGGTCGGTGTACGGGTCGAGGCCGTCGGGCGCGGCGTCGGGGTCCTTGACGAGGACGGCCGCGGAGTCGATCCGGATGCCGTCGACGCCCCGGTCGAACCAGAACCGCAGCACGTCGAGGAAGTCGGCGTGCACGTCGGGGTGGGTCCAGTTGAAGTCGGGCTGCTCGGGCGCGAACAGGTGCAGGTACCACTCGCCGTCCGGCACCCGCGTCCAGGCGGGTCCGCCGAAGATCGACCGCCAGTCGTTGGGCGGCCCGTCGCCGACGCCGGGACGGAACCAGAACCTGGCCCGCTCGGGGGATCCAGGCCCGGCCGCGAGGGCCTCCTGGAACCAGGCGCTCTGCTCGGACGTGTGGTTCGGCACCACGTCGACGATGATCCGGATGCCGCTGCCGTGCGCCTCGGCGATCAGCGCCTCGGCCTCGGCGAGGGTGCCGAACGACGGGTGGATGCCGCGGTAGTCGGCCACGTCGTACCCGCCGTCGGCCAGCGGGGACGGGTACCAGGGGTTGAGCCAGATCGCGTCGATCCCGAGGTCGGCCAGGTAGGGGAGGCGGGCGCGCAGCCCCGCGAGGTCGCCGACGCCGTCGCCGTTCCCGTCGGCGAAGCTGCGCGGGTAGACCTGGTAGATCGCGGCTCCCCGCCACCACGTTTCGGGCATGCTGCCGCCTTCCATTCTGCGAGAGGAGTGGGTTCGCAAGGGCCGGGGCTCAGCCCTTGAGGCTGCCGGCGGTGAGGCCGGCCATGATGTGCCGCTGGAACGCCAGGAACACCACGATCGTCGGGATGCTGGCGATCACGAGCGCCGCCGTCATCGTCGTCTGCGGCATGTTGAACCGCAGCGAGGCGATGCCGACGCTGATCGTCATCCGCTCCGGGTCGGGCAGCACCAGCAGCGGCCACACGAAGTCCCGCCACACGTTGGTGACGGTGAGGATCGACACGACGCCGAGGATCGGCCGGGAGACCGGGAGCACGATCGAGCGCAGGATCCGCAGGGACGACGCCCCGTCGATCTGGGCGGCCTCGATGAGCTCGCGCGGGATCCCGTCGAAGAACCGCTTGAGCAGGAACACGGTGAACCCGTTGGCGACGGTCGGCAGCCAGATCGCCCAGGGGGTGTTGAGCAGGTCGAGTTGGACGAGCGGCAGGTCCTTCACCGTCAGGTAGGCCGGGAGGAGGATCACCGTCGGCGGGATCATCAGGGTGGCGAGCATCGCGAGCAGGACGGCGTTGCCGAAGACCGGGCGCAGCTTCGACAGCGCGTAGGCGGCGGCCACGTCGAACGCCAGCGTGAACGCGAGCGCGCCGAACGCGTACTGGAACGTGTTGAGCAGGAACTTCCCGAGCCCCATCAGCTCCCAGGCCTGCCGGTAGCTGTCGAGCGTCCAGTCCGACGGGAAGTAGGTGGGCGGCAGCCGCAGGAACTCCTCCTGCGTCTTCATCGCGCCCGTCATCATCCAGTACAGCGGGAACAGGAAGACCAGCGTGAACACGACGAGGACGAACGCCAGGACCGTCCAGTAGATCCGGCGGCCCCACAGCGTGTTCAGGTGGTGCGGGGAGACGACCGTGCGGTGCTCGGAGCCGAACGCCTTGCGCGGCTTTCGTGGCCCGCGCTCGGCCTGGGGTCGGGTGGCGGCGAGGCTCATGACCGCTCCTGGGGGTCGTCGCGGGAGAAGCGCAGATAGGCGGCGGAGAACACCAGCAGCACCAGCATCAGCATGACGCCGAGGGCGCTGCCCGCGCCGAAGTCGTCGTAGACGAAGGCGTACTGGTACATCAGGTAGACGACGCTCATGGTCGCGTCCTCCGGGCCGCCCCCGGTGAGGAGGTAGGGCTCGATGAAGACCTGCATCGTCGCGATGATCTGGAGCAGCAGCATGACGAGCAGGATCAGCCGGGTCTGCGGGACCGTCACATGCCAGATGCGGCGGAAGAAGCCCGCCCCGTCCAGTTCGGCCGCCTCGTACAGCTCGCCGGGGACGGTCTGGAGCGCGGCAAGGTAGATGAGCGTGCCCGTGCCGAGGTTCATCCACGTCGAGACCAGGACGAGCGAGACCAGCGCCGTCGAGGACGAGTCGAGCCAGCTCAGGCCGGGCAGCCCGACGAGGCCGAGGACCTGGTTGAACAGGCCGGGGCCCGGGTCGTAGAACCACTTGAACAGCAGCACCGCGACGGCCGGGGGCAGCATCACCGGCAGGTACACCACGAACCTGAGGTAGCCGCGCGCGTGCCGCAGCTCGTTCAGCACGAGCGCGACGACGAACGGCACCACGTACCCGCACAGCAGGGCCAGCAGCGTGTAGACGAGCGTGTTGACCCAGGCGGTCTGGAAGACGGGGTCGGCGAAGACCGTCCGGTAGTTGTCGAGGCCGACCCACTCGGGCGGGTCGACGAAGTTGCTGTGCTGGAGGCTCAGCACGAACCCCCGGACCATCGGGTACCAGGAGAAGAACGCGAAGCAGATCAGCGCCCCGCTGAGGAACCCGTAGGCGGTGAGGTTGCGGCGCACCGCGCGGCCCCACCGGCTGCCCGGTCGGGCCTTGCCGCGCGGGCTGCCGCTCTGCGGACCGGCCCCGCGGGGCCTGGTGGCGACGGCCATCGTCATCCCTTGCGTGCGGCTGGAGGCGCCTTCGCGGCGCCCCCGGCGGATTCGAGGAGGATCACCCGGGGACGGGCCCGGGGCGGCGGTCCCGCGCGCGGGACCGCCGGTCTACCGGGTCACTTCGTGCGGGCGAGGATCGCGTTGACCTTCTTCTCGGCCTCGGCGAGCAGCTCGTCGATGTCGGCGTCCTCCCGGGTGAGCACCGCGGACATCACCGAGTCGAGGACCGCGTACACGGCCTGGGCTTGCGGCGGCTCGGTCTTCGGTGGGATCGTCGCCGAACCCTGCTCGTAGGCGGCGAAGTTGCCCGGCGGGACCGTCGCGAACTGCTGCCGGAGCTCCTTCTCCTTCTTGCCCGAGGCGTTGTCGCCCCACAGGATGTTCTCCGGGATGCCGACGGGCCTGCCGCTCGCCTTGTTGCGCTCGTGGTTGAACTGGCCCTCACCGACGGTCAGCTCGTGGAACGACAGCCAGAGGATCGCGGCCTTGATCTGGTCCGGCGACGCCTTCGGGTTGATCATGTAGCCGTCACCGCCGAGCAGTGACGCCTTGGCCTCCGGCAGGGAGGTGGTGCCGAGGTCGTCGGCCTTGGCGCCGAAGTTGTTGAACGCCTCGGTCACCACGTCGGGCGCGCCGACCATCATGCCGAGCTTGCCGGACCCGAGGAGGCGCATCAGATCCTCCCAGCGGTGGCCCTGCTTGGCGCCCATCGAGTCGTCCGTCCAGCGCATGTCCTTGAGGTTCTGCAGGACGGTGCGGGCCTCGGGGGTGTTGAACGCGGCGCTCTTGCCGTCCGCCGACGCGATGGAGCCGCCCTGTCCGTACAGCAGCGACGTGAAGTGCCAGCCGCCCGTGTTGGCCGCGCTGTACTCGCCGTAGCCGACGGTGCCGTTCCCGAGCGCGGAGATCTTCTTGGCCGCGTCGCGGACCTCCGCCCACGTCTTCGGCGGCGCGTCGGGGTTCAGGCCGGCCTGGGCGAACAGCTTGCGGTTGTAGACCAGGCCCATGGTGTAGGCCTTGCGGGGCAGGCCGTACAGGCGGCCGCTCTCGTCCTTCAGCGTCTGGAGGAACAGGGGGTTGACGTCCTTCACGTTCTGGACGTTCGCCGTGTAGTCGGTGATGTCGGCGGCCTGCTTGTTGGCGATGATGCTCTGCGCGTCGGTGTAGTAGACGTAGTACACGTCCTCCATCTGGCCGCCCGCGAGCTTCGCCTGGAACGTCTCGGGGACGATGCAGGGGAACGCGTCCTTGCTGTCGATCGTGATGTTCGGGTACTTCGCCTGGAAGGCCTGCACGTCGGCGTCCCAGTCCGCCCGGAACTCCTTCGCCGTCTTCGGCGGCTGGCAGCCGACCGAGATCGTCACCTTCGTGTTCGGGTCGAGCGGCTCGGCCGCTTCGGCCGCCGCGCCCGACACCGCCTTGTCGTCCTTCTTGCTGGACTTGACGCCGCAGGCGCTCCCGGACAGGGCGAGGGCCGCGACGGTGAACAGCGCCGCCGCCTGACGTGATCTCATTCGGTTCCTCCTGGGGGGTGGATGCGAGGAACATACAGAGACGGGCATCGCATGGCAAGATCCGTGCATATCACTGCAAATTCGCGACATCAGCTCGCAGGGAATCGATTTTCGCAGGTGAAAAGCAGGAAGGCCGCCGACCGGGAGGCGGTCGGCGGCCTTCCGAGGCGCCGGATCAGGTCGTCACAATCACGTAACGGGCGAACGCGCGGGCGCCCCGTCCGCGGCGGGGCGCGCGGGCGCGGCGGAGCCGGGGGAGATGGGCCGGGCGGGCGCGGCGGAGCCGGCGGGCCGGGCGGGCGCCGTGGAGCCGCGCACGACGAGTTCGGGTTCGTACAGCAGCTCCTCGGCGGGCACGGAGCCGCGCTCGATCTGGCTCACCAGCATCGTCACCGCGGCCCGGCCCATCGCCTCGATCGGCTGGCGCACCGTGGTGAGCGGCGGATGGGTGCAGTTGATGAACGCCGAGTCGTCGAAGCCGACCACAGAGAGGTCCTCCGGCGCCGACAGCCCCGCCCGGCGGACGGCGCGGATCGCGCCGAGCGCGAGCACGTCCGAGGCGCAGATGACGCCCGTGTACCCGTCCTCGATGATCCGGGCCGTCACCGAGTGGCCGCCCTCGATGGAGAACATCGCGTGCCGGACCGCCCCCTCGTCGAAGACCAGGCCGGCGGCGGCGCCCACCGCGCGGAACGCGGCCAGCTTGCGCTGCGACGGGATGTGGTCCTCCGGCCCGAGCAGCAGCGCGACCCGCTCGTGGCCCAGCGAGGTCAGGTGCGTGAACGCCTGCTCGACCGCCACCGCGTCGTCGGTCGACACGCGCGGGAACGCAAGGTCCGGCACCGCCCCGTTGACGAGCACGACGGGCAGGCCGAGCTCCATCAGCCGGAAGTAGTGCTCGTGCGGCGAGTCCAGTTCCGCGTAGTGCCCGCCCGCGAACACCATCCCCGACACGTGCTGGTCGACCAGCATGTCCACATAGTCGGCCTCCGACAGCCCGCCCGCCGTCCGCGTGCACAGCACCGGCGTGAACCCGCGCTGCGCGAGAGCGCCCCCGATCACCTCGGCCAGCGCCGGGAAGATCGGGTTGCCCAGCTCCGGCAGCACCAGCCCGACCAGCCGCGCCCGCTCCCCCCGCAGCTGCGTGGGCCGCTCGTACCCGAGCACGTCCAGCGCCGTCAGCACCGCGGCCCGGGTCGCCTCCGAAACCCCCGGCCGCCCGTTGAGCACCCGGCTCACCGTCGCCTCGCTGACCCCTACCTTCTTCGCGACCTCCGCCAACCGCCGCGTCTTGGCCGACTCTCCCGTTCCCATCCCGCAAACATAGCGCCAAAACCCCGCAATTAACCGACAGGATTCCCCCTCTCCTCCGAAAACCTTGCACCTCCTCCGAAACCCGCCCCACCCTCAGCGTCCCCGCCCCGCCCGAGACCCGTCACCCGGGCCCCGTCCACTCGCCGACGGAGAGCGTGTAGCCGACTTCGCCATTGCCGCTGCCGCCCGCGCCGGTTCCTTCCTCCTTGCGGGCCGCGCTGTTTCCGCTGTCGTGGTCGGCCGCGCCGTCACCGCCGTCACCGCTGACGGTGTCGGTCCCGCCGGTTGCGGCGTGGGGTTCGGGGGTGAAGCCGAGGCGGGCGGCGAGCGCGCGGCTGCGGTGGTTGCCCGCCTCGGTGCTCAGGCGCACCTGACGCAGGCCCAGCTCGGTGAACCCGTAGTCGAGCAGCCCGGCCACCGCCCTGCGCGCCACACCCTTGCCCTCGACCTCCTGGCCGACCCAGTACCCGACCTCGGCCGTGCCCCGCCGCCCCACCCGAAGCGAGGCCCCGCCCACGATCCGCCACCCTTCCCCCTCCCGCACCACGATCGCCACCGGCACCCGCGTGCCCGCCAGCGCCGCGAAGGCGTCCAGCTCCATCCGCTCCCGCACCTTCGCCGCGGTCAACGGCTCCGGCATCGCCCCCGGATCCCACCTCAGCAGCCTCTCCCGATTCCGGACCAGCGCCCGGAAGTACTCCTCCGCCATCCCCGGCCCCCGCACCACGATCCCCACACCGCCCCCGACCTCCCGCACCCGACCGGACACCGCACCGCACCTCCCCGCTCACGCGCTTCCCACCTCACCGCTTTCCCTACTTCACCGCTTTCCCCACTTCACCGCTTTCCCCTCCTCACCGCATTCCCCTCCTCGCGGCTTCTTCTCACCGCTGCTCCGGCCCGGCCCTCGTCCCACTCCTACCCTCCACCCCGCGCCGCGCCTCTCGCCTCCCTCAGCTGAGGGAGATCGGGCGGGGCGGCCGGATCGTGTCAGGAAGGCGGTTCCGACTGCGCGCTTAGCGGGAGGGCGTCAGGCGCGCTAGAAATCTGTCCCACGGGCCCGTGTGCCCTTGCGGGGGAAGGGGCATCGCCGAGATGTTCATTCCGTGCTTCCCGCACTTCGTGTCCCGCACTTCCCGTCCCCCAGGAGGTTCCGTGTCGTCCGTGCAGCGCCCCCTTCCGGCTTCCCCGTTCATCGACACTCGGTGTCGCACTCCGCCCGGATCTGGGACTACTGGCTGGGCGGTACCGAGAACTACCCCGTCGCGGCCCGTTGCGTCTCGTCGCTTCGGGCCCGGAGCGTGCCCGCCCCCGCAAGAGTGCTGCCGAGTACTCCGGCGTTGGAAGGGCCCCATGTCACCGTCTCCCGGCACAGGCGAGCGCTCCGCGGACGGACCGCGGGACGGCGCGGAACGGACCCTGGCCCTCCTGCTGACGACCCACTGGATGCTGGTGACCGGACGCCGCCTGGCGGGACCGCCTCTGCTGCACCACCTGGACCGGGGAGCCCTCGAGGAGTTCTGGTGCGGCGGGTGAGCGCGGTCAGACGGTGATGGTGATGTCCAGGGCGGAGGCGAGGGTGTGGAGGAGGGAGTGGGCGTCTGAGGGGTCGATGGTGGCGCCGGCCAGGGAGGTGACGCCGGAGAGGGCGGTGAGGTCGCAGCGGGTGAAGGTGGCTGAGGTGAGGGTGGCGCCGCTGAACTGGGCGGAGGTGAGGGCGCAGTTCTCGAAGCGGGTGCCGGTGAGGTCGGCGTTCTGGAAGTTCGCCTCGGTGAGGGCGCAGTCGCGGAAGACGACGTTGCGGAAGCGGGAGAAGCGGAAGGAGGCCAGGTCGACGCGGCAGCCTTCGAAGAGGACGTCGCGGAACGAGGCCTCGGTGAAGGCCGCGCCCGTCAGGCGGGACTCCCTGACCTCGGCGTTGGCCACGAGCGTGTCGGCGAAGCGGGCGTTCGCGAGGTCCACGCCGGCGAAGACCACGTCGGTGAACTCGGCGCGGCGGGCCCGCAGGCCGGACAGGGCGGTGCCGTCGAACCTGCAGCGGACGAACTCGGCGGAGCCGACATCGCGGGCGCGCAGGTCATGGGCCCCGAACTCCTGGGACAGGTGCACCCGGTCGGGACCGTCCCCGACCGTCGCGGGGTCGGCCGGGACCAGCGCTCCGGGCAGTTTCGGGGCGGTCGGCTCGCGCACGGCCCGGGCGCCGCGCCTGCTGTTCGTGGACACCCGCCGACCCTACCGAGGGCCGACGGGTGCCTTGGCCGTGCCGGAGGGTCAGCGCGGTGTGTAGACGACGCCGAGCCTGTCGACCGCGGAGCCCGCGCGGCCGTGGAACCCGGCGATGCGCCAGCCCGCGGGAGCGGTACGGGTGACGCAGTCGGACGTCGTCGCGCCGCCCGTAAGGGTCCGGCCCAGCGACGTGGTGAGGGTCAGTGAGAAGACCCGCACGCTGCCGCTGTAGGTCCCCCGGCAGATCGTCGCGGACGTCACGTGCTCGCCCGCGCCGAGCGTCAGCGTCTGCGCCGTGCCGCCGGTGCCGCCATGCGCGAGCGTCGCGCCTCCGGCCAGTGCGACGGACACCTGGTCGAGCCGGGAGCCGCCGCGCACGGAGAAGGCCGTGGGCGCCCCGGTGAAGGCTGCCACGTCAGTGAAGGGCGTGCCTCCGGTGCCGCCGTACGGGTCGCTCTGCTGGACGGCGGGGTTGGTCGTCCAGGAGAGGGTCGTCGCGATGGGGTGGTGGTCGGAGAGCATGAGCCCGGTGCCCGCCTCGCGGAACAGGGCGCTCTCGTTGCGGTAGTCGGTGGCGGTCAGCGACACGGCGGCGTCGCCCCGGTAGAGGATCTTGTCCACGGTCTCGCAGGTGTCCGCGGGCGCGGCGTCGTCGCAGACCAGGGCCGCGGAGCCCTCGGCGGGCGCGGAGCCGCCGCGCTCCAGCTGCACCCACGCGTCGGTGAGCCCGTTGGCGGCGGCGAAGGCCGCGATGCCGTCTCCCGTGCGCGTGTAGCGCGTGTTGGTGTCGCCCATGACGATGACGGCCTTGCCCGCCGAGTACGTCTGGATGTAGGAGGTGACCTGCGCGAGGTTCTTGGCGCGCGCGCTGATGTCGGCGCTCTCCGAGCCCGCGTCCGCGTGCAGGTTGTACACGTCGACGTACACGCCCTCGGCGAGCCGGACGCGCAGGAAGGTGAACCCCTTGGGCGTCAGGCAGTCTCCGGAGCCGAGCGCGCAGTCCGCCCACTTGGTCCGGGACAGCTCGTCGAAGGGGTAGGACGACAGGGTGTTGAGCCCGCTGCCGATGCCGGCGCCGCCCGTCGTCGCCGTCCGGTACGGGTGCCCGTCGGCGGCGTAGAGGGCGGCGTGGTAGTTGAAGTCCTCCTGGACGTTGACGATCTCGTACGGCCCGATCCGCTGTCCGATCGCGGTGTGCGAGGTGGTCCGGTCGGTGGCGGCGCTGGAGAGGATCTCCGGCAGCCCCGCGACGTTGTAGGTGAGGACGTCGAAGACGCCGGCCTGTGCGGAGGCGGCGCCGGGTACCGCGAGTGCGGTGAGACATGACGACAGCAACAGAAGGGCCGCGAGGAACGCGCGGCGCATCGTGTGACCCATGTCTCTTATGTCAGAGGATGTGAAACTCTTTCGCAAGACCTCTCGGACGACCGTCACCGGCCGTTTTGAGAACGTTCTTCGGGCGGCACGGCCGCGGGGCCCGCGCTCGGTCGCGCGGGCCCCGCGGCCGTGCCGCGGCCGGATTACAGCAGCGGCTTCTTCTCGCGGATCACGATCTTCTTGAGCCTGGGCTTCTTGTGGCGCTTCTCGTGCTTCACGTGGTGGTGCGGGCGGCCGTGGTGGCGCGGCTTGCGGTGGTGGCGCTTGAAGCACGGCTTGCCGTCGTGCCAGTGCTTGCCGTGCCAGTTCTTGCCGTGCCAGTTCTTGCCGTGCCAGTGCGTGCCGTGCCAGTGCGTGCCGTGCGACGGACGGCCTTGGTCGCAGAACCCACCGAGGTACCAGGGCATGTCCCGGCAGGGCTCGAACCGCGGCTTGCACGGGCCGTCGTCCTCGCACGACGGGCGCGCGGTGATCCGGACCGTCGCCGTCGACGGGTTCGACCGCACCGGGGTCATGCCGCTGGTCGCGGTCGCGTGCGCGGTGTTGACGACGAGGCCCGCCCGCACGTCCGCCTCGGTGAGCTCGTAGGTGCCGGTGCAGTTCGCGGCCTCACCCGGCTCGAGGACCTCGCTCGGGGCCGGGCAGTCGATGTCGGTGATCAGCGGATCGGTCACGGCGAGGTTGGCGAGATCGGTGTCGCCGGAGTTGGTGAGCGTGAAGGTGTAGTCGACGTCGTCGCCCGCCTCCAGGCGGCCCTTCGGCGGCGTCGCCCGCTTCACGAGGCTGAGCGAGGCGGCCTCCTGCTGGGTCGTGCGGTCCTCCTCGACGACCTTCGGCGTCGCGGGCGCCGCGGGCCTCTCGGGCGCGGCGGGAGCCGCGGGAGCAGCCGGCGGGGTGAGGACGGGCACCTCGGTGGACGTCTGCCCGGTCGCGACGACCACGTTGCGGATGGTCGGGGCCGCGGCGAGCAGGCAGCCGCAGCCGGCGAACCCGATGTTGTACAGGTTCGGCACCGCGGCCGGAAGCTGCGTGGCCAGGGCGTTCTGGAACCCCACGCCGTCGCGCCGGTCGATGTCGACCGACAGCACCGGCACCGGGTCCGAGCTCACCGTGACCCGGACGGTCTGCGCCCCGGTGTCCGCCGGAAGGTAGACGAGCGGGGAGGCGGCCTGCGCCCCCGCCTGAACGGCGGTCTTGCCCTCGGAGAGCGCGTCGAGCCAGCAGTACCCGGTGGAGCCGTCGCCCGGGTCGGCCGCGGCGGCCGGACGGGGCATCAGCACGACGGTCCCGGCGGGGGACTGGCGGGAGCAGCCTGACGCCTGCGCCTGCCAGTCGCCGAGCGCCTTCAGGGTGTCCTGCGGGGCCGCCTGCACGGGAGCGGCGGGAGCCTGGGCGGTGGCCGCAGGCTGGGCGTCCGCGGCCTGCGGCGTGTCCAGCTCCGGCGTGTCCGCCTGGGGCGCGTTCACCTGCGGTGCGTTCGGTGTCGGCTGCGCGTCCGGCGCGGCCGGTGCCTCGGCGGACGCGGAGGCCGCCTTAGGTGCGAGGAACAGCCCGACGCCCTCGTCGGCGCTCCCCGCCTGCGTCGCCGCTCCCGTGCCGGCCCGCTCGAACGTCACCTGCACGCCGTCGTCGGCGCGCACCGTCTGGCCGACGATCACCGCCTCGTCCTCGACCGCCGCCCCCGCGGCGGTCCCGGCCACCCGGGTGCCCGTGCCGGAACCCGACGAGGACGAGCTGGAGCCGCCCGTCACGGGCCGCGATGCGACCAGGCAGTTCGCCAGGTCCTGGACCGGCTCCGTCACCGGGCAGTCGGCCGATCCGCCGCCGTCCGCCTGCGCCGCCGTCGCCGCGGGCGCGGCGACGACGGAACCGGCGAGCGCGGCGGCCAGCGCCACCCCTGCTACTCGACGTCTGTGCACTCTTCTGACCTCCCCGTCGTGGTCTGACGGGGGCACCTCTACCCGGCTGTCGATCAAGGTCACGGGGCGGCGGGTCAAGTCTCCGCCACTCCCGGTGTCGTCTTGGGAGGAGCGGGTAGAAAGGGCCCGGACCGGTGGTCCAGGGCCTATTCGGTCAGAACGGGTAGCGCTCGATCTGCGACTGGACGGTCACCCACTGGACCTCGGTGAAGGTGTCCAGGGTGGCCCGCCCGCCGAACCTGCCGCCCGTGCCCGAGGCCTTGGTGCCGCCGAACGGGGCGACCGCCTCGTCGTCGACGGTCTGGTCGTTGATGTGCACGGCGCCGGACTTGATCCGGTCGGCCAGCTCGTAGGCGGCGTACGGGTTGCCGGTGAGGATGGACACCGACAACCCGAACTCGGAGGAGTTGATGATCTCCAGCGCCTCCTCGACCGTCTCGTAGACCGTCACGGGCGCGACCGGGCCGAAGATCTCCTCGGTGAACGCGCGGGAGTCGCGCGGCACGTCGGTGAGGACCGTCGGGCGGTAGTACAGGTCCTCGTAGGTGCCGCCCGCGGCCAGCGTCGCGCCCTGCGCGACGGACTCGGTGACGATCTCGTGGATCTTGTCGCGCTGTCCGGCGTCGATGATGGGGCCGAGCGCGTTCGCCGGGTCGGTCGGGTCGCCGACGGGGATGTGCTTCGCCTTCTCGGCCAGCAGCTCGGTGTACTTCCCGGCGAGCGAGGAGTGCACGAGGTGGCGTCCTGTGGTCATGCAGATCTGGCCCTGGTGCAGGAACGAGCCCCACGCGCCCGCCGAGGCCGCGGCCTCCACGTCGGCGTCGGGCAGCACGAGCAGCGCGTTGTTGCCGCCCAGCTCCAGGTGGACCTTCTTCAGCAGCGGGGCCGCCGCCGTGGCGATCGCCCGGCCGGCCGGGGTCGAGCCGGTGAAGGAGACGCACGGGACGTCCGGGTGCGCGACCAGCGCCGCGCCCACGTCCGCGCCGCCCGGAAGGACGTGCAGGACGCCCTCGGGCAGGCCCGCCTCGGCGAGCAGTTCGGCCAGCGCCAGGCCGCCCGCGATCGGGGTGCGGGGGTCGGGCTTGAGCACCACCGCGTTGCCGACGGCCAGGGCCGGGGCGACGGAGCGCAGCGCGAGGATCGCGGGGAAGTTGAACGGCGAGATCACGCCGACGACGCCGATCGGCACCCGCCGCGCGACCGACAGCCGCGGCTTGACGCTGCGCAGGATCTCGCCGTAGGGCTCGGACGCGAGGGCGGCGCACTCGGCGAGTTCGGAGACCAGCAGGCCCACCTCGAAGGCGGCCTTGCCCTGCCCGGAGCCCGACTCGGGCACCAGCCAGCGGGCGATGCGCGAAGGGTCGCCCTCCAGCAGCGACGCCGCCTTGCGCAGGATCCCCGCGCGCTTGTCGTAGGTGAGGGCGCCCCACTCGCGCTGCGCCTTCTTGGCGGCGGCGACGGACCGGTCGAGGTCGGCCGCGGTCGCGTTGCCGACGGTGCCGACGAGCGCGCCGTCGGCCGGCGCGGTGACCTCGATGACGCCGCCGGACGCCTCGGTCCACGTGCCGTCGAAGATCTTGCCCTCCCAGACGGGAGCGGCGGGTGCCGGGGTGGTCATGGATGTCTCCTCGTTGAGAGATCGGGTGGGTGGGATCGGGCCGTCCGGTCAGACCAGCTCGTCGAGGCCGGGCATGGGCGGGCCGGTGTAGTTCTCGGCCAGCGAGGTGGCCGCGGCCTCGGACGTCGCGATGTACTCCAGCTGGGAGAGCTGGAGGCGGTGGTCGAACGCGTCGTCGTCGGGGGAGGTGTGCAGCATCGACGTCATCGAGTACGAGAAGTGCTCGGCGCGCCAGATGCGGCGCAGGGCCGTCGCGGAGTAGGCGTCGAGGCCCGAGGCGTCGCCGGAGGAGTGGTGCCGGACCAGCGCGGCGGCCAGCAGGGTGACGTCGGCGGCGGCGAGGTTCAGGCCCTTGGCGCCGGTCGGCGGCACGATGTGCGCGGCGTCGCCCGCCAAGAACAGCCGCCCGTGCCGCATCGGCTCGGTGACGAAGCTGCGCATGGGCGTGATGCCCTTCTCGGTGATCGGGCCGGTCTCCAGCTTCCAGCCGTCGGTCGCGAAGCGGCGGGCGAGCGCGTCCCAGATCCGGTCGTCGGACCACTGCGCGAGGTCGGTGTCGGGCGGCACCTGGAGGTACAGGCGGCTCACCTGCGGGGAGCGCATGCTGTGCAGCGCGAAGCCCTCTGCGCTGTGCGCGTAGATGAGTTCGTCGCAGGAGGGCGGGACGTCGGCGAGGACGCCGAGCCAGGAGAACGGGTAGACGCGCTCGAAGGTGCGCTTGCCCGCCTCGGGCATGACCTTGCGGCCGATGCCGTGGAAGCCGTCGCAGGCCACGACGTGATCGGCGGTGAGGGTGTGCTCCGCGCCCCCGCTCCGGTAGCGGATCTGCGGGGCTTCGCCCTCGATGCCGGAGATGTCGAGTGCCTCGGTCTCGAACGCCAGCGGCGCGCCGGCCTCCAGGCGCAGCGCGATGAGGTCCTTGACGACCTCGGTCTGCGCGTAGACCATCACCGAGCGGCCGGTCAGGGCCGGGAAGTCGATCCGGTGGGCCTGGCCGTCGAAGCGCAGTTCGATGCCGTCGTGGCGCAGGCCGCGGGCGTCCATCCCGGCCGCGGCGCCGGTGGCGCGCAGCACGTCGACGGTGCCCTGCTCCAGGATTCCGGCGCGCTGGCGCCGCTCCACGTAGGCGCGGTCCCGGTTCTCCAGGATGACGGTGTCGACGCCCTTGCGGTGCAGCAGGTGGCCGAGCAGCAGCCCGGCCGGGCCCGCGCCGATGATGGCGACCTGGGTGCGGGCGGGGATGGGGTGGGTCATGATTCTTCCTCGATCTCGTCCAGCACCCGCTGGGCGACGGCGAACGCTGAATTGGCTGCGGGGACGCCGCAGTAGATGGCGGACTGGAGCAGGACCTCCTTGATCTCCTGAGGGCTCAGTCCGTTGGTGACGGCGGCCCGCACGTGCATGGCCAGTTCGTCGTGGTGGCCGCGCGCGATCAGCGCGGTCATCGTGATGGCGCTGCGGGTGCGGCGGTCCAGGCCCGGCCGCGTCCAGATCCCGCCCCACGCGTAGCGGGTGATGAAGTCCTGGAAGTCGGCGGTGAAGGCGGTCTTGCGGGAGTTCGCCCGGTCCACGTGCGCGTCGCCGAGCACGGACCGGCGCACGGCCATGCCCGCGCGGTACCGCTCCTCGGCCCCGCGCTCGTCGACCCAGCCGCTCTGCGCGCCCGCGCCGTTCGTCTCGTCGCCCGCGCCGTCGGCCGCGTCGGCCTGTTCGGCGGCGGTGAGGTGGGCGAGGAGGGCGGCGGCGGAGGCGGCGGGGCGGTCGACGGGGGCCAGGTGGGCGGCGCGGGGGAGTTCGACCAGGGTCGCGCCGACGATGCCGTCGGCGAGTTCGCGGGCGTGCGCGGACGGGGTCGCCGGGTCGGCCTTGCCGCCGAGGATCAGGACCGGGCCCGTGATGCGGCCGAGGTCGGCGCGCACGTCGTAGCCGCCGAGCGCCTCGCAGCAGGCGGCGTAGCCCTCGTCGTCGGCGGCGGCGAGGTCGGCGAGCAGCCGGGCGCCGAGCGCGCCGGGCTCGCCCGCGAACCACTTGGGCGCGGTGCTCTGCGGCATGACGCCCGTGCCGTTCTCCCGGACGATCCCCGCCCGCTCCTTCCACGCGGCGGGCTCGCCGAACCTGGCCGAGGAGCACACCATCGCCAGGGAGGCGATCCGCTGCGGGGCGGTGAGCGCGAGGGTCGCCCCGATCGCGCCGCCGAGGGAGACGCCCGCGTAGTGGAAGCGCGTGAAGCCCGCCCGGTCCGCGGCCTCCAGGACGAGGCCGGCGAGCCCGTCCATGGTGGCGGTGCCGGGGACGGCGGGGGACTCGCCGTGCCCGGGCAGGTCGAACCGCAGCACCCGGTGGGTGCGGGTGAGCTCGCCGAGCACGGCGTCCCACACGTGCAGGGAGCAGCCGAGGGAGGGCCCGAGGACGAGCGGGACGCCCCCTTCGGGGCCGTCGAGCCGGTAGTGGAGCGTCATGAGTCTGCCTCGCGGGTCAGGGCGGCGTCGACGAGCGCGGGCGCCGCGCCGAGATAGGTGGTCGGATCGGGATCGAACGGGGCCTCGGTGCCGGGCGGCAGCAGCGCCGCGACGGCCTCGGCCAGCGGCACGCCGGTCGTGGCGGCGCGCGCGGAGGCCTCCTCCAGCAGGGCGCGGGCGGTGTCGCGGCCGAGCGAGGCGGCGAGCTGCGCCGCGGCGCGCTCGGACACGATCAGCCCATGGGTGAGGCCGAGATCGGCGCGCATCTTGTCCGGGTGCACGACGAGCCCCTCGACGAGGCCGCGCGCGGCCTCCGCCGCGCCGCCCGCGAGCCGCAGCGCCTCGCGCAGCGGCTGCCACTCGGCGTGCCAGGCCCCGGCGGGCCGCTCGTCCTCGGCCGCCAGCGCCCCCAGCAGCACCCCGGCGAGCGCCGGGAGCTGCCGCGCCGCCGCGGCGATCAACGTCGCCCGCACGGGGTTGCTCTTGTGCGGCATGGCCGACGACCCCCCGCCGCTCCCTTCGGCCACCTCCGCGACCTCGGTCCGCGCCAGCACCAGCACGTCGGCGGCGACCTTCCCGAGCGCCCCTCCGGCGAACGCCAGCGCGGACCCGAGGTCCGCCACCGGCGTCCGCAACGTGTGCCACGGGATCAACGGAACCGCCAACCCCGCCTCGGCCGCATAACCCGCGACCAGCCGCACCACGTCCTCCGACCCCCCAAGGCTCGCTCCGGCTTCGGCGGCGTCGTCGCCGGGCTCGCGGGTTCCGGAGGGTGCGGCGGGGGCGAAGGTGGTGAAGGCGGCGAGGGTGCCTGCGGCGCCGCCGAGCTGTGCGGGGAGCGAGCGGGCCGTCGCGAGGAGGCGGGCGTGGGCGTCGAGGACGAGGTGGCGCCAGCCCGCGGCCTTCAGGCCGAACGTCGTGGGGACGGCGTGCTGGGTGAGGGTGCGGCCGGGCATCGGGGTGGCGCGATGCGCGGCGGCCAGGGCGCGCAGGGCCGCCGCCGTCGCGGTGAGATCGGCGAGGACGGGGGCCAGCGCGCGCTGGGCGACGAGCATCAGGGCGGTGTCCATGATGTCCTGGCTTGTCGCGCCGCGGTGGACATAAGGCGAGGCCTCCGGGCCGACCGCCCGCTTCAGGTCCTTGACGAACGGGATGACCGGGTTGCCGCCGGAGCGGGCGCGCAGCGCGAGGTCCCGGGCGTCGAAGGAGTCCGGGGACAGCGCGTCGAGGGCTTCCGCCGCCGAGCGCGGCGCGAGCCCGAGCGCGGCCTGCGCCCGGGTCAGCGCCGCCTCGGCGTCCAGCAGGGCGCGCAGCACCGCGCCGTCGCCGGTGGCCGCCTCCACGGCGGCACCGGCGACGACCGGCGACAGCAGGCCGGAGTCCGCCGGATCAGGCGAAGTCAAGGAAGACCGTCTCCTCTCCCGCCCCGCCCTGGAGCCGGATGTCGAACCGGTACACGCCGGGCCGCTCCCCGACGGCGACGAGGGTCCGCCGCCGCTCCTCGGGCAGCCCACCGAACACCGGGTCGGCGGCCAGCGCAGCGGCGTGCTCCGGCAGGTGGATCCGGGTGAACAGGTGGTGCAGCAGGCCGCGCGCGAACACGCACACCGACAGGTACGGCGCCGCGCCCTCGCGGTGCGCCCCCGGCGCGAGCGTGCGGACGAACCAGCGGCCCGTCGCGTCGGTGGCGATCCGGGCGAACCCGGTGAAGTCCACCCCGTTGCGGCCGAGCACGCCGCCCGTCACCGGATCACGGCGCAGCGAGCCCGGGGCGCCCTCCAGGGAGCCCGTCTCGTCGGCCTGCCAGATCTCGACGAGCGCGTCGGGCACGGGCGCGCCCGCGCCGTCGTAGACGTACCCGTGGACGGTGATCGTGCCCGGGTGGCCCACCGGGGCGAGTTCCTCGCCGCCGGCGAAGGGCAGCGCGTACCCGTAGAACGGGCCGACCGTCTGCGAAGGGGTCGGCTCCAGCGGGGCCGGGGAAGTCGGGGTGCCCATCAGCGTCCCTCCTCGATCCAGGTGGCGGCGGGCCCGTCCAGCACGATGTCCCAGCGGAAGCCGAGCGACCACTCGGGCACCGACAGGTCGTGGTCGTAGGTGGAGATGAGACGGTTGCGCGCCGCCTCTTCCGTCACCGACTGCAGGATCGGGTCGTAGGGGAACAGCGGATCGCCCGGGAAGTACATCTGGGTGACCAGCCGCTGGGTGAAGGCCTGCCCGAACAGCGAGAAGTGGATGTGGGCGGGCCGCCAGGCGTTGGTGTGGTTGCGCCACGGGTAGGGGCCCGGCTTGATCGTCGTGAAGGAGTAGCGGCCTTCGTCGTCGGTCAGGCAGCGGCCGGCGCCCGTGAAGTTCGGGTCCAGCGGGGCCGGGTGGTCGTCGCGCTGGTGGGCGTAGCGGCCCGCGGCGTTGGCCTGCCAGATCTCCACGAGCTGGCCCCGCACGGGGCGGCCGTCGCGGTCGAGGACGCGGCCGGTGACCGTCATCCGCTCGCCCAGCGGCTCGCCGTGGTGCTGACGGGTGAGGTCGGCGTCCAGGTCGGTGATGTCGCTGACGCCGAACGCCGGGCCGGTGAGCTCGACCGCCTCGGGGTCCTTGACGACCACGAGCGGCTTGCCCGGGTGGCGCAGCACGCTGCTGCGGTACGGCGCGTATCCGCGGTCGGGATGGGCGAGTCCGGGACGGGAGCCGCTCAGCGCCGCGATCTCGGCGTTGATCTCCGCCTGGGTGGGCGTTTGCGGAGGAGCCATGTCCGGCCTCCTTTCGATGGGCAGGTGCGTGAGTGCGTGGGATGGACGCGCTCGCCGGGAGCGCGTGGGATTTCAGCGTTCGAGGACCAGCGCGAGCCCTTGGCCCACGCCGATGCACAGGGACGCGACGCCGACGCCGCTTCCCCGGGCGGCGAGCTGGTGCGCCACCGCCCCGGTGATGCGGGCGCCGGACGCGCCGAGCGGATGCCCGAGCGCGATCGCGCCGCCGCGCGGGTTGACGATCGACGGGTCGAGCCCTGGCAGCGCGGCGAGGCAGCCCAGCGCCTGGGCGGCGAACGCCTCGTTCAGCTCGACGACGTCCAGGGCGTCGAGGCCGACGCCGGCGCGGCCGAGGGCCTTGGTGACCGCGTCGACGGGGCCGAGCCCGAAGTACTGCGGCTCCAGCGCGGTGACGGCGCTCGCCCTGATCCGGGCCAGCGGCTCGCGGCCGAGTGCGGCAAGGCCCGCCTCGTCGGCCAGCAGCAGCGCCGCGGCGCCGTCGTTCAATGGGGAGGCGTTGCCCGCGGTGACGGTGCCGCCCTCGCGGAAGACCGGCTTGAGCCGCGCCATGGACTCCAGGGTGCCGCCCGGCCGGATCGTCTCGTCGCGGGTGAGGTCGGCACCCGCCACCGGGACGACCTCGGCGTCGTACAGGCCGGCGTGCCAGGCGGCGTCGGCCTTGGCGTGGCTGGACAGCGCGAAGGCGTCCTGCGCCTCGCGGCCGATCGCGTACTTGTCGGCGACGAGTTCGGCGCCTTCGCCCAGCGCGACCGTCCACTCTTCGCGCATCGCCGGGTTGACCAGCCGCCAGCCGAGCGTCGTGGACACCAGCTGCTGGTTGCCCGCGGGGAAGGCCCGTTCGGGCTTCGGCAGCACCCAGGGCGCGCGGCTCATCGACTCCACGCCGCCCGCGACCATGATCGAGGCGTCCCCGACGGCGATCGCGCGGTACGCCTGGATGACGGCCTCCATGCCCGAGCCGCACAGCCGGTTCACCGTCGCGCCCGGCACGCCGACGGGCAGGCCCGCCAGCAGCACGGCCATGCGCGCGACGTCCCGGTTCTCCTCCCCGGCGCCGTTGGCGTTGCCGTAGATCACGTCGTCGATCCGCGCGGGATCGAGGCTCGGGCTGCGCTCGACCAGGGCGCGCAGCACCCCGGCCGCCAGATCGTCCGGGCGGACGCCGGAGAGCGCCCCGGCGTACTTGCCGATCGGCGTACGGACCGCGTCGACGATGTAGACGTCGCCCATCACAGCACTCCTTCCGGCACGCGGACCTTCGCCCCCGTGCGCTCGACGACCTCGGCGACGGTGACGCCCGGGGCCGTCTCGACCAGCGCGAAGCCCTCGGACGTGACGTCCAGGACCGCGATGTCGGTGATCACCCGGTGCACACAGGCCTTCCCGGTGAGCGGCAGATCGCACTCCTCGACGAGCTTCGCGGACCCGTTCTTGGCGTTGTGCGTGGTCATGACGATGACGCGGCCCGCGCCGTGCACGAGGTCCATCGCGCCGCCCATGCCCTTGACCATCGCGCCCGGGATCATCCAGTTCGCGAGGTCGCCGCGGGCGGAGACCTGCATGGCGCCGAGGATCGCGGTGTCGATGTGGCCGCCGCGGATCATGCCGAACGACAGCGCGGAGTCGAAGAAGCTCGCGCCGGGCAGGACCGTGACGGTCTCCTTGCCCGCGTTGATGAGATCGGGATCGACCTCGGCCTCGCGGGGGTAGGGGCCGACGCCGAGCAGGCCGTTCTCGGAGTGCAGCACGACGTCGACGCCCGCGGGCACGAACCCCGGGACCAGGGTCGGCAGGCCGATGCCCAGGTTCACATAGGAGCCGTCGGTCAGCTCCAGCGCGGCGCGGGCCGCCATCTCGTTCTTGGACCAGGCCATCAGACGCGCACCGTCCTCTTCTCGATGCCCTTGTTCGCGGCCTGCTCAGGGGTGAGCGCCACGACCCGCTGGACGAACACGCCCGGCAGGTGGACCTCCTCGGGGTCGAGCCCGCCCGGCTCGACCAGTTCCTCGACCTCCGCGATGGTGATCCTCCCGGCCATCGCGGCGAGCGGGTTGAAGTTGCGGCTCGCCTTGGCGAAGACGAGGTTGCCGTGGCGGTCGCCCTTCACCGCGTGCACGAGGGCGAAATCGGTGGTGATGCCCTCTTCGAGGACGTGGTCCTTGCCGCCGAACTCGCGGACCTCCTTGGCCGGGGAGGAGACCGCGACCGAGCCGTCGGCCGCGTACCTCCAGGGCAGGCCGCCGTCGGCGACCGCGGTGCCGACGCCGGCCGGGGTGTAGAAGGCCGGGATGCCGCAGCCGCCCGCGCGCAGGCGCTCGGCGAGCGTGCCCTGCGGGATCAGCTCGACCTCGATCTCGCCGCCCAGGTACTTGCGGGCGAACGCCTTGTTCTCGCCGATGTAGGAGCCGGTGACCCGCACGATCTGCCCGGCCTCCAGCAGGATGCCCAGGCCCCCGCCGTCGACGCCGCAGTTGTTGGAGACGACCCGCAGCCCCCCTGGGCCCGCGCGGTGCAGCGCCTCGATCAGCACGTTCGGCACCCCGCTCAGCCCGAAGCCGCCGACGGCCAGGGACGCGCCCTCACCGACGTCGCGGACGGCCTCCTCCGCGCTCGCCACCACCTTGTCCATCGCCGTACCTCGATCTCCGTGCACCGGGATCCCGGATCCCGTGAGGGGTTGTTCGACTCAGCCTGTTCGCCTGGCACTTGTCAGGCCCGGAAACTTCGCCAGGCCCTGGCACTTGTTCGCTGGGTGAACTTTAGTTCATAATCGTGCCAGGTCAGTTTCCGCCGTCCGCTCGGGCGATGTCAAGAGCGCGGCGGTCGATAATGTGATCGGCGACACGAGAGGGGTGCCCAGATGGGGCTGGAGACGCCGCGCGCCGGGTCCTCGCGGATCGAGCCGGGCGCCGGACCGGGTGTCGGATCGGGCGTCGGATCGGGTGCCGAGTCCGGCGCGACGGGGCCGCTGGAGCGCGGTCTCGAGGTGATCAACCTCCTCGGCCGGGCGCGATATCCTCAGCGGCCCGCCGATCTCGTGAAGTCCACCGGGCTGGTCCGCTCGACCGTCGACAGGGTGGTGGGCACTCTCGTCCAGATCGGTTACGCGCGCTGGCAGGGCCGCGAGGTCGTCGTCGCGCCGCGGCTGATGGAACTGGGGAACGCCTATCTGGCGGGGGCAGGGTTGGCCGAGTCGCTCGGCCCGCTGGCCGCCGCGCTCGCCGACGAACTGGACGAATCGGTCTCGGTTGCGGTGCCGGACGGCGACGGCGTCCGCTTCGTCGTGCAGTCGACCCGGCGGCGGGCCATGTCGGTGGCCTTCCGCGTCGGCGATCTGCTGCCCGCCGAGCGCTGCGCGCCGGGGCCGATCTTCGCAGCGGACTGGAACGAGGCCCGCTGGGCCCGCTTCGAACGCAGGTTGAGCGGTGAGGGGGCCGAAGCGGAGGACACGCGGTACTCGGTGCCCGCGTTCCCGCCGGAGGGCGGCGTCGAGGGCTTCCGGCGCCGTGCCGAGGCCGCCGCGCGCGCGGGCTGGGCCGCCGACGACCAGCTCATCGAGCCGGGGCTGATCGCGGTGGCGGTGCCCCTGCGGGGGCCCTCGGGCGCGGTGGAGTGCGCGCTCAGCGTCGTCAGCCACACCAGCAGGCACGATGTGGAGTCGCTGCGCGCGCGGGTCGCCGAGGCGGCGGGCGCCCGGGTGGGCGCGATGGAGGAGGCGCTGCGCAGGCCGCGGCCGGAGGCCGCCCGCGTGGCGGGCACCGATCGCAGCCGCGACCCCAAGAAGGAACTCGGCCCGGGATTCCTGCAGTCCCTCGACCGCGGGCTCGCCGTGCTCGCCTCCCTCGGCGCCCGGCCCGGCGGCGTCACCATCGCCGAGGCCGCGGAGGCGACGGGCCTTCCTCGCGCCACCGCCCGGCGCTCGCTGATGGCCCTGGAATCCCTCGGCTACGCCCGGCAGGTCGACCGCCGCTACGTCCTGCTGCCCAAGGTCCTCGATCTCGGGTACGCCGAACTGAGCACCCTGTCGTTCGCGGAGATCGCGCACCCGCATCTGCGCGATCTCGTCGAGCGCGTGGGCGACTCGGCCTCCCTCGCCGTGCTCGACGGCCCCGACATCAGGTACGTCGCCCGGGTGCCCGCCAGCAAGATCATGCGGGTCGCCGTCGACGTCGGCACCCGCTTCCCGGCCTGGGCCACCTCCATGGGCCGCGTCCTGCTCGGCGCGCTGCCCGAGCCGGAACGGGCCGCGCTCCTGCCGACCGCGACCCCCGCTCCGTTCACCCCGCACACCCGTGTCGAGCCCGCCGAACTCCACGCGCTGATCGCCGCCGCGGCCGCCGACGGCCACGCCCTGGTCGACCAGGAACTCGACGCGGGCCTCCGCTCGGTCGCGGTCCCGGTCCGTGACTCCCGCGGCACCGTCATCGCCGCCCTCAACGTCGCCGCCCACGCCGGCCCGGAATCCCCCGCCGAGACCGTCGCCCGCCTCCTGCCCGCCCTCCGCGACACCGCCCGCACCCTGGAAGCAGACCTCTCCGCCTACCCTTCCCTCCCACCCCTGTAGCCCGCCCCCGCGACCCTCCGCCGACGACGCCCGACACCCGGCCGGACGAGGCGCATGCCGAACGCCGGCGGCCCGCGCAGCGGACGGCGCATCTCGGCGGTGTGCCCTGGCTGTTCGGGAGGGGTCAGTGGGGGAGGGCGTCGGCCTTGGACCGGAGGAAGGCGCGGTCGCGGGGGTGGGGGGCGAGGGACGCGGCGTGGAGGTAGGCGGCGCGGGCCTCGGCGGGGCGGTCCAGGCGGGCCAGGAGATCGGCGCGGACGGCGGGCAGGAGGTGGTAGTCGTGCAGGGACGGGTCGGCGGCCAGCGCCTCGACCAGCGGGAGGGCCGCGGCGGGGCCCTCGGACAGGGAGACCGCCACGGCGCGGTTGAGTTCGACGACGGGAGAGCGGACGAGCACGGCGAGCCGGTCGTACAGGGCGGTGATGCGGGGCCAGTCCGTCGTCTCCCAGCTCGGCGCGGTGGCGTGTCCGGCCGCGATGGCAGCCTGGACGGAGTAGGGGCCGTCGCCTGCTCGGGCCAGGGCGTCCAGGCCCCGGCGGATGAGCACGCGGTCCCACGCCGTGCGGTCCTGGTCGGTGAGCAGGACGGGGGAGCCGTCCGGCGCGGTGCGGGCGGGGAAACGCGAGGCCTGGAGGTCGAGGAGCGCCGCCAGACCGTGCACCTCGCCCTCCTCGGGCAGGAGGCCGACGAGGGCGCGGGCGAGGTGGATCGCCTCGTCGCAGAGAGCGGGCCGCAGCAGGTCGTCGCCCGAGGTCGCCGAGTAGCCCTCGTTGAAGATCAGGTAGACGACCTCCAGGACGGAGCCGAGCCTTGCGCGCCGGTCGTCGCCGGTGGGGGTCTCGAAGGCCACGTCGGCCTCGGCGAGCGCCCGCTTCGCCCGGGTGATCCGGCGGGACACCGCGGCCTCGGAGGTCAGCAGGGCGCGGGCGATCTCCCCGGTCGTCAGGCCGCCCAGCAGCCGCAGGGTGAGTGCGGCCCGGGAGGTCGCGGGCAGCAGCGGATGGCAGGAGGTGAAGACCAGCCGCAGCAGGTCGTCGTCGATCGCGCCGGGCTCCGCGGGCTCCGGCGGCGGCACGTCCCGCAGGCTCCGGCCGACCTCGGCGAGCTTGCGGGCGTAGGTCTCGCGCCGCCGGACCAGGTCGATCGCCCGGCGCCTGGCCGCGGTGGTCAGCCACGCGCCGGGCCTGGCGGGCACGCCCTCGACCGGCCACGCCTCGAGCGCCGCCACGACGGCGTCCTGGGCCAGCTCCTCGGCGATTCCGACGTCCCGGACCACCCCCGCGACGGTCGCGATGATCTTCGCGGCCTCCTGTCGGAACACCGCCTCGACCTGGGCCGCGCGTCACCCTCCGGCACACCCGCCATTATGCGCGGCGGGTGCGGCGGAGGGGACGGAAGCGTCAGATCTCGGGAGACTCGTCGATCTCGCGGAGCTGCACCGTGAAGGACCAGTCCTTCGGGTGGGCCGCCAGGAACCGCTCGATCCAGGAGACCGCGTCCGCCCGGTCCGCGGCTTCGAGCATGAGGTAGCCGCCGACGACCTCCTTGGTCTCGGTGAACGGCCCGTCGACCGCCGTCACGGCGCCGCCCGACCACCGCAGGCGCACGCCCCGCGCGGACTCGGTGAGCCCCGCGGTGTCGACCAGGGCTCCGGCTTCGCTCATCTCGCCCGTCACCCGCGCCATCCTGTCCAGGAACTCCGGATCGGGCGTGAACGCCTCCCGTGCGCCCTCGTCGATCTCGATCAGTGCAAGGAACCTGCTCATGACCCCTCCTTGAGGGCGGGCGGGGACCGTCCCCGTCCCGCACCCGCTCGTCGAACAGCGTGCCCCGGATCGGACACCGGTCGCCGGATTCTTTTCGGCGGCCGTCGGAGCGGGGCGGGGAGAATTCCTTGTTGGGATGGATTGGGGAAGTTTCTACCAAAAGGAGGTGATCAGTAGTTGGATGTCCCCGGAAGGTCGATGATCAACTAGTGAGGGAGCGCCCCCGTTGCCGAGCGAAGCCCCCGACGTGCCGCACACCGCCCGGATCTGGAACTACTGGCTGGGCGGGGAGGACAACTTCGCCGCCGACCGGCGGGCGGGGGACGAGATCCTCCAGACCGCTCCGGAAATGGCACTGTACGCGCACGCCACCCGGGCGTTCCTGAAGCGGGCCGTGCACCACCTCGCGGCCGATCTCGGGGTCCGCCAGTTCCTCGACATCGGCGCCGGCCTGCCGACCGCCGACAACACCCACCAGGTCGCGCAGCGCGCGGACCCGAAGGCCCGCGTGGTGTACGTGGACAACGACCCGTACTGCTTCGCCAAGGCGGGCGCCCTGTTCGAGGACGCGGAGGAAGGCGAGACGGCGTATCTGTCGGCCGACCTGCGCGACCCCGACAACATCATCGCCGCCGCCCACGACACCCTCGACTTCGGCGAGCCCATCGCGCTGCTCCTCATGGGCGTCCTCGGCCACATCCCCGACGACAACGTGGTCCGCGCCCTGCTCCGCCGCCTCCTGACCGCCCTACCGAGGGGCAGCTACCTCGCTCTCTACGACGGCACCAACGTCGTCCACCCTTCGTCCGACGAGGCCGTCGCCATCTGGAACCGCGACGCCACGCCCCCGTACGTCCTGCGCAGCCCGGCACAGCTCGCGACCTTCTTCGACGGACTCACCCTCCTGCCCCCCGGAATCGTCTCCTGCCCCCGCTGGCGCCCCGACCCCGGCGCGGACACCACCGAGATCGACGAGTTCTGCGGCCTGGGCCGCAAGATCTGACCGGCCCGGCTCAGGGGAGGTCCGGTTCAGGGGGCGACGCCGGATCTCACCGGGCTTCCCGCTGGGCCGATCGGGCGGAGAACCCGTGCACGGCGGGGGAATCGGGCGGTCCCGGAGGGCGCCGGGACCTCGCCGGACGCGCGGGTGAGACGGTGGAGGCATGGCCGTCGAGATCGTGAAAGCCGGGCCCGAGGCCGTCGAAGGACTCCGCGACCTGTGGCTCGAACTCCACCGTCACCACCAGCGGGTGCAGCCCGGCTGGCCGTACAAGGACGACGCGGCGTCCTGGGAGGCGCGAAGGGCCGAGTACCGGCGCTGGCTGCAAGGCGAAGGCTTCGTCCTCCTCGCCAAGGAGGGCGGCGAGACCCTCGGCTACGCTCTCGTGGACGTCCGGACCGACCCCGACGACACCTTCGCCGCCGACGACCGAGCGGCCCACATCCGCTCGCTCCTCGTCCGCCCCGAGGGCCGCGGCCAGGGCCTCGGCACCCGCCTCCTCGACGCCGTGGACGCCGAACTGGCCGCCCTGTCCGTCCGCGACGTCTGGATCGACGCCCTGGCCGACAACACCCAGGCCATCGCCCTCTACGAGAAACGCGGCTTCCGCCCCGCCGTCCTCTACCTGGCCCGCCTCCCCCGCTGACGTCCGGCCCCGTACCCCCGGGACGCCGTCAGTTCGGGGTGGGCGCGGGCAGGTCCGAGATCCAGTCGTTCCCCTCGCCGATGATCGTCTTACCGGACGAACCGGGGCGGATATTGACATAATTATCGATGAGATCGATTTCGACCCAGGCACGGGCGGTTACCTCGAACCGGGCGTTGAGGAGCCGCCTGCGGAAGGTTCCGTCGGCCTCCTGGGTGAGTGTGTTCCACCGCCGCATCGGCGTGCAGACCGGATGCTCGAACCGCACCTTGAAGGCGACCCCGACGCGCTTCCCGCCCATGAACCAGGGTCCTTCCTGCACGATCTCGTAGGAGACCCCGCCGGTGAACGCCCGCCACTCCTCGCTCCGCACCAGCACCCGCACGGCCTTGTCCCGATCACCGGTGCCGAGGCGCCCGTTCTCGGGACTCCGCGTCTTCCTCGTGACCCCCGGCATGGGCCGCGGGGCCTCGGTCGCCGTTGCCGCCCCTGCCTCGGCCCCGACCTCCACTGCCCAAGGTCAAGCGCATTCGGGCAGTCAAGCACCGCGACCGCCCAGGCGCCAAGCCCGCACATCCGCAACCCCGGTTGCGGCTGCGAGGCGCGCTCCACGGCGAACCTCCGCGGCGATCCTCGGCATGCGGGGTGTGCAGCAGGTCCGACCCCGACGAGTGGCCCGCGCGGATGCAGATCGCGTTCGGGTGGTCACGTGGGCTGGTCCTGGGAGGCGAGGTCGGATTCTAGGCGGGTGGTGGCGGAGGAGAGGGCGGTGGTCCAGGTGGGGAGGGCGTCTCGGGAGAAGCGGGCGGTGGGGATGGAGAGGGAGATGCCGGCTATGGGGGTGCCGGAGGGGTCGCGGACGGCCATGCCGAGGGCGGTGAGGCCGGTCTCGGTGCGCTGGTCGTTGATGGCGAAGCCGCGGCGGCGGATCTGGGTGAGTTCGCGGGTGAGGGAGTCGTCGTCGGGGTAGCGGGCGGCGACCTCGGCCGGGGGGAGGGCGGCGAGGATGGCCTTGCCGGCGGAGGCGTAGCGGGCGGGGAGGGTGCGGCCGACGCGGTCGCCGACCCGGAGGATCTGGTCGCATTCGACGGTGGCGATGATCCGGACCTCGTCGGCGGCGGGGACCATCAGGTTGGCGGTCTCGTCGGTGCGGTCGACGAGATCGCGCAGGCGGGGGAGGGCCAGGCGGCGGAGCAGCGCGACGGGGGCCTCGGTCAGGGGCGCGGGGCGCAGGAGCTTGCCGGGTCCGTAGCGGCGGTCGGGGAGCTGCTCGGCGAAGTCCCGGTAGACGAGCATCGCGAGCAGCCGATGGGCCGTGGAGACCGAGACCTCCAGGCGTTCGGCTGCGTCGGTGACCCGCATCGCGCCCTCGTGCTGGAGCAGGGCCGCGAGCTGGAGCGCGTGGTCCACAGAGCTGATCGCATAGGACGGCTTATTCCTCACAGCAGAAAAGCATATCCCTTGTCGTGGAAAACGCGGATATCCTGCGGAAACAACGAGGAAACACCCGCCGAGAGATCGACGGGCCGAGCGAAGGGCGTCCGATGACCACTCCCGTGACGATCCCCGTCTCCGACGCGCCCGACCAGCCCGAGCGGACCCCGGAGCTGGAGGCCCTGTACCAGGGCTTCGAGTCCGAGCTGCTGGTGCCGCTGTGGACCGAGATCGGCGACCTGATGCCGCCCGAGCCGCGCTCGAAGGCGCAGGCCCACGTGTGGCGGTGGAAGAACCTCTACGCCCTGGCCGAGCAGGCCGGCGCGCTGGTGCCGGTCGGCCGCGGCGGCGAGCGCCGCGCGATCGCGCTGGCCAACCCGGGCCTCGGCGGCCGCCCCTTCGCGACGCCGACGCTGTGGGCCGCGATCCAGTACCTGAACCCGGGCGAGGACGCCCCCGTCCACCGCCACACCCAGCACGCGTTCCGCTTCGTCGTCGAGGGCGAGGGCGTCTGGACGGTCGTGGGCGGCGACCCGGTCGCGATGCGCCGCGGCGACTTCCTCCCGCAGGCGGGGTGGAACTGGCACGGCCACCACAACATCACGGACCAGCCGATGGCCTGGATAGACGGCCTGGACATTCCCTTCCAGTACGCCACCGACGCCACGTTCTTCCAGTTCGGCCCCGCCGAGGTCGAGACCCGCGAGGCCCCCGACCGCTCCCGGTCCGAGCGCCTGTGGGCCCACCCGGGTCTGCGCCCGCTCACCCGGATCGCCCCGACCGGCGTCGGCACCCCGCTGCTGGCCTACCGCTGGGAGCACACCGACAAGGCGCTCACCGACCAGCTGGAGCTGGAGGCCGAAGGCCACCCGGTCACCCTGGAGCCGGGCCACGCCGCGATCCGCTACACCGACCCGCGCGACGGCTCCGACGTGCTGCCGACGGTCCGCGCCGAGTTCCACCGGATCGCGCCCGGCGTCCGGACGGCTCCGGCCCGCGAGGTCGGCTCCTCGGTCTACCAGGTGTTCGACGGCGTCGCCGAGATCACCGTGGCGGGCCGCACCTGGCGGGTGGAGCGCGGCGACATGTTCGTCGTGCCTTCCTGGCAGCCGTTCTCCGCCGCCTCCGAGAGCGGCGCCGACTTCTTCCGGTTCAGCGACACCCCGGTGTTCGAGCGCCTGGGCCTGGACCGCGACATCCGCTTCACCGAGCAGGAGGACTGACCCATGCGTCTCGCCACCATCCGCACCGGCGGCACCACCGGATCCCCGTCGACACGCGCGGTACGAGTGACCGACGCCGGCCTCGTCGACCTCGGCTTCCCCGACGTCAAGGCGCTGCTGGCCGCCGAGGACTGGCAGGCCGAGGCCGCCGCCGACGGCCCGCTGGTCGAGGCCGACGGGTACGCGCCGGTCGTCCCGGACCCGGGCAAGATCCTGTGCGTGGGCCTGAACTACCGCAACCACATCCTGGAGATGGGCCGCGACCTGCCCGAGTACCCGACCCTGTTCGCGAAGTTCACCGACGCCCTCATCGGCCCGGAGGACGACATCCGGCTCGCGCCGGAGTCCGACGCGCACGACTGGGAGGCCGAGCTCGTCGTCGTCGTGGGCAAGGCCGTCCGCCGCGCCACCGAGGAGGAGGCGGCCGAGGCGATCGCGGGCTTCACCGTCATGAACGACGTGACGATGCGCGACTGGCAGTTCCGCACCCGCGAGTGGCTCCAGGGCAAGACCTTCGAGGGCACGACCCCGCTCGGCCCCGTCCTGGTCACCCCGGACGAGCTGCCCGGCGGCGTCCGCCCGGCGCTGGAGATCTCCTGCTCGGTGGACGGCGAGGAGATGCAGCGCGCCAACACCGGCGACCTCGTCTTCGACCCGGTCGCGCTGGTGCGGTACCTGTCCACGATCATGACGCTGCGCCCCGGCGACGTCATCGCCACCGGCACCCCCGGCGGCGTCGGCCACGCCCGCAAGCCCGCCCGCTACCTCCAGGCCGGCTCCAAGGTCGTCGTCGAGATCGAGCACATCGGCCGCCTGGAGAACACCACGGCCTACGCCGGCGGCGCCGCGTGAGCACCCGCGACTGGATGGACACGGGCACCGCCCTGTTCCTGAAGACGCTCGACGGCCTCTCCGACGCCGAGTTCGACGCGCCCAGCGCGCTTCCGGGCTGGACCCGCAAGCACCTGGTCGCGCACGTCCACTACAACGCCGAGGCGCTCCGTCGTCTGGTGGGCTGGGCGGCCACGGGCATCGAGAGCCGCATGTACGCCGGGCCCGAGCAACGCGGCGCGGAGATCGAGGCAGGCGCGAGGCTGGAGGCCGCGCGGCTGCGCGAGATGGTCCACGCCTCGGCCGCCGCGCTCGCCGCCGACATGGACACCCTGTCCGACGACGCCTGGAAGAGCCCGGTCGTGACGGCCCTCGGCCGTACGGTCCCGGCCTCGGAGACGCCGTGGATGCGCACCCGCGAGGTGTCCATCCACGCCGTCGACCTGGCCGCCGGAGCCTCCTTCGCCGACCTTCCGCAGGACGTCAACGCGGCGATCGCCGCCGACGCCCTCGCGACCCACGCGAGCCGCGGCCACGCCGCGGACCTCGCCGCCTGGCTGACCGGACGCGCCCAGCAGGCGCCTTCGATCGGCTCCTGGATCTGAGAACCAAAGAGAGACGATCATGACTGATGTCGACGTGGTGGTGGTCGGCGGCGGTATCGGCGGCCTCGCCTCCGCCTACGCGCTGTCGAAGACCGGCAAGAGCGTGCGCGTGCTGGAGCGCTCGGCGGAGTTCGCCGAGGTCGGCGCGGGCCTGCAGATGGCCCCGAACGCGGCCCGCATCCTCAAGGAGTGGGGCCTGCTCGGCAAGGTCCTCGACAAGGGCGTCGCGCCGCGCCGCCTGCTGTTCAAGGACGCCGTCGACGGGTCGGTGCTGACCCGCCTGGACCTCGACGAGAAGTTCGTCGAGCGCTACGGCGCGCCCTACGTCGTCATCCACCGCAGCGACCTGCTCGACATCCTCGCCGACGCCTGCCGCGAGGCCGGCGTCGAGCTGGTGCCGGGCAGCAAGGTCGAGAGCGTCGACAACACCGCCGAGGGCGTCGTGGTGCGCGCCGGGCGGACCGAGCACACCGCGGGCCTCGCCGTCGGCGCGGACGGCCTGCACTCCAGGCTCCGCGCCCGCCTGTCGGACGACGAGCCGGTGTGCTCGGGCTACGTCGCCTACCGCGGCGCGTTCCCGATCGCCGACCTCGGCCGCGAGGTGGAGGAGGAAGCCCTGCACGAGGTCGTCGTCTACCTCGGCCCGGGCTGCCACCTCGTGCAGTACGCGCTGCGCGGCGGCGAGATGTTCAACACCGTCGCGGTCTTCGAGTCGCCCGCGTGGAAGCGCGGCGAGGAGGAGTGGGGCGGCCCCGAGGAGCTGGACGAGGCCTTCGCCGAGTGCTGCGACGAGGTCAAGACCGGTCTGAAGTCGCTCGGCCGGGTCCGCCGCTGGCCGATGTACGACCGCCTGCCGATCCCGACCTGGATCGACGGCAACATCGTCCTCACCGGCGACGCCGCCCACCCGATGCTGCAGTACCTCGCGCAGGGCGCCTGCCAGGCCGTCGAGGACGCCTTCTCACTGTCCGGGCACCTCGCCGAGGCGGAGCCGGCCGAGGCGCTGGAGGCCTACCAGGCCGAGCGGACCGCCCGTACCGCCCGCGTCCAGACGACGGCGCGCCTGTGGGGCGACATCTGGCACGTCGACGGCGTGGGCCGCGTCCTGCGCAACGAGCTGTTCCGCAGGCGCGACCTCGACGACCCGGTCTACGTGGACTGGCTGTACCACGCCTGATCCCCCCATCCGCCCCGTCCGCCTTGGATGGCCTCCCCACTGGGGAGGGGGACGGAGCGGATGGGACCACCTTGCGCCATGGCCCGAGGCCGCGCCGCGCGGCGGGGGAGCGCCGCCGACAAGGCGGCCGACGCCCGTCCTTCCTCGACCAGGAGGACGCACTGCGCGGCATTCCCGGAGCCATTCGTCCCGCACCCGCTTGCGCAGACCGCGGCGGCGGGTGCTCCGTGTTAGGGCAGGACGCCTGTGTGGCGCAGGAGCGGGGCGGCCGGGGCGCTCGGAAGGCAGGCCGCCCACTGCGCGCGCTTGGCGGAGTCGGCTTCCCCGTGCAGGAAGGCCGTGGACAGGCGCGGATGCCGGTCGGTGCGCCGCCACAGCTCCTCCCACTGGGGGAGGGTGAGGGTGAGCGATCGCAGCGCGGGGAGGTCCGCGAGGACCTCCAGATCGGTGACGGGGGCCCGTGCCACGTCCAAGGACTCCAGCAGAGGCAGGTCGCGCAGCAGCGCCAACCTGACGGGCACCGTGGTCGCCAGGGACAAGGCGCGCAAGGACGGATGTCCGGCGAGCGGCGCGAGGTCCACGTCGGCGACGAGGTCCAGGCGCTCCAGCGGGAGGGCGGCGAGGGGCGCGAGGTCGGCGCTTCCGCACGTCGCCCGCAGACTCCTGAGCAGCGGCGCCCCCGCGAGGGGCGCCAGGTCGAGGCGCCCCGCGATGCCGTGCACTGTGAGGTCCTGGAGGCGGGGGTCGGGCACGAGCGGGGTGCGCGCTTCCGTGACGATGCGCCTGCGGGCCGCTTGGAGGCCTTCGTGCCACAGGTCGGTTTCGAAGTCCAGGAACGGGTCGTCGCCTGGTTCGAGGGTGTACGCGCCCTCGCGGAGCCAGCCGAGTTGGAGGCGGAGAAGGGCGGTGACGGAGTCCGCGACGTAAGCCGGGCCGTCGTCTATGCCGGTTCCGGTCGCCACGATCTGACCGGGCCGGCCGAGCCGTGCGGGGGCCATGTCCGCGAGCATGTAGTTGCCGTCGCCGTCATAGGCGAAGGGGATCCAGGCATCGTGCGCCCGGACGCGGCGGACGGTCTCGGGCGGGTCCGCGTCGAGGACGGGATGGGCGTCGAGGTCGGCGTGGCTGATGTAGCCGTGCTCCCCGGGGATCTCCTCCGGCGGCAGCCACCGCCAGGGGAAGCCGTCGTCGTGGTGGCCCGCCTCGTACAGGGCCCGCAGGTCGGCGGGCAGGGCGAGGCCGATCCTGCGCTCGACGTCGTCGAGGAGCGCGGCGGGCGTGGGCGTCCGGGCGGCGGGAGGCTGCCCGAGGAGGCGGGCGCGTTCGGTGAGGACGGTGGCCATCAGGCGGACCGCCTCGGCCGGGTCGCCGGCGGGCGAGACGTCGTCAGGGCCGGGCTCGAGCCTTCCGGCGGGCCGGCGGGAGAGGCCGCGCTCCAGGAGGCAGGCAGTGCCGGACTGGCCGTGCGCCGACCGGGGCGTCACCGCGGCCGCATAGGCGCCGGAACGCTCGACGGTCAGGGCGAGATCGAGGCCGGGCGTCGGTCCCTTGGCCAGCTCGACCAGCTCCGCGATCGCGGCGTCGGCTCCGGCCAGCGGCTCGCGCAGCCGCCCGTCCGGAGTCTCGTGGACGACGTGCGCCGCCCCGCGCAGCCCTGTCGCGTGCGCCTTCAGGACGGTCCGCGCAGATCCTGGCGGCGCGGCGCTCCGGGCCGCCGCCGCCATCGCGGCGCAGATGCCGATGAGCCGTTCCCGCTGTGCGCTGTCCATGGTCCTCCCCGTGGTGATCCGCGGCGGAGGACCCGGTCATGATCGCACGATCCGGGCGGCCGCAGGGTCGGAAAGGCGGGAAACGAACGAGCGGCGTGCACAAGAAGAGAGCCCCGCCCTGGGAGGGGCGGGGCTCAAAAGGGCGCGGTGGGTCCGCGGCCCGGGGGCGGGGCCGCGAACCTTCTCGTCCGGCGGGCGCGGTGCCCCGCCCCGGGGTGTGGGCGGGGACCCGCGAAGGACGGTCCGCAGGGGGAAGGGTCAGACGATCAGCGGGTCGCGGGGCAGGCCGAGGATGCGCTCGCCGATCTGGTTGCGCTTGATCTCCGAGGTGCCGCCCGCGATGGCCATCGCGCGGTGCCACAGGACCATGCCCGCGGCGAGGCCGTCGCCGTCGGCGAACGCTGTGTTCGCGCCGCCCAGTTCGGCGAGGATCGCCGATGCCTCGTGGCCGTTCTCGCTCAGCACGAGCTTGGCGATCGCGCCCTCCGGGCCGGGGCCGGCGCCGGTGACGGCGCGGATCGCGGTCCGCAGGTTCATCGCCTTCTGGGCCTCGTCGGAGGCCAGGTAGCGGCCGAGTCGGCCCGCGCCGCCCGACAGGTTCCCGGGAGCGGCGTCGAAGGCGCCGAGGAACACGGGGTGCGGGATGGTCGCGCCGCCCTGGCCGCCGCCGATGCTCACCGACTCGTTGCCGAGGGTGGCGCGGGCGACGGTCCAGCCCTGGTCGATCGGGCCGACGACGTCGGCGTCGGGGATGAAGACGTCGGTGAAGAACACCTCGTTGAAGTCCGCGCCGCCGGTGGACTGGCGCAGCGGCCGGACCTCCACGCCGGGGGCCTTCATGTCGATGACGACCGTGGTGATGCCCTTGTGCTTGGGCGCGTCCGGGTTGGTGCGGACGGTGGCGAGGCCGTAGGACGCGAGGTGGGCGCCGGACGTCCAGACCTTCTGCCCGTTGAGGACCCAGCCGCCGTCCACCCGCACGGCCTTGGTCTTGACGCCGGCGGCGTCCGATCCGGCGTCCGGCTCGGAGAACAGCTGGCACCAGATGACCTCCTGGAGGAGGCCGGGGCGCAGCCAGCGCGCGACCTGTTCCTCGGTGGCGTGCTGGGCGAGGGTCAGCAGCACCCAGCCGGTGATGCCGTAGGCGGGCTTGCGCAGGCCCGCGGCCTTGAACTCCTCGTCGATGACGAGCTGCTCGACGGCCTTGGCGTTCCGGCCGAAGGGCGCGTCCCAGTGGGGGACGGCGTAGCCCTCGTCGACCATCGCGGCCTTCTTGGCGGAATCGTCGAAGTCCTTGATCTTGTCGGCGAACGCGCGGACCTCGGCCCGGAACGTCTCGGCCTCCGGCGGCAGCTCGACCGTGCGCTCCAGCTTCACGCCCGCGCGCGAGTGCGCGGTGACGTCCTGGGCGGCGGCCTCGGCCGGGAACACCGCGGCGACGGCCTCGGCGCGCCGGATGTACAGGTGGGCGTCATGCTCCCAGGTGAAGCCGATGCCGCCCTGGACCTGCATGTTGAGCTGGCCGTTGCGCTGCGCGGCGGGCAGCGCCAGGGCCGCGGCGATCGCGGCGGCGTAGGAGCGCTGCGCCTTGTCCTCGGTGCGGGCGGCGTTCCAGACGGCGGCGGTGGACATCTCGGCGGCGACCAGCATGTTCGCGCAGTGGTGCTTGACCGCCTGGAAGGTGGCGATCGGGCGGCCGAACTGGACGCGGATCTTGGCGTACTCGGCGGCCAGGATGGTGGTCTCGCGGGCGAGGCCGGTGGCCTCGGCGGCGAAGACCAGGCGGGCGAGGTCCGTCAGGAGCGCGCGGCCGCCGGGGATGACGGCGGCGGGGGCGCCCGCGAGGGTCACGCGGGCGGCGCGGCGGGTCTGGTCCAGGTTGCCGGGAACCTCGACGGTGACGCCTTCGCCGACGCGCACGACCGCGACGTCGTCGCCCGCGGCGACCAGCAGGATCTGGGCGAGGCCGCCGCCGATGACCACGCCGGCGTCGCCGTCGGCCTTGCCGCCGGAGACCGTCGCGGAGCCGCCGAGCGCGACGGCGCCGATGACGGAGCCGTCGGCGAGGCCGGGCAGCAGTTCGGCCTGGAGCTGCGCGGGGGCGGCCTCGGCGAGGAACGCCGAGGCGATGACGGTCGGCACGAACGGTCCGGGCGCGACGGCCCGGCCGAGCTCCTCGACGACCACGACGAGCTCGCTCAGGCCGAAGCCGGAGCCGCCGTGCTCCTCGGGCAGGTGGAGGCCGAGCCAGCCGAGCTCCCCGAGCTCCGGCCAGAACGCGGGCAGGCCCTCCTCGGGCGCGTCCAGCAGTGCGCGAGCGGCGCCGCGCGCGTCGCGCCGTCGCAGCAGGTCGGCGACGGTTTCCGCGAGAGATCGGTGCTCTTCCGAGATGGCAATCGACATGGCCCGAACCTTATACGGTATGACGTGGGTCGCCTAGAGCCTGGCGGGAGATTCCGTAATGGGGTACTTATTGGCCGATCTTTTCTTACACTCTTAGCCGGAATCCTCGGCTTGGGCGAGGAGGCCGGATGGATCCGCAGGAACTCGTGACCCGGGAGCTGATCCGCGACACCTTCGTCAGGTACGCCGCCGCCGGAGACGGCGGGCGGCCCGCCGACCTCGCCGCCCAGTTCACCGAGGACGGCGTCCTCACCATCAAGCCCGACCCGCCGCTCGTCGGACGGGCCGCGATCGCCGCGGCCCTCGCGCCGGACGAGATCGGCGTCCCCGCGGACGGGACCCGCTTCTACACCCGGCACATGGTGACGAACCTGGAGTTCCGCACCCTCACCGCGCGACGGGCGGAGACGACCGCGTACTTCCTCGTCGTCACCCCCGGCGGACCCGACCACTGGGGGCGCTACTTCGACGTCCTCGTGCCCGAAGGAGACCGCTGGCTCTTCGCGTCCCGGACCGTCGTCATCGACGGCGACCGGCCCGAAGGCTGGCGGGCCACCTCACGCGGAGCGCGATGAGCGCGGCGGGGAGCGAGGTGACCGATGGGGCGCGGAGCGCGGTGAGCGGCGCCGAACGGAGCGGTACGCTTCCGTCGCGTGGCCGCGCGGCCACCCGCCCGCCTGGGGAGGCCATGCCGCACGCCGACGCCAAGCTCGCGCTGCGCACCGCGCGCCGCATCGAGAAGGAGATCGCGCTCGCCGGCTGGCCGGTGGGCGCGCCCCTGGGCTCCGAGGAGGAACTGCGGGTCAGACTTGAGGTCAGCCGCTCGGTCCTGCGCGAGGCCCTCGTCCTCGTCGAGCACCACCGCGCGGCCCGGATGCGGCGCGGCAACGGCGGCGGCCTGTACGTCACCGCGCCCGACCACGGGCCCGCCACCCGGGCGATCATCCTGTATCTGGAGCACGGCGGCACCCGCGTGGCCGACCTCGTCCGGGCCCGGCTGCTGCTCGAACCCCTCGCCGCCGCCGGAGCCGCCGCCCATATCGGGGAAGACGACATCGCCGCCTTGCGCGCCATGGTCCTGCCACCCGGGCAGCGGCGAGGCGCGCCCGCCGACATCCCCGCCATGGACGTCTTCCACGCCACCCTCGGCGCGCTGTCCGGCAACCCCGTGCTCCGGCTGTTCCTGCACGTCCTGATCGAGCTGACCGACAGGTTCGCCGCGGGATCGGCCGGGACGCCCACCGGGCCGGTGGACGCGCCCGTCGAACGCGCCAGAAGGCTGATCGTGGAGGCGGTCATCGCCGGGGACGCCCACGAGGCGCGCGCCGCCACGTCCCGGTACCTGGAAGGCGTGGTCGAGTACGTCGCTTCCGGGCCGTCCCGCGACCTCCGCCAGGGGAGGCCCGCACCGGCCCCCGACGGCGACGCCAAGATGAGCGAGCTGCTCGCCGTCCGGATCCACAACGAGGTCGTGCACCGGGGCTGGCCCGAGGGCGAACTGCTCGGCACCGAGACCGAACTCCTCGCCCGGTACGGGGTCAGCCGCGCCGTGCTGCGCGAGGCGATCCGCGTCCTGGAGCACCACGCCGTCGCGACCATGCGGCGCGGCCCGGCCGGCGGACTCGTGGTGACCGAGCCCGAGCCGTCGGCGGCCGTCGAGATGATGGCCCTGTACCTGGACTACCGCCGGGTCACCCGCGAGGACCTCCACGCCGTCCGGGAGGCGATCGAACTCGGCTGCCTCGACCTCGTCCTCGCCCGCCGCGGCGAACCCGGAGTCCAGCGCGCGCTGGAGTCCGCGGTCGCCTCGGCCCGCGCCTCCACCGGCCGCGCCACCTTCACCGAGATCGCCGAACTCGCCGGGAACCCCGTCCTCACCCTGTTCCTGCACATCGTCACCGAACTCGCCGGACGCCACCTGCGGGAACTGCGCGCGGAAGGCGGCGCCCGCGGGGTGGAGGTGCCCGACGCCGTCGAACTCTCGCGCTGGTCCCGCTACTCCCAGGGCCGCATCGCCGAGGCGGTCCTCGCCGGCGACGCCTCCCTGGCCCGTCACCGCCTGCGCCGCGACCTCGCCGAGGCCTTCGCCCGCCTCTACTGAGGCAGAGTCGCAACGTGCCCATGGTGTTCGTCCTTAGGCGCCTGCCTGAGGGTTCGCACGGGTTCCCCGCCTTGGGCCGTCGCCGCGCGGGACGCCTACCGGGGCTCGTCTTCGGGCAGGCCCAGCGCGCGGCACACGAACGACAGGAGGTCGGCGCGGGTGCGCTGCTGCACCTCGGGGTCGGTCTCGTCGCGCAGCAGGGCAAGGGTCTCCCAGGTGGCGGCGCTCACCAGGCGGGCGTCGGACTCCGGCCGGGCCGCCGGGAACGTCCCGTCGGCAGCGCCCGTCCGGAGCGCCTCGGTGAGCAGCGCGATGAGCGGCTCGTAGGTGCGCTGGTGGTCGTCGGCGGCGTGCCGCTGCGCCGCCGCGTCGGGCGAGGCGAACACCTGGGCGCGGCGCGCCTTCGACGGGCTGAGCGCGAGCGCGAGGATCTCGTCGACCCACGTCACCAGGGCCTCGCCGGGCGACGGCGCGGCCCGCACCGCGCGCGTCACCGCGGCGGTGAACCGCGCGGCCTCCCGCCGGAACATCGCCGTGATCAGCTCGTCCTTCGACCCGAAATGCCGGTAGAACGACCTGCGCGCCACCCCCGCCTCGGCCAGCACGTCCGCCACGGTCACCTCGGCGTACCCCTTGCGCCGCACCGCCCGAAAGGCCCCCTCGAAGATCACTTCAAGCTCTTCGGCCTCCCCGTACCGCCGCGGCCTCCCCGGCCCGGTGCGCCTACCCGCGCCCGTGCGCACTGCGGCATCATCGCGAGAAGGCACCCTCCGAGCGTACCCACCCCGCCCCCCGCTAAGGCGGGGCGGGGCGGGCGCCGGTAAGGCTCAGCCGAAGACGTCCGCGGCGTGCTCGGCGGTGGCGGCGCGGACGATCCACCGGTTGACCTGCTCGACGTCCGTCGTCTCGGTGATCCGCAGCCGCTGTTCGTCGCTGAGCGTGACGCCGCGACCATCGAGCACGAGCAGCAGACTCTTGACGGCCTGCTCCGAGCGTCCCGCCTTGATGCCTTGGGCGCGGGTTTCGGAGACGTAGGTGTACGGCTTGGTCGCCATGAGGGTCCTCCACTTCTGGCGGGCGGGGCCTTGGCCGAGTCCGCCCTCGGTGAATTCGGCCAGGTGACCGGCCTGGCGCGGGTCGCCCCTTCTTCCCAGGGACGGGCCACGACGGGCGACGGTCACGGCTCAGCCGAAGATGTCCTCGGCGCGCTCGGCGGTGGCGGCGCGGACGATCCACCGGTTGACCTGCTCGACGTCCGTCGTCTCGGTGATCCGCAGCCGCTGTTCGTCGCTGAGCGTGACGCCGCGACCATCGAGCACGAGCAGCAGACTCTTGACGGCCTGCTCCGAGCGTCCCGCCTTGATGCCTTGGGCGCGGGTTTCGGAGACGTAGGTGTACGGCTTGGTCGCCATGAGGGTCCTCCACTTCTGGCGGGCGGGGCCTTGGCCGAGTCCGCCCTCGGTGAATTCGGCCAGGTGACCGGCCTGGCGCGGGTCGATGGTGGCGAGCACGTCCGCGAGCACTTCCAGTATGGCACCCGCGTTCGGGGACTCACCGTGGATGAGGGCTGAGAAGATCGTCAAGGGGATGTCGCGGAGGGCCTCGTCGTAGGTGGTGATCACCGGGACGTTGTCCGGGCCGAGCACCAACGGGATGACGATCATCGCCGGGAACGCGGCCGGGCCGATCTTGAACGGCTCGGCCGCCCACCGTGCCGTCGCCGCCTTGCGGCAGGTGACGACCAAGGAGACGTCGCAGTCGTAGACGTCCTGGAGGTGCGCGATATAGCGGGCCCACCTGCGTCGTTTGGTCGTGGACGTGTCCGTCTGCGACTCGACGATGACGACCAGCGGTCCCGCCGCGGATTCGAGCCGCAGGAGCGTGTCGGGCCAGCGGGAGACCGGCTCTAGGTCGGTCAGGTCGACGTTCAGGACTTCGATCTTGTCGAAGGTCGGTAGGGCGAGATGCAGCACGTTCTCCAGGACTCTGGCCACCAGGCCGGTGTCCTCCTGGAAGCCGCGGTGCAGCGCCTCGTGTTGGGGAGTGACCACGAGGGGGACATTACCGAAAGGAGTGAAACCTGTGCAGTGCGTATTCCTTATGTGGTTTCTGCTGGTAGATGCGATATCTGGGTCGGGCTTGTCCTGGGGTGTGGGGGGTCAGGGGGTGGGGCGTTCGGTGAGGGGGAGGTGGGCGGTGAAGGTGGTGTTGCCGGGGGTGGAGGTGACGGTGAGGTCGCCGCCGTGGCGGTTGACGATGATGCGGTAGGAGATGTCGAGGCCCAGGCCGGTGCCCTGGCCGACGGGCTTGGTGGTGAAGAAGGGTTCGAAGACGCGGCGGAGGTTGGCCTTGGGGATGCCGGGGCCGGTGTCGGAGATGTCGACGCGGACGCGGTCGGCCTCGCGCGAGGTGCGCAGCGTGAGGGTGCCGGAGCCGGCCATGGCCTGGACGGCGTTGTCGATGAGGTTCGTCCAGACCTGGTTGAGTTCGCCCGCGTAGATCGGGACGGGCGGGAGCGTCCGGTCGAAGTCGGTGACGACGTCGAGGCCCGCCAGCTTGCCGTTGAGCATCACCAGGGTGCTCTCCAGCCCCGTGTGGACGTCGGCGCGTTCGAACGGGGAGCGGTCCATGTGCGAGTACTGCTTGGCGGCCTGGACGAGCCCGGAGATGCGGCTGACGGAGTCGGTGATCTCGCCGAGGAGCAGCTCGGACTCCAGGGTGTAGGCCAGCCAGCGCAGCGAGCCTTCGAGGAGTTCGGGCGGCGCGTCGGCTTCGACCCGGTCGAGGAAGTCGGTGCCGAGTCCGGCCGCGACGAAGATCGGTGCGGTCTCCCACGGGGAGGAGCAGTGGTGGTCCTCCAGCCAGTCGGCGATCTCGTCCTCGCGTTCGGACTCCTGCACGGCGCTGAGCTTGGGCGCGTCCGCGATGCCCCGGACCGCCTCCTCCTGCACGTCGACGAGCAGGGTCAGCAGCCTCGGGTCGATCTGGTCGTGCGCGAGCATCGACAGCTTGTGCCGCATCCCGGCGACGCGTTCGCGCAGCCGGGACGTCGCCCGCACCGCAGCCGCGGCCGGGTTGTTGAGTTCGTGGGTGAGGCCGGCGCTGAGCGAGCCGAGCGCGAGGAGCTGCTGGCGCTGGTTGACGATGTTCTGGGTGTTGGAGAGCCCGAGGAACAGGCCTTCCAGCAGGTGCGTGGCCATCGGGAACCAGGTGCGCATCAGCCAGGCGAAGTCGACGCTGGGCAGCACGAAGAACCGGCAGTCCGAGCACGCCTTGACCGAGGCGGGGTAGCCCTTGGGCGATTCGGCGTCCACGTAGGAGCGGACGGCGCCCGCGTAGACGCCGACCTGGCTCGTCCGGTTCGTCTCGACCTCGTCGGCGCCGATCCGGCGGCTGAGCGCGATCGTCCCCTCCAGCAGGAGGATGAGGTATTCGCCCGGTTCGCCTTCGGCCATCACCACGGTGTCGGCGGGCGCGGAGGCCGTCCAGCCGTGCTCGGCGAGCCAGCCGAGCTGCGCGTCGTCCAGGGACTCGAAGAGGAACAGGCCGCGCAGCTCGGCGGGGGAGAGGGCGCCCTCCTTGTCGGCGAGGCTCATGCCGACCCCAGGTAGCGGTGGGCGAGCGAGACGGCCATCGCGCCGTCCCCGACGGCCGAGGCGACCCGCTTCACCGACTCCGCCCGCACGTCTCCGGCGACGAACACGCCGGGAAGGCTCGACTCCAGCGGCCACGGATCCCGGTCCAGGGGCCAGCCGCGCGGCATCCTGCCGTCCACGACGAGGTCGGTGCCGGTCCTGATGAACCCGTGCTCGTCGCGTTCCAGCACTTCGGCGAGCCACTCGGTGCGGGGCCTGGCGCCGATGAACACGAACATGTGGCTCGCCGCGACCCGCTCCTCGGACCCGTCGGACGTGCGCAGCGTCAGCGCCTCCAGCCTGTCCTCGCCGTGCGCCTCGGTGACGCTGGTCTCCAGCCGGACGCGCACGTTGCCGATGGCGCGGAGCTGCTCGATCAGGTAGTACGACATGCTGTCCTCCAGCGACCGCCCCCGCACCAGGAGGGTGACGGACTTGGCGACCCGCGAGAAGAACACGGCGGCCTGCCCGGCGGAGTTGGCGCCGCCGACGATGTAGACGTCGTCGCCCTGGCAGGACGCGGCCTCGGTCATGGCAGAGCCGTAGAACACGCCGCGCCCGGTGAGGTCGGCGACGCCGGGGGCGTCGAGTTCCCGGTACTGGACGCCGGTCGCGATGATGACGGTGTGCGCGGTGATCTCGCGTCCGTCGCCGAACGCCAGGATGCGGGCGGGTCCGTGCGGGCGCAGGCCGACGGCGTCGCGGCTGGTGAGGATCTCGGTGCCGAACTTGACGGCCTGGCGCCGCGCCCGGTCGGTGAGCTGCCCGCCGGAGACGCCGTCGGGGAATCCGAGGTAGTTCTCGATGCGGGACGACTGCCCGGCCTGCCCGCCCGTGGAGTACCGCTCGACGAGCAGGGTCCGCAGCCCCTCCGACGCCCCGTACACGGCCGCGCCGAGCCCGGCGGGCCCTCCGCCGACGACGACGAGGTCGTACAGGTCGGTCTCGGGCGTCGTCGCGAGCCCGACCGCCGCGGCGAGCTGCGCCGTCGACGGGGCCACCAGGGCGCCTCCGTCGGGCGTGACGACCACGGGGAGCTCCGCGGCCGGGTCGAGGTTCGCGGCCTGGAGCAGCCGCAGCGCCTCGGGCTCCTCGATCTGGAACCACCGGTAGGGGACGGCGTTGCGCGCGAGGAAGTCGCGGACCTCGAACGACGGGGGAGACCACCGGTGCCCGATGACCTTGGTCTCGGCGGCGTTCACGTCAGGCTCGTCGAGGTAGGAGTCGATCATCGCGTCGACGACCGGGTAGAGCTTCTCCTCCGGCGGGTCCCACGGCTTGAGCAGGTAGTGGTCGACGTCGACGACGTTGATCGCCGCGATGGCCGCGTCGGTGTCCGCGTACGCCGTCAGCAGCGCCCGCCGGGCCCGCGGATACAGGTCCATGGCCGATTCGAGGAACTCGATCCCCGACATCTCCGGCATCCGGTAGTCGGCGAGGATCACCGCGACCCGCGCCCCCTTGAGCTTGAGCTCCTTGAGCGCCTCAAGCCCCGTCGCGGGCGTCTCCGCCCGCACCACCCGGAAGTCCTGCCCGTACTTCCGCCGCAGATCCCGGGCCACCGCCCGCGAAACCGCCGGATCGTCATCGACCGAAAGCAGCACAGGCCGCTCAGCATCACTCATGGGTGTGAGAAGTCCTCTAGGCCTTGGACTTGGAAGCCCGTGTCGTCGATGTAGCACCAGGACCAGCCCTCGCCGGGCTCGTAGGAGCTGATGAGGGGGTGGTCGGTGGCGTGGAAGTGGGCCGTGGCGTGTTTGGACGGTGAAGAGTCGCAGCAGCCGATGTGGCCGCAGGTGCGGCACATGCGGAGGTGCACCCAGCGGCCCCCGGTGCGCAGGCAGTCTTCACAGCCGTCAGCCGACGGCCGGGCGGCGGCCTCGATCTGATCCAGATGTGTGCAGGTCTGTCCCATGAAACGATCATACGTTCCGGTCGGGACCGGAGGCGTCGCCTGATCGCCCGATAATGGCGGCATGACCAGCCTTTTTGTTCCGGGACCCCTCCTCTATGCCGTCATCGTGGGGCTCGTGCTGGCCGGTGCGGCCGTGGCGGCCCTGGCCGGGCTGGGGCACGGGCGGGCCGTGGTGACGGCGGGGATCAGGGCGGCGCTGCAGCTCGGGGTGGTCGCGCTGCTGATCACCCAGGTGGCGACGCGGCTCTGGGCGACGGCGCTGTTCGTGCTGGCGATGTACGCGGTCGCGGGCTGGACCGCGGCCTCCCGGCTGGGGACGCAGGGGAAGTCCCGGCGGCGGGCCTGGTGGGCGCCGCTGCCGATGCTCGGCGGGACGGTCCCGGTGCTGGCGCTGCTGCTCGGCACGGGCCTGGTGCCGCCGCGCGGGCTCGCGGTGATCCCGGTGGCGGGCATCCTGCTCGGCGGGGCGATGACCGTCACCGCCCTGTGCGGGCGGCGCTGCCGGGACGAGCTGGAGATCCGCAGGGGCGAGGTGGAGGCCGCGCTCGCCCTGGGCTTCACCGACCGTCAGGCGGCCCTGGAGATCTGCCGCCCGGCCGCCGCGACGTCGCTGATCCCGGCGCTCGACCAGACCCGCACGGTCGGTCTGGTCACCCTCCCCGGCGCTTTCGTCGGCATGCTCCTGGGAGGTGCGAGCCCGGCCCAGGCGGCGGTCGTCCAGCTCGTCGTCCTGGTCGGCCTCCTCGCCGTCCAGTCGGTGGCCGTCGCGCTGACGACCGAACTGGCGGTCCGCGCGTTCCGCTGACCACCGGGCGCGGTGTGAGGTGACGCAGGACACTCTAAATCCTACTTTGCAGGTCTGGAAATCGGTCTTACTGATCACTAACCTCCACTGCACCAGTGGAGATTTCCTCCGAAGTATCGGCATAAGGGGAAAACGTGATCAGTTCGATCGGCCATGCCGGTCTCCGGGCACGTGCCGCGGTGGCCGCGGCGGCGCTCGCGGCCGTCGCCGGTCTCGTGGGCGCGGCGCCGCACGCGGCCCGCGCGGACACGTCGGACGGGTACGTGAACCCCGTCTCGTCCGGCGCCGTGGACACCCTGCCCGACCCCACGATGATCAAGGCCAAGGACGGCTACTGGTACGCCTACGGCACGACGAACGCGGTGTTCATCGAGCAGGGCGACGACCGCGAGCGCATCCTCCCGGTCGTCCGCTCCGCCGACATGGTCCACTGGACCTACGTCGGCGAGGTGTTCCCGTTCGCGCAGCGCCCGTCCTGGTGGCCCACCGGGACCCGGCCCTGGGCCCCCGACATCCGCTACGTCGACGGGCGCTACCACCTCACGTACTCGCTCTCCAACGGCGGCGTCGGCCTCGCCGTCGGCGACGGCGCCGCCGGACCGTGGACGGACAAGGGAAGGCTCATCCCCGCGGGCGGCAGCGGCTGCCCGACGGGCAACATCGACCAGTCCCTGTTCACCGACGAAGGCGGACAGCACTACCTGTACTGGGGCAGCTACGACACGATCTGCGTCGCGAAGACGAACGCCGACGCCACCGCCCTCACCGGCCCGGTCACCCAGATCGCTCGGGGCCGCCGCGCCGAGGGCGGCTACGTGGTCCACCGGGACGGCTGGTACTACCTCTTCTACTCCGACGGCGGCTGCTGCGACGGCGCGTTCAGCGGCTACACCGTCAAGGTCGGCCGCGCCGACAACCCCCTCGGCCCCTTCCGCACGCCGAGCGGCACCGACCTGATGGCGCTCACCAGCAAGGACGGCATCGTCCTCGCGGCCAACGGCGACAAGTGGATCGGCCCCGGCCACAACGCCCTCCAGACCGACCTGTCCGGCCAGGACTGGCTCGTCTACCACGCGATCGAAGCGGACGAACCGGACTTCCCGCCCGTCATCGGCCCGTGGGGCGGCACGATCACGAACCTGAGCCGCCGCCCGATGCTCGTCGACAGGCTCGACTGGATCGACGGCTGGCCCGTCGTGCGGGCCGGCGCGGGCCCGTCGACCACGCGGCAGGACGCCCCCGTGACCTCCTTCGAGACCGGCGGCGACTTCAACGGCGCGGACCCGCTCGACGGCTGGTTCACCACCTGGACGGCCGGCCGGGACGCCGACGCGGGCGGCCACCTGGCGTCCCCGGAGTCGGGGGCTTCGCTCCAGCTCGCCAAGAAGCAGGTCAAGGGCGACGTCCGCGTCGAGGGCGACCTCCGGCTCGGCGCGGGCTCCGGCGGCGGGGCGGGCCTCGTCGTCGCGCACAAGAACGACAAGAACTCGATCACCGCCTGGATCGACCGGGGCCGCGGCCTGTTCACCGTCGCGACGACCGTCAAGGGCGCGACCACCGAGAAGAGCACTCCGCTCCCGGCGGGCTTCTCCTACACCACCTGGCACAACGTCGCCGTTGAGCGGCGCGGGACCACGCTCACCGCGGCGCTGTCGGCCGACCGGCTGCGCGACGCGGTCGCCGAGGTCACCGTGGCGCTTCCCGAGGGGGCGCCGGACTTCGGCAGGATCGGCGCGGCGACGTCCGGCGGCCGGGTGGACGCCGACAACCTGGGCGCGGCCGCGCTCTACGAGCCGGCGGTCGAGCGGGTCCCCGAGCCGCGGCCGGGCGCCCTGCTGCCCGCGTATTCCGACGAGTTCGACGGCACGGGCCGTCCCGAGGCGTCGGACGCGGCCTGGAGCTGGGTCCGCGGTGCGAAGGCCGCCGCGGCCGTCACCGGGGGCGGCGAGCTGACCTGGCCGACCCAGGCGGCCGAGCTGTACCGGACGGACAACACCGCCTCGGTCCTGCTCCGCGACGCCCCCGAGGGCGACTACCTCGTCGAGACGAAGCTGACCTTCGACGGGCGGACCGGCAACCAGCAGGCGGGGCTGGTGCTCTACGAGAACGACGACAGGTTCTTCAAGCTGGCCCACTCGGTCCTGCCGCTCCAGAACGGGGGCGGCCTGCTCCTGCACCAGACGGAGTTCAACAAGGAGGCGGAGCGGCCGACGACGACGCCGCCCGAGGCGGTCTCCAGCGGCCCGATGTTCGGCGGCCCGGCCACGTCGGTGCTCTGGCTGCGCCTGGCCTACACCGAGGTCGACGGGCAGAACCGGGTCCGGGCGGGGTCCAGCACCGACGGCGTGCACTGGACGTGGGCCGGATCATGGTCGACGGCCAGGCGGGACGATCTGCGGATCGGCCTGATCTCGCTGAACGCCGCGGGGGCCACCGCGAAGTTCGACTATGTCCGGACGTACGAACTGGCCGGTTCGTAGGGAAATAGCGTTATGTGGCGAAGGCCTCCCGGAGTATGCGGTCAAAGCCACAGAGGTCTGTTATTTCCTAGCTCAAGGCAAAGGTGCGGGAAAAAGCGAAAGCGCGCCGCTCTCGATGGAGAGGGACGCGCTTTCGCTCTTGCTCCCGCGAACCACCGGTTCAAGGCGGAAGGTGTCTCGGCGGATCGCGGGAAGTCCTGGGGTGGCGGGTTTTTCTGAGGGGTGGTGCGGGGGCTGCGCTCGGGGCCGGTCAGGAACCGAAGGCGGTGCACTCGACCTCGGCCCTCCGCTCGGTCATGCCCTGGTCGACGGCGGCCTTCACGCACTTGCTCTGCTGGGCGTCGAGCTTGACCTCGCCGCAGACCGAGATGCTGGAGTAGGTCCTGCAGTCGGCCTGCTGGGGGGCCGCGCTGGCGGCGGGGGCTGCGATGAGTCCGCTGAGGGCGAGGGTCGCGGCGGCGACCAGCGGCATGACCTTCATGGTGATTCCCCTTAATTCTTCTTTCTCTGCCACGAACAACGCTATATGCGCCTATGGGGTGAAAGAAGTGGGCCTGGCCTTTCATTGCCCGGACTTGGCAGACCGCACTGCGCGGACATGACCCGCCGCCCTGTTCCTATCGGGCCGTCTGCGCCTTTCCGCGCTCGATGATGGCCTGCCTGCGCGCCTCGACCTTCGCCGGGTCGAAGGTCGCCTCGAGCCAGCCGGTGGAGGTCTCGGACTCCACCCGGTAGCCCTCGCCGATCTGGGCCTCCTCGATCGCCTTGTAGGAGGCGAGGTAGGTCTGGACGGCCGCCGGGTCGTTCCGGGCGATCGTCTCGGCCAGCGCGAGGGCGGTCGGCACCAGGTCGTCGGCCGGGACGACCTCGGTGAGCAGCCCCACCCGCAGGGCCTCCTCGGCGCGCACGTAGTCGCCGGTCAGGCTCATCCTGCGGGCCGTGCCGCGGCCGACGACCAGCGGCAGCAGCACCGACAGGCCCCACCCGGGCAGCACCCCCACCCGGGCGTGCGTGTCGGCGAACGAGGCGTGCTCGGAGCCGATCAGGATGTCGCAGTTCAGGGCCAGCTCGAACCCGCCCGTGACGGCGGGGCCGTTGATCGCGCCGATGAGCGGGGTGCGCAGCTGCGGCCATGGCAGGTTGGGCGCGGCGCCGGGGCTGGGCGTGCCGAACCCGAGGTTCCCGCCGCTGGAGCCCAGCTCCCGCAGGTCGAGGCCCGCGCAGAACGCCTTGCCGGTGCCGGTGAGCACGATCGCGTGGACGCCGGGGTCGGCGTCGAGTTCGGCGAGGGAGCCCAGCAGGGCGGTCATCAGGGCGGTGTTGAGCGCGTTGCGCGCCTCGGGCCGGTTCAGCCGGACCAGGGCCACCGCGCCGGACCGTTCGACGATCACGACGTCCTCGGCAGGGGAAGTCGGGGCGGTGTCGGTCATTTCAGGCTCCTCGCGCTCAAGGCCCCGAGGGGCCGGTGATCGTATCGATCCTGGCAAAACCCGGTGTGGGCCGCGTCACCGGGGCCCGGAAACGCGAAAGGGGCGGATCCTTGCGGATCCGCCCCCATCGGGCGATGTCACTTGCGCTTGCCGTAGCGGCGCTGGAACTGCTCGATGCGGCCCGCGGTGTCGATCGTGCGGCCGCGGCCCGTGTAGAACGGGTGGCTCGCGGAGGAGACGTCCACGTCTACGACGGGGTAGGTCTTGCCGTCCTCCCACTCCACGGTCTTGTCGCTCGTCATCGTCGAGCGCGTCAGGAAGAGCGCGTCTGCGCTCTTGTCGCGGAACACGACGGGGCGGTACTCGGGGTGGATTCCCTTCCTCATGCCGGCTTCCTTTCGTGGTCGGGACGAACCGTCACGCCCGCACAACACGCCCGGCCCCTCCGGCATTCCCGGGGCTCGACCGCCGTTCCCAGGGGCTCAGCCGCCCCTGAGCGCGTCCTTCAGGGACACCCGGCCGCCCATGCGCAGGACGGAGTAGCCGTAAACGCGGCCCGCGAACCAGACGAGCGCGGCGATCACCGCGAGGGCGGGCAGGAGGGCGAGGGCCTGCTCCCACCACGGGACGCCGAGCGCGCCGCGGACCGGCATGAGGATGGGGGCGAAGAAGGGCACAAAGGACAGCACCCGCGCGGTCATGCCGTCGGGGTCGGCGGGCACGACGGCGAAGGCCAGCATGTAGGGGATGATCAGCAGGATCTGGACGGGGCCGGTGACCCCGCCGATCTCCTCCTGCCGCGAGACCGTCGCCGCGGCCGCCGCGTACAGCAGCGCGAAGATCGTGTAGCCGACGAGGAACCACAGCAGCGACCAGCCCGCCGTCCCGAGCACCGAGCCGAGCGACATGTCGAGCGCGCCCGTCCCGGCCTGGACCGCGACGCCGGTCGCCGCGACGAGCCCGATCTGGACCAGCCCGACGACGCCGAGGCCGAGCACCTTGCCGGCCATCAGCCGCCACGGCCGGACCGCGCTCAGCAGCAGCTCGACGACCCGGCTCGCCTTCTCCTCCACGACGCCCTGGGCGACGAGGATCCCCGTCGTCTGGAGCACGATGAAGAGGATCGCCGCCAGGCCGATGGACAGGGCCAGCCGCTGTTCGCGCAGTTCGTCGGCGCCCTCCAGGGAGACGACCTGGACGTCGGCCCCGCCGACGGCGGCCGCGACCGCGTTCGGGTCGAGGCCGGCTTCGGTGAGCCGCGCGTCGAGCGCGCTCTGGCGGGCCAGTGCCGAGAGCACGGCGCGCAGGTCGTCGTCGGGCTCCTCCCGGACGACGAGGCGCAGCGGCCCGTCGAGGACGAGCGCGTCGAGTTCGCCGTCGGACACCAGCCGCTCACCGGCCGGCTCGTCCTCGACCGAGCGCGGCGCGACGTCGAGGCCCGCCGCCTCGGCCACGGCGACGACCTGGGCGCGGGTCGCGGAGTCGGCGAAGCCGACGGCGACGGGCGCGGAGCCGCCGAGCAGCTTCACCGCGACGAGGGCGCCCGCGACCAGCGCCATCATCCCGCCGGTGACGATCAGGAACATGCGGGTCCGCAGCCGGGCGAGCTCGCGGGAGGCGACGAGCCGGATCTCCGTGAACGCGTTCACGCGGCCACCTCCGCGGCGGTCTCGGACCCGGAGGGGTCGGACCCGGCGTCCTCGGACCGGACGACCTCGCGGAACAGCTCGGTCAGCCCGGGACTGCGCCACGCGAACTCGGTGACGCGGCCCGCGTCGAGGGCGGCGCGCAGGAGCTCCTGCTCGTCGGCTCCGGGGGCCGGGGCGTACGTGCCGTCCTCCTCGCGGGTGAAGCCGGGGACCGCGTCGGCCCAGCCGGGCGCGGCGCCCTCGACCTCCACGACGAGGCGGGCGGCTCCGCCGGCGCGCAGCTCCGGGACGGTGCCGAGCGCGACCATCCGCCCGGCCCGCACGATCCCCACCCGGTCGCAGAGGCGCTCCACGAGGTCGAGCTGGTGGCTGGAGAAGACGACGGGGACGCCTTCGGCGGCCTTCTCGCGCAGGACGTCGCTCATCACGTCGACGGCGACGGGGTCGAGGCCGGAGAAGGGCTCGTCGAGCACGAGGAGCCGCGGGTCGTGCACGAGCGCCGCGGCGAGCTGGACCCGCTGCTGGTTGCCGAGGCTGAGCTTCTGCACCTCCTCGGCCGCGCGTTCGGCGACGCCGAGCCGGGCCGTCCAGGTGTCGGCGGCGGCGCGCGCGGCGGGCGCGGACAGGCCGCGCAGCCGGGCGAGGTAGACGAGCTGCTCCCGGACCTTCATCTTCGGGTAGAGGCCGCGTTCTTCCGGCATGTAGCCGATGGTCCGGCGGACGGCGTCGTCGAGGGGCGCGTCGTCCCAGCGGAGTTCGCCGGAGTCGGCGGCGAGGACGCCGAGGATGATCCGCATGGCGGTGGTCTTGCCTGCGCCGTTGCTGCCGACGAACCCGAAGATCTCTCCTTCCCTCACCTCGAAGCCCAGTCCGTCCAGCGCGCGGCGCGGACCGTAGCTCTTGGAGACACGGTCGAGTACGAGATTTCCCATGACATGGAAAATGTCCGACCAGCGGGGAATGTCAAGCTTGGTGATCTTGTCCGCGTGTCGCGGGGATGCTCATGGCAGGGTGGGACGGCTGCGGCGTCCGCCCGGAGCGGACCGCGGTGAACGCGGCGAGGGCCGTGGTGAGCGGGACCGCGGCGATCAGGCCGAGCGTTCCCGCGGCGCTGCGCACGATCTCCTGGGCGACCACGGGATTGGTGAGCACCTCGCCGACCGACTGCTCGCCGATCCGGAACAGCAGCAGCAGCGGCAGCGACGCGCCCGCGTACGCCAGCACGATCGTGTTGATCACCGAGGCGATGTGCGCGCGGCCGACCCGCGCCCCCGCCCGGTACAGCGCGCCGAACCCCGCCGACGGGTCCGCCGCGGCGAGTTCCCGGACCGTCGCCGCCTGGGTGACGGTCACGTCGTCCAGCACGCCGAGGGAGCCGATGATGATGCTCGCGAGCAGCAGCCCCTGCGTGTTGATGGAGTAGTTGTAGTCGAGGTAGAAGCTGCCCTCGTCGGTGATCCCGTTGAGGTGGGCGAGGCCGATCGCCGCGGTGGCGAGCAGCCCCGTCAGCGCGAGGGCGGCGAGGGTGCCGAGCACCGCGAGCGTGGTCGTCGGCGTGAACCCGTGCGTCAGGTAGAGCACCGCGAGGATGATCGCGGCGGCGCAGACGATCGCGACGAGCAGCGGCGGGCTGCCCGCGAGGATCGCCGGGATGAGGAACAGCACGAGGAGGGCGAACGTGAGGCCGAGCCCGGCGAGCGCGGCGAGCCCGCGCCACCGGCCGAACGCGACGACGGCCAGCACGAACGCGGCGGCGACGATCCACAGCGGGTCGGACCTGTCGTGGTCGGACAGCTGGTAGCGGTCGACGCCCTCCACACCGGGCGTCTCGATCACCAGGACGTCGTCGCCGCCCTCGTACACGTGCGTCCCGGGGCCGGTCGGCAGGTTCACCGTGGCGTACTGGCCTTCGAGCGGCCCGGAGGAGAACTGGAGCGTCGCGGTGCCGCAGCGGCGCGGGTCGACGGGCGTGGCGGCCTCCGTGGACCCGCTCAGGTCGATGGGTGCGTCGGCGGCCTTCGCGCACGCGCCCAGGACCACGTCCACGACGGTCGCCTCGTGCCGGGCGAGGGTGCCGCCCGCGGGCGTGCCCGAGGAGTCGTCCGACGGCCACAGCCACGCCAGCCCGGCGAGGGTGGCCAGGGCGAGCGGGACGATCAGGGCGAGCGCCCACCGCAGGGTCCCCGGCGCCTCGGCGGAGGAACCCCCGGACGGCCCGTGGTGGTGGCCTGCGCCCATGCGTCGCCGCTCCTCGTGCGTCGGTCCGATCGGTCAGGGCAGGCTACCGCGCGGCTCCGGGCCGGGCGGACGATCCGGGAGGAAGATCAACAAAGGGCTCACTCGCCCGGGGCGTCGGGCTCCCCAGGGGTGATCTTTCCGGTCGGCGCGGTGCTGCCCGAACCGTCGGTGCTGTCCGGACCGTCGGCCTCCACGGCCGAAGCGTCCGCGGCATGGCGGGCGCGCCGGATCAGCGCGACGGTCACCGAGGCGATGGGCGCGGCGAGGAACGCGCCCGCGATGCCCGCGACGGCGCTGCCCAAGGCGATCGCCAGAAGAATGACGGCCCCGGGCAGCGCCAAGGCACGCCCGTAGATCTGCGGGGCGAGGATGTGCCCCTCTATCTGCTGGACGGCCACCGTCACGCCCACGACGATCAGAGCCACCACCCAGCCCTTGGCGACGAACGCGACGACCGCCGCGAGCGTCCCGGCGAGGAACGCGCCGACCAGCGGCAGGAACGCCCCCACCCAGGTGAGGACGGCCAGCGGCACCGCGATCGGCACGCCGAGGATCCACAGGGCGAGGCCGATGAAGAACCCGTCGACGAACCCCACCACCGCGACGCCCCGCACGTATCTGCCCATGACGTCGAAGACGACCTCGGCGCCGTCGTGCAGCCTGCCGCGCGCGCCCGGCGGCAGCAGCTCGGCGAGCCAGCCGATGAGCCGGGTGCCGCCGTGCGTGAAGTAGATCGCCAGGACGAACGCCAGGACCGCGCCGACCAGCACCTCGCCCGTCGCGATGACCCCGGTGAGCGCGCCCCCCGCGATGTTGCCGGAGTGCCCGGCCGCCCACTCGCGGGCCTGCTCGGTGTAGTCGGCGATCCGGGCCGCGTCGAGGCCGAACCGTTCGCCGAGGTCCTGGAGCGTCACGGTGAAGGAGTCGAAGCTCGCGGCGAGCTGAGACAAGCCGCTGACCGTCGGGGGCACCAGCAGCAGCACCAGCACCGCCGCGGCGGCGATCAGCGCCAGCCACACGATCGCGGTCGCCGCGGCGGGGTTCATGCCGCGCCCGATCAGCCGGTTGGTCGGCGGGATCGTCACCGAGGCGATGAGGACGGCGATCATCAGCGGGATCGCCACCTCCCTGACCTGCCAGACCGCCCAGAGCGCCAGCGCCCACAGCAGGACGACGAGCAGGCGGTGGACTGCCTTCAGCGTCTTGGTCCGCAGTTCCGGATCTTGGAAGGCCACCCTGAAAACCTGCCCCGCGGCAGGTACCGCCCAAACCGGACCGACCCACGCGCACGCCGGCGAAGCCGGGTTCCCAGAGCGCCTGCGGGCCGGGCCCAGCAAGCACGGACCGGTTCGCGGCCCGGGTGATCAGGCGGGCAGGCGTCGCACGAGGACGGTGTTGTCCCTGCGGGTGGCGCGCTCTCCGTCGGGCCGGAACACCTCCTTCTCGTGCTCGGCGGCCTGGAGCACCTCCCAGCCTTCGGCGGGCAGGCGGAGGTCGGCGACGATCTCGTCCGGGGTGGGAAAGTGGACGTCCTCGTGCTTCTCACCCTCGTGCCAGGACGGGAATCCGGCGTGGCTGACGATCAGCAGCCGCCCGCCCGGGGCGAGCGCGGCGGCGGCCTTGCGCAGGATCTCCTCCCGCTCCAGCGCGGCGAAGGAGTGGAAGAACATGGCCGAGATCAGGTCGAACTCCCCTTCGGGGAAGGACGTGTCGAGGTCGTGCCGCTGGAAGTCGACCTCCACTCCGGCGTCGGCCGCGTGGCCGGCGGCGCGCTCCAGCGCGACGGCCGAGATGTCGGTCGCGGTGACCTTCCAGCCCCGCCCGGCCAGCCAGACGGCGTCGGCGCCCTCGCCGCAGCCGAGGTCGAGGGCCCGGCCCGCGGGCAGGTCCGCGGTCTCCTCGACCAGGACGCGGTTGGGCTGTCCGCTCCAGATCCGGTCACTCCGGCGGTAGCGCTCGTCCCAGGCCTCGGCGCTGCTCGCCGCGGCGGTCTCCCCGGTGTTCACAGTCGGTGCTCCTTCACGTTGGTGCCGTACCCGAGGATCGCCCGCGCGGGCGCTTTTCGCCAAACGGCCTTGCCGTTCCGGCAAATCGGCGCGACTACAGGCCGTCGGAGATCCGCGCATACGCGCGGAGGACGACATCCACTTTGCGGGGCGAAAGTACTTCGGTGCGGCCGGGCTCGGCCGCGGCTCAGGCGGCTGTAGCAGGCTTTGGGGGGTATCTGCGGCGGGTGGCGGCGATGAGCCCGTTGACGGCGGCGGCCCCGGCCTCCGCGTCGGGCACGGAGACGGAGAAGGTGCCCCCGGTGCGGTACGTCAGGAGGAGGGCCTGGCCGCTGCGCAGTCGGAGATGGGCGTCGCCGGGGAAGCCGCGCAGGCCGAGCGCCAGGAACCATGGCTTGCCCATGGGGACCGCCTCCGCGGAGGCGATCGTCTTCAGGGGCCGCCTGCGCCGGATCAGCCCGAACGGGCCGTAGCCGAACCGCACCCCCGAGCCGTCGACGGTCACCACGACGGTGGAGGTGAAGCAGAAGAGCAGGCCGATCGCGATCGTCTCGGGCCGCCGCTCGGTCCCGGGGAGGGTGGCGGTGTACGCGCCGAACTGCATGAGGAGCTGGAGGGCGCCCGCGGCCATCAGCCAGGTGTTGTGCGCCCGGGCCGTCCAGAGCGGGCCCTCCAGGCGGGCGCGCCGACCGGGTGGCGGGCCGCTCAGGCGGGCGGCCTTCCAGAAGGCCACGATCACCGCGGCGCCCAGGATGAGGAAGGGCAGGTTCGTGGAGCGCGACAGGGTCCGTGCCGCGAGACCGTCCGTCTGGTCGACGCTCGCCCAGAGCATGAGCGCGTTCTCGTAGGCGAGGAGGAGAGTGAACGCCCAGACGGAGACCTGTGAACGGCGCAGGAGGACGGGGCCGAAGAACGCGGCGCCGAGCGCGGCGGCGAGGAATCCCGCCTTGGAGACCGCGTAAGAGGGCGCGCCGGAGTTGTTCCAAGCGGCGGCGACCTCGGACGGCAGCCGGGACCAGACGGCGAGGGTGGGGACGGCGATCGCCAGGGCGGCGGTCAGGGCCGGGAGCAGCGCGGTCGGAAGGGGATGCCGGGGCGGGGCGGTCATGGGTGATGGATACCAGCGCCGCCGGGGTGATCCATGCCTAAATGGGCGTGTTTGTCGTGATTCGTGGTGAGACTGTGATGCCCTGGGCATGAGCGCGCCCGGTGGCCGCGGTGTCTAGCGCCGTGCCTGCCGGGCGTGGCCGCCGTGAGCGTGCCATGAGGTCTTCAGTGGCCCCGCGCTTGGAGGTCTTTGGTGACCCCCCATTCACGGTGGTACCTACCAGTGTAGGAAGGGTCGCCGAAAACGGGGCAAAGGCCACCACCCGGTTGTTCCCGGCTTCCGTGACGTTCGGTGCCGGAGGCGTCAGGGCCGGGTGGCGGCGACGAGCGTCTCGGCCGCGGCGCGGGCGTGGCGGACGGAGTCGGCGCGGCCCCCGGCGGACGCCACGGCGATCGCGCCGTCCACGAGGACGAGCAGCTGCTCGGCCGGCCGGGCGGGATCGGGCGCGGGCAGGGCGCGCGCGAGCTCGGTGAGCTGGTCAGGAGGGCCGGCTTGTGGTCGCGCACAGCCCGCGCGACGCCCGCGGAGACCGCGCCCAGCTCGCCGAACGCGTTGCGGAAGGCGCAGCCCGGAAGTCCGGATCGGCGACCACTCCGCGAGCAAGCCGAAGACCGCGGCGGGCGCGTCGCCCCGCGAGGAGCTGTGGGGTTTCCGCGGCTCCCGCATGGCGGTCCGCTTTCAGTATGAATGGCGTGACTCGTCCGATCAGTGGTGGCGGAGCTACGGCAACGAATTGTGGGAGTTCACCCCGAAGGCCTGATGTCCCGCCGCGAGGCGAGCATCAGCGACCTGCATCTCCGAGGTCGACCGCCGTATCTTCGGCCCCGCCCGGAGCACGAACGCGGGACGCCCCTGCCACTGCGCTGAGCGCGGCGCGCGGGGGTGCGGGGGAGGGCGGGGGCCGCCTCGACGCGCGGCCTCGCGCCGGTCCGGGGAAGGGGCTTGGACGAGATGCCTGCGTGTGGGTTGCTATTTGGTGAATTGCCGAAAATTGTCGGGTCGGGCGTCTTACGCTCGCCGCAGTTTCATCCGGGGCCGACGGCTCGATCGGGACTCTACGGCGAGGGGCGTGCGTTTTGATGGTGGACGAGAAATCCGGGACGAACCAGGCGCGAGAAGGAGAGACCACCCCCGAGCAGGTCCTGGAGATCCTCCGGGGCGTGCTCCCCGCGTCGGTCGAAGGAGCGCGCCGGGTCCTCGCCGCGCTCCAGGACGGGGCGCGTCCCGCCGACCCCGACATGGCCGCGCTGACCCAGGTCGTCGCCGCCTTCGACGCGGCAGTCGCCGCCCTTCCGGAGGCCTCGCCCACCCTCGCGGCCCTTGAGGACGCGGCCGTCGCCGAAGCGGCCCGCCGCCGCGTCGCCGCCCTCGCGGCCCTCACCGGCCCGTCCCGCTACGCCGACCTCCTCGCCGAGATCCACGCCGCCTCCAGCGCCCCCACCCCCGACCTCCTCCTGCTCTGCGACCTCCTCGACGCCGCCGCCGGCCTCCGCCCTGACGAGGACGCCCTGGTCGCCGCCGCCGAATCCACCTGGCCCCCCGCCTGGCAACGCCTCCTCTGGCCCGTCTCCAAACGATCCATCACCCTCCCCACCCAGAGCGAGGCCCCCACCACCCCGCCGACCCCCGAGGTTTCCGAGGCCGCCCCGGCGGTCTCCGAGTCCGCGGCCGCCGCCGAAGCGGCGCCGGCCCCGGCCGAAAGCGAGACGCTCGCCGAGCCGGCCTCGTCCGAGATCACCGAAGCCGCCCCCGCCGTCGCGGAGACCGCAGCGCTGGTGGGCAGAGACGACGCGGAGTTCGACGAAGGCGCGGAGGCCGTTGCGCCTCTCGACGCGGAGACCACCTCCGAGAGCGACCAGAACGCCGAATCCGCGGAAGGCACCGCAGACCCCGTGCCGCCCACCGCTGACGTCGCCTCCGCGACCGCTCCTCCGGAGCCCGATGCGGACCGCGCCACCGCGCAGGCCTCCGCCACGCCGTCCGACGACACCCCCGCCCCTGTCCACCCTGAGCCGCCGGACGCCCCCACCGCCTCCGCCGAAGCCGGAGACGACGAGGAGGCCGAACTCACCGCCGCCCCGGCACCGTCCGCCGAAGCGGCCCAGCCCGCCGCGCCGTCCGACGACGCCCCCCTGCCGTCCGAGCCGGAGGCCGAGCCCGGCTCCGTGCCGGACACACCCACCGCCGAAGACTCCTCGCCGGAAGGACACTCCTCCGAAGCGCGCGCGCTCGAAGGAGACCCCCTAGATCACCCAGAAGCCCTAACCGCTCCAGAGGACCCCAAGGGCGACGAAGCCCCGGACACCTCTCCGTCGGCTGCCGAAGTCGCCGCCCCCGAAGACGCGGAGACCGTTTCCTCCCGCGCGCCCGAGCCCGTGACCGAGCCCGAGTCCGAAGGCGCCGCCTCCGACGACGAGGAGAACATTTCCTCCGGCGCGCCCGCGCCCGCGCCCGAGTCGGAGTCGGAGTCCGAAGGCGCCGCAGCCGAAGGCGAAGACGCGGTGGCCTCCGCCCCATTCGCCGCCGACGCCCGCTCTGAGAGCCCCTCATCGGAGTCCGGATCATCGCCCGCCGACGTCACCGCCGCCGAGCCCGAAGCCGCTTCCGAACTCCCCGCCCTTCCCGAACAACCGGCCTCAGCAGCCGCCGCCGAGCCCGAGCCCGAGTCGCCCGCCTCAGCGACCTCCGACACCGAGGCGTCCGCCCCCGAAGAGGAAGCCTCCGACGCCGAGGCAACCGCCGCCCCGTCCGAGCCCGAGCCCGGCGAGGCCGAGGAACCCCCTTCGCCACGCGACGAAGGCCCCACCCCCGACGACGCCGCGTCCCAGCCGGGTACGCCCACCGGGCCAGACCCCGTCGCGGAGGCGCCGAGCTCGTCCGCCGAAGCGTCGCCCTCACAGGAGCCCGCTCCCGAAGCGCGCGCGCTTGAGGGTGCCGTCTCTGACGCCGCGGATTCCGCCGCTTCGCCCGAGGCCGACCCCCGCGACGGCTCCGCGCCGCTTGGCGGAGTCGCCGCCTCCGAGTCCCTGTCGCACGCGGAACCTTCGAGTGCGTCCGGCTCCGCCGCAGAGGAGGGCCCCGAGTCTTCGGCGGACCAGCCGGGGGCGGAGGAGTCCGCTCCTGAAGCGGGCGCCGATGCCTTGGTGATCGGCGAGCCGGCTGAGGCTGAATCCGGCCAGGGCGTTTCGGCGCACGGCGGGGATGCTGCCTCCGACTCTGTGAACACCGCTGCTCCGTCCGAGTCCTTGCTCGGCGAGGCCGAGGAACTCCCTTCGCCGCGCGACGAAGTCTTCGCTTCCGAAGCTGTCCCGTCTGAGCCGGGTACACCCATCGATTCCGACCTCACCGCTGCGGAAAACCCGGGCTCGCCCGTTGAAGAGCCGCCGTCGGAGGAGTCCGCTCCTGAAGCGGGCGTGCTTGGCGGCGCCGACGCCTCGGTGATCGGCGAGCCGGCTGAGGCTGACGCCGGAGGGGGCGGTTCGGTGCTCGGCAGGGATGCCGGCGATGAGGCCGGGGCGATCGATGCCGCGTCCGAGCCGATCGAGGTTGAGGAACCTTCTTCGCCGGGCGGCGAGGTCTTCGACGACGCCGTGTCTCAGCCGGGTATGCCCGCCGAGCCGGGCGCCGTTGCGGAAGTGCCGGGTTCGGCCGGCGAAGTGTCGGCGTCTGAGGAAGCCGGTCTCGGAGCGGGCGGGCTGGAGGACGTCGTCTCTGACGCCTCGGAGTTCGTTGCGCCGTCCGAGGTCGAGACCGGCGAGGGCGCTCTGCCGGTCGGCGGGGTTACGGCCTCAGGGGGTTCGTCGTCGGCGGGTGCGTTCGCCGAGTCCGGGTCCGCTGTTGCGGAGGGGAGTGGAGCTTCTGCCGAAGGGCCGGGCTCGGAGGGGGTCGCTCCTGAGGCGCGCGCGCTTGAGGGGGTTGTTTTCGAGGGCTCGGCGACCGCCGACGCGGCTGAGGGGGCTCCCGAAGAGCGGGCGCTTGAGGAAGCTGGTCCTGAGGCGCGGGCGTTCGGTGGGGCGGCCGAGGTCGCGTCCGGTACCCGCCTGGGCGTGGATGTGGGGGCTGAGAGGTGGGGGCCCGGGGTCGGGCGGGTGGTGCGGGAGGAGGCCGTGGTGCATCTGGTGGCCGGGTCGGAGGCGCTCGGGCTGCTGGAGGTGGCGCGGGTGCTGGAAGGGGAGGGGAAGCGGCGGGAGAAGGTGGCGGTGTGGACGGTCGGGACGGGGCAGCGGGAGCCGGTCTTCGCCGACGCGGTGGAGCGGGCCGGGCGCAAGAAGGGGCTGACCCTTGTCGTGCTCGACCTCGCCACGAGCCGGACGGCGGACGCGGCGAGGGCGGGGCTCGCGGAGGCGTTCGAGGCGGTCGGCGGGAACGCCGGGTACAAGGGGACGCTCGCCGTCGTCGCCGTGGTGCCGCCGAGGTACGCCGCGCTGTGGACGCGCCTGAAGGACACGCCGCCTGCGCGGGTCCTGGAACTCGTGCCCTTCTCGGCGGAGGAGATCGCCCGTAGGGTCGCCGCCGATCCTGCGCTCGGCTTCGGCCTCGGACCGGACGAGCTGTTCCGGCTGACCGGAGGCTGGCCGTCGCTGCTCGACCTCCTCCTCAGGGCGGGCGTCCGCGACGCCGAAGAGGCCCGCGACGTCTGCGCGCGCCACCTCTCCGGCGAGCCGCGCGGGTTCGTCCGCTCCACCGGGGTCCTGGACGACCCGACGCTGGAGGCCGCCTGGACGGTCCTGACGCGCCAGTCGGAGGACGGTCCCGCGCAGGACCTCGCGGTGTGGCTGGAGGTGGCGGGGGAGTCCGACCAGCCTGCGCTGTCCCTGAGCGCGCTGGCCGCCTCGGGCTACGCCGACCACGCCGAGGTCGTGGAGGTCCTGCGGGTCCTCGGGGCGCTGCGCGCGCAGGGCGGCGAGAAGCCCGTGCTGGCCTGCGAACCGCTGCTGTCCGCCGCCTGGGCCGCCCTGGACTAGGCCCGTCCCCGGGTCCCCGCGGCACTGCGCGGGGGCCCGGAAGCCCGCGGCGTCCGGCCAAGGCCGCCGTCCTCGCCGGTTCCGGGAGGAGCGGCGCGGGACGTCAGCGGTCGGTGGAGCGGCGGGAGTGCAGCCACGGCGCGGTGAGCGCGAGCCGCCGCGGCGTGCTGAGGTTCAGCTCGTAGATCGCGTCCATCATCGCCTTGACGCGGGGCGGGATCTCGCGGAGCTCGGCGTCGAAGAGGTCGTCCTCGCTGGTGTGGTAGAGCAGGTGGGTGTACCCGTCGTCCGGGTGGAAGGCGAGGGTGGAGCCCAGGAGGTCGGTCCGGGAGCCGTACATCTCCTTCTCCATGCTGCGCAGAAGGGTCCGCATCAAGGCGGGGTCCTTCACCCGCCCCTGGACGATCTCCACGTAGCGGGCGGTGTCGATCGCGTCGGGGTCGGGGGCGAACACCTCGACCTCGCGACAGTTGATGAACCGGGCGTCGCCGGCGAGCCCGCCGAGCGTGTCGGCCCACCAGCGGCGGCGGCCGGGCCGACCGTTCTCCACCCAGGCCTTCTGCTCGGATTCGAACCGCTCTGCGCTGATCCAGATGCCGTCGTCGGTGACGCCCCCGGTGCAGCCCAGCCAGCCGACGGAGGTCGCGCCGAGCCTGTCCGCCCAGCGGTAGGAGGCTTCGCGCAGGGCGTCCGCGTCGCTCGCGGGAGCTTCGATGACCTGTATGAACACCACGCCTCCGTCCGCGCGCCTCTCCGTTGCGTCCACCGTATCGGGAACGGAGAAACCGCGGCAGGTTCCGGCAAACCCCGCAGGGCGCAGCCAAAGTGACGCAGCACACACCGATTTCAGGTAGAAAAGGTATGGATTGTCGGTTGTCTGGCTGTTAATGTCCCTTTCCACCAGCGGTGATTTCATCCGGAGTCCCGGCCGAACCTTCTTCCGGAGAGTGCGCAGAATGCCCGAGACCGAACCAGGCGTGCTCGCCCGCGTCCGCCTCGGGCACGAGGAACGCGTGGTCGCGCTGCTGCGCGAGCGCGGCGCGCTGAGCCGGGCGGAGCTGGGCGCCCTGTCCGGGCTGTCCCGCTCGACCCTGTCCGACATCACCGGCGCGCTCCTGCAGCGCGGCACCGTCGTCGTCACCACGCCGGAGTCCGCAGGCCGCAGACGCCCGCCCGGCAGGCCCGCCGAGCTGCTCGCGCTGAACCCGGACACCGGCCAGGCCATCGGCGTGGACTTCGGCCACCGACGCGTCCACGTGGCCGTCGCCAACGCGGCCCAGGAGGTCATCGGGACCGCCGCCCTAGGGTATGCGCGGACGACGTCCTGGCAGCGCAGGCTGGAGATCGCCTGCGGCCTCGTCGACTCCCTGCGGACCGGTCTCGGGCCGCTCCACGGCATCGGCGTGGGCGTCACCGGGCAGCTGGGCCGCGGCGCGGAGCAGGCCCGCAACGTCGCCGCGCTCACCGGCGCCCTCGGCGAGCGGTTCGGCGTGCCGGTCGCGGTCGACAACAACACCCGGCTCGCCGCGCTCGCCGAGATGGTGCGCGGCGCGGGCAAGGGCTTCTCGGACGTCGTCTACGCGCGCCTTTCCGAAGGCGTGGGCGGCGGGATCGTCGTCGGCGGAAGGCTGCTGCGCGGCGGGGGCGGCGGCGCGGGCGAGATCGGCCACATCCCGGTCGACCCGGCCGGGGCGGCCTGCGCGTGCGGCGGCCTGGGCTGTCTGGAGACCGTCGCGTCGGTCCCCGCCGTTGTCGCCGCATCCGGAGCCGCCGACCTGCCTAGCGCGCTTCAAGCGCTGGAAGAAGGCGAGCCCAAGGCCGTCGCCGCGTTCGACCGGGCAGGACGGGCCCTCGGCTTCGCCCTGGCGGCGGTCTGCAACACGGTGAGCCCGGACCGGATCGTCATCGGCGGGGAGGTCGCGGTGCCGCGGGTGCTGGCCGCCGCCGAAGCCGCCCTGGCCGTACACCTTCCACCCGCGCAGCGCCTTCCCGCACACCCCGCGGCGCTCGGCGACGAGGTGGGCGCGCTCGGCGCGCTCGCGCTCGTCGCGCACGACTCGCCGCTCCTCATCGGCTACCCCGGCGGCACAGGCCGCGGAGAGGACCTTTCATGACATCCGCGATCGCGATCCCCGTCTTCGACCCGGAGGCCGGGACCACCGTGTTCACCCCCGAGCGCGCGGAGGCCGGCTACTGGGTGGGCTGCGCGAGCGTCCTGCAGGACGAAGGCCGCTACCTCCTGACCTACCGGCAGCGGCGGCCGCGCGGCGACGCCCGCACCGAGCGGGGCTGGCGCTGCGCGATCGCGGTCAGCGACGACGGCGTGGACTTCCGCGACGTGTGGGCGGTGGAGAAGTCCGCGCTGGACTCGCCCTCGATGGAGCGCTTCTGCCTGCACCGCCGCGCCGACGGCGGCTACCAGCTCTACCTCAGCTACGTGGACCCTGCCGACAACCGCTGGCGCGTCGACGTCGTCGAGGCCGCCTCGCCCGACGCCTTCGACGTGGCGGCCCGCCGCCCGGTCTTCACCGCGGCCTCGACCGGCACCGAGGGCGTCAAGGACCCCCGGGTCCAGCGCACCGCGGACGGCCGTCTGATCATGCTCCTCAGCGCCGCGCAGGGCACGTTCGACGCGGCGGGGGCCGGCGCCGCCCACGCGACCGCCGACATCTACAACACCGGCCTGTCCCTCTCGGTCACCGCGCTCGCCGAGAGCACCGACGACGGCGCGACCTGGCAGTGGCGCGGCGTCGTCTTCACGCCCGGCGACGGCTGGGACTCCTGGGCCGCGCGGATCAACAGCGTCGTGGAGACGCCCGCCGGTTTCCTCGGCTTCTACGACGGCGAGTCCCACTTCTCCCGGAACTACGAAGAGAAGACCGGTCTGGCATTCTCGCCCGACCTCGTCCACTGGGAGCGCCTGACGGTCGACGGCCCCGCCGTCACCACGCCGCACGGCACGGGCTCCGTGCGCTACGTCGACGCGGTCCCCGACGGCGAAGGACTGCGCCTCTACTACGAGGTCAGCCGGGCCGACGGCGCGCACGAGCTGCGCACCGTGAGGATCGGCAGGCCCGCGTGACAGCCACCGTGCGCAAGGCCGCGCCCGCGCCGCGCGCGGAGCGGAGCGCGATCCTCCCCGGCCCCGCGCTCAACGCGATCGCGCTCGCCGCCGGCGTCGGCGTGTGGGCCGCGCTCGCGGGCGCCGGGGTGCAGGGCCTGCCGGGCCCGGTCGAGGTCGCGAAGCAGGGCTGGACGCTGATCTCCGACGGCACCCTTCTCGACGACGCCCTCGCCAGCCTCCGCCGCGTCTTCATCGGCTTCGCCCTCGGCACCGCCCTGGCCGTGCCCGTCGGCTTCCTGATGGGCTGGTACGGGACCGCGCGCGGCCTGCTGGAGCCGTGGGTGCAGTTCTTCCGGACGATCCCGCCGCTGGCGATCATCCCGCTGGCGATCGTGCTTCTGGGGATCGGCGAGACGCCCAAGCTCGTCGTCATCGGCCTCGGCGCCTTTCTGTCGTGCGTGATCTCTACTTTTCAGGGCGTCATTGGGGTCGACACCACGCTGATCAACGCGGCCCGCGTCCTGGGCGCCAATGATCGGGTGATCTTCGCGCGGGTCGTGGTGCCCGCCTCGTCGCCCTTCATCATCGTCGGCATGCGCGTCGGCCTCGGCAGCGCCTGGGCGACCCTCGTCGCCGCCGAGCTGATCGCGGCCCAGGAGGGCCTCGGCTTCCGCATGCAGCAGGCGCAGATCTACTACGACCTGCCGACGATCTTCGTCGGCCTCATCACCATCGGCGTCCTCGGCCTGCTCATGGACCGGCTGCTGATGGCCGCCGAGCGCCGCCTCACCGGATGGCAGGACCGCAGATGAACAAGATCGAGTTCCGCGGCGTCGGCAAGGTCTACCCGCTCGGCGCCGACACCGTGACCGCCCTCGCCGCCGTCGACCTGGGCCTCGCCGACGGCGAGTTCGTGACGGTCGTCGGACCCTCCGGCTGCGGGAAGAGCACCCTGCTCGGCATCGCCGCCGGGCTCGTCACGCCCACCGGCGGCACCGTCACCGTCGACGGGTCGCCCGTCACCGGGCCCGGCCCGGACCGCGGCGTCATCTTCCAGCAGTACGCGCTCTTCCCTTGGCTGACCGTCCGGGGCAACGTCGAGTTCGGGCTGAAGATCGCCGGAATGGGCAAGGCCGAGCGCCGCGCCCGCGCCGAGAGGTACATCGACCTCGTCGGCCTCACCGACTTCGCCGACGCCCTGCCGAAGGCGCTGTCGGGCGGCATGCGGCAGCGCTGCGCCATCGCCCGCGCCTACGCCGCCGACCCGCGCGTCCTGCTCATGGACGAGCCGTTCGGCGCCCTCGACGCGCTCACCCGCGTCCGCATGCAGGACCAGCTCCTGGACACCTGGAGCCGGGAGCGCCGCACCGTCCTGTTCATCACCCACGACGTCGACGAGGCCGTCTACCTCGGGAACCGGGTCGTGGTCATGGCCGCAGGGCCGGGCCGCGTCCAGGAGGTCATCGACGTCGACCTGCCCTACCCGAGAACCGAGCAGACCCGGCTCTCGCCCGAGTTCGCCGCCCTGCGCAACCGCGTATGGCGCGCCGTCTACCACCAGCCCGTTCCCCAGCGGCCCGTTCCGCAGCAGACCCCCGCGAAAGGTTGACCCATGAGAGCCCGCATCGCCCTCGCCGCCCTGACCGCCGCCGTCCTCGGCCTCGCCGCGACCGCCTGCGGCGGCGACGACTCCTCGGCCGAGTCCGGCGCCCAGAAGGTCGACTTCGGCTACATCGCCGACTACAACGGCTCCGCCCTCCTCGCCGTCGCCGACCAGGAAGGCCTCTGGGAGAAGAACGGGCTCGACCCGAAGCTCTCGGTCTTCACCAACGGCCCCCTCCAGATCCAGGCGCTCGGCGCGGGCGACCTCGACTTCGGCTACATCGGCCCGGGCGCCCTCTGGCTGCCGGCCACCGGCCAGGCCAAGGTCGTCACCGTCAACTCGCTCGGCCTCGCCGACCGCGTCATCGCCCAGCCCGGCATCACCTCCCTCGCCGACCTCAAGGGCAAGAAGGTGGGCGTCCCCGAAGGCACCTCCGGTGACATGATCCTCACCCTCGCGCTGAAGAAGGCAGGGCTGACCGCCGCCGACATCGAGCGCGTCCCGATGGACCCGGCGACGATCGCGTCCGCGTTCGCCTCCGGCCAGATCGACGCCGCGGGCATCTGGTACCCGATGATCGACACGATCAAGAAGAGCGTCCCGGACCTGGTCGAGCTGGCGAAGAACGCCGACTTCGACCTGAGCTTCCCCACCGCCTACGTCGCGGGCAACGACGTCGTCGAGAAGGACCCCGAGCTGGTCGAGAAGGTCGTGAAGGTGCTCCAGGAGGCCAGCGACTACCGCTCGGCCAACCCGGAGGAGACCGTGAAGGCCACCGCCTCGTTCCTCAAGCTCACCGAGGACCAGGTCAAGGCCGACCAGGCCAACAGCCGGCCGCTGAACACCGCCGACATCGCCGCCAAGACCGCCGACGGCTCCGTCGAGGCGTGGCTGAAGGGCATGTCCGAGCTGTTCGTCGGCGCGGGCAAGCTCAAGGAGGTTCCCGAGCCCTCCACGTACTACCTGGGCGACGTCTACGGCAAGGTCGCCGGTAAGTGATGTCCGAGCAAGGCCCCAGGAACATCCTGTTCCTCATGACCGACCAGCACCGGGTGGACACGCTCGGCTGCCACAACCCCGGGGAGGTCTCCACCCCCGCGCTGGACGGCCTTGCCGCGTCCGGGACGAGGTTCGAGCGGGCGTACACGCCGACGGCGATCTGCACACCCGCCCGGGCCAGCCTCCTGACCGGCAAGCTGCCCTTCCGGCACAGGCTGCTGGCCAACCACGAGCGCAACGTCGGCTACATGGAGGACCTGCCGCGCGAGGAGTTCACCTTCTCCGCGGCGCTCTCCGCCGCCGGCTACCGGCTCGGGCTGATCGGCAAGTGGCACGTCGGAACGCACCGGAACGCCGCGGACTTCGGGTTCGAGGGCCCGGACCTGCCGGGCTGGCACAACCCGGTGGACCACCCGGACTACCTGAAGTACCTGGAGGACAACGGGCTGCCTCCTTACGAGATCAGCGGGCACGTCCGGGGGACCCTGCCCAACGGCAACCCCGGGAACCTCCTGGCCGCACGGCTGCACCAGCCCGTCGAGGCGACGTTCGAGCACTACCTGGCGACGCGCGCGATCGAGCGGCTGCACGAGTACGCCGACGAGTACCGGACGGGCAAGCGGCCGTTCTTCCTCGCGACGCACTTCTTCGGGCCGCACCTGCCGTACCTCCTGCCGGAGGAGTACTACGACCTGTACGACCCGGCGGAGATCGAGCTGCCCGCGTCCGTCGCGGAGACGTTCGAAGGCAAGCCGCCCGTCCAGCGCAACTACAGCGCGCTGTGGACGTACGACACCCTCGCCGAGGACGTCTCCCGGAAGCTCATCGCGGTCTACCGGGGCTACGCCGCGATGATCGACATGGAGATCGGCCGGATCCTCGACACGTTGCGCGAGCTGGGCCTGGACGACTCCACCGCGGTGTTCTTCACCGCCGACCACGGCGAGTTCACCGGAGCCCACCGGCTGCACGACAAGGGCCCGGCCATGTACGAGGACATCTACCGCATCCCGGGCATCGTCCGGGTGCCGGGGGCGCCCGCGGGCCAGGTCAGGGACGAGTTCGTCGGGCTCACCGACTGCACCGCAACCCTCCTCGACCTGGCCGGTCTCGACCCGTCCCAGGCCGTCGACGGGCGGAGCCTCCTGCCCCTCATCGAAGGCGCAGCCGTCGAGGGCACAGCCACCGAGGGCGCAGACGTATCGGGCACAGCCGTCGAGTGGCGCACGGAGGTGACCGCGGAGTTCCACGGCCACCACTTCCCGTACCCGCAGCGGATGATCCGCGACGACAGGTACAAGCTCGTGGTGAACCCGGAGTCCCGCAACGAGCTCTACGACCTGCGCACGGACCCGCACGAGCTGAGCAACCGCTACGGCCATCCGGAGCTCGCGGGGGTGCGCCGTCGTCTGACGGTCCGTCTGTACGAGATCCTCCGGGAGCGCGGAGACAACTTCCACCACTGGATGTCGGCCATGGCCGATACCGGAGCGCTCGACCACGACCCTTCGCTCGCGGTCTTCGAGACCGAGAGCGAGGTCTACAAGGGCGCCTAGCCAGGCGCGGAAGGCCCCGGCCCCGGTGGGGGAGCCGGGGCCTTCGGCGTGCCCGTCAGTTCCGCACGGCGATCGCGGCGGTGAGGGCGGTGGCGAAGCCCGTCCAGGCCGCGTAGGGGAGCAGGAGAAGGCCGGCCGTCCGGTCGGCGCGCAGGGCGCGGCGGATGAGGACGGCGTTGGAGGCGTTGAGCAGGAGGATCTCCGCCAGCGCGGCCTCCGGAGAGCGCAGCACGAAGAACGCAGGGGTCCAGGCCGCGTTGAGCGCCAGGTTCACCCCGAAGGCGCGCACCAGAGCGGGGCGCGCCTCGGACGGCGCACGGTCGATCGCCCGGGCGCCCGCGTAGGCGATCGCCGCGTACAGGGGCGTCCAGACCAGTCCGAAGGCGGCCGGAGGAGGCTGCCACGAGGGCTTCTCCAGCTCCTGGTACCAGCCTTCGTCCGGGCGGGTGGCCAGCGAGCCCGCGACGGCGGTGGCGGCGACCGCCAGCGATGTCTTGACCAGTGTCTTCAGCATGTCGCTCCCCCTGAGGTCCTTGCCTTGTCCCTACCCGGGCGGGCCCGCCTTGCCCCGGCGGGCCCGCCCGGCTTCTTGCGTCATGGTGCGTCGGCGAGCTCCTTGGCGGGCTCCTCGTCGATCCGCCTGGCGGGCCTGGCGGGCCACCAGAAGCGGTCGCCCAGCAGGACGACGAGGGAGGGGACGAGGATGCTGCGCACGAGGAGGGTGTCGAGCAGGACGCCGACCGCGACGATGACGCCGATCTGGGTGAGCGTCAGCAGCGGGAGGACGCCGAGGACGGTGAAGACCGATGCCAGCACGATCCCTGCGCTGGTGATGACGCCGCCCGTCAAGGCGAGGCCGCGGACGACCCCCGCCCGGGTGCCCAGGGCGCCTGCCTCTTCTCGGGCCCGGGTGATGAGGAAGATGTTGTAGTCGACTCCGAGGGCCACCAGGAACAGGAAGGCGAGCAGGGGTACTTCCGCGCCGAAGGCGGGGAAGCCGAGCAGGCCGTGGAAGATCATCCAGCCTGCGCCGACGCTGGCGGCGAAGCTGGCCACGACCGTGCCGATGAGCAGCACCGCCGCGACGACCGAGCGCAGCAGGACCAGCAGGATCGCCATGACGATGGCGAGGACGAGCGGCATGATGACGCGCTGGTCGCGCGCGGCGGCCTCGCGCTTGTCGAGGTCCTCGGCCTGCGCGCCCCCGACGAGCGCCGCGGAGCCGGGCACGGAGGAGACCGCCGTGCGCAGGTCCCGCAGGGTCTGGAAGCTGTCCTCGGTGCCGGGCTCGGCGGTGAGGACGGCGCTGACCTTGGTGAGGTCGCCGTCGCTCTCGCCGACGGTGGCCGCCGCGACGCCCTGGACGCCCGCCGCCGCCGTGCGCACGGCCTCCGCGGCGGGGGCCTTGGCGAGGATGACGACGGGGTCGGCCGTGCCCGCGGGGAAGGCCGCCGCGATGGTCTGCTGGCCCTCGGTGGCCTCGACGGGCGTGCGGAACTGCTCGGTCTGCGCGAGGCCCGTGGTGATGCCCGTCGCGGTGAGCGCGAGCCCGGCCAGCACGACGGCGGAGGCGGCGGCCACGACGGCGGGCCGCCGGGCGACGAAGCGCCCCGTCCTGCCCCAGACGCCCTCGCCGGTCTTGTCGTCCTGCCCGACGCGCGGCGTGAACGGCCAGAACAGCCCGCGCCCGAACAGCAGCAGCGCCGACGGCAGCACCACGAGCGCGTACACGACGGCGACCGCGATGCCGACGGCACCCGCGAGCCCGATGTTGCGGCTGAAGGGCGTGACGGCGAACGCGAGCGAAAGGAGGGCGAGGAACACGGTGCCGGAGCTGGCGAGAACGGCAGGCCCGGCCCCGGCGAGGACCCTTCGCATGGCGACGTGCCGGTCCTCTTCGAGCCGGAGCTCTTCCCGGTACCGGGCGATGAGGAGGAGGGCGTAGTTGGTGCCCGCGCCGAAGACGAGCACCGAGGTGATGCCGAGGGTGGAGCCGTCCACGGTGAGCAGCCCCCAGCGGGAGAACGCCGAGACGGCCTTGGTCGCCACCTGGTCGCCGATGGCGACGACGATGAGGGGCACCAGCCACAGCCACGGGCTGCGGTAGGTGATGAGCAGCAGAAGCGCGACGACGAGGGCGGTCGCGGCGAGGAGCGCGGTGTTGGCGCCGTCGAAGACCGAGGACAGGTCGACGGAGAAGGCTGCGCCGCCGGTCACCTGCGCGGTGACGCCGTCGGGCAGGCCCGCCTTGGCGTCGTCGCGCAGCCCGTTCACCGCGTCGGCCAGGGCGTCGTCGCGCAGGTCGCCGCTCAGGGGGACGAGGATGAGGGCGGTGCCGCCGTCCTCGGCGTAGATGGCGCGGCCGACCTGGCCGTTCAGGGCGGTGCCGGCGAAGGCGGCGGAGCGCTCGGCGACGAAGGCCTTGTCGGCTTCGGTGAGGGGCCCCGAGGCGCGGTCGAACACGGCCATCGCGGTCTGGATCTCGGCGCCGGGCAGCCGCTCCTTCAGCTCGGCGACGGCGGCGGACTCGGCGCCCTTGGGCAGCGCCGCGGCGGGTCCGGTGTCCTTGGACGCCGAACCACCGAAGCCGAGCGCGAGGACGGACGCGATGAGCGCGAGCGCGACGACGGCCCACTTGGACCGCCGCCCGGTGACCGCCGCGATGACCGGCGCGGCCAGACGCGCGGCGACCGACGGGGCGCGCGACGCGTCCCCGGAGGTGGTAGTTCGATCGTCGAATGATTCCATGGTGGAAAGACTATGCTGTGACGGTGCCGAACTCAACGCGACCCCTTCCCGACGGGAACGAGCCCGCGGATCTCGTCCAATGGCTGCATCTGGTCGCCACCGAGACCGACCACTACCGCGAGGCCGTCGGGGCGCACCACCGGGTGCACAGGACCGATCTGAGCGCGCTCTCGGTGATCATGCGCGCGGTGCGCGACGGCGTCCCGCTCACCCCGCGCCGCCTGGGCGAGGCGCTGCACCTGAGCCCTCCGGCCACCACGGCCCTCCTGGACCGCCTGGAGCGGGCCGGTCACATCGAGAGGCACCGGGAGCCCGGCGACCGCCGCCTCGTGCATCTGAGCGCCACCGACACCGCGCACGACACCGGCAGGCGGATGTTCGGCCCGCTCGCGCGGCGGATCGACGAGGCCGCCGCGAAGTACACGCCCGCCGAGCGCGCCGTCATCGCCGCCTTCCTGCGCGACGCCGCCGAGGCGACGGTCGCGGCCCGCGAGGAGGCCACCGGGCCCTGACCCGCCGTGCGGCGGCCTCACGCCCGCCGCCGGGGAGGCAGCGGGACGAACGCGCTCGTCCGGTCCATGTAGTCGCGGTAGCCGGGCTTGCGGGCGGCCATCCGGGCGTCGGACAGGCTCACCCCGGTGACCCGGGTGAGGAACCAGAGCATCGCCAGCGGGGACACGACCGTCAGCCATCCGAGCGGCTCGTCGCAGGCGGCGAAGAAGAGCCCGAACCAGACGACGGCGTCACCGAAGTAGTTCGGATGCCGGGTGTACCGCCACAGTCCGGTGTCCAGGACGCGCCCCCGGTTGGCGGCGTCGGCCTTGAACGCCGCGAGCTGCCGGTCGCCGACGGCCTCGAAGGCGAGCCCGACGGCCCACAGCGCCGCGCCCAGCCACAGGAAGGGCCCCGGCGCGGACTCCTGGCACATGGCGACCTGGACGGGCAGCGACACCAGCAGCACCGAGGAGCCCTGCGGAAGGTAGACCTTTCGCAGCGAGTACCTGTTCCGCCGCCCGGGGGGCGCCGCCGAGAGCAGTTCGGTGTAGCGCGGGTCCTCCTCGGCGTTCCAGTTGCGCCGCCCGAGGTGCACGGCCAGGCGCAGCCCCCAGAAGACGGTCATGGCCGCCACCGTCCAGCGGCGCACCGGATCCCCGTGCCCCGAGGACAGGGCGAGGCTCACCAGCGCGACGGCGGAGAACGCCGCTCCCCAGGTGATGTCGATGAGCGCGTGCGACCCCTTGCGCACGCCCAGCGCGTAGGTGACGCCCATGAGGACCGCGACGGTGGCGGCGCTCAGGACGAGGTTCAGCCAGAGCACCTCACTCACCCCGGGAAAGGACGAGTTGGCGGACGTCCAGGTAGCCGGAGCGGAAGCCCGCTTCGGAGTAGGCGAGGTAGAACTCCCACATGCGCCGGAACACCGCGTCGAAGCCGAGCGCCTCGACCTCGGCCTCCCGCGCGGTGAAGGCGGCGCGCCAGAGGCGAAGCGTCTCCGCGTAGTGCAGGCCGAAGCAGTGGTCTTCGCGCACCCTCAGCGACGTGCCTTGCAGTGCCTGTTCCAGCGCCCTGGCGGACGGGATGAGGCCGCCGGGGAAGATGTACTTGTGCACCCAGGTCCGGGTGCCCCGGGTGGCGCGCATGCGGTGGTGCGGCATCGTGATGGCCTGGAGCGCGACCGTGCCGCCGGGAGCGAGCAGCCGGTCCAGGGTGCGGCAGTACACGCCCCAGTGGCGCTCGCCGACGGCCTCGATCATCTCGACGCTGACGATCGCGTCGTAGGAGCCGGCGGCGTCCCGGTAGTCCCGCAGTTCGACCGCCACCCGGTCGGCGGCCCCGGCCGCCGCCGCGCGGCGCAGGGCGAGGTCGCGCTGCTCGGCCGACAGGGTGATCGTGGTGACCTCCGCGCCCCGGCGGGCGGCGCGCAGGGCAAGTTCGCCCCAGCCGGTGCCGATCTCCAGCAGCCGGGTGCCGGGACCGACGCCGGCCCGGTCGAGCAGCCGGTCGATCTTGCGGTGCTGGGCGGCGGCCAGGTCGCCGGAGACCGGGCGGCCGTCCGCCTCGGGGAACAGCGCGCTGGAGTAGGTCATGGTCTCGTCGAGGAACAGCGCGAACAGGTCGTTGGACAGGTCGTAGTGGCTGCTGACGTTGACGCGGGCGCGCTCCTTGGTGCCGTCCTCGTCCGGGCCGCGGCGGGGCAGGACCAGCGGGCGCAGCCAGGCGGTCGCGCGGGGCGCCATCGTGTCCAGTGCGGTGGCGAACGCGCCGAGCACGCCAGGCAGGTCGTCGGCTTCCCACTCTCCGGCCATGTACGACTCGCCGAAACCGATGAGCCCGTCTCGGCCCAGCCGCGCGAAGAACGCCTCGGGCCGGTGGACGCGCAGGGCGGGCCCGCCCCTTCCCACGACGGTGTCCGGCAACGCCACCCGGAGGGGCAGGCGGCGGGCCGTGCGCAGGAACAGCAGGCGGGCCGCCCGCGCGCGCAGGGTGCTGTCCGGGACGGCCTCCAAGGAGGGCCATCGGGTGGCGGTTTCGGCGAGCGCGGTCATGGTGCTCTCCAGATCTTGTCTCGGGAGGTGGTCTTTCTGGGGCGTCTCTAGGGGGCGGTCTCTCGGGAGACCCGGGGGACGACGGGGACGCCGCGCGCCCACAGCCCGATCCCCTTGATCCGGATGCGGGCCGCCCCCGCCAGCGGCGCCATGGGGTGCCGGAGGAAGGCGGCGGCGACGGCGGCCCAGGTGGCAGGGCGGCCTTCGCCCCGCACGGACGCCGTGAACGGAGGGGAGTCCGGGAGGTGCAGGGCGACGGTCAGGGCGAGCCGTCCGTCGGGTTCGGGAAGGCTGAGCCGGTAAACGCCGTCGACGGGCAGGAACGGGGAGACGTAGAACTCCTTGGCCGTCTCCGCGCGGCCCCGCTCGTCGGGGCGCAGCAGGTAGCGGTGCCGGCCGCCGTAGGTGTTGTGCACCTCGGCGACGGTGCAGAGCGGGGAGCCGTCCTTGGCGCGGCACCAGAAGACCGTCAGGGGGTTGAACACGTGCCCGAGGACCCGCGCGTGGCAGAGCATCAGGACGCGGCCGGGACGGGCCACGCCGTGCCCGGCGAGGAAGGCGGCGAGGTCGTCGCGCAGGTCGCCCCCGTCGCCGTGGTCGCGGCCGAGGAAGCGGGCCAGTGGGCCGCGCGAGGGCACCTGGTCGAGGTCGACCAGCCACAGGTAGGTGCGGTGCGTGAACACGTTGCGGACGGGCGCGTTCCTCGCATGGGTGATGACGCACTCGTACAGGGCGGGTGTCACGGGGCCGCTCCCAGCGCGCGGGCCGCCTCGACGCCGGAGCGGCAGCCGTCCTCGTGGAAGCCCCAGCCGTGGTGGGCGCCGGCGAACGCGAGCCGTCCGCCCGAGAGGCCGGGCAGCGCCTTCTGCGCGGCGACGGACGCGCGGGTGAAGACCGGGTGCTCGTAGACCATCCGGGCATGCACTTGGCGGTCGGGGACCTCGCCGTTCAGGGTGACGAGGTACCTTCCGCCGTCGGGCAGGCCCTGGAGGCGGTTCATGTCGTAGCTGACCCGGACGCGGTCCACGTCGGCCGCGCAGAGGTCCATCGTGTAGTTCCACGCGGCCCGCGCCGCGGCGGCGCGGGGCAGGACCGAGGTGTCGGAGTGCAGGACCGTGGGGTTGCGCGAGTAGGTGAAGGCCCCGAGGATGCGCTTCTCCTCCGGCGACGGATCGGGCAGCAGGGCCAGCGCCTGGTCGGCGTGGGTGGCGATCACCACGGCGCCGTGGCGGCGGGTCGTGCCGGAGGCGTCGATGACGTCCACGCCGTCGGTGTGCCGTACGACCGCGCGTACGGGGGTGCCGCGCAGGACCTCAGGCAGGCCCGCGGCTATCCGCTCGACGTACACGCGCGATCCGCCGACGACGGTCTTCCACTGCGGGGATCCGCTCACCGACAGCATCCCGTGGTTGGCCAGGAAGGCGAACAGATGCCTTGCCGGGTAGTCCATCGCGGTGGCGGGCGGGCACGACCACACCGCGGCGATCAGGGGCTTGGCGAAGTGCGCGGTGAAGTAGCGGGTGAAGGCGCCGGCCCGGAGGAACTCCCCGACGGTCGGGTCTTCACCGAGCCTCCCGTCGAAGACCTCCTCGCCCGCCAGCAGTCCTCGCGCCGCGCGATGGAAGCGCGGGACCTGGCTGAGCAGCGCCAGGTAGGGCCGGGTGGGGCGGGTGGCGAACAGGCCGCGCAGGCCGCGTGCGCCCGCGTACTCCAGCCCGCAGCCCGCGCACGACACCGACATGCTCATCCCGGTGTCCCGGGTGGCCACGCCCAGTTCCCGGAACAGGCCGGTGAGCAGCGGATACGTCCGGTCGTTGTGGACGATGAAGCCGCTGTCCACCGGGACGGAGCGCCCGCCGGCACCGAGGTCGTGGGTGTGGGCGTGGCCGCCGAGCCGGGCGTCGGCCTCGTACAGGGTGGTCGTGCCGCGGCGGCGCAAGAGGTGCGCGGCCGTCAGGCCGGACACCCCGGCGCCGATCACGGCGAAGTCGGAACGGGCCACGGGGGGACCTCCATCACAGGCGGTGCCGCAGGGGGAGCGCGGACGGGAACGGTTCGAGGAAGGTCTGCTCGGTGAGGTAGGCCAGGCCCTCGGCTTCGGCGTCGTGCCGCAGCAGCGCCACGGGGAGGCTGAGCGGCGCCTCGCCGGCCGAGAACGCCGCGATCGAGGCGACGATCCCCGCCCGGCGCACCGGGCCGATCCGGCGGCTCAGCGGGCCGAGCACGTGGTGCAGCGCGTTGACCTGGCGGCCCCGCACGGGCCGGACCGCCAGGGCCTCGGCGAACACGCGGGAGTAGGCGGGCACGAGCACCGCGGGCGCGTCCGAGCCCGCGCGGGCGACGACCCTGCCCGCCTCGCGGTACCGGACGGGGTCGTGCGCGAGGATCTGCAGCTTGTGCCGGCTGTGGAAGGCGACGAGGTCGCGCGGCCGCCAAGGCGCCTCGAACAACGCGCGCATCCGGGCGCGGGCGAAGACGCGTTCGACGAAGTGCTCGCGGAGCAGGGGGTCGTTGAGGCGTCCTTCCTCCTCCACGGGCAGGTCCGGGTAGGCCTCGACCAGGGCTGCGGTGAACGCGCCGCGGCCCTTGCGGTCCACGGGCTGGCCGTCAGTCCGCTCGCCGGGGAGCCCCGAGGCGTACCGGGGCACCCCGAACAGGCCGCAGGACGGCGAGCGGGACTTCACCACGAAGCCATCGAGTCCGGCGAAGCGCGGCATGACCCGGTCGTTCACCGCGGCGACGCCCTCGGCGTGGTCGACGGTCCCGTCGCGGCTGATCAGGTGGCCGTCGCTGCGCAGCCGCAGGGTGGGCCGCGGCGCGCCCAGGCCGAGCTCGATCTCGGGGCAGACCGTCACCCAATCGACCAGCGGGTCGAGTTCGTCGGTGAGGAACCTGGACCGGGCGTGGCCGCCGTTGTAGCGCACGGGCTCGCCCAGCAGGCACGCCGAGGCGCCGATCCTGGGCCGGACGGGAGCGGGCGGCGGGGTGGCGGGCGCGGCCGGGGTGTCGCCCCGCCTCGGGCCGGTCACAGCAGCTCCCCGAGCCGCCGCAGGCCGCGGGCCGTGCGGGCCTTGACCGTGCCGAGCGGGACGTCGAGCCGGTCGGCGATCTCCCGCTGGGTGAGCCTGCCGAAGTGGGCGAGCACGACCGCCTCGCGCTGGACCCGCGGGAGGCGTGCCAGCGCCGCCCTGACGTCCTGCGCGGTTCCGACGGCCGCGGTGTTGTCCCAGGACCCGGCCGCCGCGCTGAAGGGCGCGTTGTGCCCGGTGTGCCGGGACTCGCGGCGGAGGACGTCCACCGCCCTGCGCCGGGCGATCGCCAGGACCCAGGCCTCCAGGCTGCGCGCCGGGTCGAACCGCGCCCGGCAGCGCCAGAGCTCCAGGAACACGAGCTGGGCCACGTCGTCCACGGTCGCCTGCGGCACGGTCCTGCGGACGTATCTGCGGACCTCGGGGCCGAGCCGCGCGTACGCCTCGGCGAGGGCCGCCTCGTCGCCGAGCGAGATCCGCTCGCCGATCTCGGTGAGGGCGTCAGGCCCTTCGTACGTCGTCGTCATGTCCGGGCACCTCCTTAGAACCTCTTCAAAACTTATTCATAGTCGGCCGCCAGGGCGTGCGCAACCCGCGCACGGCAAAAACGCGCGAAAGGCGCCCGCATTGGACGCCTTGTCAATTGTTGGTGATCAGGAGGGGAGCAGTCCCAGAGCCCCGCGGACGGCCTTCACGGCCTCCTCCAGCGAGGCGACGTACCTGACGCGCTCCGGGAACGGCGGACGCCACCCGGGGCCTCCGGCGAGCACTCGCAGCGCCGGACGGCCCACCGGGAGCCGGTCCAGCACCCCGGTGTCCCCGGTGAAGCGCATCTGCGACCAGACGAACACCGCGGCAGGCCCGGTCCGCCCGACGGCGTCGGCCAGCGCCTTCTCCGGGACGCGCATCCCGAGGTTGCGGGCCCCGACCCCGGTCTCTGCCAGCGCCGCGGCCAGTGCGTACAGCGGCAGGCTGTGCTGCTCCTCCGGCGCGCACGCGAGCAGCACCGGGCGGACGCCGGAGGGATCGGCGGGCTCGGCGCGTTCGGCCAGGCAGGCGAGGATCAGCGCCGAAAGGAAGTGCTCCACCTCGACGGCCTCTCCCGTGGCCGCGTAGCGCTCGCCGATCCCGCGCAGGACGGGCGCGAGCACCTCCTGCCAGGCCGGGACCACCCCGTCCTCGCCGAGGACCTCGCGGACGGCGGTCAGCACGGCCGGCCCGTTCATCGCCATCGCCGCCCTGGCCAGGCCGCGCGCGCGGTCCGAGGCGTCGGGCAGAGGCACCCGCCTGCCTCCGGCTCCGTGCCCGCGCGGCTTGCGGGGGGTCTCGGGCGGCGGGCTCCCCAGGGCGGCCCTCGCCGCCTCGCCGGGCGGGGCGCCTTCGAGGATGAGGCGGTTCATCACCTCCAGGCGCGCCACGTCCTCGGCGCTGTACCTGCGGTGGGCGCCTTCGCTGCGCCTGCTGGGCCCGATGCCGTAGCGGCCCTCCCAAGTGCGCAGCGTGGAGGCCGACACGCCGAGGCGGCGCGCCACCGCCCCCACGCCAAGTCCGGGACCCTCCACCTCCACCCTCGCCTCCCTAAGGGTTCGCCACGACGACGCCCTATCTTCGCGCGGAAACCCCCGGGCGGACGCAACCGGTCGTGGGAGGGGGCACGAATAGGGGGTGATGAACACCTCGATCATGCTCTTCACCAGGGATCTGCGGCTGCATGACAACCCGGCCCTGGCCGCCGCCTGCGCGGGCGGGAACGTCGTCCCGCTCTTCGTCGCCGACGCCCGCATCCTGGCCGGGCCGATGGCCGCGCCCAACCGGCTGCGCTTCCTCGCCGACTCCCTCGCCGACCTGCGGGCCAATCTGCGCGCCAAGGGCGCCGACCTGGTCGTCCGCGAAGGGGACCCGGCCGAGGAGGCCGGCCGCCTTGCGCACGAGACCGGTGCGAGGTCCCTGCATCTCGCCGACGACAGATCCCGCTACGCGCTGAGCAGGCTCGCCGCCCTGCGCGATCTGCCCTTGGAGGTCACCGCCCACCCAGGGACGACCGTGGTGCCCACCGGGGACCTGCGGCCCACGGGAGGCGACCACTACAAGGTCTTCACTCCGTACTGGCGCGCCTGGGCGTCGGCGCCTCGCCGCGACGTCCTGCGCGTCCCCCGCGAGATCTCCCTTCCGGACGGCGTCTATCCGGGGGAGCTGCCCGACCTGGCACGCGACGGAGTCTCCCCGGGCCTGGCCGAGGGAGGGGAGACCGTCGCCCGGAAGCTGATGAGGGCCTGGCTCGCCCGCGGCGTCGAAGGCTACGAGGACACCCGCGACCTCCTGGCCGACGACAAGGGCACGTCCCGCCTCAGCGCCCACCTCAGGTTCGGCTGCCTGTCCCCGCTGGAGCTCGCGGTGGCCGCGGCCGAGTACGCGCCCTACACCCGCCAGCTCGCCTGGCGGGACTTCCACCACCAGGTCGCCGCGGCCTTCCCCGACCTCTCCCGGCGCGACTACCGCCCGCGCGGAGGCCGCTGGCGCTCGGACGACGACGCCCTCAAGGCCTGGGAGGAGGGCCGCACCGGGGTCCCCATCGTCGACGCGGGGATGCGCCAGCTCAGGCATGAGGGCTTCATGCACAACCGCGCCCGCATGATCACGGCGTCCTACCTGACCCGGGACCTCGGCCTCGACTGGCGGCACGGCTACCGCTGCTTCCGGCACTGGCTCGCCGACGGCGACCTCGCCAACAACCCGGGCAACTGGCAGTGGGTGGCGGGCACCGGCAACGACACCCGCCCGAACCGGACGATGAACCCGCTCCGCCAGGCCGACCGCTACGACCCCGACGGCTCCTACGTCCGCCGCTGGGTCCCCGAGGTCGCCCACCTGCAGGGCAGGACCGCGCACCGCCCCTGGGGCGCCCTGGACGAGCCCGCGGACTACCCGCCGCCGCTCAGCCTGCCCAAGGGCGGCTGAGCCGACCGACCGGCCGGTCAGGTCCGGAGGCGGTCAGGTCCAGGAGGCGTCGGCCAGGCGGTGCAGGCGGTTGACGACCAGGGGGTGCTTGCTCGCGACGTTGCTGGACTCGCGCGGGTCCTTGTCGATGTTGAACAGCTCGACCCGCCAGCTCCGGCGGCTCTCCGGCCGGGTGCGGCCCGGCGCGTAGCGGATGAGCTTCCACTCGTCCTGCCGGACGGCCTCGGCGAGCCGTGTCACGCTGCCGCCCTCGACCCGGTTCGCGCGCCGCGTCTGCGACTTCTCATTGCGGTACCAGTACAGGTGCCCGGCGGGCGGCGCGTTGCGCTGCCCGGACAGGACGCCGGCGACGGAGACCCCGTCCAGCGGCCTGGGGTTCCCGGCCCCGGCGAACTCCGCGAGGGTCGGGAAGAGGTCGAGCTGGGAGGTGACGCGGCCGGTGACGCCCTTGCGGACGAGGCCGGGGCCCCAGGCGATGAGCGGGACGCGCAGGGCGCCCTCGTAAAGGTTCCGTTTGTAGCCGCGGAACCTGCCGTTGGCGTCGAACCTGTCCGGGTTGAAGCCCTGCTCCTCGTGCGGGCCGTTGTCGGCGGTGACGATGACGAGGGTCGGCCGGCGCTTGGGCAGCGCGTCGATCAGCTTGCCGAGGTCGCTGTCCAGGCGGGTGACCTGGGCGGCGTGCGCCCGGTCGGAGCGCGGCCAGGGCTTGTCGGCGTAACGGCCGAGGCTGGGCACCTCGCCCGGCGCGTGCGGAAGGTTGGTGGCGTACATGAGGAAGAAGGGCTCGTCGCCGCCTTCGGACGCGAAGTCGCCGGCCCGCCTCCGGAAGAGGTCCGGCGCGAAGCTGCCCTTTCGGCTCCCCGCGTTGCCCGCCAGCCGGACCTTCTCGCCGTTGTGCCAGAGGTGGTCGGGGTAGTAGTCGTGGGCGGCGCTGTGGGTGATGTAGCCGTAGAACTCGTTGAAGCCGCGCGAGTTCGGGTGCGACACGCCCGGGCGTTCGGGGCCGAAGCCCCACTTGCCGAACAGGCCGGTGCGGTAGCCGACGCTCTGGAGCACCTCGGCGAAGGTGGTGTCCTGCTGGCGCAGGTCGCCGGGGAACCCCGTCTGGGGGTTCTGGCGGACCCGGGAGTGGCCGGTGTGCAGGCCCGTCATGAGCGAGCACCGTGACGGGGCGCAGACGGGCGCCGCCGCGTAGGCCTGGGTGAAGCGCAGGCCCTGCGCGCTGAGCCGGTCGAGGACCGGCGTCTTGATCTTGCTCTGGCCGTAGGCGCCCAGTTCTCCGTAGCCCAGGTCGTCGGCGACGACGAGGACGATGTTCGGACGGTTGTCGGGCGCGCGGCCGAGAGCAGGGAGGGCGTCGGCCGGGGCCGCGCCGCGGGACACAACCTGGCTCCCGACGCCGAGGACTACCGAACTGCTCAGCAGTTGGCGGCGGGTGAGCATTGTGGTTCACACTCCTGGGCGCTAGGTGGTCTGACCTGCGCCCGGGTGCGTTTTCAGAGGGCGCGGCACTTATGATCTCCCATGAAAACCTATCAAGTCAATAGGAATTATCGAGAATGTGCCGCGTCAAGGTCCGACTTGGTCGATGGCTTCCGGTTTCAGCAGGCGAAGACCTCCTCCGGCGCGTAGCGGCAGGTGTCGACGGACGCGTCGGGGGTGCGCAGCGTCACCGTCGCCCCGCCGCCGGGGAGCGCGGGCACGCGCCCGCCCCAGTACAGGTCCGAGCCCGAATCGCGGCCCTTCCCGGTGTGGACGCGGACGGACTGCCCGGGTTCGAGCCGGTACGGCCCGAACTCGTACGCCGCCCCGTTTCCGGCGCGCAGCCGCCATCCGCGCAGGTCGCGGCTGCTTTCGGTGTGATTCTTCAGCTCCACCCACTGCCCGCCGGCTCCGGACGAGGCCTGCCGCACGCGTTCGATGCGGACGGGCGGACCCGACGACCGGGACGGGAGAAGGCCGCCCGACGGGGATCCCGCGGACGGGTAGAGCACTCCGGCGATGAGGAACACGACTACCAGATCACGTACGGCCATAACAGAAAGTAATCAGGGCATCGTCTCCCAAACCATCGACCGCACGGGCAGCTCCCCTTGTCCTTGCGGAAAGTGTTCTCTTCCTTACGTGGAGTTCGTTCGGGGAATTCAGCGGGAGGCCACGCGCAGGCCGTCCGCGGGACTCCGGCGCGTTGCGGCAGAAGGGGACGTTCCGGGCATGCGTCTGTTCGCCGCCCTCGTGCCCGTGCTCGCCGCGCCCGCCCTGCTCGCCGTCCCCGCGCCCGCCCTCGCCGCGGGCTGCGGCGGCGCGCGCGACCTCGACGGCGACGGCCGTCCCGACCTCGCCGCCGGAGCGCCCTCGGCGACCGTCGGCGGCCAGCGCCGCGCGGGCCAGATCGCCGTCTCCTATGCCGACGGCCGCACCGCCTGGCTCGCCCCCGCTTCCGCCCGCGCCCTCGACGGGTTCGGCGCCGCCCTGGCCACCGGCGACCTCGACGGGGACGGCTGCGCCGACCTCGCCGTCGGCGCGCCCGGCGCGAAGACCGTCCGGGTGTACCTCGGCGGCTCGGACGCGCTGAGCGAGGGACCCGTGCTGACCGGGCGGCCCGGTTTCGGCACCGCCGTCGCGCTCGCCGACCTCGACGGGGACCGCGACGCCGAACTCGTCGTGGGCGCCCCCGAGGCGTCCGGCGGAGGCGAAGTCGTCGTCTACGGGCTGCGAGCGCACGGGGTGAGAGGCCGCAGGACCTTCCCGGCGCGGCTGGGTCGCGCCGGGCAGCGCCGCGCCCAGACCGACGCGTTCGGCTCCGTCCTCGCCGTCGGGGACTTCGCCGGGACGGGCCGCGCCCGCATCGCCGTGGGCGTCCCCGGGGCGGGTCACCGGGGCGAGGGGGCGGTGACGGTCATCGACCCGCTGCGCGGCACCGCACGGGTGCTCTCCCAGGGCGGAAAGGTTCGCGGCGGCCCCGAACGCGACGACGGCTTCGGCACCGCACTCGCCTCGGCCGACTTCGACGGCGACGGCCGCGACGACCTCGCCGTGGGCGTCCCCGGTGAGGCGCTCACCGACCGCGACCTCGGCGCGGGCGAAGGCGCCGTGCACGTCTTCTACGGCCCCTCCTTCCGCGAGAAGGGCCCCATGTGGTCCCGCGCGACCAAGGCGGTCCCCGGGAGCCTCCACCGCAAGGACCTCTTCGGCGCGGCGCTCGCCGCCGGCGACCTCACCGGCGACGGCCTCCCCGACCTGGCCATCGGCATACCCGGCGCCGCCTCCGCGCAGATCCTCCGCGCCCGCAAAGGCAAGCCCCTCACCTCCGGCCGCCTCCTGGCCCCCGGCCTCCCCGCCGCCTCCCACTACGGCCTGGCCCTCCGCATCACCGGCGGCACGCTTTACGTCGCGGCCCCCGGCGCCTCCTCCTTCACCGGCGCCCTCTACCGCCGCACCACCCGGCTCTCCCTGCCCGGCCGCGGCCTGACGGGCTTCGCCCTCTCCTGAGCGCCCTTCTTCCGAGCGCTCCTCGCCTGAACGCCGGCAGGGCGGTCAGGCGAGAGCGCGGGCCGTGTCCGGGACCACGAGGCGGGCCGCGCGTCGGGCGGGCGCGCCTCGGCGGGAGATGCGGTCGAGGGTGTGGAAGTCGGCGGTCAGGGAGTCGGGGGTGAGGCGGCCGAGGAGGTAGCCGCGGCGCTGGTCGGCGAAGGCGAAGTGGGGGTTCTCGGCCAGGAGGGCGGCCATCGCGGCGGTGTCCCGGTAGCCGTCTCCGTCGCTGGCGATCGAGGTGGCGACGAGCTCGACGCCGACGCGGGCGGAGCCGGGATCGTCGAAGTCGCGCAGGAGGTCGGCGGCGAACGCGGTGTGCACGTCGCCGGTGAGGACGACGGGGTTGCGGGCGCCGGAGGCGGTGAGCACGTCGAAGAGGCGGTCGCGTTCGGCCGTGTAGCCGTCCCAGGCGTCCATGCCGACCTTCAGCGCGGGGCCGAGCGCCATGTCCCGCTGCGCGAGGAAGATCTGCTGCCCCAGCACGTCCCAGCGGGCTCCTGAGCCGCGCAGCGAGCCGTCCAGCCAGGACAGCTGGGTCTTGCCCAGAACGCGCCCCGAGGGGTCGTTCCGGGCGTCGCAGCCGGTGCGCAGCCAGTCGTCGCACGGCTGGTCGGTGCGGTACTGCCGGGTGTCGAGCAGGTGGAACGAGGCGAGCGCGCCCCAGGTGAGCCGCCGGTACAGCCGCATACGCGTCCCGGACGGGCGCGCGGAGGCCCGCAGCGGCATGTTCTCGTAGTAGGCGCGCACGGCGTTCCGCTTGCGCGCGCCGAAGCCGGGCACCGACGAGCCGGGCACGCTGCCCGTCCAGTTGTCCTCGACCTCGTGGTCGTCCCAGACGACCGCCCAGGGCGCCACCGCGTGCGCGGCTTGAAGATCGGTGTCGGCCTTGTACTGCGCGTGGCGGCGGCGGTAGTCCGTCAGGCTCTGGCACTTGCCTTCGGTGTGCCGCCGCACCGCCCCATTGGCCCCGCCGTACGAGCCGGGGGCGTACTCGTAGAGGTAGTCGCCCAGATGGATCACCAGGTCGGGGTCCTGCTCGGCGAGCCGCTTGTACGCGGTGAAGTAGCCGTGCTCGTAGTGCGCGCAAGACGCCGCCGCGAACGTCATCGGACCCATCGCGCCCCTGGCGGGCGCAGTACGGGTCCGGCCGACACGGGACAGGTGCCCGTCCGCGCGGAACCGGTAGAAGTACTCCCGCCCCGGCTCCAGCCCCGAGGGCGTCACGTGCACCGCATACCCGCCGGACGCCTTGGCCGTGACCGTGCCCTTCCGGACGATCCTGCGGAACCGGGCGTCCTCGGCGAGCTGCCACGCCACCTGGACGTTCCGGGACCCGAGGCCGCCCAGCCCGTCCTCGGCGAGGGGCCGCGGGGCGAGCCGGGTCCACAGGACCACCGAGTCGGGCCACGGGTCGCCCGAGGCCACGCCGAGCCGGAACGGGTCGGGCCTGCCCGCGGCGCTCCCGCCGAGGGGGGCGGTCGCGGCCGTCGCGGGCCCGCAGCCCGCGCCGAGCGCGACGATCCCCGCCGTGCCGAGTGCCTGCCTGCGCGAGAACGTCATGCCCCCAGTGCAGACGCCGGACGCGAACGCCGGGTGAAGCGGGCGGGAGCACCGCACGGCACGGGGGAAACAGCATGTCCGCAGCGGGGGTTTCCGGCCCGTCAAGATCCACCGGAACCATGCCCGATGGCCATGATCTGCTGACCTGGGCGGGGAAATGTGTGTACGGCGGGTTCTGCGGGGCTTCGGGGTGGTAGGCAAGGGCTGTGGGGCTAGATGAGGCTACGGAGGAGCTGTACCGGGGGGCTCCGGGGGAGTTCGTCCAGACGCGGCGGAGGCTGGCGGAGGCGGCCAAGGCGGCGGGGGACGCGGCGACGGCTCAGCAGATCAAGGCATTGCGCCGCCCGACGGTGTCGGCGTGGGCGGTGAACCTGCTCGTGCGCGAGCGCCCGCCGCTCGCCGGGGAGGTGCTGGCGCTCGGCGAGCGGCTGCGCGACGCGTGGGAGCACGGCGGCGACACCGCCGAACTCGACCGCAGGCGCACCCCGCTGATCGACAAGGCGGTCCGGGCCGCCGCGGCGCTGGTGGAGGAGGCCGGGCGGCCGCTCGGCGACCAGGCGCGGCACGAGGTCGAGGAGACCCTGCACGCGGCGGTCGCCGACGCCGGCGCGGCGGCCGACGTCGCCTCCGGAAGGCTGACGCATCCGCGCGCCTACGTGGGCTTCGGCCTGCCGTCGGCGTTCGGTGAGGACGAGCCGGCCGAGGACAGGGACCGCGAAGGCGGACCCCGCGAGCAGGGCGGCAAGGAGCACGGGGCCAAAGAGCACGGGGCCAAGGACGTCGGGGCCAAGGAGCACGGCGGCAAGAAGAAGCACGACAGGCCGGCCGAGACCGAGGACCGCCGGGCCGAGGAGCAGCGGAAGGCCGAGGAGCGCAAGCGCGCGGCCGAGCGGCGGAGGTTCGAGGCGCGCAGGCACGCCGCCGACCTGCGCGCCAGGGCCGACGCGCTCGCCGCCGAAAGGGATCAGCTGCGCCGCGCGCTGGAGGAGGTCGAGCAGGAGGAGGAGACCCTCCGGCACCGGCTCGACCAGGTGCGGGTGCACCGGGCCGCGGCGCGCAAGTCCTTCGAGGAGGCCGACCAGCTCGCCTCCGCCGCCGCCGGGGCGGCCGCCGAGGCCGAAGCCGGGCTCACCTGAGGCGCGTCATACGCATCGGGCACGGCCGGTTATCGTCTGATCCCATGACGATCGACCCCTCGGTGACCGCCCGCACGACAGTCCGCAGGGTCATGTGGGACCACCCCGACGCGGTGGCGCTGCGCGCGGCCATGGCCGAGGAGCTCGACGCGCGGTACGCCGACCGGATCGCCCTCGGGATCGCCGGGGTCGAGGAGGCGCTGCGCATCGACCCCGCCGAGATGGAGTTCGTCGGCGTCGCCTACACCGCCGACGGCAGCCCCGTAGGGCACACCGCGCTCCGCCGACGCGGCCGCGACCTCGAACTCAAGCGCGTCTACGTGGCCCCGGACTCGCGGGGCCACGGCGTCTCCGCGGCCCTCATGGACTGGAGCGAGGCCACGGCCCGCGAAGCGGGCGCCGAACGCGTCATCCTCCAGACCGGCGACCGCCAACCCGACGCCATCCGCCTCTACGAGAAGGTCGGCTACCTCCGCATCCCCGACTTCCCGCCCTACGACACCGTCCCCGAACTGAACTCCACCTGCATGGCCAAGCCTCTGCGCTAGCCGTTCCAGTCGAGTTGGTGGCGGATTTCGGCTATGGCGTGGAGGGAGGGGGTGGCCAGCCAGTCGAAGGAGGCGCCTTCGGCGGAGAGGGGGATGTCGGTGGTGACGGTGGCGGAGGCGGTGCCCACCTCGAAGGTGCGGGTGGTGACGGGGCGGGCCTCGGTGCCGTCCGGGCCGGAGACCGGGACCGTGGTGGAGCCGCGGCCGGTGGACAGGGTGCTGAGGTGGGGGCGGAAGAACTCGTGCGTCGTGGCGTACCGGAAGCCGCCGGACGCCATGTTCAGCTCGCACTGGAAGACGCAGAGCTTGCGGTCGGTCAGGTAGAGCACGGTCACCTGGTAGGCGTTGAGCCGGAGCCTGCCGTCGGGGCCGACCCGTCCGACGACGCCCGGGAACCGCTTCGGCACCCCGACGAGCTGGAGTTCGGCCGAGCCGAGCCCGCCGAACGGGCCCTTCATGCCCAGTTCGCGCCAGCCGACGTCGACCGCGCGGCGCAGCGACGCCTCAAGCCAGGCGTCGAGCCGCGCCTCGCCGGGCCTGTGCTCGGTCGCCTCCTTCGCGGCGGCGTAGCGGCGCCGCGCCTCGGCGGCCTCCGCCCGCTGCGCCCGCAGCCGCCGGCCCGCCGAGACGGCCAGGGCGATCGCGGACGCCGTCAGCAGCACCCCGAAGGGCGGCGCGGCGAAGAGCAGCACGATCCCGACGACGCCCAGGGCGCCCGCGCACAGCAGGACGGTCCGTTCGGCCTCGGTGCCGCGCACGGCGGGCGCGGCGGGTTCGGGCGTGTAGTACCGGCGGACGCCGTCGGCCCGCTCCTCGGCGTCGAGGGCTCTGTCGTCGGCCATGGGCGTCCTCTTCCGGTGGTGGGACCGAAAGCGCGGTGACCGCCATGATCGGGCACCCGCGCCGAGAGCCGCAAGGCCCCCGCGGATCCCGGTCTCACGGCCGGGGCAGGTGCTCGCCCTCCCTGAGCCGCTCCAGGCCGAGCCAGATGAAGTCCAGCGCGGCCGACTCGGCGCGTCCGCGCGGCACCTCGGGGTGCTCCAGCCACCAGGAGATCTGCGAGAAGAGCGACCCATAGATCAGCGGGATGAGCAGCGGGGCGCGCCGCTCGTTCTTGGCGAGCTCCTCGGGCGCGAGGACCTTGCGGCGGCGCGACAGCAGCCTTCCGGCGGCGGCCTCGCCGAACCTGTCGCGCAGCTCCCGCAGCTCCACGCCCACTTCGGGTTTGTCGAGGTGCCGGATGATGACGGCCCAGGCGTCGGGCTCGGCGGTGGCGTAGTCGAAGAGGGTGCCGACCATGCCGGAGATGCGCTCCAGCGATGTCGAGCTCTCGACGTCGACCGCCGACAGACGGCCGTTGACGTCGTCGACGATGCTCTGCGCGACCTCGCCGAACAGCTGCTCCTTGGATTCGAAGTGCTGGTAGAGCAGGGCCTTCGACACGCCCGCCGCCGCCGCGACGTGCTCCATCTGGGTCAGGTGGAAGCCGCGCCGGCCGAACTCGGTGAGCGCGACCCGCATCAGCTGCTCCCGCCGGGTGGCGGCGGACAGTCTCTTGGCCATGGGTGTTCTCGTCCTCCCGGACTCTATTTTCCGAGATAAGGCGCGAGCTCGGTACGCGCGACGGAGCGCAGGTGCACCTCGTCGGGCCCGTCGGCGAGGCGGAGGGACCGGGCGCCCGCCCACATCGCGGCGAGCGGGAAGTCGTCGGAGACGCCGCCTCCGCCGTGCACCTGGATGGCCCGGTCGATGACCTCGCCCGCGACGCGCGGCGCGACGACCTTGATCGCGGCGACCTCCGCGCGGGCGCCCTTGGGCCCGACGGTGTCGATCAGCCAGGCCGTCTTGAGGGTGAGCAGCCGGGCCTGCTCGATCGCGATGCGCGACTCGGCGATCTGCTGCTGCACGACGCCCTGCTGGGCGAGCGGCTTGCCGAAGGCGACCCTGTCGACGGCGCGCTCGCACATCAGCTCAAGCGCGCGCTCGGCCATGCCGATGGCCCGCATGCTGTGGTGGATGCGGCCGGGCCCGAGGCGCGCCTGGGCGATGGCGAAGCCGCCGCCCTCCTCGCCGATGAGGTTCCCGACCGGCACCCGCACGTCCTCCAGGACGATCTCGCAGTGCCCCTGCTGGTCGTGGCGGCCGAAGACGGGGAGCGACCGGACGATGGTGAGGCCGGGGGCGTCCATGGGCACGAGGATCATCGACTGCTGGAGGTAGGGGTGTCCCTCGGGGGCGGTCTTGCCCATGAGGATCATCACCTTGCAGCGCGGGTCGGCCGCGCCGGTGGTCCACCACTTGCGGCCGTTGATCACGTAGTGGTCGCCGTCGCGGACGATGGAGGTGGCGATGTTGGTGGCGTCGGAGCTGGCGACGTCGGGCTCGGTCATGCCGAAGCAGGACCTGATCTCGCCGTTCAGCAGGGGCTCCAGCCACTGCTCCTTCTGCTCGGGCGTGCCGAACAGGTGGAGCACCTCCATGTTGCCGGTGTCGGGAGCGGCGCAGTTGGTGGCCTCGGGGGCGAGGTGCGGGGAGCGGCCGGTGACCTCGGCGAGCGTGGCGTACTCGGTGTTGGTGAGGCCCGAGACGTCGGGCAGGAAGAGGTTCCACAGGCCCGCCTCGCGGGCGAGGACCTTCAGCTCCTCGACGATCGGGGGCACCTCGTGCGGCCTTCCGGCGGCCACCAGCTCGGCGTGCTGGGTGGCGTAAACCGGTTCGGCCGGGTAGACGTGCTTCGTCATGAAATCTTCGAGCCGGGCCAGATACGACGCGGCCCGCTCACTCAACGCGAAGTCCATGGCGGTATCGTAACTGACCCGTCAGTTACTTGAAGGAGGGGTCCCATGGAACTCCACGGGAAGGTCGCCTGGATCACCGGCGGCGCGGCCGGCATCGGCGCCGCGGTGGCCCGTCGGCTGGCCGGGCTCGGCGCGCACGTGGTCCTCGCCGACGTCGACGCCGCCGGGGGCGAGAAGCTCGCCGCCGAACTCGGCGGCCTGTTCGTGCGCTGCGACGTGCGCGAGCCGACCGAGAGCGTCAAGGCGGTCGAGGCTGCCGTCGCGCGCTTCGGCGGACTCGACATCGCCTTCCTCAACGCCGGCGTCGCCACCGGCTCGGGGATGGGCGAGTTCTTCGACGTCGAACGCTACCGCCGCGCCATGTCCATCAACCTCGACGGCGTCGTCTACGGCGTCAACGCGGCCCTGCCCGCGCTGCGGGCGCGCGGCGGCGGCCAGATCATCGCCACCGCCTCGATGGCCGGGCTCACCCCGATGCCGGTCGACCCCCTGTACGCGGCGAACAAGACCGCGGTCGTCGGCCTCATCCGCTCGCTCGGACCCGCCTACGAGCCCGAGCACATCCGGGTCAACGCGCTGTGCCCGTCGTTCGCCGACACCGCCATCCTGGAGGGGCTGCGCGAGGCCCTCGGCACCTTCCCCATCCTGGACGTCGAGACCGTCGCCGACGCCTTCCTGAAGATCCTGGACTCCGACCTCGTCGGCCAGGCCTGGCCGGTCGTGCCGGGCCGCGACATCGAACCTTTCCGCTTCCGGGGCGTCCCCGGACCGAGGAGCTGACATGCGCGCCATCCAGATCACCGAGTTCGGCGGACCCGAGGTCCTGACCCTCGCCGACCTTCCCGAGCCCGTCGCGGGGCCCGGCCAGGTCCTCGTGGACGTGACGCGGGCGGGCGTCAACTACGCCGACACCCACCAGGCGGAGAACACCTACCTGGCCGCCTCGAAGCTGCCGATGGTCCCGGGCGGGGAGATCGCCGGGACGGTCGGGGGCCGCCGCGTCGTCGGGCTCACCGCCGACGGCGGAGGCTACGCCGAGAAGGCGCTCGCCCTCGAAGGGGCGCTCTACGACATCCCGGACGGCGTGGACGACATGACGGCGCTCGGCCTCATCGTCCAGGGCGCGACGGCGTGGGTGATGCTGCGCAAGAGCGTCCACCTGGAGCCGGGGGAGTCGGTCGTGGTGCACGCGGCGGCGGGCGGGGTCGGCACGCTGGCCGTCCAGCTCGCCAAGGCCTTCGGGGCGGGGCGCGTCATCGCGACGGCGTCCAGCGCGCAGAAGCGGGAGCTGGCGTTGAGCCTCGGCGCGGACGTCGCCCTGGACCCGGCCACCCCCGAGCTGCGCAAGGCGCTCATCGAGGCGAACGGGGGGCGGCGCGTCGACGTCGTCCTGGAGATGACCGGCGGCACGGTGACCGACCAGTCCCTCGCGGCCCTCGCCCCCTTCGGGCGGCTCGCCTTCTACGGCATGGCCTCCCGCGAGCAGCCTTCGCCGATCTCCGCGCCCTCGCTCCTGCGCCACTCCACGGCGGTCGTAGGCATGTGGCTGCCCCACGTCCTCACCCTTCCGGGCGACATCATGCGCCGCGCCATGACGGAGCTCTTCGACCTCGCCGCCGCGGGCACCCTCAAGGTCATCAACGGCGGCGAGTACGCCCTGTCCGACGCCCGCGCCGCCCACGAGGCCCTCCGCTCCCGCAAGACCGCCGGAAAACTGGTCCTCGACCCGTCCCGCTGAGGTCGTTCCGTCCGCGCCCGCCCGGCCGGGCGCGGACGGTTCGGGCCCCGCAGGGCAGGTTCGTCCCGTTCGCGACGCCTGAGGCGCACCATGTTTCCCGTTAATCAGAGCTTTCCGATTGACTCGATAGGAAATGCAGGCCAGGATGGTCGCCATGACAGTGACGACCACGGAGGTCGGGGCTCCGACGCTCGCCGAGCGCGCCCGCCTCTTCGCCGAGACCAGCGACGAGTGGCTGCACCGCGTGCGGCTCGACCCGCAGGGGCGCTGGTACGAGCGGCTCGAAGGCGACGACGACTACGAGGTCTGGATCATCAGCTGGCTGCCCGGCCAGAGCACCGGCTTCCACGACCACGGCGGGTCCGCCGGGGCCTTCTCGGTCGTCCTGGGCGAACTGGAGGAGGCGACCCCGCGCTCCGAGCAGGTCCTCTCCGGAGGGCGGGTCAGGCACTTCGGCACCCACCACGTCCACGACGTCCGCAACGTCTCCACCGCGCCCGCCGTGAGCGTGCACGTGTACTCGCCGCCGCTGTCCACGATGAACCGCTACGACCTGAGCCCCGAAGGCGAACTCGTCGTGCTGAAGACCGAGTCGGCGGACGAGTGGTGACCACGTCGGCCGTGATTCGCCCCGCAGTAACACGCCCCGCAGTAACACGCCCCGCAGTAACACGCCCCGCAGTAACACGCCCCGCAGGGGCACGCTCCATCGACGAGATCCTCGCCGAGGCCCGCGCCCGCCTCGTCCGCCTGTCGCCCGAGGAGGCGCACGCCGAGCACACGGCGGGGGAGGCCCTGCTCATCGACATCCGCCCGGCCGCGCAGCGCGCCGCCGAAGGCGAGATCCCCGGCGCCCTCGTCATCGAGCGCAACGTCCTGGAGTGGCGCCTCGACCCCGAGAGCGACGCCCGGATCGCCGAGGCGACCGGCTACGACGTCCGCGCCGTCGTCTTCTGCTCCGAGGGCTACACCTCAAGCCTCGCCGCCGCGGCCCTCCAGGACCTCGGCCTCTCCCGCGCCACCGACCTCGAAGGCGGGATCACCGCCTGGCGGTCCGAGGGCCTGCCGGTCGCCGGGACCGTCAGCGCGCAGGCCCCGCCCGCACGCCCCGAGGTGCTGCACTGACCCGTCGGCGCGCAAAAGCGATCTGCGGCGTGCCCGAACAGCGCTAGACTGTGCGCATGGCAGCAGCGCTAGAGACGACGACGCCGGGGCACCCCCGGCACTCGGAGCACGCGCGCTGACCTCCGAGACACCATGAGGCCCCGGGAGACCACTCCCGGGGCCTCAGTCGGTTCCTGACAGATTTCGAGCGATCAAGGAGTTCCCGTGTCCGAACTGCGCGTCACCCTCGGCGGAGACGAGCGAGCGGTGGCCGCCGGCACCACGGCGGGCCAGGCGCTCGACGACGCCGGGCGCGGCGGCCCCAAGATCGTCGCCGCCCGCGTGAACGGCGACCTGCGCGACCTGGAGTACGCCGTCGCCGACGGGGACGAGGTCGAGGGCGTCGAGATCGACTCCAAGGACGGCCGCGACATCCTGCGGCACTCCACCGCGCACGTCATGGCCCAGGCCGTCCAGGAGATCTTCCCCGAGGCCAAGCTCGGCATCGGGCCTCCCGTGGAGAACGGCTTCTACTACGACTTCGACGTGGCCGAGGCCTTCACCCCCGACGACCTGAAGAAGATCGAGCGCCGCATGCGCGAGATCGTCAAGCAGGGCCAGAAGTTCGCCCGCCGGGTCGTCTCCGACGACGACGCCCGCGCCGAGCTCGCCGGGGAGCCCTACAAGCTCGAGCTCATCGGCCTCAAGGGCGGCGCCGGCGTCGACGACGAGGAGTCGGTGGAGGTCGGCGGCGCCGAGCTCACCATCTACGACAACCTCGACGCCAAGACCGGCGACCTGTGCTGGAAGGACCTCTGCCGGGGCCCGCACCTGCCGACCACCCGCACCATCCCCGCCTTCAAGCTGATGCGCTCCGGCGGCGCCTACTGGCGCGGCAGCGAGAAGAACCCGCAGCTCCAGCGCATCTACGGCACCGCCTGGGAGTCCCGCGACGAGCAGGACGCCTACCTCAAGCGGCTGGAGGAGGCCGAGAAGCGCGACCACCGCAAGCTCGGCGCGGAGCTCGACCTGTTCTCCTTCCCGCCGATGATCGGCTCCGGCCTGCCGGTTTTCCACCCCAAGGGCGGCATCATCCGCCGCGAGCTGGAGAACTACTCCCGCCTCCGGCACGAGCAGGCGGGCTACAGCTTCGTCAACACCCCGCACATCACCAAGGGCGCCCTGTACGAGACCTCCGGGCACCTCGGCTGGTACCGCGACGGCATGTTCCCGCCCATGGAGCTGGAGGGCGCCGAGTACTTCCTCAAGCCCATGAACTGCCCCATGCACAACCTGATCTTCGACGCCCGGGGCAGGTCGTACAAGGAGCTGCCGCTGCGCCTGTTCGAGTTCGGCACCGTCTACCGGTACGAGAAGTCCGGCGTGGTGCACGGCCTCACCCGAGTGCGCGGCCTCACCCAGGACGACGCGCACATCTACTGCAGCAGGGAGCAGACCCAGGACGAGCTGCACTCGCTCCTGAAGTTCGTGCTCGACCTGCTGCGGGACTACGGCCTCGACGACTTCTACCTGGAGCTGTCGACCCGCGACCCGAAGAAGTCCGTCGGCTCCGACGAGGAGTGGGAGGAGGCGACCGAGATGCTGCGGGTCGCCGCCGAGAACTCCGGCCTCGCGCTCGTCCCGGACCCCGAGGGCGCCGCGTTCTACGGCCCGAAGATCTCCGTCCAGGCCCGCGACGCGATCGGCCGCACCTGGCAGATGTCCACCATCCAGATGGACCTCCAGCTGCCGAAGCTGTTCAACCTGGAGTACCAGGCCGCCGACGGCACCCGCCAGCGCCCCGTCATGATCCACCGGGCCCTGTTCGGCTCCATCGAGCGGTTCTTCGGCGTGCTGCTGGAGCACTACGCGGGCGCGATGCCGCCGTGGCTGGCCCCCGTCCAGGTCATCGGCATCCCGATCGCCGACGAGCACGTGCCCTACCTGGAGCAGGTCGCCGCCAAGCTCCGCGACCTGGGCGTCCGCGTCGAGGTCGACTCCTCCAGCGACCGGATGCAGAAGAAGATCCGCAACGCCCAGAAGCAGAAGGTCCCCTTCATGCTCCTGGCGGGCGACGACGACGTCGCCAAGGACGCGGTCTCCTTCCGCTACCGCTCCGGCGACCAGAACAACGGAGTCCCCGTCGACCAGGCCGTCGCCGAGATCCTCAAGGCCATCGCCGACCGCGTGCAGGTCTGAGAGGTGACCGTGTTCGCCGGCCCTACCTCCGGCCCTGGGGGCCTGCGGTAGGGCGGTGATCGGGCGCTTTCGCGCTGTGTTTGCTGGCCTTACCTCCGGCCCTGGGGGCCTCCGGTAAGGCGGTGATCGGGCGCTTTCGCGCTGTGTTTGCTGGCCTTGCCTCCGGCCCTGGGGGCCTGCGGCAAGGCTGTGATCGGGCGCTTTCGCGCCCTGGGCTGCCCCTCCGGCCCTGGGGGGCCTACGGGGCAGCCCAGGGGCGCCCGATCACGTGCGGGGCCGCGCCTTCGGCGCTCCCTGGAATCCTGTGGTTTGACCGGATCGAGTCGTTCGAAGATCGTCCGGGATTGCCGGGTGTCAGTAGGATTCGGCGTGTGACGGGGACCACGACGCCGCGGACGCCCGCGCGGGAGAAGCTGCTCGACGCCGCAGGCCGCCTGATCCTGAAGAGCGGGTGGCAGCGGCTGCGCGTCTCACACGTGGCGGTCGAGGCGGGGGTGAGCCGCCAGAGCGCCTACAACGAGTTCGGCTCGAAGGAGGCGCTCGGCGAGGCGCTGGTGATGCGCGAGTTCGAACGCCACCTCGACGGCCTCACCGAGCAGCTCCTCGACCGGCGCGACGACGTGGGGCTCGCGGTCGAGGAGGCCGTGCTGTACACGTTCCGGTCGGCGTCGGCCAACCCCGTGCTGAAGGCGGTGCTGACCAGCGCCCGCACCGGCCTCGTCATGGGCGAGCTCGCCGAGGTCGTGCGCAACCGCGAGGTGCCGCCGCTGCCGCAGGCGATCGTCGCGGTGGGCACGCTCGTCGCCCGCCACCGGCCCGACCTCGACCCGCTCTCGGTCCGGCTCGCCATCGACATGGTGTTCCGGGTGACCGTCAGCTACCTGGTCACCCCCGAGGGCACGCACGAGGACGCCGCGTCCCGGATCGCGCTCATGGCGACCCGGGTCCTGGGCGTCCCGGTGCGATAGCCTCGGTTCTCCTTCCCTACCCCTCGGTAATGCCCATGGGAGCGCACATGCCGGAGACCCCCCTGGTCGACCGGGTCCTCCGCCGGTCCGGTTACGTCTTCGCCGCCTTGCTCGTCCTGGTGGCGGCCGCCGTCCTCGCGTGGCCGATGCTGTCCGAAGGCGAAGAGACGCAGGTCGGCGCGGCGCCGAGCGCGCCCGCGGCAGGGGAGTCGCCGGAGGTCGCGGCGAGCGACTACTTCCCCGACCTCGGCGGGAGCGGCCAGACCCAGGGGAGCGGGACCTCCGGCGCGAACTCCGGCAAGAACGCCGGGCAGAACGGCGACGGCCCCTGCGGCACCCGGAAGGCGTTCTACAAGCGCTCCGGAGACGACGTCGAGGTCACCGTCGTCTTCCCCGGCGTCGGCGCCGTCCGCGCCGTCGTCGTCCCCACCAACGGCGAGCCCAGCATGCAGAGCTACACCACCGCCGGGGACCCCACCCCCCACGTCTTCACCTTCCCCGACGCCTCCGCCCAGGCCGTCAAGAAGGTCGGCCTCACCGTCACCACCGTCGACGGATCGCGGGACTGCGAACTCCAGCGCCGCTGAGGGTCAGGACAGGGGCTGCTCGTCGGGCATGCGGACGTCCTCCACGGTGACGTTCACCGAGGCGACGCGCATGCCCAGCATGAGGCCGACGATGCGGGCCACGTTGTTCTTGACGACCTTGGCGACCTCCATGACGACGCTGCCGTACTCGACGATGAGGGCGATGTCGACGGAGATCTCGTTGTCCAGGACGCGGGCGCGGACCCGCGGCTCGCCGCGGTCGCTCATGCCGATGCGCTGGCGGACCGCCTCCATCGCCTCGGAGGTGCGGCCCTGGCCGCCGAGCGCGGCGACCCCGGTGACCTCCAGCGCGGCCAGCGCGGCGATCTTCTCGACGACCTCGTCCTCGATCTTTATCTGGCCCTGCACGCCGACGGAGCGGTGCGGCTCCTCGGCAGGGGGAGGCGGCGGGGCGGGCGCGACGGGCTCGGGCGCGTAGACCTCGGGGGCCTTGTAGACGTCGGCGGGCGCGGCCTCGGCCGCGTAGCCCGCCTGGGCGTAGGACTCCTGCGCGTAGGACTCCTTCGGGTACGTCTCCTGGGCGTAGGACTCCTGGGCGTAGGACTCCTGGGAGTACGCCTCGGGCGCGAACGGGTCGGCGACGCGGCGGCGTCCCGTCGCGGCGAACTCCGCGGGGGCCTGGCCGGGCGGCAGGACGGTTCCGGTGGACATCGCGGGCATCGCCCCGGTGGCGTGGCCCGGCTGCGGGGCCGCCTGCTGCGCGGGGGCGGCCTGCTGCGCGGGAGGGGCGGGCGGCGCGGCCGACGGGGCGGGGAAGTAGGGCATCGGCGGCCTGGCCTCGGCGCGGTGTTCCCCGCCGTAGGGGCGGTCGAGATCGGTCATCGCGGACTCCTCACCTGCGTGGCCTGGTCGCGTGGCCATCATGGCGGAGAAAGCTTGAGAAGCACCCATGAATAACCGTATTCGTGATGATTTGGTGCTAAAAGGTCAGCGACCGGTCCGGTTTCGCCCCGCGGGGACGGTCCGCCTATTCTGGGCAGGCCTAGGAAAGGGGACACGGTGGGACACGACCCGGCTGACATGGAGGAACAGCTAGGCGTCGGCACGCCCGACGGCTTCCAGCGGCTGTGGACCCCGCACCGCATGGCCTACATCAAGGGCGAGAACAAGCCCACCGGACCAGGCGAATCCGACGGCTGCCCCTTCTGCGAGATCCCCAAGGGCCCCGACGAGGACGGCCTCGTCGTCCGCCGCGGCGAACACGTGTACGCGGTCCTCAACCTCTACCCGTACACCTCCGGCCACCTCCTCGTCTGCCCCTACCGCCACGTCGCCGACTACACCGAACTCGACGACACCGAGGCACTCGAACTCGCCAGGTTCACCCAGGCCGGCCTCGTCGCCGTGCGTCGCGGCACCGGCGCCCAGGGCGCCAACATCGGCATGAACCTCGGCCTCGCCGGCGGCGCAGGCATCGAAGCCCACCTGCACCAGCACATCGTCCCCCGCTGGGGCGGCGACACCAACTTCATGCCCGTGGTGGCCCACACCAAGGTCATGCCCCAGCTCCTGCGCGACACCCGCAAGGTGCTCGCGGAGGCCTGGCCCGCCTGATCCCCGGGTCAGGGCGCCTTTCTCGGGGGGAGGGCGCAGGCGGGGGTGCCGCCGGGCAGGCGGTGGCGGTTTCGGGCGGTGATGCGGTAGGCGGCGTGGGCGGCCCAGGTCAGGGGCGGGAGGGTCAACAGGCGGCCCAGGGGGCGCCAGGGGGCAGGGGACGAGCGGAGCATCGCGGCCACGGCCCTCGCGCCGCCGAGGATCTCGCCGGACGGGGTGATCCAGAGGATCTCGTCGGCGGCGCGGTCGGCGGTGGTGCCGTAGGAGGCCAGGTCCTGCCATTGGTGGGGCAGGATCTCGGCGTCGGGTCTGATCCGGCGCTCGATGAAGGCGACGCACGTGGTGCAGAAGCCGCAGTCGCCGTCGAACAGCAGGACGTTCCTCTCGCGCATGCCCCCGAGCGTACGCGCCGCGTTGAACGCGTTCAAGATCGAGAGGGCGAAGGCGCGGGCATCAGCTCGTGGCGGTGGTAGGCGCGGTGGAACGTGGCGGTGCCGTGGGAGAGGGAGCGGAGGTCGGTCGGGTAGCGGGTGAGTTCCTGGGCCGGGACCTCGGCGTGGATGAGGGTGCGGCCGCCGGGGACGGGCTCGGAGCCGAGGACCCTGCCGCGCCGGGCGGAGAGGTCGGACATCACGGATCCGACGTGCTCGTCGGAGATGAGGACCTCGACCTCGTCGACGGGTTCCAGCAGGGAGATGGGCGCCTTGGCCGCGGCGTCGCGCAGGGCGAGGGCGCCGGCCGTCTGGAAGGCGGCGTCGCTGGAGTCGACGGGGTGGGCCTTGCCGTCGTGGAGGGTCACCCGGACGTCGACGAGCGGGTGCCCGGACGCGGTGACGCCCTTCGCCGCCTGCGCCCGCACGCCCTTCTCGACCGACGGGATGAACTGGCGCGGCACGACCCCGCCGACGATCCGGTCGACGAACTCGATGCCGGAGCCGGGCGGCAGCGGCTCGACGGTGATCCGGCAGATCCCGTACTGCCCGTGCCCGCCGCTCTGCTTCACGTGCCGCCCGAGCCCTTCGGCGGGCGCCCCGAACGTCTCGCGGAGCGGCACGACGAGCGCGTCCCGGGCGACCTCGACGCCGAACCTCCCGCGCAGTCTCTCCAGCAGGACCTCGCCGTGCGCCTCCCCGAGGCACCACAGGACGAGCTGGCCGGTCTCGGCGTCGTTGTGCAGCCGGACGGTCGGGTCCTCGGCGACGAGGCGGCCGAGCGCCTGGGCGAGCTTGTCGTCGTCGGCCTTGGAACGCGGCCTGATGGCGACGGGCAGCAGCGGGTCGGGCATCTGCCAGGGCTCCACGAGCAGGGGCCGGGCGGGCGCGGAGAGGGTGTCGCCGGTCTCGGCGTGCCCGAGCCGGGCGACGGCGCAGATGTCCCCGGCGACGCACTGCGCGACGCTCCGCTGCCGCCGCCCGAGCGGTGAGGTGAGCGCTCCGACGCGCTCCTCGGAGACGTGGAGGCTCCCGTTCTGCCCTGCGATGTGCACGGTCTCGTCGGGCCGGAGGGTGCCGGAGAACACCCGGACGAGCGAGACCCGCCCGACATAGGGGTCGGCGACGGTTTTGATCACTTCGGCCGCGAGGGGTCCCGCGGGGTCGCAGGCCAGGGCGTCCACCGCCCTGCCGTCCTCGCGGGTCACCGAAGGGGGCTCGTGCTCCAGCGGCGAGGGCAGCCCGCGGGTGATCACCTCGAGGACCTCGGCCATGCCGGTGACGGGTCCGGGCCGGTCGCCGTGCGGCACGGCGGTGGCCAGCACGGGGAACAGCCCGCCGCGCGCGACGGCCCGCTCCAGGTCGGCGATGAGCTCGTCGGCGGGCGGGTCCTCCCCGGCGAGGTACCGGTCCATCAGGCTCTCGTCCTCGCTCTCCTGGATGACCGCCTCGATCAGCGTCTCCCGCAGCGGCGCGTACTCCGGGGGCAGCCCTTGGCCGTCCTGCCTGCGCTCGCCCGACGAGTAGTCGTACCTGCGCGCGCTGATGAGCCCGATGACGGCCTGCCCGTCCGGCACGTACAGGGGCACGACGCCGGGCCCGAAGGCCTCCTGGCAGGCCGCGACGGTCGCCGCGTAGTCGCCGCGCATCTGGTCGGTCTTGGTGATCACGACGGCCCGGGGGAGGCCGGCGGCGGCGCACTCCTCCCACAGGGCGCGGGTCTGCCCGTCCACCCCGTCCACGGCGGACACGGCGAACAGCGCCGCGTCGGCGGCGCGCAGCCCCGCCCGCAGGTCGCCGAGGAAGTCGGGATAGCCGGGCGCGTCGAGGAGGTTGACCTTGACGCCGTCGCAGGAGAACGGCGCGAGGGAGAGGTTGACGGTCCTGCGCTGGCGGGCGTCGGCGGCGTCCGCGGACAGGGACTGGTCGGCGACGGTCGTGCCGTCCTCCACCCGGCCCGCCCGGGGGATCGCGCCGGACGCCGCGAGCAGCGCCTCGGCGAGGGTCGTCTTGCCGGCTCCGGAGCGGCCGACCAGCACCACGTTCCTGATCCCCGCGGGCCGGTCGGCCTCCGGCGCCCTGCCGTCGGCGTCTCCCGGAGATCCGTTCTTCGAAGATCCGCTCTTCTCGGACATGCGCGCTCTCCTCCACGTCGAGGGGAGGGTGTGGACGCGCCCCGAGGGTGAGTGCACACCCTTGTCCTTCCACCCTCCTCCGCGCATGCCCGAACGGCAAGGGGGGGTCGGCTCCGCGAGGTCGGCAGCCGCCCGCCGGGCGGGCCCGCCGCATGTCCCCACCTCGGGGACTACGATGGCGGAACTCCTGATGTCGATGGTTTGGACGACGATGCTCAACCGCTTGCGCCCCGCGCTGGCCAAGGTGGTCACGCCGGTGGGCACGACACTCGCCAGAACGGGCGTCACCCCGAACGTGATCACGGTGGTGGGCACGGTCGGCGCGGTGGCCGGCGCCCTGGGCTTCTATCCCCGCGGCGAGCTGTTCTGGGGCACGTTGGTCATCACCGCGTTCGTCCTGTTCGACATGTTCGACGGCGCCGTGGCGCGGATCACCGGCAAGACCGGCCCATGGGGAGCCTTCCTGGACTCCACGATGGACCGGGTGGCCGACGCCGCGATCTTCTCCGGCCTCATCCTGTGGTTCACCGGCTCGGGGAACAACGACCTGCTGGCCTGGCTGGCGCTGTACTGCCTGGTCTCGGGCGTCGTCATCTCCTATGCCAAGGCGCGCGCCGAAGGGCTCGGCCTCACCTGCGACGTCGGCATCGCCGAGCGGTCCGAGCGGCTGATCATCAGCCTCGTCGGCGCGGGCCTGTTCGGGCTGGGCGTGCCGTACGCCCTGCACGTCGCCCTCATCGTCCTCGCCGTGCTCGGCACGATCACCGTCGTGCAGCGCTTCCACACCGTGTACGCGCAGACGCGCCAGGCCCCCGAGAGGGTGGGCGGGTGATCCAGATCAAGGACGCGGCGGCCGACGCCGCCTACGCCGTCGGCTGGGCTGCGGTGAAGCGGATGCCCGAGCCGCTGGCCCGCCGCATGTTCACCGCGATCGCCGACCGCACCTGGCGGGGCCACGGGCCGGGGGTCCGGCAGCTGGAGAAGAACCTCGCCCGGGTGCTGGGCCGGCCCGCGGACTCCCCGGCCGTCCGGGAGCTGAGCCGGACCGCGATGCGCTCCTACATGCGCTACTGGATGGAGAGCTTCCGGCTGCCCGTGATCAGCCGCGAGCGCATCCACTCGGGGATGCACGTCACCGGCGACCAGCAGATCTACGACGCTATGGCCGAGGGCCGCGGCGTCGTCGTCGCCCTCCCGCACATGGGCAACTACGACCATGCCGGAGCCTGGGTCGGCACCCAGGGCTACCCGATCACGACCGTCGCCGAGCGGCTCAAGCCCGAGTCGCTGTACAAGCGGTTCCTCGCCTACCGCGAGTCCCTCGGCTTCGAGGTCCTGCCGCTCACCGGCGGCGCGTCGGCGTTCGGGGTCATGGCGCGGCGGCTGCGCGAGCCCAAGGTCATCTGCCTGGTCGCCGACCGGGACCTGTCCGAGACGGGCGTCGAGGTCGAGTTCTTCGGGAAGACCGCCCGGATGCCGGGCGGCCCGGCCGCCCTCGCGCTCCAGACGGGCGCGGCCCTCCTGCCCGTCACCCTGTGGTTCGAGGGCGACGACTGGGGCGCGCGCGTCCACGACGAGGTGCCCCAGCCGCTGGAGGGCACTCGCAAGGAGAAGACGCGGGCGATGACCCAGGCCCTGGCCGACGCGTTCGCCGAGGGCATCGCCGCCCACCCCTCCGACTGGCACATGATGCAGAAGATCTGGGTGGAGGACCTCTCTTGAGGATCGGCATCGTCTGCCCCTACACCTGGAACGTCCCCGGCGGCGTCCAGCAGCACATCCGCGACCTCGCCGAGGCGCTGATCGACCTCGGCCACGAGGTCTCGGTGATCGCCCCGGCCGACGAGGACGCGGTGCTGCCGGAGTTCGTCGTGTCGGCGGGCCGCGCGATCCCGGTGCCCTACAACGGGTCGGTCGCCCGGCTGTCGTTCGGGTTCCTGTCGGCCGCCCGGGTGCGCCGCTGGATCCGCGAGGGGCGCTTCGACGTCCTGCACATCCACGAGCCGGCCGCGCCCAGCCTCGGCCTGCTGGCCTGCTGGGTCGCCGACGGCCCGCTCGTCGCGACCTTCCACGCCTCGTACGAGAAGTCCCGGGCCGTCAGCGTCACCGCGCCCATCCTCCAGTCGGCGCTGGAGAAGATCACCGGCAGGATCGCGGTCTCCGAGGCGGCCCGCACGACCCTCGTGGAGCATCTCGGCGGCGACGCCGTGCTGATCCCCAACGGGATCGCCGCGAGCCGCTACGCCCGGGCCGAGCCGCTCGAAGGCTGGGCGGGCCGCACCGGCTCCGAGGGCGCCGAGGCCGCCCAGGCGCTCGGCTTCCTCGGCCGGCTCGACGAGCCGCGCAAGGGCCTCCAGGTGCTGCTGCGCGCGTTCGAGACGCTCGGCCGCGAACGTCCGGGGCTGCGCCTGCTCGTGGCAGGTCCGGGCGACGAGGACGAGATCCTCGCCAAGGTCAGCCCGGAACTCCGCGACAGGGTCGTGCTGCTCGGCCTGGTCAGCGAGGAGGACAAGATCCGCGCCTACCACTCCGTCGACGCGTTCGTCGCGCCCAACCTCGGCGGCGAGAGCTTCGGCATCGTGCTCACCGAGGCGATGTCGGCGGGCGCGCCCATCCTCGCCAGCGACATCGAGGCGTTCCGCCACGTCCTGGACGGCGGCAGGGCCGGGGTGCTGTTCCGCACCGGCGACCCCGCCGCGCTCGCCGAGGAGGCGGCCCGCCTCCTGGACGATCCGGACAGGCGCGACGCGCTCTCCAAGGAGGCGGCCTCGGCCGTGCGCGCCTACGACTGGTCCACGGTGGCCCGCGACGTCCTGCGCGTCTACGAGACCGTCGTGGTCGACGCGCCCGGCGTGGTGGAGACGGCCTCCTGATGGACGGCTTCCTCACGGTCCTGCTGTGGCTCGTCGCCCTGTTCCTGCTGTCCACCTACGTGTCCTGGCGGGCGGGCCGCCTCGACCGCCTGCACGCCCGCGTGGACCTCGCCCGCGCCGCGCTGGACGGCGCCCTCGTGCGCCGCGCCGCCGTCGCCCTGGAACTGGCCACCTCGCAGCTCCTCGACCCGGCCACCAGCCTCGTCCTGGCGACCGCCGCGCACGCCGCACGCACCGCCGACGCCGAAGGGCGCGAGTTCGCCGAGAGCGACCTGTCCCGGGCGCTGCGCGCGGTGGTCGACCAGCCAGGCTTCCACGACTCGCTCACCGCCAAGGGCGCGGGCCCCCTGCTGGAGGAACTGGACGCCGCCGCGCAGAAGGCGTCCTTCGCCCGGCGCTTCTACAACGACGCGGTGTCGGCGACGCGGATCGCGCGCCGCCGGATCCTCGCCCGCGTCGTGCCGCTGGCCGGCCACGCGCCCATGCCGGAATTCTTTGAGATAGACGACACTCCTCCCGCACTGGGGTAGCTCGGGTATGTTCGGGCCCGGCTGTCGTCGGGGTGAAGGAGAGGCCATTGCGTGGATTCTCCCGGAGGGGTTTCGCGTTCTCGCTGCTCGGGGTGGCCGCCGCCGCGTGCAGCAAGGATCCCGGGCGCGGCCCGGCCTCCGGAGGGGTCCCGAGCGCCACGCCGACGCCGACTCCGACGCCCACGCCGACCGGCCTGGGGTACCACCCGTTCACGGGCGGGAGCAGAGGGCTGCGCAACCGCGTCATCGCGGTCAAGATCGACAACACCCCCGCAGCGCTGCCCCAGGAGGGGCTGCGGTCGGCCGACATCGTCTACGTCGAGCAGGTCGAGGGCGGGGTGACCCGGATCATGGCGGTCTTCTGCTCGAAGTACCCCGAGCGCGTCGGGCCCGTCCGCAGCGCGCGCATCTCCGACCTGCACCTGCTCGGCCAGTTCACCAGGCCCGCCCTCGCCTTCTCCGGCGTGCAGACCCCGATGCTGCCCCAGATCCGCAAGGCGTCCCTGTACGACGTCTCCGAGGACAGGGGAGGCGGCGGCTACCTCCGGTCCTCGGCCCGCTCGGCGCCCTACAACCTCTACGCCGACGTCAGGGCGCTGCTGCGCAGGGCGCCCAAGACGGGCCGCGCCAAGGACATCGGCTTCCGCTTCGGCCCCGCTCCCGAGGGCGGGCGCAAGATCAAGCAGTTCACCGCGCGCTGGCCCGCCACCACCCTGACGTTCCGGTGGTCGCCGGACAAGAAGCGCTGGCTCACCTACCGGGACGGCGTGCCGAACACCGCGGCCGAGGGCGGCGTGCAGGGCGGGCGGACGGTCGTCGTGCAGTACGTGAAGACCAAGCGGTCGAGGTTCCACGACTTCCTGGGCTCCTACACGCCCTACCTGCGCGTGACCGGCAAGGGCAGGGCGCTCGTCCTGCGCGACGGCAAGGCCTACGACTGCACCTGGTCGCGCCCCTCCGACCGCAAGGGCACCACCTTCACCACGGCGGCGGGCGAGCCGATGACCTTCGCCCGCGGCCAGGTCTGGGTCGTCCTGGTCAACGACGGCAAGCCTGTCATGCCGTAAAGCACGGGCCCCGGACGCTGACACCATGCCGAGTCCGGGACGTCCGTGATCAGGCAATATCATGGAAGACGACTGTTTTGTCGTCGTCTGTGAGGAAGACATCCCGTGACTACTGTTCCCGCGGAGAACACCGCCGTCGGTACCGCCCGCGTCAAGCGCGGCATGGCGGAGATGCTCAAGGGCGGTGTGATCATGGATGTGGTCACGCCGGACCAGGCCAAGATCGCCGAGGACGCCGGGGCGGTCGCGGTCATGGCCCTGGAGCGCGTCCCCGCCGACATCCGCGCCGAAGGCGGCGTGTCGCGCATGAGCGACCCCGACATGATCGACGGCATCATCAGCGCCGTGTCCATCCCGGTCATGGCCAAGGCCCGTATCGGCCACTTCGTCGAGGCCCAGGTCCTCCAGGCGCTCGGTGTCGACTACATCGACGAGTCCGAGGTCCTCACCCCCGCCGACTACACCAACCACATCGACAAGTGGGCGTTCACCGTCCCCTTCGTGTGCGGCGCCACCAACCTCGGCGAGGCGCTGCGGCGCATCACCGAGGGCGCGGCGATGATCCGCTCCAAGGGCGAGGCCGGCACCGGAGACGTCTCCAACGCCACCACCCACATGCGCGAGCTGCGCGACCAGATCCGCCGCCTGTCCTCACTGCCCGAGGACGAGCTGTACGTCGCGGCCAAGGAGCTCCAGGCCCCGTACGAGCTGGTCAAGGAGGTCGCCAAGAACGGCAAGCTGCCCGTCGTGCTGTTCACCGCGGGCGGCATCGCCACCCCGGCCGACGCGGCCATGATGATGCAGCTCGGCGCCGAGGGCGTCTTCGTCGGCTCCGGCATCTTCAAGTCCGGCGACCCCGTCAAGCGCGCCGAGGCGATCGTCAAGGCCACCACGTTCTACGACGACCCGGACGTCATCGCCAAGGTCTCCCGCGGCCTGGGCGAGGCCATGGTCGGCATCAACGTCGGCACCATGAACGAGGCCGACAAGTTCGCCGGCCGCGGCTGGTAGCACCCGCGCACCCGCAGGCCCAGCCGGCGCCGCCCTCCCACGAAGCACCGACGGCGCCCAGCGCTCGGCGGCCCTTCCACGGAGCGCCGCCAGGCGCGGGGCGCCACGTGATCGGGCTCCCTGGGGCAGCCCCAGGCTCGCAAGAGCCCGATCACAGCCCGCCCGTAGGCCCCCCAGGGCCGGAGGGCGGGCGGAAAACAGAGCCAGAAACGCGTTAGCCTTGACTCTCGGTCGGCCCCGGGTCGGCGGGGTTCCGGGAGGGGGGCGCTGGCGTGGGTTGGTCGGTGGCACTGGCGTGCGCGAGCAGCGGGGGCGATCCCGGCAGGGTGTTCCGTCCGGGCCTGGAGCCCGACGCGGGCGCGGCGTTCGACCTGGCTCGGCGGCTCTACCCGGCGGCCTCGGTCGAGGCGACCGGCGAGACGGTCCTGGACTTCGCGCTGTGGCCGTATGAGGACGAGGTGTTCATCGGCGCCTACCCGGGCGGCCTCGCGGTCTGCGACCGCCGCCTGTTCCAGCTCGACGACGACGCCCGGCGCGTCGCCGACACCATCGCCACCGAGCTGCCCGGCGCCGACTGCGGCGTCCTGGTCCTGCACGAGCGGGTCCGGGCCTGCTGGTTCCGCTGGTACACCGGCGGCGCGCTCGTCCGCGACATCTACGTCACCGCCGACGACGGAGTGGTGGTCGACCAGGGCGCGCGGCTGGACGCCGAAGCCCCCTTCTGGAAGGCCATCGACGGCGGCGCCCCCGACGTGCCGCTGCCGTTCGCACCCGAGGACTTCGGCCTGGAGCTGGCCCGCGCCTGTCTGTTCGGCAGGGAGCTGGCCGGGCGCGACGCCGACGGCTTCCTGCCGCTGGAACTGCCGCTGCGCCGTTTCCGCCTCGCCTGAGGCCGCTTTCCTGAACGCGGGAAGATCACCGGCCGGTCCGCGCGTTCTACACTGAAGTCCTCCCTGAAAGGTCCGGTTTTGTCTGTTGTCATCGGTGTGCTCGCCCTCCAAGGCGACGTCCGCGAGCACGCCCGAGCCCTGGAGCTGTGCGGCGCGACCGCGGTTGGCGTCCGCCGCGCCGAGGAGCTGGAGCGCGTCGACGGCCTCGTCATCCCCGGCGGCGAGTCCACCGCGATGTGGAAGCTCATGCGCGCGTTCGACCTGCTGGAACCGCTGCGCAAGCGGATCGAGGCGGGCCTGCCCGCCTACGGCTCCTGCGCGGGAATGATCATGCTCGCCGACCGCATCGTCGACGGCGCAGCGGGCCAGGAGACGATCGGCGGCATCGACATGACGGTGCGCCGCAACGCCTTCGGTCGCCAGGTCGACTCCTACGAGTCTACGATCGAGTTCGACGGCAGCCCCCTGGACGCGGTGTTCATCCGGGCGCCCTGGGTGGAGTCCGTCGGGGCCGGCGTGGAGGTGCTCGGCAGGGTCGAGATCCCCGCGGGATCCCGTCAGGAGGCTCAACAGGAGGCCCAAGAAGGCTCGGAATCGCGGCAGGAGGGTCCAGACCATAGGATCGTCGCGGTTCGGCAGGGCAGTCTGATGGCCACCGCCTACCACCCCGAGCTCGCCCGGGACCCCATCGTGCACCGCTACTTCACCGAGCTGGTGCTTCAGTCGAAGAACGAGGAGTAAGAGCATGTCCGGCCACTCCAAATGGGCGACGACCAAGCACAAGAAGGCCGCCCTGGACTCCAAGCGGGGCAAGCTCTTCGCGAAGCTCATCAAGAACATCGAGGTCGCGGCCCGCACCGGCGGCCCCGACGCCGACTCCAACCCGACCCTCTTCGACGCCATCTACAAGGCCAAGAAGAACTCGGTGCCGAACGACAACATCGAGCGCGCCCGCAAGCGCGGCGGCGGCCTCGAGGCCGGCGGCGCCGACTGGCAGACGATCATGTACGAGGGCTACGCGCCCGGCGGCGTCGCGGTCCTCATCGAGTGCCTCACCGACAACCGCAACCGCGCGGCCTCCGAGGTCCGGGTCGCGCTGACCCGCAACGGCGGCTCCCTGGCCGACCCCGGCTCGGTGTCGTACATGTTCCACCGCAAGGGCGTCGTGGTCGTCCCCAAGAGCGGGACCACCGAGGACGACGTCATGATGGCCGCCCTCGACGCCGGCGCCGAGGAGATCAACGACCTCGGCGAGAACTACGAGGTCGTCTCTGAGGCGGGCGACCTGCTCGGCGTCCGCAAGGCCATCCAGGAGGCCGGCATCGACTACGAGTCGGCCGAGTCCAGCTTCCTGCCGACGATGCAGGTCCCCCTCGACGCCGACGGTGCCCGCAAGGTCTTCAAGCTCCTCGATGCCCTTGAGGACAGCGACGACGTCCAGAACGTCTGGGCCAACATGGACGTCCCCGACGCTGTCATGGCCGAGCTGGAAGAGGACGAGTAGTTCGGCCGCGCCTCCGGCGCGGCGGTGATCGGGCGCTTGAGATCCCTGGACCGCCCTCCGGCCCCGGGGGCCTCCGGGCGGCCCAGGGGCGCCCGATCACGCAGGCGCCGCGCCTGGCGGCGCTCCGAGGAACATCCGCGATATGTTGGCCGGGCCGGTTCGCCCGAACTGGTGTTCGCAGGTGAGCGCGGAGGTTCCAGCGGTGCGCGTACTCGGGGTGGACCCGGGCCTGACCCGGTGCGGAGTCGGGGTCGTCGAAGGGACGCCCGGCGCTCCGCTCACCCTGGTGCACGTGGGCGTGGTCCGCACCGACGCCGACCTGCCCCAGGCCGAGCGGCTGCTGCGGGTCGAGCAGGGGATCGAGCAGGTGCTGGAGGAGTTCCGGCCTGAGGCCGTCGCCGTCGAGCGGGTCTTCGCCCAGCACAACGTCTCGACCGTGATCGGCACCGCCCAGGCGGCCGGGGTGGCGATGCTGTGCGCGGCGCGGCGCGGCCTGCCCGTCGGGCTGCACACGCCCAGCGAGGCCAAGGCGGCGATCACCGGCAGCGGGCGCGCGGACAAGGCCCAGGTGACCCTCATGGTCACCCGGCTGCTGCGCCTGACCACCGCCCCCAAGCCCGCCGACGCCGCCGACGCGCTCGCCCTGGCGATCTGCCACGTGTGGCGCGGGGGAGCACAGGCGAGGCTGGCCGCGGCCCACCAGGCGGCGAGGGCACGGGCCACAGGAAACGCGCGGGGAGGCAGACGGTGATCGCATACGTGCGCGGGCGGGTGGACTCCACCGGCCCCGACGGCGCCGTGGTGGAGGTCGGCGGCATCGGGCTGGCGCTGCTGTGCGCCCCGGCGACGGCCGCGGCCCTGGTGCCCGGCGAGGAGGCCCGCCTGGCCGCGGCCCTCATCGTCCGCGAGGACTCCCTCACCCTCTACGGCTTCGCCACCGACGACGAGAAGCGGGTCTTCGAACTCGTCCAGACCGCCAGCGGCGTCGGCCCCAAGGTCGCCCTGGCCATGGTCGGCACGCTCAGCCCCGACGAGATCCGCCGCGCCGTCGCCACCGGGGACGCCCGCGCCCTCACCCGGGTGAGCGGCATCGGCCCCAAGGGCGCCCAGAAGATCATCCTGGAGCTGAAGGACAAGCTCGGCGCCCCCGTCGGCGGCGCCGCGGGCCTCCCCGTCCCGGCCCAGCGCGTCCAGCCGTGGCGCGACCAGGTTGCGGCAGGCCTGCAGAGCCTCGGCTGGGGCCCGCGCGACGCCGAGGCCGCGGTCGAGGCCGTCGCCGCCGAACTCGACGGCGAGCAGGTCCCGCCGATTCCCGAGCTGCTCAAGGCGGCCCTGCGCAAGCTGAGCCGCCCGTGAACGGCGACGAGCGCCTCGTCGGCGGCGAGCAGACCGTCGAGGACCGCGCCATCGACGCCGCGCTGCGCCCCAAGAAGCTCGACGACTTCATCGGCCAGCAGCGCGTCCGCGAGCAGCTCTCCCTGGTCCTGCACAGCGCCCTGCGGCGCGGCCGGACCCCCGACCACGTGCTGCTGTCCGGCGGACCCGGCCTCGGCAAGACCACCCTGGCCATGATCATCGCCGCCGAGCTGGGCAGCCCCCTGCGGATCACCTCGGGCCCCGCGATCGAGCGGGCGGGCGACCTCGCGGCGATCCTGTCCACCCTCTCCGAGGGCGAGGTCCTGTTCCTCGACGAGATCCACCGGATGGCCCGCCCCGCCGAGGAGATGCTGTACCTCGCGATGGAGGACTTCCGCGTCGACGTCGTCGTCGGCAAGGGGCCGGGGGCCACCGCCATCCCCCTGGACATCGCCCCCTTCACCCTCGTGGGCGCCACCACCCGGGCCGGCATGCTGCCCGGCCCGCTGCGCGACCGCTTCGGATTCGTCGCCCACATGGACTTCTACGACCCGGCCGAGCTCGAAGTGATCGTCGGGCGGTCCGCGGGCCTGCTGGGCGTCCGGATCGACGACGAGGCCGCCGCCGAGGTCGCCTTCCGCTCCCGCGGCACCCCCCGCATCGCCAACCGCCTGCTGCGCCGCGTCCGCGACTACGCCGAGGTCCGCGCCGACGGCTTCGTCACCCGCGATCTCGCCCACGCCGCCCTCGACCTCTACGAGGTGGACGCCCAGGGCCTCGACCGGCTCGACCGGGCCGTCCTGCGGGCCCTGCTCACCAAGTTCGGAGGCGGCCCCGTCGGGCTGTCCACCCTGGCGGTGAGCGTGGGGGAGGAGCCGGAGACGGTCGAAGTCGTCGCCGAACCTTTCCTCGTTCGTCAGGGGCTGCTCGCCCGGACGCCACGCGGACGGGTGGCGACTCCGGCGGCCTGGACCCATCTGGGGCTCACGCCGCCACCGGTACCCGGCCCTTCCGCGCCAGCCTTGTTCGACGTGGGGGAAGAAGGCGACTAGCCTGACCGGCGGGGACCGGGAACTTCGCGACGGGCTGGGTCGTCACGTCTTTGCCGGTGCTGCGCCTGGATGTCTAGACTCCGGGACCACCCCGGAAACGGATCATCGGACATCCCGGCGACCGGCCCCTATCACCTAGATCGGAAAACAGGACGACATGTCGATTCTCGCAGCGTCTGAGCAGGGCAACCCGCTGTCCATGTTCATCTGGCTGGCCCTCATCGCGGTGGCCTTCTACTTCTTCCTGATCCGCCCGCAGAAGAAGCGGCAGCAGGAGCAGACGAAGATGCAGTCCGCCCTGAACCCGGGCGCGCGGGTCGTCACGTCCTCGGGGATCTACGGCACCGTGCTGGACACCGACGAGGGCGACATCCTCCTGGAGATCGCCGAGGGCGTCGAGGTCCGGATCATGGCCCAGGCCGTGATGCGCGTGGTCGAAGAGGTCGAGTACGTCGAGGAGTCCGACGAGGCCGTCGACACCGACGCCGATGCCGTCGAGGCCGACAGGCCCGCCGAGGGCGTCGAGCTGACCAAGGGCGAGGCCGACGAGCCCGCGAAGTCCCAGACCTCCGACAAGGCCTGATCCCCCCGTCCGTCTCATCCGTGGCGGCGGCCCTGACGGACCGTCGAGGGATCACCTAGGAAGAATCGACCAATAGTGGCGTCCAACAACCGCAGCATCCCGAACCCGGTGCGCACCCTCGTCGCGTTCTTCGCGATCTTCGCGGTGCTCGCCGGCGTGATGTTCCTCCAGGGGTCACCGGTCCCCAAGCTGGGTCTCGACCTGGCCGGCGGCACGACCATCACCATGACGGCCCAGACCGAGGACGGCAAAGCCGCTCCCGCGGTCCAGATGGACCAGGCGATCAAGATCATCCGCGACCGTGTCAACGGTTCCGGCCTGACCGACGCCGAAGTGTCCAAGCAGGGCGACAACGTCATCGTCGTGTCCGTCCCGGGTGACCGCGACGACCAGCAGAGGATCATCGAGCTGGTCGGGACCACCGCCCAGCTCCAGTTCCGCCAGGTCCTCGTGGCCGGCGTCGGCTCCAGCGACCTGGTGCAGCCGACGACGACGGAGCCCACCGCCGAGCCCACCGGTTCCGCGTCCCCGGAGCCCACCGGCTCCGCGACTCCCACCTCGTCGGCCAAGCCCAGCGCGACCCCGTCCGAGAAGAACCGGGCCCTGTCCAGCGGACTGGCCGCCGCTCCGACCGCCACGCCCACCCCGTCCGGCTCGGCCACCCCCACGGGTTCGGCGAGCCCGACGGGCGCCGCCGCGCCCACCCCGTCGGCGACCGCGACCCCCGTCGACAGCGGTGAGGACTTCTCCGCCGTCAAGGACGACAAGGTCATCGCGCAGTACAAGGCGACGGTCTGCACGCCCGACGGCCCCAAGGTCGAGGGCTCCGACAACGCCACCGCGCAGTACGTCGTGTCCTGCGAGGAAGACGGCACCTACAAGTACATCCTCGGCCCGGTCGCCGTGCCCGGCACCGAGGTGGACGAGGCGAACGTCTCCGCGCCCAACGCCCAGTCCGGTCAGACCGGCTGGGAAGTCGTGATCAACTTCAAGAAGGCCGGCACGACGGCGTTCGGGGAGCTGACCAAGAAGGCCAACGAGGCCTACGTCGCCAGCCCCACCTCGCCCGAGGCCCAGATCGCGATCGTGCTGGACGGCAGGGTCGTCTCGGCCCCGCAGATCTCCAACGGCGCCATCCTGGGCGGCACCGCCAGCATCTCCGGCGGCTCCGACTTCACCCAGGCCTACGCCGAGAACCTCACCGAGGTGCTGAAGTACGGCGCGCTGCCGCTCCAGTTCCCGCAGGACAAGCAGACGGTCAGCCAGATCTCCTCGTCGCTGGGCGCCGACCAGTTGCACGGCGGCCTCATCGCCGGCGCGATCGGCCTCGGCCTGGTCCTGCTCTACTGCCTCTGGTACTACCGCGCGCTCGGCCTCGTCGCGATGGCGAGCCTCGTGATCGCGACCGGCGTCACCTACGTCCTGGTCGTCATCCTCGGGGAGAACGCCGGGTTCAGGGTGTCGCTGCCGCACATCATCGGCCTGATCGTCTCGATCGGCATCACCGCCGACTCGTTCATCGTCTACTTCGAACGGCTCCGCGACGAACTGCGCCTGGGCAGGCCGCTGCGGTCGTCGGTCGAAGCGGCCTGGAAGCGGGCCCGCCGCACGATCCTCGTCGCCGACATGGTGACCATGCTCGCCGGTGTGGTGCTGTACTTCCTGGCCGTCGGCGGTGTCCGGGGCTTCGCGTTCGCGATGGCCCTGACCACGCTCATCGACCTCATCGTGGTGTTCTTCTTCACCAAGCCGATGGTCGCGCTGCTGGCCCGCCTGCCGTTCTTCTCCAAGGGCCACAAGTGGTCCGGGCTCGACACCAGCGAGCTGCACAAGCCCACTCCCACCGCATTCCGTGCGGGCAAGCGCCTGGAGGCATGATGTCGGGTGTCATTCAGCGGTTCTTGCACGGTGAGCTGGCGACCAACATCGTCGGCAGGCCGAAGCTCTGGTACACCATCTCCGGCGTCCTGATCCTCTTCTCGCTGGCCGGCCTGCTCATCCGGGGCCTGCACCCGGGCGTGGAGTTCACCGGCGGCTCGGTGTTCACCATCGAGGGCGCCTCGAAGGCGTCGATCAGCCAAGTGCGCGAGTCCGTCGCGGCCGAGGCGGGCGGCACGCCGATCGTCCAGGAGGCGGGCGGCAACTGGCGGGTCACCACGCACCCGCTGACCCCGGCCGAGACCGCCGCGGTCCAGGCCAAGGTCTCCGCGGACCTCGACGTCGAGCGGACCCAGGTCAACGCCGAGAACGTCGGCTCGACCTGGGGCGGCGACGTGACGAAGAAGGCCTGGCAGGCCCTCGTCGTCTTCATGATCCTGATCATCGTCTACATGTCGGTGGCGTTCGAGTGGCGGATGGCGCTGGCGGCGGTCGTCGCGCTCTTCCACGACCTGATCATCACCGCAGGCTTCTACGCCTGGTCCGGATTCGAGGTGACCCCGGCGACGCTGCTGGGCTTCCTGACGATCCTCGGCTACTCGCTCTACGACGCCGTGGTCGTGTTCGACATGATCAAGGAAGTCACCAAACCGCTCAACGAGAACAGCAAGATCAGCTACAGCGAGGCCGCGAACCAGGCGCTCAGCAGCACTCTGGTCCGCTCGCTCAACACCTCGCTGGTGGCGATCCTGCCGGTCGCGGCGATCCTCTTCATCGGCACCACGGTGCTGGGCGCGGGCACCCTGAAGGACCTGTCCCTCGCCCTGTTCGTCGGCATGATCGTCGGTACCTACTCGTCGATCTGCGTGGCGACGCCGCTGCTCGTCCAGCTCAAGGAGCGCGAGCCGATGTACGCCAAGCTGCGCGAGAACATCGCGCGGCGCGCGGCCAGCCCCAAACGGCAGGCCCGCGCGGCCAAGTCCGCCGCGGGTGAGGACGACGAAGACGCAGGCGAAGACGCAGACGCCGACCTCGAAGGAGAGCCGGACGCCGACGCGGTGGCCGAAGCCCACCAGGCCGTCGTCAAGGTAGTCCAGACGGGCCCGCGCAACCAGCCCCGCAAGGGCACGCGGAGCACCCGCCGCCCCTGATCCACCCGCGGTGACGCATCCTCGATGTGCATGACCGGGCCCGGTGAGCAGGCCCGGTCATGCACATCTCTTTGCCAGGAAGGAAGCCCATGGCGTCGCAGTCCCTGCAGGAGTCGATCCTCGGTCTGATCCGGGACGTCCCCGACTACCCCAAGCCCGGGGTGCTGTTCAAGGACATCACCCCGCTGTTGGACGACGCCGCCGCGTTCCAGGCAGTGGTGAACGCCATGGCCGAGACCGCGGGCGACGTCACCAAGGTCGTCGGGCTCGAAGCACGCGGCTTCCTCCTCGCCGCGCCCGTCGCCCTGGCGCTGGGCGTCGGCGTGGTCCCGGTGCGCAAATCCGGCAAGCTCCCGTCGGAGACCTACGCCGAGACCTATGATCTGGAATACGGCACCGCGACGATCGAGATCCACCGGGACGCTCTGCGCCCCGGGGACCGCGTGCTGATCGTCGACGACGTCCTGGCCACCGGCGGCACCGCCGAGGCGGCCGCGTCGCTGATCCGCAAGTCCGGCGCCGAGGCCGCCGCGCTGAGCGTCCTGATGGAACTCGCCTTCCTCGACGGACGCGAGCGGCTGACCGATCTTCCCATCCGCACGCTGCTGACGGTCTGACCTGGAGTTTCGGGCAGCCCTGATGAGGGGTATCCGGGTCGGCACCCTGGGCAGGGCTATAGACTGGGCCTTTACCAGGGAATCGTTCCGGGAGACGAGGAGGCTGGGTGCCCGCTGAGACGGCTGCTGCGAAGAGCACGGGTGCGTCCGCGCCGGAGTCCCGTGCGGGCGTGGACACCGCGCCCGAGACGAGCCCCGTCGCGCCCGCCCCCGCCGAGACCTCACCCGCCGAGGACCACAGCGAGTCCTCGCCGGGCGCACCGCGCCCGGCGGCCTCGGGGGCGGCGCCGTCCTCGATCCCACCTTCCGCGGCACGTGTGCGCCGGCGGCTGGCCAGGCTGGGCGCCCAGCGCGGTCCCACCATGAACCCAGTCCTCGAACCTCTGATCAAGACGGTCCGCAACACGCACCCGAAGGCGGACGTGCGGCTGATCGAGCGGGCCTACGACGTCGCGGCGCACTACCACCGCGACCAGAAGCGCAAGAGCGGCGACCCGTACATCACCCACCCGCTCGCGGTGACGACGATCCTCGCCGAACTCGGCATGTCCACCGAGACGCTCTGCGCCGCCCTGCTCCACGACACCGTCGAGGACACCTCCTACACGCTGGAGGAGCTGCGCGCCGACTTCGGCGACGAGATCGCCGCGCTCGTCGACGGCGTCACCAAGCTCGACAAGGTCAAGTACGGCGACGCGGCCGAGGCCGAGACCGTCCGCAAGATGGTCGTGGCGATGGCCCGCGACATCCGCGTGCTGGTGATCAAGCTGGCCGACCGGCTGCACAACATGCGGACCCTGCGCTACATGCCCCGGCACAAGCAGGAGAAGAAGGCCCGCGAGACGCTGGAGATCTTCGCCCCGCTGGCGCACCGCCTCGGCATGAACACGCTCAAGTGGGAGCTGGAGGACCTGGCGTTCGCCACCCTCTACCCCAAGCGGTTCGACGAGATCGCCCGGCTGGTCTCCGAGCGGGCCCCCCGGCGCGACGTGTTCCTGCAGGAAGTGATCGAGAACGTCTCGACCGACCTGCGCGAGGCCCGCATCAAGGGCACCGTCACCGGACGGCCCAAGCACTACTACTCGATCTACCAGAAGATGATCGCCCGCGACTGCTCGTTCGAGGACATCTACGACCTCGTCGGCATCCGCGTCCTGGTGGACTCCGTCCGCGACTGCTACGCGGCGCTCGGCTCGATCCACGCGCGGTGGAACCCGGTCCCCGGCCGGTTCAAGGACTACATCGCGATGCCGAAGTTCAACATGTACCAGTCGCTGCACACCACGGTGATCGGACCCGAGGGCAAGCCCGTCGAGCTCCAGATCCGCACGTGGGGGATGCACCGGCGGGCCGAGTACGGCGTCGCCGCGCACTGGAAGTACAAGGAGGAGACCGTCGGCGGGCGCAAGGCCGCCGACATGCAGTGGCTGCGCCAGCTCCTGGACTGGCAGAAGGAGACCGCCGACCCGTCGGAGTTCCTGGAGTCGCTGCGCTTCGACCTCTCGGTCTCGGAGGTCTTCGTCTTCACCCCCAAGGGCGACGTCATCGCGCTGCCCCAGGGGGCCACGCCCGTCGACTTCGCGTACGCGGTGCACACCGAGGTCGGGCACCGCACCATCGGCGCCCGGGTCAACGGGCGGCTCGTACCGCTGGAGTCGTCCCTCGACAACGGTGACTCGGTCGAGATCTTCACCTCCAAGGCGCTGGACGCGGGGCCCTCGCGCGACTGGCTCGGCTTCGTCAAGTCCGCGCGCGCCCGCAACAAGATCCGGCACTGGTTCTCCAAGGAGCGCCGGGACACCGCGATCGAATCCGGCAAGGACTCGATCGCGCGGGCGATGCGCAAGCAGAACCTGCCGCTCCAGCGGATGATGTCGGGCGAGGCGCTGCTCGCGCTGGCCCGCGACCTGCGCTACCCGGACGTCTCGTCGCTGTACGCCGCGGTCGGCGAGGGCCACATCGCCGCGCAGTCGGTGGTGCAGAAGCTGGTGCAGGCCCTCGGCGGCGTGGAGAGCGCCGAAGAGGACATCGCGGAGCTCGCGATCCCGTCGCGCCGCAGGGCCCGGCGGGCGGGCCCCGCGGGCGACCCCGGCGTGGTCGTGGCGGGCGACCCGGACGTGTGGGTACGGCTCTCGCGCTGCTGCACCCCGGTGCCGGGCGACGACATCGTCGGCTTCGTCACCCGCGGTAGCGGCGTGTCGGTGCACCGGACCAACTGCGTCAACATCGAGCAGCTCAGGAACGAGCCGGGCCGCCTCATCGACGTGGCCTGGTCGCCGCGGGAGGACTCGGTCTTCCTCGTCGCGATCCAGGTCGAGGCCCTGGACCGGCCGCGGCTGCTGTCGGACGTCACCCGCGTCCTGTCCGACCACCACGTCAACATCCTGTCCGCGACCGTCGCCACCACCCGCGACAGGGTCGCCACCAGCCGCTTCACCTTCGAGATGGGCGACCCCAAGCACCTGGGCCACGTCCTGAAGTCCGTCCGCTCCATAGACGGCGTCTACGACGTCTACCGCGTCAACAACGGCATGAACTGACCCCACCGCCGCCCCCGGCCAACGGCCCCGAACGGCCGCCACCGGCGTCATCAACGGTTCGAATGCACGGGCGAGTCACGATCGCAGGGGCGTGTCCAGAAGGCGCGGCCGGCGGTGGTACGGGGCCTGCGGTGTCCGAGCCGGCTGGCGCGGAAGGGCCCCGGCGGGCGGATCTCAGCGGTAGGCAGGCGTCCTGGTCGCGGCGAGGCGCAGGTGCGGCTCGGCCTCGGCGGGCAGGCCCGCGCGCTGGAGGGTGCGGGCCAGGAGCAGCCGCGCGTAGGAGTCGTCAGGTGACTGCGCGACGAGGGACTCCCGGAGCTTCCGGGCCCGGGTGAGCCGGGCGGAGGCGAACAGGCACCGGGCGGCGAGGAGGCTCACGTCGCGGTAGTCCGGGGTGTTCGCGCAGGAGCGGGCCGAGCAGCGTCAGCGCGCCGAGCGGGTCGCCCTGGTCGAGGAACGACTCGCACTCGCCGAGCCGCCGCACCTCCGGCGGCACGGCGCGTTCCGGGCCGGGTCCGGCGTTGAGGAACGCGGCGATCGCCTCGGTAGGCTGCGCCCCCGCCGGCGCGCGGTCACCGGGCACGACGTTGGCGAGGCGGCGATGCCCCGGGCCCTGCCGCGCAGCACGAGTTCCCGCACCTCGGCGTCGCCGGCCCCGCGTCCTGGAGCGCCGGCCCGCGCTCGGCGACCGCCAGAAGCAGCAGCCGGTGCGCGTCCGGCCGCCAGGCCGCCCCCAGCGGGGCCCCAGCTCCTCGGTCGCGGCGATCTCCGCGACGCGGATCCAGATCTCCGGTTCCATGCCGCGAATCTCAACGAAATCTGTCGTCTAAGCTGCGGCGCTCTGCCCCCTCGATGCTCCGGCGGCGCGGGCCCAGGAAGCCTTCACCACGCTGTTCGGCGCGGTCGAAGGGCAGGCCGCGGTGTTCGGACCGCGGGGGAGCGCCCGGGCAGCCGCGGGGCTCCGGCACATGCTCGCCGCGTGCTTCGAGGAGGCCTTCGCCACGGTCGCCGACGCGACCTGGCGCCTGCTTCTGGCGACGCCGGGACGGGCATGAGCGGGCGTAACGTTGACTTGCGGATTATCCGGCTCGGGATCGTTTTGTATGCTGGGCCTATGACCTCTCTCGCGCCGGCACGCGGCATTCCGGACCTCTCGTACCTGCTGGACCGCACGAGCCATGGGCTGCGCGGCCGGATGGCAGCGGCGCTCGCAGAGATCGGGCTGACCGCCAGGATGCACTGCGTGCTGGTGCACGCGCTGGAGGAGGAGCGGACCCAGGTCCAGCTCGCGGAGATCGGCGACATGGACAAGACGACGATGGTCGTCACCGTCGACGCGCTGGAGAAGGCGGGACTGGCCGAGCGCAGGGCGTCCAGCAGGGACCGCAGGGCGCGCATCATCGCGGTGACCGACAAGGGTGCCGAGATGGCACGGCGCAGCCAGGAGGTCGTCGACGGGGTGCACGCCGCCGCGCTGGGGGAGCTGCCGGACGAGGAGCGCGAGGTCATGCTGCGGGCTCTGGCCCGGCTCGCCGAAGGGCACTTGGGCATGCAGCCCGAGGCGGGCGGCGCGCGGCGGGCCCGGGAGCGCGGCGTCTGAGAAAGCTCCCGCAATAGATCGTCTGCAACAGAACTATCTGTTAGGGTTCTTCTTGTCGGGCCCGGTGGGAAAGACCTCCCCACCGGGCGCACCGCTCCCAAGGAGACTCCCATGTCGATCGCAGCTCCGCAGAGATCCGGTTTGCTCGGCTCCAAGAACCTCGCGCTCGTCGTTCTGTCCGCCGCCGGGCTGATGACGATCCTCGACGGCAGCATCGTGACCGTGGCGCTGCCCGTGCTCCAGCAGGAGCTCGGGTTCACCGCGGTCGGGCTGAGCTGGACCGTCAACGCCTACCTGATCGCGTTCGGCGGCCTCCTCCTGCTGGCCGGCCGCCTGGGTGACCTCATCGGGCGCAAGAGGATGTTCCTGGCCGGGAACGCGGTGTTCACCGCGGCCTCGGTCGTCGCCGGGCTGGCGACCGGCCCCGAGATGCTGCTGGCCGCCAGGTTCGGCCAGGGCGTGGGCAGCGCGATGGCCTCGGCGGTGGTCCTGGGCATCCTGGTCACACTGTTCACCGAGCCCGGGGAGCGGGCTAAGGCGATCGCGGTCTTCTCCTTCACCGGCGCGGTGGGCGCCTCCCTCGGCCAGGTCCTGGGCGGTGTGCTGACCGACCTCTTCGCCTGGAACTGGATCTTCCTGATCAACCTGCCGATCGGGCTCGCCGTCATCGCGCTGGCGCTGCCGTCCCTGCCGGCTGATCGCGGCCTCGGCCTGGCCAAGGGCGCCGACGGGCTCGGCGCCGCCCTGGTCACCTCCGGCCTCATGCTCGGCATCTACACGGTGGTCGGGGTCGAGCGGCACGGCTGGCTCGCCGGCCGCACCCTCGCCCTCGGCGCGCTCTCCGCGGTCCTGCTCACCGCCTTCTTCGTCCGCCAGGCCACCGCGAAGAACCCCCTGATGCCGCTGCGCGTCCTCAGGTCACGGGCCGTGCTCGGCGCGAACCTCGCGCAGATGCTCGCGCTGTCCGGCATGTTCGCCTTCCAGATCCTCGTCGCCCTCTACATGCAGAAGGTCCTCGGCTACGGCGCGCTGGAGACCGGCCTCGCCATGCTCCCCGCCGCGGTCGCGATCGGTGCGGTCTCCCTGTTCGTCTCCGCCCCCCTCGCCGTCAGGTTCGGAACCCGCGCCACCCTCCTGGGCGGCCTGGTGCTGCTGATCGCGGCGATGGCGCTGCTGTCCCGCGTCCCCGTCGAGGCCTCCTACACCAGGGATCTTCTGCCGGTGATGGTCCTCATCGCGGGCGGCGGCCTGGTCCTGCCGTCGCTGGCCACCCTGGGCATGTCCGGCGCGAGCGCGGACGACGCGGGCCTCGCGTCCGGCCTGTTCAACACCACCCAGCAGGTCGGCATGGCCTTCGGCGTCGCGGTCCTCTCGACGCTCGCCGCCTCCCGCACCGAGCACCTGCTCGCAGGCGGCGCGACGGAGGCCGCGGCCCTCACCGAGGGCTACCGCCTCGCCTTCACCACGAGCGCGGGCCTGCTCGCCGCGGCCTTCGTCCTCTCCCTCATCGTCCTGCGCGACCCCGCACCGGCCGACGCCGAGCCCATCGACACCGAGCCCATCGACGCCGATCCCGCCGGCACCGAGGCGCCCGCCCCGGTCTCCGCCTGACGGCCGGACCGCGCACCGGACCCCCTCGGCACCGTCACTCCGCACCACCGGAAGGAAGAATCATGAGCGACACCGCGTACGGCCCCGGCCAGGGCCCGAGCGCCCGCCCCCTCGACGGCGCCGAGATCGGCCGCGTCCTGCACTCCCAGGGGATCGGCGTGCTGGCCACCGTCAAGCGCGACGGCCATCCGCACCTCGCGACGATGGCCTACGTGCGGGACCCCGAGACCGGCATCGTCCGCTTCTCCTCCGCGGAGGGCCGCATCAAGGTCACCCACCTGCGCCGCGACCCCCGCGCCACCCTCCACGTCCAGGGCGACTCGTTCCTGACCTACGCCGTGATCGAGGGCACCGCCGAGGTCTCGCCCCCGAGCCTGACCCCCGGCGACGCCACGGGCCGCGAACTCCTCGCCATGACGGGCGGCTTCCCCGACCCCGCCGACGAGGCCGCCTTCCTCACCCAGATGGCCGCCGACCACCGCGTCGTCATCCGCCTCACCCTCACCCGCACAGCCGGCACCGCCCTCGACGCCTGACCCTCGCCCCCCCGAAGGCCCTCAGCCCCGCTGAGGGCCTTCGGCGTCCCGGAGCCCAAGAGGCCCTCGGCACTGCGGATCTTGGCCTGCTCGGTGGCCTCGCCGGAGGCGAAGCCGAGGCTCCGGACCGCGCGCGATCAGGTTTCCTGCGGCTCGAACGGCTCCGGCGTGGCGTGTGGTCTCCGCGGCCGCGGGCAGGCACGGAAGCCGCCGGTCTCGATCGTCAGGCCGAGGGCGATGCACGAGGTTCGTGGCCGTGCCGTTCGCCGCTCCCGCCGGACCGGGGTCACGCGCCATCTGCGGCGGGGGGCCTGCGCCTGGTCTGGCTGAAAGTGCGGAAACCCGTGGTGTCCAGTTCCATCCCCACCGGAGCCGGGAGGGGGACCGGGGCGCCGAAGGGGATGGCGCTCTTGTCTTCGTAGAGCCCGTTCACCGGTTTCGTGTACAGCGTGCACTGTCCCCCGAACGGGTCGACGATCAGATACAGCGGTATGCCGAAGCGGGCGTAGAGCCGCGGCTTGGCGAAGGTGTCATTGGCCGAGTTGGAGCGGGAGAGCACCTCGACGACGAGAAGCGCCTTGTCCGCGGGCCACCAGCTGTCGTCCTGCGCCGGGTCGTCGGAGAAGGGCAGCAGCGTGAGGTCGGGCTGGGGGAGGTCGGCGAAGCGAGGATGCTCGATCGTCTGCTCCGTCGGGCATGCCCAGCCGTCGTTGAAGGAGCGGAGCTGTGCCTCGATCGCGCGGATGAGGAGGTGGTGCAGCCTTGGGGGGGAAGGCGACAAGATGATCTCCCCGTCGATCAGCTCGGCTCTGTAGCCCTCCGGGACGTCGATCGTCTCGATCGTCTCGCGAAGGCCCTGTTCGCAGCCGTGCGTGTCCTGCTGATGACGGGTCGCCATGATGGTCACGGTAGCAACGCCCCTCTCGCACGCCTACGGCTCGACCGCGACATTACCGGGGCATGGCATAGAGTCGCAACGCGATTGCGCTCTGTCGTCAATGCCCCGGTAATGGCAGGTCGGTCGGATGGGAAGCGTTCGCTCCGGTTCGATCCTCAGGCGGAAGGGGCCGGCTTGACGGGGGTGTCGATGCCGGCTTCCTTGCGCTGCTGGGCGGTGATGGGGGTCGGGGCTCCGGTGAGGGGGTCGAGGCCGGAGGCGGCCTTGGGGAAGGCGATGACGTCGCGGATGGTGTCGGCGCCGATCAGGAGGGTGATCAGGCGGTCGAGCCCGAGGGCGATGCCGCCGTGCGGGGGCGGGCCGTAGTTGAAGGCCTCCAGGAGGAAGCCGAACTGGGACTTCGCGGTCTCCTCGGACAGGCCGATCGCCGAGAACGCCCGCTCCTGGACGTCCTTGCGGTGGATACGGATCGAGCCGCCGCCCAGCTCAGTGCCGTTGAGGACGAGGTCGTAGGCGTTCGACAGGGCCGTGCCGGGGTCCTTGTCGAAGGTGTCGAGGTACTCGGCCGTCGGGGCGGTGAACGGGTGGTGCATCGCGTGCCAGCCGGTCTGCACGCCGTTCTCGTCCTCGATGGGCTCGTACATCGGGAAGTCGACGACCCACAGGAACTTCCACGCGGTGGCGTCGATGAGGTCGCAGCGGCGGCCGATCTCCAGGCGGGCGGCGCCCAGCAGCTCCAGCTGGGCGTGCCTGCGGCCCGCGGCGAAGAAGATCGCGTCGCCCGGCTGCGCGCCGGTCGCCGCGGCCAGGCCCGCGAGGTGCTCCTCGGAGAGGTTCTTGGCGACGGGCCCGCGCAGCGAGCCGTCGGCGTCGATGAGGACGTAGGCCAGGCCCTTGGCGCCGCGCTGCTTGGCCCAGTCCTGCCAGGCGTCCAGTTCCTTGCGGGTCTGCGAGGCCCCGCCCGGCATGACGACCGCGCCGACGTGCTCGGCCTGGAACACCCGGAAGGAGGTGCCCTCGAAGTAGGAGGTGAGGTCGACCAGCTCCTGGCCGAACCGCACGTCGGGCTTGTCCGAGCCGTACCGGGCCATGGCCTCGGCGTACGTCAGGCGCGGGAGCGGCAGCGGCACGTCGTAGCCGGCGAGCTCCTTCCACACGCGCGCGACCATCGCCTCGCCGACGGAGATGACGTCCTCCTGGTCGACGAACGACATCTCGACGTCGACCTGGGTGAACTCCGGCTGCCGGTCGGCGCGGAAGTCCTCGTCGCGGTAGCAGCGGGCGATCTGGTAGTACCGCTCCAGCCCGCCGACCATGAGGAGCTGCTTGAACAGCTGCGGCGACTGCGGCAGCGCGTACCAGTGGCCCGGCTTGAGCCGCGCGGGCACCAGGAAGTCGCGCGCGCCCTCGGGCGTCGACGCGGTCAGGGTCGGCGTCTCGACGTCGACGAACCCGCGCTCGCGCAGTACCTCGCGGATGAGGAAGGTCGCCTCGGAGCGGGCGCGCAGCGCCTTGGCGGTGGCCTCCCGGCGGATGTCGAGGTACCGGTAGCGCAGCCGGACCTCTTCGTTGACGTTGACGTCGCCCTCGATCGGGAACGGCAGCGGCGCGGCCTCCGACAGCACCTCGATCTCGGCCGCGACGACCTCGACGGCCCCGGTGGGGATCTCGGGGTTCTCGTTGCCCTCGGGGCGGATCCGGACCTCGCCGGTGACCTTGACGCAGAACTCCGCGCGCAGGTCGTGCGCGGCGTCCTCCTCGCGGAAGACGACCTGGACGCTGCCGGAGGCGTCGCGCAGGTCGATGAAGGTCACGCCTCCGTGGTCGCGGCGGCGCGCCACCCAGCCGGTCAGCACGACCTGCGTGCCGGCGTCCTGCACCCGGAGCGAGCCGGCCTCGTGCGTGCGAATCATGCGTACTTCCCCTTGAGAACTTCGATGACGTCGGAAAGCCGGATCTCGGTCTGCTCGCCGGTCGCCAGCTCCTTGAGCTGGATCGTCCCGGCGGCCAGATCCCGCTCGCCGAGGATGAGCGCCCACTGCGCGCCGGAGCGGTCCGCGCCCTTCATGCCGGCCTTCATGCTGCGCCCGCCGAACCCCTGGTCGGCCGGGACGCCCGCGCGCCGCAGCGCGGTGACCAGCTTGAAGATCTCGCGGGCTGCGACGTCGCCGAGCGCGACCCCGTAGACCTTGACGGACGCGCCCTCGACGGCAGGGACGTTCTCGGCCTCCATGGCCAGGACGATCCGGTCCAGGCCGAGGCCGAAGCCGATGCCGGGCAGCGGAGGCCCGCCGATGGTCTCCGAGAGGCCGTCGTAGCGGCCGCCGCCGCCGATGCCGGACTGGGAGCCGAGCATCGGGTGGTCGAACTCGAACAGGGTGCGCGTGTAGTAGTCCAGGCCGCGCACCAGCTTCGGGTCGTCGGTCCACGGGATCGACAGGTCGGCGAGGAGTTCGCGGACCCTGTCGTAGTGGTCCTTGCAGGCCGAGCACAGGTGGTCGGTGATCAGCGGGGCGGCGCCGAGCTGCGCCCTGACCTCCGGCCGCTTGTCGTCCAGGACGCGCAGCGGGTTGATCTCGACGCGGGCGCGGGTGTCGGCGTCGAGGTCGAGGCCGCGCAGGAACGCCTGGAGGGCGGCCCGGTAGGCGGGGCGGCACTCGGCGTCGCCCAGGGTGTTGAGCTTCAGGACGACCTGGCGCAGCCCGAGGCCCTGGTAGTAGTCCCAGGCCAGCGCGATCATCTCGGCGTCGATCGCGGGGTCCTCGGAGCCGAGGGCCTCCAGGTCGACCTGGTAGAACTGCCGGTACCGTCCGGCCTGCGGCTGCTCGTAGCGGAAGACGGGCCCGACGGCCCAGACCTTCACGGGCAGCGCGCCGCGGTGCAGGTTGTGCTCCAGGACGGCGCGCAGCGCGCCGGCGGTGATCTCCGGGCGCAGCGTGATCGAGCGGTCGCCCTTGTCGAGGAAGGTGTACATCTCCTTCGTCACGACATCGGTGGACTCGCCGACGCCGCGGGCGAACAGCTGCGTGTCCTCGAAGACCGGCAGCTCCAGGTAGGAGTAGCCGGCCCCCGCGGCGGACCTGGCGAACGCGTCGCGGGCGGCGAGGAACGCGGCCGAGCGCGGCGGAACGTATTCGCTGACCCCCTTGGGGGCCTGGAAAGTGCTCATTACTTGTTACAAGCCTCGTTTGGGTCCTTCGGCGGGCGCGAGATCCGACAGGTACGGATTGGTCACGCGCTCGCGGCCGATGGTCGTCTGTGGTCCGTGTCCGGGCAGCACCACCGTGGTGTCCTCAAGCGGCAGGCACACTTTGGCGAGGCTGCGCAGGATGGCGGCGTGGTCGCCGCCCGGAAGGTCGGTGCGCCCGATGGAGCCGGCGAACAGCAGGTCCCCGGAGAACATCACCTGTGTGACGTCCTCCTGCCCGGTGTGGGGCGTCCTGAAGGTCACCGACCCCGGCGTATGGCCCGGCGCGTGGTCGACGGTGAACTTCAGTCCGGCGAGGTCCATCTCGGCGCCGTCGGTCAGTTCCCGGACGTCGTCGGGCTCGCTCAGCTCCAGCCCGCCGAACAGCTGGCCGGAGGTCACCCCGAAGCCCTTGGCCGGGTTCGACAGCAGTTCCCGGTCGTCGGGGTGGATGAAGGCGGGCACGCCGCTCGCCCCGCACACCGGCGCGACCGACCACACGTGGTCGATGTGCCCGTGCGTGAGGATCACCGCGACCGGCTTCAGCCGGTGCTCCCGCAGGATCTCCTGGACGCCTTCCGTCGCGTCCTGCCCCGGGTCGATGATCACGCACTCCTCGCCGGCGGCGGGCGCCACGACGTAGCAGTTCGTGGCGAAGGAACCAGCGGGGAACCCGGCGACGAGCACGGTCGGCCTCTCTGTACGCGGCCCTTATACGGGGACCGCTTGGATGCACGGACGGAAATCCACGCCATTCGGTACGCGGAAGAACGGTGTACACGGATGGTGAGCCCGAGCCTACCGGGGGGCCGTGCCCTCCCGCGAACGCGTATCGGCGTGTTCGCGTGGGCCGGGCGGGGCCCGATCCCGAGGCACAGAGGTGCCCGGGGGACCGATAGCATGCCGTGCACTGATCTTCGGACGAAAACGGCGGGGGAAGGCTAGGAGGCAGCCGGAGTGGCTGGCAAGGACCGCAAGAAGGAACTCGCCCGGCAGCGCTACGAGCGCCAGGTGGCGCGTCGTGAGGCCGAGGCGAAGGCCGCGCGCAAGCGCAGCGTCATCGGCGGCGCGGTGGCCACTGCCGTGGTGATCCTCGGTGTCGCCGGCGTCGCCTGGTGGGTCACCAAGGACGACGGCGAGGGCGACACGACCGCCGCCGCGCCCACCGCCACGGCGGCCCCGGGCGAGTGCCTGTACACCGAGGCGGGCGAGGCGTCCAAGGACGTCGGCCTGCCTCCCGCCAAGCCCGCGTACGAGACCGTGGTGAACGCCTCGGTGAAGACGACGGTCGGCGACCTGACCTTCGAGCTGGACGGCGAGAAGGCGCCCTGCACCGTCAACTCCTTCGCCCACCTGGCCTCGGAGGGCTACTTCGACGGCACCGAGTGCCACCGCCTCACCGAGAACGTCCTGCAGTGCGGCGACCCGTCGGCGACCGGCAGCGGCGGCCCGGGATACCAGTTCGACAACGAGAACACCGACGGCGCCGTGTACAAGAAGGGCGTCCTCGCGATGGCGAACGCCGGGGCGGGCACCAATGGCAGCCAGTTCTTCATCGTCTACAAGGACTGGGACGATCTCCCTCCGGACTACAGCGTCTTCGGTACCGTCACCAAGGGCATCGAGGAGGTCGAGAAGGTCGGAAAGGCCGGATCGGAGCCCGCCGGGGACGGCAAGCCGAAGACCAAGGTTGACATCAAGAGCATCTCGATCGAGAAGAACTAGCCGCCACGGGCGCTAGTGTTTGGTAGGCCCGGAACACCAATCCGACAGTTCGGGCCACGACGCAGGAGGCAAGGGTGTCCAGCGCCACAGATCCGTGGGGCCGTGTCGACGAAGAGGGCACGGTCTACGTGAAGACCGCGGACGGCGAGAGGGTCGTGGGGTCCTGGCAGGCAGGCGCCCCTGAGGAGGCCCTTGCCTACTTCAAGCGCAAGTTCGACTCGCTCGCCACCGAGATCACGCTGCTGGAGCAGCGGATCAAGACGACCGACCTGGCTCCGGCGCAGGCGTCCAGCAGCATCGAGCGGCTGCGCGAGTCCGTCGTGGACGCCGCGGCCGTCGGCGACCTGGACTCCCTGGTCCAGCGCCTGGACGCGCTCGGCGAGCTGGCGGGCAAGAAGCGCGAGGAGCTGAAGGTCCAGCGCGACCACGCCCGAGGCGCCGCCAAGGAGGTCAAGGAGCGCATCGTCGCCGAGGCCGAGCGGATCGCGGCCGAGGAGACCCACTGGAAGAACGGCGGCGAGCGCCTGCGCGTCCTGGTGGAGGAGTGGAAGGCCGCCGAGCGGATCGACCGCGCCACCGAGACGGTGCTGTGGAAGCGCCTGTCGTCGGCCCGCAACGCCTTCACCAAGCGCCGCAAGGCCTATTTCTCCTCGCTGGAGGACCAGCGGTCCGTCGCGCAGTCGGAGAAGGAGGGCCTGGTCGCCGAGGCCGAGGCGATCTCGGGCTCGACCCAGTGGAACGACACCGCCGCGGCCTACCGCGCGCTGATGAACCGCTGGAAGAACGCCGGCCGCGCCTCCCGGGAGGCCGAGGAGGAGCTGTGGGGCCGGTTCAAGGCCGCGCAGGACACCTTCTTCAACGCCCGCAAGGCCGCCTTCGACGAGCGTGACGCGGAGTTCGCGGGCAACGCCGAGGTGAAGGAGAAGATCCTGGAGGAGGCCGAGCGCCTCGTCCCGGTGAAGAACCTCCGCCAGGCCAAGCAGTCGCTGCGCTCCATCCAGGAGAAGTGGGAGGCCGCCGGCATGGTCCCGCGCGCCGACCGCGACCGCCTGGAGGGCCGCCTGCGCAAGGTCGAGGACGCCGTCCGCCAGGCCGAGGAGGCCGAGTGGCGCCGCTCCAACCCCGAGGCCCGCGCCCGCGCCGAGGCCACCGTCTCCCAGCTGCGCACCAGCATCGAGCAGCTGGAGACCAAGCTGTCCAAGGCCCAGAGCGCGAACAACGCCAAGGGCGTCAAGGACGCCGAGGAGGCCCTCGCCGCCCGCCGCGCCTGGCTCGAAGAGGCCGAGCGCACCCTCGCCGAGTTCTCCGCCTGACCTCCGCCTCACCCGAGGGGCCGCGCACACCCGTGCGCGGCCCCTCGGGCTTTTGCGCGGTCAGTCGGGGGAGCGGCCGAGGGAGGCGAGGAGGCGGGGGAGTTCGCCGGCGCCGCGGGGAGGGGTGAGCGGCGGGGCGATGTGGCCCTCGCGGCGCAGGGCCGGGGCGATGACCTGGGCGGTGGCCAAAGCGTGGTGGACGAGGTCGGGGTCCAGCCGGGCGGGGACGGCGGCGGCCCGGGCGAGATCCCAGGTGTGGACGAGGAGCTCCAGGACGTAGGTGTCCAGGAGGGTGCGCAGGGGCAGTTCGCCGAAGCCGCCGAAGGGGATGAGGCGGTCCAGGGCCTCGGGGGTGAGCGCGGTGGTGCAGGCGGCGCGGGCCGAGCGCCAGGAGGCCAGGGGGTCGGGGCCCGCGAAGCGGCCCGGGGACTCCGCCGCGCGCGGCGGGACGGCGCCCCTGGTGAGGGCGACGATCTCGTGCTGGATCGCGATGACGTGGCCGGCGACGTCCCTGGCCGTCCATCCCGCGCAGGGGGAGGGGTTGCCCCAGGCGTCGGCGGGTACGGCGGAGGCCGCCTCCTCGAAGAGGTCCTGGGCGCGGCGGAGGCCGCCGGGCTCTTCGGAGGCGGAGGACGTCATGGAGGACAAGGTGACCGCCGGGACAGGCGCTCTGTCAACCGCAACGCCGGTTCTGGACTGCGCCGGATAGTGTCGCGGGTATGGACAGCCTGTTCGATGAGCCCGCCGAGGAGGCGCGGCGCGCGCATGAGCCGCTGGCGGTCCGGATGCGCCCCCGGAACCTCGACGAGGTGGTCGGCCAGTCCCATCTGACCGGCCCCGGCACCCCCGTCCGTCGGCTCGTGGACCAGGACGCGCCGATGTCGCTGGTGCTGTGGGGCCCGCCGGGCACCGGCAAGACCACGCTGGCCTCGGTCGTCAGCCGGGCCACCAGCCGCCGCTTCGTGGAGATCTCCGCGGTGTCCGACGGCGTCAAGGCCGTCAGGGACGCGATCGCCGAGGCCAAGCGCGCTCTCGGCATGTCCGGCAGGCAGACCCTGCTGTTCGTGGACGAGGTGCACCGGTTCAACAAGGCGCAGCAGGACGCGCTGCTCCCGGCCGTGGAGAACCGCTGGGTCTCCTTCATCGGAGCCACCACCGAGAACCCGTTCTTCTCGGTGAACTCGCCCCTGCTGTCCCGCTCGCTGCTCCTTACGCTCCAGCCCCTCGGCGACGAGGAGGTCAGGGCGGTCCTGAGAAGGGCGCTGAGCGACGAACGGGGCATCCAGGCGGATCTCACCCCGGAAGCGGAGGACCAGCTCGTCAGGCTCGCTGGAGGCGATGCCAGGCGCACCCTGACCTACCTGGAGGCCGCCGCCCTCGTCGGAGACGGCAAGATCACGATCGACGTGCTGGAGAAGGCCGTCGACCAGGCCGCGGTCCGCTACGACCGGGACGGCGACCAGCACTACGACGTCATCAGCGCCTTCATCAAGAGCATCCGCGGCAGCGACCCCGACGCCGCCCTGCACTACCTCGCCCGGATGATCGTCGCCGGCGAGGACCCCCGCTTCATCGCCCGCCGCCTCATCGTGCACGCCAGCGAGGACATCGGCATGGCCGACCCCACGGCCCTGCAGACGGCGATCGCGGCGGCCAAGGCCGTCGAGCACGTCGGCCTCCCGGAGGCCCGCATCAACCTCGCCCAGGCGGTGATCCACCTGGCGCTCGCCCCGAAGTCCAACGCGGTGATCACCGCGATCGACGAGGCGATGGCCGACGTGCGGCGCGGCAACGTCGGCCACGTGCCCAACCACCTGCGCGACGCCCACTACAAGGGCGCCGAGAAGCTCGGCCACGGCAAGGGCTACCTGTACCCCCACGACCATCCGGGCGGCGTCGTCACCCAGCAGTACGCGCCTGACGAGTTGAAGGACCGCCGCTACTACCGCCCGACCCGGCACGGCGCGGAATCGCGCTGGGCGGAGGTCCTGGAGAGGATCGCCAAGGTCCTGCGGGGCCGTTGACCGCCGGGCTACCCGGGCGTAACCACCGACGCCGCGCGATCACGGTAAGGTCGGTCTGTAAGGGTTACCCCCTTCAGACCTCGCTCTAACGGCTCTCTCGAGGGCGAGGGCCCGCTCGTCTCCCGCGCGAAGTCGGCCCGGGCGACCGCATCCCGATTGGAAAGACCTCGATGCTTAACGGTGGACAGCTCGCCGGTCTGATCGTTGCCGTCTTCTGGGCCATTCTGGTGTGCTTCGTGTCGCTGGTGCTGCTGCGCCTGGCCAAGGTGCTGCGGGAGGCGGCCAAGCTCGTCACCGAGCTGGGCGAGCAGGCGGGCCCCCTGCTGGACGACATGGCCAAGACCGTCGAGCAGGCGGGCGAGCAGCTCGACCGCACGGACGTGATCACCAAGCAGGTGGCCGGCGTCAGCCAGAACGTCTCGGCGGTGACCACGGTGATGACGTCGGTGGTGAGCGGCCCCCTGGTGAAGGCCGCCTCGTTCTCCTACGGGGTGCGCAAAGCGCTCAGTCGGCCGGAGGCCCAGCCCTCGCGGCCGCAGATCCCCGCGCAGCGCAAGGGGCGCCGATGAAGCGGCTGTTCTGGGTCGGCGTGGGCGCGGGCGCGGCCCTGTACGCGCAGCGCAAGGCGGTCCGCTTCGTCCGGAGTCTGACCCCGCAGAACCTCGCGGTGATGGCCGCGGAGAAGGCGGTGGAGCAGGGCCGCAGGACCGGGCACCGGGTGCGGGAGCTCGCCGAGGACGTCAGGTACCACGCGGCGGTCCGCGAGGCCGAGCTGACCGAGGCGATCGAACTCGACCAGGCCCCGCCGCTGGATCCGCGGGGTCAGGTCAGGGGCCGGATCCTGCGGGCCAGGGCCGTCGAGGTCGACGCGCCCCGCCGGGAGCTCAAGAGCAACAAAGACGCCACCTTCACCAACGAAGCCACCTTCAACAACGACAGCAAGGACGGAACACATGGAGTCGGCTGAAATCGCGCGCCGATACCTGCGGTACTTCGAGCAGAACGGCCACACCGTGGTGCCGTCGGCAAGCCTCGTCGCCGAGGACCCCACGCTGCTGCTGGTGCCCGCCGGCATGGTTCCGTTCAAGCCCTACTTCCTGGCCCAGCGCACCCCGCCCGCGACGCGGATGACCAGCTGCCAGAAGTGCGTGCGGACCCCGGACATCGAAGAGGTCGGCAAGACCACCCGGCACGGCACGTTCTTCCAGATGCTCGGCAACTTCTCCATCGCCGACTACTTCAAGGAGCAGGCGATCCCGTTCGCCTGGGAGCTGCTCACGAAGTCCCAGGCCGACGGCGGCTTCGGCTTCCCCGAGGACAAGCTCTGGGTCACCGTCCTGCACGACGACGACGAGTCGGCCGAGCTGTGGCACAGGAACGTGGGCGTGCCCCTGGACCGCATCCAGCGGCGCGGCCTCGCCGACAACTTCTGGCACATGGGCGTCCCCGGCCCCGGCGGGCCCTGCTCGGAGATCTACTACGACCGCGGCCCGGCCTACGGCCGCGACGGCGGTCCCGAGGCCGACGAGGACAGGTACCTGGAGGTCTGGAACCTCGTCTTCATGCAGTTCCAGCTCAGCGCCGTCCGGTCCAAGATCGACTTCGACATCAGCGGCGAGCTGCCCGGCAAGAACATCGACACCGGCATGGGCCTGGAGCGCATGGCGGCGATCCTGCAGGGCGTCGACAACATCTACGAGACCGACACGATGTGGGCGATCCTGGACAGGGCCGCGGGTCTCACGAAGTCCCAGTACGGCAAGGACGCCACCGACGACGTCTCCCTGCGGGTCGTGGCCGACCACGTCCGCTCCGGCATGATGATGGTCGCCGACGGCATCATCCCGTCCAACGAGGGCCGCGGCTACGTCCTGCGCCGCATCCTGCGCCGCGCCATCCGCAAACTGCGGCTGCTCGGCGGGCAGGAGGGCGGCCTCATGCACGAGCTCACCGCCACCGCCGTCAAGGCGATGGGCGAGCAGTACCCCGAGCTGATCCGCACCGCCGCCAACATCCACACCGTCATCGACGCCGAGGAGGAGAGCTTCCTGCGCACGCTGCGCACCGGCGAGTCGATCTTCGACGTGGCGGCTGCGGAGTCCAAGCGCTCGGGCCGCGCCACCGTCGGCGGCGCGGATGCCTTCAAGCTGCACGACACCTACGGCTTCCCGATCGAGCTGACCCTGGAGATGGCCTCCGAGCAGGGCCTCTCGGTCGACGAGGACGGCTTCCGCCGCCTCATGCAGGAGCAGCGCGACCGGGCCAAGGCCGACGCCCGCGAGAAGAAGACCGGCAACGCCGACGTCTCCGTGCTGGGCGACCTCCTGGAGCAGACCGGCGGCAAGGTCGACTTCCTCGGCTACGGCCACTACGACTCCGAGGCCCGCGTCGTCGGCCTGCTCGTGCACGGCGCGAACGTGGCCGAGGCGCCCGAGGGCACCGAGGTCGAGGTCGTGCTCGACCGCACCCCGTTCTACGCGGAGGGCGGCGGCCAGCTCGCCGACCAGGGCGTCATTAAGTTCCTCGGCGGCGCGGAGATCGCCGTCCACGACGTGCAGTCGCCGCTGCCCGGCCTGATCGTGCACCGCGGTGTCGTCAAGAGCGGCCTGGCGCGCTCCGGCGACACCGTGCTCGCCGAGATCGACCGCGGCCGCCGCCAGGCGATCTCCCGCTCGCACAGCGCCACCCACCTGGTCCACGCGGGCTTCCGCAAGGCGCTGGGCGAGTCGGCGGCGCAGGCGGGCTCGGAGAACTCGCCGGGCCGCTTCCGCTTCGACTTCACCGCCTCCGGCGCGGTGCCCGTCTCGGTGCTGCGCGACGTCGAGGACGAGGTCAACGCGGTCCTCATCGACGACCTGGAGGTGCGGGCGTTCACCACCTCGCAGACCGAGGCCGTCGCGATGGGCGCGATGGCGCTGTTCGGCGAGAAGTACGGCGAGGAGGTCCGCGTCGTGGAGATCGGCGAGTACTCGCGCGAGCTGTGCGGCGGCACCCACGTGGGCAGCTCCGGCCAGCTCGGCGTGGTCAAGCTGATGAGCGAGTCGTCGATCGGCGCGGGCGTGCGGCGCATCGAGGCGCTGGTCGGCATGGACGCGTTCCGGTTCCTGGCCAAGGAGAACGTGCTGGTCAACCAGCTCGCCGAGCAGGTCAAGGCGCGCCGCGAGGAGCTGCCGGAGCGGATCGCCGGGATCGTCACCAAGCTGCGCGAGGCCGAGAAGGACCTGGAGCGGCTGCGCGCCGAGCAGATCCTGTCCGCCTCCGCGGGGCTGGCCGAGCAGGCCAAGGACGTGAACGGCACCGCGTTCGTCGGCCACCGGGCCCCCGACGGGGTCGGCGCGGACGACCTGCGCAAGCTCGCCATCGACGTCAGGGACCGCCTGGCGGGCCGTCCGGCGGTCGTCATGATCACCGCGGTGCCCAAGGACCGTCCGGTCGTCGTGGTGGCCGTGAACGAGCCGGGACGCGGGCGGGGCCACAAGGCAGGCCGGCTCGTCGGCGTCGCGGCCAAGGTGCTCGGCGGTGGTGGCGGCGGCAAGGACGACCTCGCGCAGGGCGGCGGCGCCGACCCCGGCAAGATCGAGGAGGCGCTCGCGGTGGTGGAGCGCCAGGTGGGCGCCGAGTGAGGAACGGTGTTCGGCTCGGGGTCGACGTGGGCAGTGTCCGTATTGGCGTTGCCCGCAGCGACCCCGCCGGCATCCTGGCCGTCCCCGTGGAGACGGTCAGGGCAGGGCGGGGCGATGTCGCGCGCATCCTCGCGCTCGTGTCCGAATTCGAAGCCCTGGAGGTGATCGTGGGCCTGCCCGCCCATCTCTCCGGCAAGGAGGGGCCGGCCGCGGCCTCAGCCAGGGCATTTGCCACTAGATTGGCACGGAAACTCCCCTTCGGTACGGTACGCCTTTACGACGAGCGTTTGACGACCGTGACCGCTTCCAGCGGTTTGCGATCGGGCGGAACCAAGGCGAAGGACCAGCGACGAGTGATCGACCAGGCGGCGGCCACAGTGCTGCTCCAGGCGGCGCTCGACGCCGAACGGCTGACCGGCAATCCGCCGGGTGTGCCCGTCAAGGGGAGAGAGTGAACGACGACTTCTGGGGCGAGGAGACCCGGCGTGACAGCCGGGCCGGCCGGACCGACAGGGCCGACCGCACCGACCAGCGCAAACGCGACAAGCGTAAGAAGCGGGGCGGAGGTGCGGCCGCGATGGCCGCGGTCCTCTTCCTCATCGCCGTCCTCGGCGGCGGCGGATACCTCGGCTACACCAAGCTCGACACCTTCATGCGGCCCCCGGACTACGACGGCCAGGGCACCGGCGAGCAGACGATCGAGGTCAAGGAGGGCGACTACACCTCCGCGATCGCCGACACCCTCTTCGAGGCCGATGTGGTGAAGTCCAGCAAGGCCTTCATCAAGGCTGCCGAGGAGGAGCCGGACATCCAGGGCGTCCAGCCCGGCTTCTACAAGATGCGCAAGAAGATGTCCGCGGCCTCGGCCGTGGAGCTGATCCTCGACCCGAAGGCCCGCGCGCACATCCTGACGATCCCCGAGGGGCTGTGGGCCTCGGAGATCTACCAGAAGCTGGCCAAGGAGAGCGGCATCCCGCTCAAGCAGTTCAAGAAGATCAAGAACAAGGACCTGGGCCTGCCCGCCTACGCCAAGGGCAACGTCGAGGGCTTCCTGTTCCCCGGGCAGTACAACCTGCCGCCCGACGCCTCGGCCACCGAACTCGTCAAGATGATGGTGGACCGCTTCAAGCAGGAGATCCAGAAGGTCGACCTGAAGGCGGGCGCCAAAAAGCACGGCATGACCCCCGCCCAGATCATGTCGATGGCCGGGCTGATCCAGGCCGAGGTGGGCAAGCCCGAGGACCAGGTGAAGGTCTCGCGCGTCATCTACAACCGCCTCAAGATCGACATGCCGCTCCAGTGCGACACGTCCGTCATGTACGCGCACAAGCAGCGCACCATCGACGTGCGCAACAACCACCTCGACATCGACTCGCCGTACAACCTCTACGACCACAAGGGGCTCCCGCCCGGCCCGATCAGCAACCCCGGGCTGAGCGCCATCGAGGCGGCATTGAACCCGGCCGCCGGCCAGTGGATCTACTTCGTCGCCGTGGACCCGATCCACCAGGTCACCGAGTTCGGCGAGACCGACGCGGAGTTCGCCAAGATGAAGGCGAAGTTCGAGAAGTGGCTCAAGGAGCACCCGCAGCCGTGACCCGCGCCGCCGTCCTGGGCTCGCCGATCGCCCACTCGCTGTCCCCCGTCCTGCACCGGGCCGCCTACGCGGCCCTGGGCCTCGACGGCTGGACGTACGAGCGGCACGAGTGCGCCGAGGACGGCCTCGCGGCGTTCCTCTCCGAGGACTTCGCGGGCCTGTCGCTGACGATGCCGCTGAAGCGCGTCGCGCTGGAGGCGGCGGCCGAGCGCAGCGACCTCGCTGTGAAGACGGGCGGCGCCAACACCCTCGTCCGGCTTCCCGGCGGAGGCTGGTCGGCCGACAACACCGACGTCCACGGCATCGTCCAGGCCCTCGCCGAGGGCGGTGTCACGGCCGTGGACAGGGTCGTGGTCCTCGGCGGCGGCGCCACGGCCGCCTCGGCCCTGGCCGCGGCCTCGCTCCTCGGCGCGAGGCACGCCGCCCTGGCCGTCCGCACCCCGGCCCGCGCCGCCGGAACCGCCGAGGTGGGCCCCCGCTTCTCCCTCCCGACCGAGATCGTCCCGCTGACGGACCTGGAACCGGCCCTCAAGGCCGCCGACCTGGTCATGTCAACGCTCCCCGGCGACGCCGCGGCCCCCTACGCCCCCGCCGTCGCAGCCTCCGGGCTCCCGCTCTTCGACGCCATCTACGCCCCCTGGCCCACCGCCCTCGCCAAGGCCGCCCTGGCCGAGTCCACCCCCGTCGTCAACGGCTTCGCCATGCTCCTCCACCAGGCCGCCCGCCAGGTCACCCTCATGACCGGCCGCCCCGACGCCCCCGTCGAGGCCATGCGCGCCGCAGGCGAAGCCGAGATCGCCCGCCGCGAGTCCACCGCACGCTAGGCGGCGCCGCAGAACGCCGAAGGCCGGGTCCCGCTCCTGCGGGCCCGGCCTTCGTCGGTCAGGCGGTGCTCGACGTGGACCAGATGTTGATGCCGGCTTCGACGGCGTCGGCGTCGATGGCGTCCAGTTCGGCCTGGGTGAAGGGGAGGTTGCGGACGGAGCCGAGGGAGTCCTCGAGTTGGCGGACGCTGCTGGCGCCGATGAGGACCGAGGTGACGCGGGGGTCGCGCAGCGCCCAGGAGAGGGCCAGCTGGGCCATGGTCTGGCCGCGTTCGGCGGCGAGGGCGCTGAGGGTGCGGACGTGGGAGAGGATCTCGTCGGTGAGGTGCTCGGGGCGCAGGAAGCGGTTCTGGGCGGCGCGGGAGTCGGCCGGGACGCCGTTCAGGTAGCGGTCGGTGAGGACGCCCTGGGCGAGGGGCGAGAAGGCGATGCAGCCGGCGCCCTCGGCCTCCAGGGTGTCCAGGAGGCCGCCCTCGATCCAGCGGTTCAGCATCGAGTAGGACGGCTGGTGGATGAGCAGCGGGGTGCCCAGATCGCGGAGGATCGCCGCGGCCTCGGCCGTCCGCTCGGGCGAGTAGGAGGAGATCCCCGCGTACAGGGCCTTGCCGGAGCGCACGGCGTGGTCGAGCGCGCCCATCGTCTCCTCCAGTGGCGTCTCGGGGTCGAACCGGTGGCTGTAGAAGATGTCGACGTACTCGACGCCCATCCGCTTCAGGGACTGGTCGAGGCTCGCGAGCAAGTACTTGCGCGAGCCCCACTCGCCGTACGGGCCGGGCCACATGTCGTACCCGGCCTTGGTGGAGATGAGCAGCTCGTCCCGGTACGGACGGAAGTCCTGGGCGAAGATCTCCCCGAAGTTCGACTCGGCGGAGCCGTAGGGAGGGCCGTAGTTGTTGGCCAGGTCGAAGTGGGTGACGCCGAGGTCGAAGGCGCGGCGCAGGATCGCGCGCTGGGTCTCGCGCGGCTTGTCGTCGCCGAAGTTGTGCCACAGGCCGAGGGAGACCGCGGGCAGCTTCAGCCCGCTCCTGCCGCAGCGGCGGTAGGGGAGGCGGTCGTCGTAGCGGTCTTCCGCGGCCTGGTAGCTCATGATCACAGTCTAGGCGCGCCGTCCCCGGCCCTCGGCGCCGAGCGGGGGCAGGACGGCGGTCGCCGTGGTGTCGGGACGCGCGGTGGCCACCACCTTGTCGGTGCCGGCCACGGAAGGGCCGCCGGGACCGTCCGCGACCGGCGCGGCCGGGAAGGAGTCGGTGAGGCTCAGGTGAAGGTCGCCGCCGCAGTGCGGACAGGCGACGGTCGCGGTGGCCGGCGCACCGGGCGCGGGCCGTGCGGCGGGCGTGGGGCGGCGCAGGCCGGGCGCGGCGACGAGCAGGAGCAATAGGGCCGGCCACGTCCACGGGTAGGAGGACGTCTCGGCGGTGAAGACGACTTCGCGGGCCTGCCCTTCGATCTCGCCGCGCACCTGGTAGGCGCCGAAGGCGGGGCCGTTCAGCTTCACCGGGACGCGGAAGGTCTTCGACGCGCCGGGCTCGATCGTCCCGATGGCGGGCGCGGTGAGGATGCCCGTCGGGTCGGGCGCGCGGCCGACGGCCAGACTGACGGGCGCGTCGGTGACGGGGAGGTCGCCGTCGTTGTGCACGGTGTACACGAGGGTGCGCTCGGCCGGGCCCCCGAACCAGGCCGCGGAAGGCCCGCCGCCCTCCAGCGCCACCTTTGTGACCGTCAGGGACGAGACCGCGGCGTCGGCCTCGGCCCGCTGGGACTCGCTGAGCGTCTTCACGCCCTTCACCGTGACGGGCACGGTGCGGGCCTGCCCGCCGCCGACCGGGCGCACCGAGACGACGCACGGGCAGCCGACGGGCGGCTCGGCGACCGTGAGCAGGGCGGTCGCGCTGCCCTGCGCGCCCACGAACGTCGTCGCGGACGAGGCCACCGCGCAGTCGGCGGTACCGCGGCGGCCCTCGTTGCCGCACAGCTCGATGGAGACGTTCCCGCTGGGCCAGCCCGCGAGCCGGACCGCGACGGTCTGGCCGGGGGCCACCTCCTGCCGGTCGAGCTCGACGGTCGCGCCCTGCGCGCTCACGGGCAGCAGGGCCAGGGAGGCCACCAGCACCGACTTCACTTACTTCACCTTCCGGAGCGAACGGTATGAGGGTCGGGGCGCGTCAGCGGCGTGCGGGACGGCGACGGCGCACCAGGAGCAGGCCGACGAGGACCGCGGCTCCGACGACGGCCCACGGCACGGCCCAGAACGTGATGGAGCGCGTGGTGGAGTCGAGCCGGGCCGGGGTGAGCTCGCTCGGGTCGGCGGGGGTCAGCCGGACGGCGGCCTGGAGCGGCCCGGCGGGCAGCACCCCGGTGATCTCGTCGGTGAACGTGTACGACGAGCCGGGCAGCAGCTCGGGGATCTCGCGGTCGGCGGCCCTGCCCTGCGGCCAGGTGAACAGGGCCTCGGCCGAGACGTGCGCCTTGGCCGTCAACCGGATGTTGCCGGTGTTGGTGACGCGGTAGCTCACCTTCACCGTCCGATCGCCGACGAGCGGCCCGTCGTGGGAGGCGGTGAGGCGGTCGACCTTCAGCGCGGTCGTGGTGGGCCCGTTGACGCGCAGGTGCAGCCGGGCGGCGACGCGGCGGTCCACGTTCACCTGCTGCCCGCCGCCGGTCGTCTCCTGCCGGGTGACCGCGGCGAGGACCCCGCCGGAGTGGTCGCCGGGCGCGGCGTTCTCGGGCACCTTGACGGTGAAGGGCACATCGACGCGCTTGCCGGGCTTGACGGTGAAGGTCCGCTTGTCCAGCGTGATCCAGGATCCGACGTCGTCGGGCGTCTTCTCGGCGGTGAGCAGAGCGAAGGACCCGTCGGAGGTGTTGAAGGCGTCGGTCGCGTAGACCTTGAAGGTCAGCTTCTCGGTGCTGCGGTTGGTGATGCCGACCGTGTCCTTGAGGGTGTCGCCGGGCCCGGCCGAGTAGCTGAAGTAGTCGCGGCCCGTGGGGCCTTCGGGTCCGGACGGCTGGACCGACCAGCTGAATCCGGGGGAGGGGGCGAGTGCGAGGGTGGTGGCGAGCACCAGGTTGGTGATCAAGGTCGGACTCCGGGGAGAATGCGGGGAGTGCGGGATGAGGGCGCCGTAATCGTCCTCATCCCGCACCTTTCTTGCGGCCCGGTCCTTAGGACAGGGTCAGGGTGAGCGTGCCGGTGTAGGTGCCGGTCGCGGCGCCCGCCGGGATGCTCAGTTCGAGGGCGGCGCCCAGGTCGAAGACGCCGCCGGACAGGCCGCCCTCGGCGGAGCCGAGGGTGCGGGCCTCGTCGAGCCCGGTGACCGCGGGGCCGGGGACGGCCACGCCCGCCGAGCCGTCCGCGACGGCCGCGGCCGACGGGGTCCAGGCGAGGTTCGAGCCGGGGATGGTGTCGCCTTCGGCCGAGGTGAAGTCGCCGACCTGGCCGACCAGGTTCCAGCCCGCGTCGGTGCCGCGGGTGTCGGTGACGGTCACCTTGTTGAGGTCGCCGGTGGCCGCGCCGCCGCGCGCCGCGCTGGTCAGCGCGACGTTCGGGCCGGCGACGGACAGGGACAGCGCGCCCTCGCCGGTCACCTCGGTGGTGATGGTCTGCTGGTCGGAGACGCCGCCGGGGTTCTCCCCGCCGGGCTCGCCCGGGTCGACCTCGCCGCCCGCGAACGTCACCGGGGTGAAGGTGTCCATGGAGCGGTCGGCGGCGCCGTGCGCGGCCATCGTGACGACGTAGCACTGGGTCACGAGGCAGTCGATGGCGTTGCCCGCGCCGTCGGTGTACCGGGCCTTCAGTCCGGTCAGGTCGAAGGCGAAGCTGCCGTCGGCGTTCAGCTTGTCCTGGCCCGCGGTCGGGGCGGTGTTGTTCTTGTGGACCCACTTCACCGACTGGAAGGCGCCCGCGTTGAGGTACCAGTTGGCGGAGGTGTCCTTCCAACCGAAGCCGACGTAGATGCCGAAGCCGTTGTTGGCGTTGGCGTCGAAGCCGGAGCCCGAGACACTGATGGTGGCCCCGGCGGGGTCGAGCCCGGTGGTGGGGTCGACGTTCACCGTGGCGCCCGCCGCGTGGGCGGGGGAGGCGAGTCCGGCGATGAGGCCGGCGCCCAGCAGGATGGGCAGTGCGCGCTTGCGCAAGTGTTCCTCCTTCAGAGGGGGGATATTGGTTAGGTAAGCCTTACCTAACCTTCCGCTAACTTAGCGGAGTTCTGTCCGGTCGAGTCAAGGAGCCCCATAGATGTCCGAACTCCCCTTCGGTCCTGACGCCGTCACGGCGATCGCCGCGCACATGAACGGCGACCACGCCGAGGACAACGTCCTCATCTGCCGCGCGTTCGGCGGCGTCGAGCCCTCGTCGGCCCGCGTGAGCGGACTGGACGCCGAGGCGCTGGTGTTCACCGCCGTCGTCGACGGCGCGGACGCCGAGGTCCGGGTGCCGTGGAGCGCCCCGCTCAAGGACCGGGTCCAGGTGCGGCACGAGGTCGTGCGCATGTACCAGGACGCCTGCGCGAAACTCGGCGTCGAGCCCAGGGGGCACTGAGCCGAACCGCGCGGGCCGGTGCGCCGCGCGCGGCTCCGGCCGTGCGCGGCGCACCCGTCTCATGCGCGGGCGAACGCGCGGCGCAGCAGCGGGCGCGCGCCGAGGCCCGCGCCGATCGCGACGGCCATCGCCGCCCAGAACGGCCACGCGGGTCCGGCGTCGGACGAGGCCACCGAGACCGCGGCGAGGGGTGTCGCGTCCGTCTCGGCCGCGCCGCCGGCCACGGGCGCCGCCGTGCCGGTCTGCGCCGCACCGGTGGTCGGCTTGGGGCTCGTCCCGCTCCCGCTTCCGTTCGCCGATGCCCCCGACGTCCCCGACGCGCCGGATCCGGCCGAGCCGGAGGATCCGGCGGAGTCAGAGGCGCCGGAAGAATCCGAGGACCCCGAGCCGCTTCCGGTGGACCCGCCCTCGAAGGAGACGGGCGTCGAGGTGTCCTGGCTGCGGTCGGGGACGCCGTGCGCGGCGAACGTCAGGACGTAGCACCGCGTGACGGTGCAGTCGACCTTCTTGCCGTTGCCGTCCGTGTAACGGGCGCGTACCGAAAGGGTCACGTCGAAGCCGCCGGAGGCCGTCATCTCGGCCTGTCCCGCCCCGCCGCCCGCGCCGCCGACGTGCACCCACTTGGCGGCGCCGAACAGGTTCGCGTCGAGGTGGTAGTCCGCGGGCTTCGGGCCGAAGACGACGTACACGCCGAACGCGTTGTTCGCCTTCGCGTCGAAGCCGGATCCGCTGATGGAGACGCTGCTGGCGCCCGTCGCGGACAGGCCCGAGGAGGGGGAGACGCGCACGGCTCCGGCCGAAGCGGGCGAGGCGTTGAAGACGGTGAGCGCGCACGCCGCGCCGACCGCGGCGAGGGAGGCTGCTGCGCGGTTCGTACTCATGGGAAGAGACCAATCGGGTGAGGTCGGGTGGCCGGGTGTGTTCCGCACAGCCCTATGTTTCTTAGGTGAGCCTAAGCTAAGGTTTTTCTCGTCCGGGATGAACAGGTCAAACTTCCCCAAAACGTGACAAATAGGGAGATTTCCGAATGAACCAGGCCCCTGAGGCGGTGTTCTCCGCGGTGCTCCGCGAGGCCAGCGCGGGCGATCACGCCGCCGCGGAGTCCGCCGGGTACATGGGCGACCTGATGGGCGGGAAGCTGCCGATCGCCGCCTTCGCCGCGCTCACCGCACGCCTGCACCCCGTCTACGCCGCACTGGAGGACGCCGCGGAGGCCATGCGCGAGCACCCCGTCGCCGGACCCTTCGTGCACGACGAGCTGACCCGCACCCCCGCCCTGGAAGAGGACCTGGCGTTCCTGTACGGGCCGGACTGGGCCGACCGCCTCGGCGACTCGCCCGCCGCCCGCGCCTACGCCGAGCGCATCCGCGCCGTCGCGTTCGACACGCCCGAGGGCTTCGTCGCGCACCACTACACGCGCTACCTCGGCGACCTGTCCGGCGGGCTCATCATCGGCCGCACCCTGGAGCGCGTCTACGAGCTCGCCGACGGCAAGGGCGTCGCCTTCTACCGCTTCGACCGCATCCCCAAGCCCAAGCCCTTCAAGGACGCCTACCGCGCGCTCATCGACGAGGCGCCCTTCGACGCCGAAGGCCGTGCGCTCGTCGTCGCCGAGGTGCGCGAGGCCTACCGGCTGAACACCGCGCTGTTCGCCGAACTCGGCGCGATGACCTGGGGCGAGGCGGCGTGAGACGCGCCTCCGCCCTGCTGAGCGCGCTGGCCGCGGCCTCCCTCGCCGTCCTCCCCGGCACGGCCCACGCCGAGACCGGAACCGCTTCGGGCGAGAGCGGCCAGAAGCTGACCGTCTCGACGACGACCGTGGCCGACGGCCAGACGATCACCATCACCGGCGAGGACTACGACACCTCCAAAGGCATCTACGTCGCCTTCTGCAAGGACCTCGGCGACGGCAGGGCCCCGACCCCGTGCGGAGGCGGCGCCGACACCTCCGGGCTCGGCGGAGGCTCCCACTGGATCTCCGACGACCCGCCCCCCTACGGCAAGGACCTCGCCGAGAAGTACGGACGGAACGGCTCCTTCGAGGTCCGGATCAAGGTCGCCGCGAAGATCGGCGAGGACGTCGACTGCACCGTCGACCTGTGCTCGGTCGTCACCCGCGCCGACCACACCCGCACCGAGGACCGCACCGCCGACGTGCGCGTCCCGCTGACGTTCACGACCGAGGCCGCGGCCGGCGGATCGGACACCGCCCTGTACGCGGGCCTCGGCGCGGCCGCCGTCGTCGTGCTCGCGGGCGGGGGGATCCTGCTCGCCCGCCGCCGCAAGGCGGCGGCGTGACCGCTGTGCGGGCGCGGCGGTGGGGCACCGCCGCGCTCGCCCGCGCCCTGGCCGCGGGCTGCGGGGGCAGGCCCGCCGCCGAGCACGC
>NZ_BAAGPQ010000028.1:0-383531 GCF_054783995.1 Actinocorallia aurea
GGATGCAACACCATCACGTCACCACACGTCGCCCGATAGACACATTTTGTTAGGAGTTCTTAGCCCGCTGTGGCAGCGCCCGATCCCCATCCCCGACAACTGAATAGGGCGGGCGTCGCCGCCGACGCCCGCTTCCACGGAGTTCAAGGAGTTCCGATGCCTCCCCCCACCCCGGACCCGTTCACCACGATGCCGACGAGCGACGGCGCTCCGCCGAAGATCAGCGGCAGACAGTACGTCGCGGACTTCATGAAGGCGCCACGTCGAGCCAAGGCCGCACTCATGGGCAGTCTGATGCTCGTGGCCGTCAGCCCTTCCGCCATCTCGGCACTCACCCCGTTCGTCGTGCCGGCCTAAGCGATGAAGACCGGCACGGCGCCGTCGCAGGCGATCCTGCTCTTCGTCACCCTGCCGCTCGTCATAGGCCCCCTTCTCCTGCCGGTCGTCGGTCGCTGGGTGGACCAGCGAGGCGCTCGGAGCGTCGCGCTTCCAGCGGTGATCCTGTACGCGATCACCATGGCGGCCATCCCGCTCGCCGAGGGCAGGACCTGGCTGCTCGAAACGCTCCTCATCCTTGCGTCGATCTTTGGATTCGCGGCGAGCCTCGGGGTCATCTTCAAGATCATCTCAACGTGGTTTCCCGAACACCGGGGGATCGGGTTCGGACTCGTCGGGGTGGTGTCGAGTCTCGCCAGCGCCATTCTCTCTCCGGTGTTCCAGTGGCTCGTGAACGGCGACGCCCCGGCCGTTCCCGCCGGAGGAGCCGATCTCCCTGCGGCGCCGCCGGGCGGCGCGCCGCCGGTCTCCGCGGTCGACCCCGGAGTGTTCACGGGATTCGGCTGGGACGGCGTGTACTACCTGATCGCGATCGCGATCGCCGTCTTGGGCATCCTGGCCGTCGTCTGGCTCATCTCCGAACCAAAGGTCACGCCGGTCGCCGGGCCGAAGCTCCTGGAGGCCGGTCTGCCCGGTCTGCCGTTCCGGCAGGCGATTCGAACCCGCGCCTGGATCCTCATCGTGCTGCTCCTCACGCTCGCCTCCACCGGACCGGTCGCGATACGCCAGAACGCCGTGGACCTCTTCGGGCAGGCCGGCATCGACGCCGCGACCGTGTCGCTCGGGCTCTCCGTGCTCTTCAGCATGTCGGTCGTCGGGCTGCTCCTCGGCGGGACCGTCCTCGACCGGGCGCGCCATCCGTGGATCGTGGCGGTGCTCATCGCGACGGTGCCGGTCGGTCTGGCACTCGCGCTCATCAACAGTGGCTCTGTCGCGCTCCTCTACGTCTCCATGGCGCTCCTCGGCTTCGCGACCGGCGCGGAATCGGCCCTCGGCCCGGCATTGGTCGCCAAGTACTTCGGGCTGAAGTCCTTCGGCGCGCTGCAAGGCCTGGCCCTGGCGATCACGGGCTCGGCTCTGGCGCTGGCCCCGTACGCCGTGAGCGCGATCCAGGCAGGTGTCGGCAGCTACACAGCCCCCCTCCTCATACTCGTCGGACTCACCGGGATCGCGGTCGTCCTCGCCGTACTGCTTCCGAAGTACCCGCGGCCGTGGGTCCTGCAGACACCCACCGGGGACGCTGTGCCCGGCCGGCCGACGTCCGCCCCGTAGCCCCATCCCCGTGCATCCGGATCAGCCGTTTCGCGCTGATCCGGATGCACAGCCCCGAAGAACAGGTGCGGATCGAACCGCGGGGGATCCGCAGCGCGCCGGCGCCCTGCGGATCCCCCGCGTTCAGGAGCCGCCCTACTCGGAGAGGAAGAGCTTGGCCTGCGCGGTGAAGCGGTCGGCCTGCTCGATCTGGATCCAGTGGCCCGCGTGCGGCAGCACGTGGAGCTGGGCGTTGGGGAGGTTCTCGGCGAGGTAGCGGCCTGCACCGACCGGGAGCATCCGATCCTCGCGGCCGTGCAGGACGAGGGTCTCGTGCTCGATCTCGCCGAGCTCGTCCTCGGCGTACCTCACCGGGCCGTACTGGGGGTTGAAGGTGGCGAGGTGGGAGCGGCGCACGTCCGGGCGGTTGGCCTTGGCGGCCCGGTCGGCGGCGATCTCGTCATAGATGCGGCTGAGGATCCGATCCTGCGGAACCTGCAGCGACGGCGCGGCGTACAGTCTCTCCACATGGGGCAGGTTCGTCGGCGTCCGAGGCTGCGCTGCCGCCACCGGGGGATCGTCTCCGGGTGATGGAAGAAGACGATGAACCGGTCGGCCATGTGGCGGAAGCCCTCGTGGTCGGGGGCCGAAGGTCTTCTCGATGTCCTCGATAAGGTCCATCGGTCGCCGCTCCAACGAGGTCGGTTTTCGCCTCTTCATCCTAGGATCGTCACTTTTGTACGTTCGGTCACGTACCGGACAGCCGGAAGATATTCCGTGAGTTCGCACCGAGAAGCTCAAGGCTCAAGGCCGCCGGCCAGGGGCCGGCGGCCTTGAGCCCGCAGCGTCTCACCGCAGGAAGCACCGCCCTGCCCGGATCCCGGCGGCCGCTGCGAGTTTCTAACCCCTCACGGATCCCGTCAGTCTGTGCAGCAGAGGGTTCCTGCGCCGCGTCTGCCTGAGTTCGGCCTCGATCAGGTCGACCGCCGCCTTGATCCGGCTGAAGAGGCCGGTGTAGCGACATGTGGCGAGGGGTGGGGGACACAGCTCGTTCCGCTCTTGCGTGCCGTGGGAGCCGGCTGGTGTGCGCTCTGGGCCGCGAGTCTTAGGTGTATGGTTATAAGGACTGTGGCTCTAGCGCGGGGGTGCTGGTGATCAAGCCGGGCCAGGTGTTCGACCGGGACTTCGAGTGGCGGCATCTTGCGGCGTTCGTGGAACGCAGGAGTGATCGGCCGCAGCTCGCGGTGGTGAGCGGCCGACGGCGGATGGGCAAGACGTTCCTGCTGGAGGCGCTGGCGCGGGAGGCGGGCGGGTTCTACTTCGGGGCGACCGAGGCGACGGAGACCGAGTCGCTGCTGCTGTTCGGTGAGGCGCTGTCGGAGTACGTGGGCGCGCCGACGCCTCTGCGGTTCGCGAGCTGGGATGAGGCGATCGTGCACCTGTTCTCGGTGGGCGCCGAGAAGCCGGGGCCGATCGTGATCGATGAGTTTCCGTATCTGACCAAAGTGGCGCCCGCACTGCCGTCCATCTTGCAGCGGGAGATCGATCGCGGGGTGTCCCGCGGGAATCCGATCAAGCTTCTGCTGTGCGGTTCGGCCATGTCGGTGATGGGTCGTCTGCTGGCTGGGACCGCCCCGTTGAGGGGACGCGCGAACCTCGAGTTGGTGGTTCGGCCGTTCGATTACGAGATGGCCGCCGGGTTCTGGGGGGCGGTCGATCCGGCTCTGGCCGTTCGGTTGCATGCCGTCGTGGGCGGCACTCCGGCGTACCGGCGCTTCGTGAACGACGACGCGCCGGAAGGCCTTGCGGATTTCGATGACTGGGTCCTGCGGACCGTCCTTGATCCGGGAACGCCGTTGTTCCGTGAGGCCCGGTATCTGCTGGACGAGGAGACCGAGGCACGTGATCCCGGTCTGTTCCATTCGGTGCTGTCGGCCGTCGCCCACGGTCGCTCGTCCCGCGGCGGGATCGCCGATTACATCGGACGCAAGAGCACCGACATCGGCCACCCTCTCACCGTGCTGGAGGATTGCGGGCTGCTGCGCCGGGACCCGGATCTCTTCCACTCCGGGAAGTCCCACTACCGCATCGCCGAGCCCTTGATCACTTTCTACCAGGTGGTCATGCGCCCCCAGTGGGGCCTGCTGGAGAGCGGCCGCGCGAACCTCGTGTGGAACGCGGCCAAAGCCCGCTTCGCCTCTCAAGTGACGGGCCCGCACTTCGAAGAGCTCTGCCGCCGGTTCGCCGTCACCGACCGTGCAACGCAACTCTGGGGAGACCTGCCGGCGGAGGTGGGCTCGGGCGTCCTCACCGACCACAAGATGCGAGCGAAGCTGGAACTCGACGTCGTCGTCCTCGCCCAGGCCGACCCAGGCGAGCGCAGGAGGGTCCTGTCCATCGGCGAGGCGAAGTGGGGCAAGGTGATGGGGGCATCCGATGTCGCGCGCCTCGCCCGTGCCCGGGACCTCCTCGCTGAACGCGGCTACGACACCACCGAGACCAAACTGGTCTGCTACAGCGGCGCCGGCTTCACCGACGACCTCCTCGACCTCTCAGAAACACAGATCCCCATCGGAATCTCCGATCTCTACCCGTGAGACCCCGATCCGTTGGCACATAGGCCGGATCCAGCGAGATCATGAAAATGATCCTCTCCCGCGACCTCGGATTGTAGCCCTGACCTGCGGTTTTCATGTCTCGCAGAGATCCGTGTGCTACCGCGAGGGTAGGTAACAATGGTAGTGATCATGGATTCTGCCGCAAGCTGTGGAGCTCTGTGGAGGCGCTTGCTTCGCAGTGCTCTTGTGTGGCCTAAATCATAAAGATGGGCTCGCAGGCAGTGGCCGCGAGCCCATCTTTGTGGTGTTGAGGTGATTGATCGCCACTCTTGGTGATGCATCGGTGGAGCAGTGAACGAGCAACTTGCCTTGGGCGATGTCTTCTACGTAGCGCTCGGTGGAGCCGATGATGAGGAGTTGCTCTTCGGAGGCCTTCGCTTTCGACAAGCCCGGCTGGACGATCATGATTTCGACCTCCGTCCGCAGGAATTTGTCCTGCCCCCAGATGCGGCGGAAGCTCTTGATATCTCCGGCCTCGAAGGGGGTTGTGCCGTTTCGTGAGCCTTTGGCCCGGGCGCGCTTCTCCAGTCGCGTGAACATGGCTCCGGCTACGGCAATCGACCGGGAGACCGGAGTCTGCTGAGATAACGCACTCGCGGAACCCTTCCTCGCCGCACTGAAGAACGAGCGCGTCCACCGGACGGAAGATCCCACCCGATAACACGCACGCCGCGACATCATCAAATACATCGAGCTCTGGTGCAATCCCAGGCGACGACGCGCCGCTGCAAGGTGCGCCGGTGGCCAGGTCGAGGGCGCCGAGCATGTGCCGGACGCCGTCGTTGCGCGACCACTGCCCAGAACAGACCTGGGACAAGGCTCCCGCGCCCACCCGCCTAGGGACCGGATCTTTCCCATGGCGGCCTTCGCTCGGCGGACGGTGGTGTCCCTCACCTTCCTTGCGTGGCATGACCATCAGCAGGCAGTCCGCCCGGCGCTGATTCCACGCCGGTGAGGGGGAGAGGATCAGGCTCCGGTGGCGGGCAGCGGTGTCTGGGTGGCGCGGTAGCGGCGGTTGACGCCAATGAGTTGATCGAGGGCTTCGCGGGTCGCGAGCAGTTCGTCGATGTGCGCGTCGAGCCGGTTGCGCACGGCGACCATGCGCTCGAAGGCGTCGTCGCTCGTGTCGGGGCTGGGTGAATCGACGCAGGGCAGGACCTCGGCGATCGTGCGGCTGGAGAGCCCGGCGGCGTAGAGCCGCTGGAGGAACATGACTCGCTGCACGCTTTCGTCCGGGTAGCGGCGCTGGCCGCTCGAGCTGCGCTCGGAGGCGAGCAGCCCCTGCTCTTCGTAATAGCGCAGCGATCGCACGCTGACACCGGCCTGCTTCGCCAGTTCCCCGATACGCATCCGATCGCTCCTTCGTGATCCCTGCCACGCAGGCTTGCCTCTGACGTCAATGTCAGGGTTTAGCGTACGTGGCGATTCACCCTTCACTCCACTTCACCGGAGGCCAGCCACATGACCAGCCTTTTCGATGACCATCGGCTCGGCGCGCTCACCCTGCCCAACCGGATCGTGATGGCGCCGATGACCCGCGCCCGCGGTACCGCCGACGGCCTGGCCACGCCCTCGATGGCCGCCTATTTCGCGCAGAGGGCGAGCGCCGGCCTGCTGATCTCGGACGGGATCGGGCCGAGCCTCGTCGGAACCTCCAACCCCGGCGCGGCCGGTCTGCGCTCCGACGCCGAGGCCGCGTCCTGGCGGCAGGTGACCGAAGCGGTCCACATCAACGGCGGCCGGATCATCGCGCAACTCATGCACGGCGGCCGGATCGGCCACGTATCGACCACCGGCGTCCAGCCGGTCGGCCCGTCGGCTGTCGCGGCCGCCGGTCATGTGTTCACCCCGGCGGGCCCGCAGCCTGCGCCGGTTCCGCGAGCCTTGGCGACCGACGAGATCGGCGAGCAGGCCCGGTCGTACGCGCAGGCGGCCGTTCGCGCGGTCGACGCCGGATTCGACGGGGTCGAACTGCACGGCGCGAACGGCTATCTGATCAGCCAGTTCCTTTCGACCAACGCCAATCTGCGCACCGACCGATACGGCGGCTCGGTCGCCAACCGGATTCGGTTCGCCGTCGAGGCGGTCGAGGCCACGGTGGACGCCGTGGGCGCGGAACGCACCGGAATCCGGCTCTCGCCGGGCGCGGGGCTCTGGGATGTCAGCGAGCCCGACCACGCCGAGGTGTACGCCGCGCTGGTCACCGAACTCAACAGGCTCGGACTCGGCTACGTGCACCTGGAGGCCACGACCGACGAGGAGACGATGCTCGGCCTGCGCAAGCGCTGGGACGGCACCCTGATCGTGAATCCGAGCTCCTGGCTGGAGCGCGGTGAGGCAGCCTTCGGTCCGAAGCCGACCGATCTGGAGTCGGCCGAACGATGGCTGGCGGCCGGCGCCGACCTGATCAGTTTCGGGCGGGCGTTCCTGGCCAACCCGGACCTGGTCGAGCGGCTCCGCCGCGGGCTTCCGCTCGCCAAAGCCGACCCGGCCACCTACTACGGCGGCGGAGACGCGGGATTCATAGACCACCCGACGTACGTCTGAGGCGGCTCCCGCCAGTGATGTGCCCCGCTGATTCCGGACAGCTCTTATTGCGGCTGATTCATGCGGTGAGCTGGTTCAGGTACTCGACGTGGACCTGGTCGGGTGCCTTGTATCCGAGTGCCGAGTGGCGGCGTTTGGGGTTGTCGAGTAGCCGGGGCTGAAACGCCCCCGGCTACTCGACAACCCACACAGACGACATTCCGGCCTCGGAATGCTGAGCCCTAACGCCTACGAACAACTCCACACAACACCCACATCAGGCGCTTGACGCCACGCCGAACACGTCCGCGCTACCGGGGGAAGATCACATGGCCCCGGCCCGGCGCACCGTCGTTGATCTTATATCGTCTGTTTCTAGATTTCCCGGGGCTGCGCGCTTAGCCTGGCGGCTTCCGAACTCTGTTGGCCGACCCCGGGTCCTTGCGGCGGCCACCCCCCAAGAGGAAGGCTCGGCTATGCGCCCCGGAGGAACACGCCCTGCTCGGCCCCCTGGCGAAGCGGCCCCTGCCCGGCCCATCGGGAGGAGACCGGCCGCGGTCCTGGCCGCTGCGGTGGCGGTGCTCGCGTCCTGCCTCACGGCGTCGGCAGCGCCCGCCGCCGCGGCGGCCGCCACCTGCACCACACGGAACGGCTGGATTCCCCGTGGCACGATCGCCCAGGGCGTCCCGGGCATCACCGACACCACGCTGCTCCGGTTCACCGACATCGACGGGGACGCCGACGACGACCTCGTGCTCCTGGACGAGATCGGCGGCGTCCGGGCCTGGCGCAACAACGGCACCGACATGTCCGGCGGCGGCGGGTGGGCCTACCTGGGCCGGATCGCGCTGGGCGCCGGATACACGCCGGACCGCGTCAGGTTCGCCGACCTGGACGGGGACGGCGACGACGACTACCTCGTCGTGAAGGACAACGGGGCCATCGACGGCTACCTCAACAACGGCGGCGACCTCACCGGCACGGGCGGCATCACCCCCGGGTGGACCCCGGTCGGCCAGATCGCCCAGGGCACCGGCGCGCCCGCCGCCCAGATCTTCTTCGCCGACCTGGACGGCGACGGCGACGACGACTACCTCGTCTCCACCGGCACCATGCCTATCCAGGCGTGGCGCAACGACGGCGGCGACACACCGGCCGGCAACGGCTGGACGGCATGGGGCACGGCCCACGCGGGCCTCATCACCCCCTCCGACTACGGGAGGACCGCGTTCCACGACCTCAACTGCGACGGCCGGGACGACTACCTTCTCCTCGCCACCGGCAGCAGCCTCTACGCCTACGAGAACCAGGGCGAGACCCCCGGCGGCGCGGCGGCTGTCTTCGGCTGGAGTGCTCTCACCCTGTACGCCGGCGGAACAGGCGACGCGATCAGCCGGATCATGTTCGGCGAGCTCAACGGGGACGGGCGCGTCGACCTCGTCGCGATGGCACCGAACGGGTCCCTGGTCGGCTACCTCAACGACGGAGGCGACCAGTGAGCCCTCGGAACGCCGCGGCGGCCCCGGCCCGGTGGCCGTTCGGCCTGCGGGCCGGCTCGGCCGTGATGACCGTCGTGCTGCTGGTCGCCGCCTGGACGGTGGCCTCCGCCCGGACGGCCTGGGCAGAGGACCGGCCGCTGCAGAGCACACCCCTGATCACCTGGAACATGCAGGGAGCCACCGAAGGCGATCCCGACACCAGCAAGTGGTTCAACTTCGTGAGGACCCACGCCAGAGCGGCGCAGATCGTGATGCTCCAGGAGGCCGGTCCGCGGCCGGCGGGATCGGCCCTGCGGGAGGACGACCTGGTCCGGACCACGGTGCACAACGGCGCCACCCAGACCCACATCGTCCAGCACTACACCTGGAACGTGGGGAACAACCAGACCCCGGACCTCCGCGCGGTCTACTTCCTGCCCACCCAGAACGGGACCGGAGGCAGGGTCAACCTTGCGATCGTGGTCGAGGGGGTGCCCGATGAGGTGAACGTGGTGGAGAACCCGGTCACCGCGGGCCGTACCGCCCTGGGCGTGCGGTTCGGCGCCCACTGGTACTTCACCGTGCACGGACTGAGCGGCGGCGGCGGGGACTCCGCCGTGCTGCTGGACGCCATCGACGACGCGGTGACCGCCTGGGGCGACCAGCGCGGGGAGCAGTACCGGTGGACGGTGGGAGGGGACTTCAACGTCGACCCCGTGGACCTCGCGGCGCGCAACGGCTTCCCCGTCGCGTTCACGGTCAACACGCCCCGCGGCGTGGCCACGCACAACAGCGGCAGGAGGCTCGACTACTTCGTCACCGACGACCCTGTCGCCGCCCCGACCAACAATGTCGTGGGCGACGCGCGCCTGGCGCTGTTCGAGAACAATGTGCCCCCCTCGGACCACAGGCCCGTCGCGTTGGGCCAGTTGCGGGCCGCGGCCCCCGCGCTGCCCGACAGTATCCGGAAGATGCCCCTCGGCGACTCCATCACCGCTGGGTATGGCAGCAGCGACGCCTCCGGCTACCGCGACGAGGTCCAGGAGAAGGTCGGGGACATCACCCCGAAGAAGCTGGGGTGGGCCCTGTTCTTCGCCGGCGCCCTGTGGTCGACGCTCGCCAAGCGCGACCTTGTCGGTGAGCGCTGCGCCGGGGTGGGCATCCCGGACCGCGACCACGAGGGCTGGCCCGGTTACACGATCGACGAGATCGGCGCCGAGGCCCAGGACGCGGTGCCGGGCATGCGCCCCAACATCGTCACGCTGATGGCCGGGACCAACGACATGGTCCGCAACGTCGACGTCGGCAACGCGCCCGGCCGGCTGAGCGGGCTGATCGACCAGATCTTCGCCGGGTCGCCGGGCGTCGCCATCGTCGTCGCCACCCTGCCGCCGTCCACCGACGGCGCCATCCAGGCCCGCATCGACGCCTACAACAATGCGATCCGCGCCATGGTCAACGGCAGGACGGCCGGTGGCGACCACGTGCTCCTGGTCGAGATGGACGGGGTCGCCCCGGGTGACCTGGCCGACGTGGTCCACCCCAATGACAACGGCTACGACAAGATCGCCGACGTCTTCCTGGCGGGCATCCAGACGGTGCTGTCGGCCGGCTGGGTCGGCGAGCCGGGGCCGTCGACCATGGTGTCGAAGTGCTCGCAGCGCGACGGCTACCAGCCGCTCGGCGTCATCGCCGCCGGTCTGCCCGGCAATCCCGACGTCGGCGACTCCATCAGGTTCGCCGACATCGACGGTGACGGCAAGGACGACTACGTCTGGCTCTCACCCACCGGTGCGGCGACAGTCTGGCTCAACCGCGGCGGCGACGGCGCCGGAGGCGGTGGCTGGGTGTACCGCGCCGAGGTCGCCCAGGGCACGGGTCTGGGCCCCGACCGCATCCACTTCGCCGACATGGACGCCGACGGCAAGGACGACTACATCGTCATCCGCGAGAACAACGCCATCGACGTCTACTACAACCGCGGCGGCGACACCACCGACGCCTCCGGATGGCACCAGGGCTGGGAACCCCACCTGAACCACGGCGGCGGAACCGTCACCAACCTGCAGAAGATCAGGTTCGCCGACCTCGACGGCGACCGGCGCGCCGACTACATACGCCTCATCGACTTCAACCAGAATGTCGAGGTCTTCTACAACCGTGGCGGCGACACCCCCGGTCACAACGGCTGGCAGCCAGGCGGCCAGACGCTGACCAACCTCCCCTCCCGCAGCAACGCCCAGATCGAGTTCGCCGACCTCGACGCCGACGGTCTGGCCGACTACATCGCCCTGGACCCCGACGGCGTGCCCACCGCCTGGCTCAACACCGGCGGCGCCGTCTGGGCCGACCGCGGCCAGATCGCCACCGGCACCGGCGGGCGGATCGCCCTCCCCGAGATCGACGGCGACGGCCGCGCCGACTGGGTCCAGATCGCCTCCAACGGCGCCCTCACCGCCTGGCTCAACCACGGCGGCGACTGACGCCCCCGGCCCGGCCGCTCCAAGCGGCCGGGCCGCCCGTCCGACTTGCGGGTGCGGGCGATTCATCACCTTCCTCCGCGCCGACACCACCTGCGCGCGCGGGCCAGGGTGCTCAGCGCGCCGCCGCCGATCGGGTCCGTCGCGTCCGGGAGGACGAGGGCTGCGCCCGCCCCGACGGCCATGAGCAGGATCTGCGGGACCGCCCCGCCGAGCGGACCTGCATGCACCAGTTGAGCAGGGCGACGGGGCGGTTGCCGTGCCGTCCCAGCGCGAGACGGCTGATGGACGGTCTGGACGTTCAGGACGACCCCGGACCACAGGAAGCCCAACTGGCGCGGGGTGCCCCGGCGCTCGGAGTCCGGGACGTGCTCGATGCCGCGCTGTTCGAACGCGGGGGTAGGTGAGGTGGACGACGGCGGCCCGGTGGGCTCTTCGGCGAGAAGGTTCATCCGGCATACTCCAACGGACAGGAGCGATCATCTTGATTGCTGGCATCAATCGAGATGAGTTAAGTGACCGCCTATATCAATCGTTTATCTAAGGGTCAGGTGAACTGTGGAGCCGAGCCCCGAGGCCGTGCTCAACGCGCGGATCGGCGCCGCGGTGCGGCGGCTGCGGGAGGAGGCGGGGCTGTCCATGCGGGAGCTGGCTCGCCGCTCGGGGGTCAGCCAGCCCTTCCTGAGCCAGATCGAGAGCGGGGCCAGCGCCCCGTCGATGATCACCACCTACCGGCTCGCCGAGGCCCTGGGCGTCCTGCCCGGCGCCCTGCTCCCCGCCCCGGACAACGCCCAGGTGTCCGTGACGCGCTCCGACGAAGGCCGCCCCATCCCCGTCGCCGCCCGCGCCGACGCCGCCGTGGGCCGCGCCCTGCTCATGCGCCCCGGCACCAGACTGGAGATCATCGAATACGTCGTGCGGCCCGGCGAGTACCTGGAGGAGTGGTTCCAGCTCAAAGGAGACATCGGCCTCTACATCGTCTCCGGCACCCTCGACGTCGAGGTCGAAGGCGCGGGCGTCTACCGCCTCGGCCCCCGCGACCTCCTCGCCCAGGACGCCCGCCTGCGCCACCGCTGGTTCCTGGTGGGCGACGACCCCGCCCACGTCCTGCTCACCATCGCCCACCCCGAATAGCCCAGCCCCACGAACCGCCCCCGCGGTGCAGGAGCCCCGATCGGCTGGTCTTCCCGTGGAGGTCGGCGACGAGGCGCTCTACCGCCTCTTCCGCCCCGACCTGGGGAGCTCCGCCTGGGAGGACGCCCAGCCGGGCTTCCAGTTCCTGCACGGGCTCCCGGTCGCCGCACTCCAGCCCGAGGACATCTCCGAAGCCGTCCTCTGCCTGGCCTCCGACGCCTCGCGGTGCGGCCCCGGCCGATCGTGCGGACCCGCGGTCCCCGATCCGGGCGATCGGGGTGAGAAGGGCAGCGGACACCACGGCGAGAGCCGCATCGTCATGGCCGATCCCGAAGCCGAGGGTTCTGCCTCGACCGACGGGTCAGCGACGGCGGCGGAACGGGTGGCCCGAGGGGTCCGGGGTGAGCCAGGAGCCGTCGGCGAGGAACACCGCGTCCTCCGCGAAGGCGGCGCCGGTGGCGAGTTCGGGGCCCGGGGACGCGTCGGGCAGGGAGACGAGGCGGAACGCGAACCAGTCGTCGCCCGCCTCGTCCTCTCCCTCGAACGCCACCGCCGCGGTGTCCGCGGTGAGGAAGCCGCCGGCGTACGCCACGACGGCCTTCTCGGGGTCCAGGCCGAAGTCCGCCGCGGTCAGGCGCGCGACGGCCTCGCCGCCGGGGTGGGCGTGGAAGGCCACGTCCTCCTGGGAGTGGTCGGCGGTCATGAAGCGGGTGCCGTCGGGTGAGACGGCGATGAGGACCCGGTCGGTCCACGGATACGGGGCGATGTCCAGCCGGCCGTCCTTCAGCGTGCCGCGGAGCATGGGCGCGCCGTCCTGCCCCTCGCCGACGCACAGCAGCACCCCGCCGTCCGAGGGGTGCGCGATCTGGACCGCGGAGTGCCCCGACGTGCCGGTCTCCGCCTCCGCCCGGACCGCGCCGGACTCGGCGTCCAGGACGAGCCAGCGGTCGGCGGTGCCCCGCCCGGCCATCACGTCCGGCCGGAACAGCCAGACGTCGCCGCCCCCGTCCGCCAGCACGCAGCCCGGCCGATGGTGGAACGCATGCCCTGCGCCGGGCGCGAACGGCACCCGCCAGGTCTCGGCCCCCGCGACGACGCTCACGACGGCGTCGCCCGTGGTGTAGACGAGCCGCCGGAGGTCCGGCGTGACGGCGTGGTCGAGCACTTCGTCCCCCTCCGACGGCGCGAACACCGCCGAAGGCGACAGCACCCCCTCGCCGTCCGAGGAGACCGCGTAAGCGCACACGCGCCCGTCCACGACCCTGGTGACGATGCCCGGAAAAGCGGCCATTCCCGGAGCGTAGCGGTGGTCAGGGGAGACCGAGGCCGAGGCCGCCGATCCGGCGCCGGGGATGCGGACGGCTTTCGCGGGGGCGGCGCCGAGTGTTCCGGAGCCGAGTGCCGCGCGCCCCTTCGTGCTACCGGGGTACCGCTTTGGGCTTGGCTCCCCGGTGTGATGTCCCGCTGTAGACCGTCTTCCTACCTTCGGCTTCGTCATTGCTGACGAATCTGGGGAAGGCGGACGAATGCGTCGGATCGGGGCATGGTTGGGCACTGTCGTAGTGACCGCGTTGATCAGCGGCTTGGCGGGGTGGGCCGCGGCGGGCAGCGTGAGCGCGTCGGTCGGACCGCTCCCCGGGCTCGGCGCCTGGCTGGCGGACGACCTCGTGGCCGGGACGCTGGACCCGGCGACGGCCGCCCCGTCCGAGGTCGCGGCCTTCTTCGCCGGTCTCACCGAGGCCCAGCGGCGAAGGCTCGTCGAAGAACATCCCAGGGTGGTGGGCAATCTCGACGGCGCACCCGTGCGCCTGCGCTACGCGGCCAACGCCGCCGCGGGCGACCAGGTGCTGGCGTACGACCCGCGCGGGCGCGGACTGATCGCGCGCGTCGTGGGCGATCTCGCCGATGCCGCCCACGTGGCCGTGATCGTCCCCGGCTCGGACATCGACGCCGCGAGGTTCGCCCGCACGATGCGGTGGGCCACCGATCTCCAGGAGCAGGCGGGTGACGACACGGCGGTCATCGCCTGGGCCGACTACACCACACCCTCCGGTTTCGGCCTGGAGATGGCGACGGGCCGGCTCGCCGAGGCGGGCGCCGAGCGCCTCACCCGGCTCACCGAGGGCCTGGACGCGGTCGGCGGCCCCGACCCCTCCCTCTTCTGCCACAGCTACGGCTCGGTCGTCTGCGGCCTCGCCGCCGATGACGTGGACGCCGCCGACATCGTGGTCATGGGCTCGCCCGGCATGCGCGCGGACGACGTGACGGCGCTCGGCACCGAGGCGCGCGTCTGGGCGGCGAAGTGCCCGGCCGACTGGATCGACCGCGTTCCCAACGTCGACCTCCTGGGCCTGGGGCACGGCGCGGACCCCACCTCGCCCGGCTTCGGCGCGACGGTCCTGCCCGCGGACGACGTTCCGGCGCACAGCGGGTACTTCACCCCCGGCACCTCGACCCTGACCGCTTTCGCGGCCATCGCGGCAGGTGACCTGTGATGCGCGTCCGCACGAGGCTCGCCGCGCTCGGCGCCGCGCTCGACGAGCGGACCCCCGCCCATCGCGACCGCGCCGTCGACGGCCTGCGCGCGCTGGCGCTGCTGGCCGTGCCGACCGGCCACTGGCTGGTCGGCGGCTTCACCCTCGGCCCCGACGGCGGCCTGCGCAACGCCAGCCCGCTGACGGCGTTCGGCGCGCTGGCCCCGGCCAGTTGGATCCTCCAGATGCTGGGCGTCTTCTTCCTGGTCGGCGGCTACTCGTCCGGCCTGTCCTACCGGCGTCGTACCGGCTCGGCGGGGCGGTGGGCGGTCGGCCGTCTCCGGCGCCTGGGCCGTCCGGTCGTCGGCGTCATGGCGGTGTGGGCGCTGCTCCTCCCCGTTCTCCACCTCGGCCTCGGGGTTCCGGTCACCACGCTGCACACCGCCTCGACGCTCGTGGTCCAGCCCCTGTGGTTCGTCGGCGTCTACGCCGTGATCACGGCCCTCACGCCGTACTGCGTCCGCGCGTCCGAGCGGCTCGGCTGCCGGGCCGCGGTCCCGCTGATCGGCTCCGTCGCGGTGGTCGACTTCCTGCGGTACGGCCCGTACGCGGACGCGATGCCGTCCTGGCTGAGCCTGCTCAACGTGCTGCCGGGCTGGATGTTCGCCTACCAGTTGGGCGTGTCCTGGGCGGACGGGCGACTGGGCCGCGCCGAGGCCTGGCTGCTGCTGGCGGGAGGCGCGGCGCTGTTCGCGGCGCTGCTGCTCGCCTTCCACTATCCGGCGTCGATGGTGGGCGTGCCCGGCGAGGCCCGCACCAACTCCCACCCGCCGTCCCTGCTCGTGCTCGCGCTCGCCGCCGCCCAGTCCGGGGCGGCGATCCTGCTGCGCGACCGGCTGGCCCGGCTGCTGGAACGGCCCGGCCTGTGGGCGCCGGTGGTGGTCGTCAACCTTTCGGCGATGACGATCCTGTGCTGGCACCAGACGGCGATGCTCGCCGCGGTGATCCCGGGCTCGTACGCCGGCCTGATCCCCGGCTTGACCGAGGCGCCCTACACGGCGGGCTGGATCGCCGCGCGGCTGGCCTGGCTGCCGGTCTTCGCCGGGCTGCTCGCGGTGATCGTCAGGTTCGCCCGGCCGCTGGAGAGCCCGTGGGAGCGCGCCGGGACGGCCCGTCGTGCGGCGGCGTGCATACTGGCGGTGGCCTTCGGCTGCTTCGCCCTGGTGGTCTGATCATGCGAACACGTGGCGAACGCCCACGACGACGCACAGGAGGGAGGCGGAGCTCGTGCCGACGGTGAAGGAAGGTCCCCGAGCGCTGTTCGCCGAGGCCTCGCGGTGGTGGGTGCGGCTGCTGCCGTGGGGTGTGGCGTTCGTGCTCTGCGTCGTCCTGCTCCCCACCACCGTGCAGGTCCTCTCCGTCGACTACGGCCTGAACGGCGGAGTCGCGAGCGCGCTGGCCGTCGCGCAGACCGTCCCGCTGCTGCTCGCCGTCGTCCGCCCGCTGCGGGCCTGGTACGTGATCTTCGCCGCGGACGTCGCCGGAGCGCTCGCCCTGCTCACCGTCGAAGCCGGGGGAGGGCTCGTGTGGCCGTTCCCGCCCATGGAGATCGTCGGGTACGTGGGCCTCTGCCTCGCCCTGGGCCTCCGCGAAAGGCACCGGACCCTGCTGATCGTGTGGCTGGCGACGGTGGGCGCGACCATCGGCCTGGAGTTCGCGGCGCCGGAAGGCGCGAGCCGCAGCGGCATCCTGCTCACCATCCTCAGCGGCGTCGCGCTCCTGCTCGCCGGTGCGCTCCGCGAGCAGTACGAGGTGAAGCGCCGGCTCGTCGCCCAGGAGGCGATCAGCGAGGCCGAGCGGGAGCGGCGCACCCTGCTGGAGGAACGCGCCCGCATCGCGCGCGAGCTGCACGACGTGGTGGCGCACCACATGTCCGTCATCTCGATCCAGGCGGACACCGCCGCCTACCGCCACGACGGTGTGCCGCCGGCCGTGCGGGAGGAACTGACGTCCATCGCGGCGACCGCGCGGCAGTCGCTGAACGAGATGCGCCGCCTGCTCGGCGTCCTGCGCGAGGAACCGCGCAGCGAACTCGCGCCCCAGCCGGGCCTGCGGCAGGTCGGGCAGCTCGTGGAGGCGACAGCGAGAGCGGGCGTGCCGGTCGACTTCGCACCCTGTGACGCCGAGGTCTCCGAGACGGTCGGACTCACGGCGTACCGTATCGTCCAGGAGGCCCTCGCGAACGTCGTGCGGCACGCGCCGGGGGCCCCGACCCACGTGTCGGTTGCGCAGGAGGGGGAGCGGCTCACCATCGTGGTCGTCAACGGTCCGCCGCCGAACCCTCCCGCCGCGCCGCTGGAGGAGAGCGCCACCGGGCACGGCCTCGTCGGCATGCGCGAGAGGGTGCGGCTCATCGGCGGCACCGCCGACATGGGGCCGCTGCCCGACGGCGGTTTCCGGGTCGCCGCCCGACTTCCCCTGACCGAAAGGGACCTCTCGTGACGACCCGCGTCATCGTTGTCGACGACCATGCCATGGTCCGGGCGGGTTTCACCGCACTGCTGTCCGCCCAGAGCGACATCGACGTCGTGGGCGAGGCTCCCGACGGCGCGCAGGCCGTCGAGCTGAGTCGGCGCACCCATCCCGACGTCGTGCTCATGGACGTGCGGATGCCCGAGATGGACGGTCTGGAAGCCGCTCGCCGCATCCTGTCCCCGCCTCCTGGCGTGACCCACCGGCCGCGCGTCCTGATGCTCACGACGTTCGACGTCGACGACTACGTGTACGAGGCGCTGCGCGCGGGCGCGAGTGGTTTCCTGCTCAAGGACGCGCCGCCGGCCGACCTCATCGCGGCGGTCCGGATCGTGGCCTCCGGCGAGGCGCTGCTGGCCCCGTCGGTGACCCGCCGCCTCATCGAGGACATCGCCGCCCGGCGCCCCGCCGTGTCCAGGGGCAAGCCCGCGCTGCGGCTGAAGGGCCTGACCGAACGCGAGACCGAGGTCCTCACCCTCGTGGCCCGCGGACTGTCCAACACCGAGATCGCCCAGACGCTGATACTGGCCGAACAGACAGTGAAGACCCACGTCAGCCGCATCTTCACCAAGCTCGACCTCCGCGACCGCGCCCAGGCGGTGGTCTTCGCCTACGAGTCGGGCCTGGTGACCCCGGGCGAATAGGCCTGCCCGTCGGAGGACAACCACGGCGTGCTGATCAGCGATCCGGAGCAGGTGGTGCTGGAGGCCGAGCCCTACAGCCGGCTCTCCTACACCTGGCACACCATCACCCCGGAACTCGCCAAGCGCTTCGGCTGGGACGACGAACTGCTCGTCCGGCTGTCCGCCGAGGCCCGCTCGAAGGTCACCTTCACCCTGGAGGAGACCGGGCCGCGCATCGGATACCTGCCCGAATGCCCAGACACCGACCGATGCCGCGTTCTCCACGCCACGATGAACGGCTCGATCGGTCCGTCGCGGTCGGGCAGGAGGCGGTCCGGCCACCACGACCGCGCCACGGTGCCGATGTCGTACCAGCCTCCGATGTTGAGGCTCGGGGTCGTCCGGCTCTGCGACGTCGACGACAGGGGAACCTCACGCAACATCGTCGACGGGATCATCCGCGTGCGGACCGAGCCCGGACGAGTCGACGAACACGAGATCGACCTGTGGTCGACCAGCAACGTGTTCAAAGCCGGACACCGCCTGCGCGTCCACGTCACCTCCAGCAACTTCCCCCGCTGGGACCGCAACCTCAACACCGGCGAACCGGAACTGACGGCGACCAAGCCCCGCATCGCCCAGCAGACGATCCACCACGACGCCCAGCACCCCTCACACCTCATCCTGCCCGTCATCCGCTGACCAGCCTCGCAAGAGCAACGGCAGCATCCGTCCGGGTATGAGCACCAAGCGGTGGGCCGCACATCAGCGCCCGGAGCGGGCCTGGGGCGGGGTTGACGCGGAAGTCGAACGGCCAGTGACGTCAGGAGCCCGACAGGGCTCGTCCTATCGTCACTGGCCGTCACGGTCCAGCGGCTGGGCCAGAACAGCGAACCGGGCTGAGAAGCCGACTCCGCCGTTCGGTCAGGCTTTCCGGGATCCGTCGGGTCCTGACCGGCTCCTCCCCTCCGGAGGCATAGGCCGACGTGTTCCGCCTCGGCTCCGGCGACCTCGCGCTCCTACGTCCCGGTACGCGGCCTCCGACCATCCAGCGAATCCGGTCGCCGTCGTGGGCTCGCCCCCGGCCTCGCCCCTCGGGTAGCACGCCATCGGGCTTTCCGCATGACTGGTGCATTGAGCATGAGGGCACGGCGCCCGTCGTGCACGTCTATGAGCTGGATGTGCCGACCAAGGCCTACATGGCCGCTGGAATCTTCCGGACTCCGTCGAGCGTCCCGTCCCTTTCGAGATCAGGCTGGATGTGAAGGCTCTCCTGCCTCGCGTGGGCTCGGGAGAGGCGGGCCGTGAGGCGTGACGGTGCACGGCTCGCCGCTTCCGCCGTCGGCGACCTGGAGGCCGGCGTGCTCATGATGGCCCGGGGGCGCGGCATGACCTGGCAGGAGATCGCCTTCGGACTCCGCTTGGGCACTCCGCAGGCCGCCCCCAATGCCACGAACGGCTTGCCGAACGCGCCGCCGCGATGCGGCAGATCGTGGACCTCGTCGGCCTCGGCACCGGCGCTCTTCCAGGACGGCTGCGGCCCATCCTCCTGGCGTCGGCCGAGAACGCGGTGACGCCGTCCGCAGGGTCATCGCCTGCACCCGGCTCAGGTCGAGGGGAGGATGCGGCGTGTTTCGTAGGCCCACATCGCGATCTCGACGCGGTTGCGGGCGCCGAGTTTGGCCATCAGGCTCGCCAGGTGCGTCTTCACCGTGCTGAGGCTGATGTGCAGCGCATCGGCGATCTCGGTGTTGGTCAGCCCGCGGGCGACGGCGAGGAGCACCTGCTCCTCGCGGGCGGTGACGGGGGAGACCGGCTGGGCCGCGGGCCGGCCGGCGGGCAGGTCGGCGAACGTCTGGAGCAGCCGGACGGTGACGCTGGGCGCGATGAGCGCCTCACCGTCGGACGCCGACCGTACGGCCCGGGCCAGAAGGTCCGGTCCCGTGTCCTTGAGGAGGAACCCGCGGGCGCCGGCACGCAGTGCGCCGTAGACGTACTCGTCGAGGTCGAACGTGGTGATGATGACCACGACCAGCGGGTCGGCGACGCCCGGACCGGCGACCGAGCGGGTGGCCTCGAGCCCGTCGAGCACGGGCATGCGGATGTCGAACAGGCAGACGTCGGGGCGCAGTTCGCGGGCCAGACGCACTGCCTCCCGTCCGTCGGCGGCCTCGCCGACCACCTCGATCCCGGGCTGGGCGTTCAGCATGATCCGCAACCCGGTGCGGATGATCGCCTGGTCGTCAGCGACGAGGACGCGAATGGCCACGGTCGCTCCTCGCCCTCGGCAGCTCGGCTTCGACCTGCCAGCCCTGGTCGGCGCCGGGGCCGGCGCGTAGTGCGCCGCCGAGCAGGGCCGCGCGCTCGCGCAGTCCGGCGAGTCCGTATCCGGCACGCTCTCGGCCGGCGCGTTGGCCGTCGTCGCGCACGCTCACCCGTACCGTGTGCCTTTCCGCGGTGACCCGGACCACGACCTCGGTCGCACTGACCGCATGGCGCATCGCGTTGGTCACCGACTCCTGCACGATGCGGTAGATGGCCGCGTCCAAGGTCGGCGGCAGCGAGTCCAGATCGCCTTCGAGCCCCAGGTCGACCTTGAGGCGACCACCCGGCGTGCGCACCAGGCGCGCCAGGTCCGCGACGCCGGCAGGCGGCGCCAGCGTGGCGCCGGCCCCATGGTCGCGCAACGTGGCGCCGGCCCCATGGTCGCGCAACGCGGCGCCGACCCCATGGTCGCGCAACGCGGCGACGATGGCTCGCATCTCCTCCAGCGTGCGCGCCCCGTCCTCCTCGACCCCCTCCAGCGCCTCGACGGCGGCGGACGGGTCGGTGCCGGCGAGCACCCGGCCCGCCTGGGCGCGGATCACCATGGCCGACACGTGGTGGGCCACCGTGTCGTGCAGTTCCCGGGCGAGCTCCGCACGCTCGCGGGAGCGTATCTGCTCCGACTGCCGCTCGCGAGCGGCCCCCCAGAACCGCACGGCGGCCCCGATCAGGCCGGGCAGCGCCAGGAAGACGGAGCCCCCGACCATTTCGGCGGCCGGGATCTCGGCCGTGACGGCGCACAGCGCGAAGGTCGCCAGGATCACGACGCCGCCCAGCACGATCTCCCGTCCCGATCCCCAGCGGAGCAGCGCGTACACGAGCACGAGCACGACCGCGCTGGTGTCCAGGCCGACCGGCTCGGACGGTGCGGCGACGAGCGAGACCACCTGGAGCAGGATCGTCGAGCCGAACGCCAGCGCGACCATCGCCAGCGGGCGGGTCCGGCGCCACAGGGGCAGCAGGCACAGCCACACGGCGAAACCCACCGCCACCGGCCGCCACACGACGTTCTCGCGCAGGGCGGCCTCCAGCACCACGCCGCCCAGGCTCGCGGCGAGCAGCGCCCAGTCGCGCCGCACCCGGGCGGGCGCGTCGGGCGGCCGGGGTTCGGTCCACAGGGTTCGCAGGTCTTCTCGCAGCATGGTTCCCAGCGTAGGGATCGCGCCGTGCCGCGCATCGGCCGAAAGGACGGGGAGTCACCCCGACTTGGGGCCGACGGATCCGTGGCCCGCGAGCCGATGCCGCGGAGCGCCGCGGCGACGAGCCTCGACCTCGTCGGCCGTACAAGGGCGGCCGACGAGGTGGTTGGAGGACCCGATGCTCTCGAAAGCCCTGTTGCGCCTGGGCGCAAGCGCCGCCCGCCATCCCTGGCGGGTGATCGCGGCATGGCTGGTCGCCGTCGCGCTCGCCGTCCTCGCCGCGGTCGCCCTCGGCGGGCGGACGGCGGATTCGATGACCGCTCCTGGACTGGACTCCCAACGGGCCGCGGAACTGATCGAGCGGGCCGGCACCGGCCAGGAGGGGATGACCGCCCAAGTGGTCGTCACCCCCCTCGACGACGGTGCGTCGTTCTTCGACGGCAGCGCGCGCCAGGCTCTCACGCGGCTGCAGACCGAGGTGAAGCGGCTGCCGCACGTGCTCGGCACGAGCGACCCGGTGGGAGCACTCGACGCGGGCGGGGACACCGCCGCGCGCGGCGGGCTCGTCTCGGCCGACGGGCGGATCGCGGTCGTCCGGTTGCAGTACCCCGACCAGAACCGGCTGTCGGCCGCGGACCTCGACGCCCTCGTCGATCTCGGCGACCGGCTGCGTGCCGAGCTGCCTCTGCGCATCGAGATGGGCGGGGACCTCTTCTACGCCTTCGCCGCCCCCAACAGCGGTGCGAGCGAGCTGATCGGCATCCTCGCCGCGGCCGCGATCCTGTTCCTGGCGTTCGGTTCGCTCGTCGCCGCCGCGCTGCCGATCGGCATGGCGGTCTTCGGACTGACCTTCGGGGTCGCCACGATGACGGTGCTGGCGGGGGTCACGGACGTCCCCGCCTTCGCACCCGTCCTGGGCAGCATGGTCGGGCTCGGAGTCGGCATCGACTACGCGCTGTTCGTGCTCGCCAAGCACCGGGAGTACCTTGCCCGCGGGCTCGATCCCCGCGAGGCGGCCGGACGAGCGGTGGCCACGGCGGGAAGGCCCGTGGTCTTCGCCGGCGGCACCGTCGTCGTGTCGATCCTCGGCCTGGCGGTCGCGAACGTGCCGTTCATGACGGTGGGCGCGCTCGCCGTCTCGATCGTCGTCCTCACCATGGTGGTCGCGTCGGTGACGCTGCTGCCGGCCTTCCTCAGCGCCGCCGGCCCGCGCCTGGCCCCGCCCGGCCGGATCGGCCGGGCCCTGCAGACTACGAAGCCGGGCCGGCCCGCACGGCGGCGGGACCCGGCGGCGGGCGCCGCCCACGCCCCCGGGTGGCGTCGCTGGATCGGGCACGTCAGCCGGCACCCGGTGCCGTACGCGGTCGGCGCGGCGGGGCTGCTGCTGACCGCGACGCTGCCCGTGCTCGGCCTGCGCGTCGGCCTGCCCGACGACGGCTCGATGCCGGACAGCCGTACCGAGCGCCGCGCCTACGACCTCGTCGCCGAGGGGTTCGGCCCGGGCACCAACGGCCCCCTCGTCATCGCCGCGGACCCCACCGGTGATCCGGGGGCGCTGGACCGACTCGTCGCAGCGGTCGAGACGGATCCCGGCATCGCCTCCGTCGCGCCGACGCACCTCGATCGGGCCACCGGCATCGCGACCCTCGTGGTGTTCCCGACCACCGGCCCTCAGGACAAGGCCACGGCCGACACCATCGCCCGGCTGCGCGCCGACGTGCTGCCCACGGCGATCGGGCACGGCCCGGCCAGGGCCCATGTCGGCGGCGCCGCCGCGAGCCTGTCCGATGTGGGGCAACGCACCAGCCAACGCCTGCCGGCGTTCGTCACCGCCGTGCTGGCGATGTCGTTCCTGCTGCTGATGCTGGTCTTCCGCTCGATACTCGTACCGCTCAAGGCGGTACTGCTGAACCTGCTGAGCATCGGCGCGGCCTACGGCATCATGGTCGCGGTCTTCCAGTGGGGCTGGGGAGGCGCGCTCATCGGGCTGGAAGCGACGGTTCCGATCGTGTCGTTCATCCCGATGTTCCTCTTCGCCATCCTGTTCGGCCTGTCGATGGACTACGAGGTGTTCCTCCTCTCCCGTGTACGCGAGGAGTACCTGCGCACCGGCGACAACGGCACGGCGATCGTCGAGGGCGTCTCGGGCACCGCCCGGATCATCACCTCGGCGGCCCTCATCATGGTGGCCGTCTTCCTGTCCTTCGCCGCCTCCGCGGACCCCTCCGCCAAAATGTTCGGGCTCGGCCTGGCCACCGCGATCCTCATCGACGCCACGGTCGTACGCATGGTGCTGGTACCGGCGACCATGACCCTCCTCGGCCGGTCCAACTGGTGGCTGCCGAAGTGGCTGGACAGGCTGCTTCCCCGCGGCCCGGTCGGCACCGACGGCACCGACGCGGAATCCGAGTGAGGGCGGGCCGGGGTGCCCGCCGACGCCGAACCGGACATCGACGTCCTCGGTCTGCTCGCGGAGCGGACGGGCACGCTGACACCGTCGGCACGGAGACCCTGATGACCCCTGATCAGCGCCAGTTCCTGCTGGTCCTCACCCCGGCCGACGCCGAGTCCCGTGATCGCCTCGACCTCCTGCGCGTCCTCGGCACCGAGGAGTTCCGGGGGACCCCCGTGCGCTGACGCGGCCTCGCTTCGTCCGTAGAAATGGGGCCTTGACCCTTCGCTGCCTCCATCATACATTCACCCAGAATCTGTATGAATGGAGGCGTCGATGCGCGGACGGACGGCTGTGGTGCTCGGGGGGAGCGTGGCGGGGCTGTGCGCCGCGGGGGTGCTCGCGCGGCACTTCGACGAGGTGGTCGTCCTGGAGCGGGACGACCTGCCGCCGGGGGCCGAGCACCGCCGGGGCGTGCCGCAGAGCAAGCACCCGCACTTCCTGCTGAACTCCGGTCGGCGAGCGATCGGGGAGATCTTCCCCGGGTTCGAGGAGGCGCTGATCGCGGCGGGCGGGATGCACCTGATGCCGTCCATGGACGCGGCCTACTGCGAGAACGACGGCTGGGCGCCGCGCAAGAACGGCTCCATGACGATGGTGTACAGCTCCCGGGTGCTCATTGAAAGGGTGCTGCGCGAGAAGGTCCGCGAGCTGCCCGCGATCGTGATCCGCGAGGGCGTCACCGTCACGGGCCTGCGGACGAACGGGGGAGGCACCCCGGGCGGACGGGTCGAGGGCGTCGAGTTCAGCACCGCGGAAGGCGACGGGCACCTCGCCGCCGACCTCGTGGTGGACGCGCTGGGCCGCGGCTCCTCGGTGGCCGACTGGCTGAGCGCGGCGGGCTGGGCCGCGCCGCCGGAGAAGACCCTCGACGCCAAGGTCACCTACACCTCGCGCTGGTACGACCTGCCCGCGGAGCGCCCCGCCTCCTGGTGGTGGAAGCACCTGGTCATCACGCCCACCCAGGACACCGGGGCGCACCCCGAGGAGCACGAGTTCCTCAGCAACTTCTTCCCGATCGAGGGCGACCGCGCGATCGTGTGCATGGGGTCGTGGGGGATCGAGATGCCGCGCAAGGCCGACGCGTTCGAGGCCGCGGCGGACCGGGTCCGGGCCGCCGCCTTCGGCTCCGCGACCCGCGCCTGCACGCCCACGTCCGAGGTCCATCTGACCCGCTCCACCGGCAACAAGTGGCGCCGCTTCGACCTCCTCGGCACGCCCCCGGCCGGTCTCGTCTGCATCGGCGACGCGATCTGCGCGTTCAACCCGTTCTACGCCCAGGGCATGAGCTCGGCCGCGCGCTCGGCCCTCATCCTCGGCGAGTTGCTGCGCGACCGCGACGCCCTCGACACCGCCTTCTTCGCCGCGTTCCTCGCCGAGCAGAAGAAGTCCCTCGACGTGCCGTGGATGCTCGCGATGGCCCGCGACCAGGCCTACGACTTCGCGACCGGCACCGAGGTCGCCCCGGCCTGGAAGCGCAGGCTCGCCGCCCGCTTCAGCTGGCCGATCTTCAACGCCATCAACGCCGCGAGCCGCGAGGACGCCTACGTCGAGGGCACGTTCGCGGAGGTCTTCAACCTCGACAAGTCGCTCAGGCAGATGGCGACGGACCCGCGCTTCTGGTTCGGCATAGCGCGCTACAAGATCCGGGAGAGGCTCGGCCGCACCGTCGTGCCCGGAGGCTTCGACGACCAGGCCGACCCTCCCGGCACCGACTACACCGGCTACACGGGCCCCGCCCGCTCCTCGTCCGACCTCGTGGAAGCGTGAGGAGGCCGTGATGGACCACACCTGCGACGACACCGCCGCCCGGATCGCCGAAGGGCTCGGCTTCTCCTGCCGGGACGCGAATCCCGTGGTGACGTTCCGGAACCCGTTCGGGCTGGAGAACGGGACGCTGCCCGTGCTGGAACTGCTCATCGTCGGCGGCGCGGTGTTCGCGCTCGTCTTCGCGTGGCGGAGGTGGCGGCGCGACGGCGACCCCGTCAACCTCTCGCTGTGGTTCGCCTCGGTGGTGTACCTCGCGGTGATCGAGCCGCCGCTGTACTTCCCCGGCTGGTTCGGTCTGGAGGAGCACGTCGGGTTCATCTTCTCGCACAACGTGTTCAGCGTGCAGTTCATGTTCGACCGGCTGCCGCTGTACATCGTCGCGTTCTATCCGGCCATCTCGCAGCTCGCCTACGAGGTCGTCCGCGCCCTCGGCGTCTTCGCGCGGCGCGGCCCGCTGGTCGGCTCGGTGGCCGTCGCGTTCGCGTGCCAGGTCTTCTACGAGATCTTCGACCACCTCGGCCCCCAGCTCCAGTGGTGGGCCTGGAACCCGGACAACACGATGATCAACCAGCCCGCGCTCGCGTCGGTGCCGCTGAACAGCATGCTGCTCTTCGCCTCGGTCTCCTTCGGCGCGATGACGTACCTGGTCGTCCGCCTCGTCGGAGCGAAGGACGGCCGGGGCGCGCTGTCCGGCTTCCAGGTCGGCTGGCGCACCGTCCTTGCCGGAGCGCTGACGCCGCTCGCGATGATGATCGTGAGCGCGCCCACCGGGGCCTTCCGCGACGGCCTCGGCGTGCAGAAGGCGATCACGGGCACCGAGCTCGCCGTCGTCTGGGTGGTCGGCCTCTATCTGCTGTTCGACGGGTGGCGGGCGGTGCGCTCCGGCGCGGTGCCCCCGATCGCGTCGCCGGTCTTCGTGCGGATCTATCCGGCGCTGTACCTCGGTGTCCATGTCCTCCTGTGGTTGGTCGCGCTGCCCGCGTACTTCGGGGCGACCGACGGCGTCACCGAGCGGGGGACGCCGGTCGGCAGCCTCTGGTACGCGGCGGCGTGCGCGGTCGCGGCGGCCGGGTTGCTGGCGGCCGCGCTGCCCGCGACGAGGGCACGGGCCGCGGCGGAGCCTGTGCGATCCTAGGGGCATGGCGCACCACGGCTGGGGAGGTCGGCCTCCCGCATCGACCGCCGAGGCCCGGCAGCGCATCGTCGACGCCACCGCGCGGTGCATCGACAGGCACGGCGTCGCGAAGACGACCCTGTCCGACGTGGCGAGCGAACTCGGGGTCACCCGCCAGACCGTCTACCGGCACTTCGCCCGGATCAGCGACATCGTCGGCGAGGTCGCCGCGCAGGGCGCCGAGTCGTTCGTCGACCGGCTCGTCGCCCACCTCCAGGGCGTCACCGAGCCGGCCGAGGCGGTCGTCGAGGGCATGGTCTTCTGCGTCCGGACGATCCCGACCGAGCCGCGGCTGAGCCTGCTGCTCCAGGTCGGCGACTCCGGTGCGTTCGGCCGGGGCGCCACCACCGCCGACGCGATCGGCTACGGCGCCCGGATGCTGCACCGCTTCCCCGTCGACTGGCCCGCCGCCGGAATCACCGACGACGAGCTGGGCGGCCTCGCCGAGATGATCATGCGTCTCCTCACCTCCTTCCTCCAGAACCCCAGCGCGCCGCCCCACTCCGAAGCCGACCTCCGCGCCCTCCTCACCCGCTGGCTGGCCCCGGCCCTCACCCGGCGTCCGGCCCCGGTCTCCGGCGACCGCTGAGCCCGTACCGCGCGCACCCGCCCGGCGCCCTGTGCCGGGCGGGTGCGCGCGGTGAGGGCGATCCCCGAAACGGGGACCGTCACCTGCGCCGGTCGACGGGCCGAACGGTGTTCACGGGCCTGTTGTTGCCCCTTTGTTTCCGCCCGTTTGTGCGGCTGTTGCGGGGTGGACGTTCTGTCAAGGGTCCGGGCGATTCCACCGATGGATCGCTCATTGCGGGTGCCGCGGCCGCGTTGCGAGGCTAGGTGACGCGGCCGGAAGACCCCCTCTGGCCTGCGGTTTCCCTCGCAGATGTGCGCTGGAGGATTTACATGAACAGGTCACGTGAGGCGCGCGGCGGTGTGCACGGGCGGCGCGACGTCCTCAGGCTCTTCGGCGCGGGCGCCGGAGTGCTCGCCGCGGGCGGGCTGCTGTCCGCCTGCGGCGGGGACTCCTCCGGCGGGACGTCCGCGGACGGCACCCTCACCGTCAAGGACCAGCTCGGCTGGCTGAAGCTCACCCAGTACGGCGGGTTCTACGCCGCCGAGAAGAAGGGCTACTACGCCGCGGAGAAGATCTCCACGACCTTCACCGCGGGCGGCCCGAACATCCTCGCCTGGCAGCAGATCGCCTCCGGCCGCGCCATGACCGGCGACGACGACAACACCAACGTCCTCGTCGCCGCCGCCAAGGGCAGGCCCCTGGTCATCTACGGCGCGATCTTCCAGACGTCGCCCTTCGCGATCATCAGCAAGAAGAGCGACCCGATCACCGGCATCGCGGACTTCGCGGGCCGCACCATCGCCGTCACCGAGGCGTCCCGGGCGCAGTTCGAGTCCCTGGTGAAGAAGGCGGGCGTCAAGGACGTCACCTTCGTACCGGCCGGCACCGACCCCACCCAGCTCACCACCGGCCAGGTCTCCGGCTACTCCGGCTACGCCACCTCCCAGGCGGTGGCCCTCCAGCAGCAGGGCGTCGAGGTGAACGTGCTCTACCTGGAGGACCTCGGGGTCAAGAGCTACGGCAACGTCCTGGTCACCACGCGCGAGCAACTGGACGGCCACCACGACGAGCTGGTCCGCTTCCTGCGCGCCACCATCAAGGGCCACGAGTACATGAACGCCCACCCCGCAGAGATCGGCGAGCTGGTGGCGACGGACTGGAACGGCGGCAGCCTGAAGGCCGCGGACGAGATCGCCACCGCCGAGTTCCAGAAGGACCTCATCGCCTCGCCCAAGGGCGTCCTGCAGGTCGACCCGGCGAAGATGCAGACGATCATCGACGACCTCGTGGAGGTCGGCACTCTCGCGAAGAGCCTCAAGGCCGCCGACGTCGTCGACACCTCGGTGCTGGAAGCCGCCTACGGCGGGCGCACCTCCCTCCTGTCCTGAACCCGCGCCCCGGGCGCCGCCTCCCCGCGGCGGCCCGGGCCCGCCGCCGCCCTGGGCGCCGTACCGCCCAGGCCCGATCACCCGAACGAAGCGGAGCACCCGTGATCATCGACGCGTACAACAACGTCTGGCAGGCCGGAGGAACCTCGGACTACCTGACCGCCGAGTCCTACACCCCGGAGAACATGATCGCGTCGATGGACGCGGCCGGCGTCGACATGGCGGTGGGCTGCTCCCTCGGCCAGATGATCGACAACGCGTTCATCGCCCGCACCGTGGCCGCGTACCCGGACCGCATCGTCGGCTTCGGCCAGGTCGACCCGCGCCGCCCCGACGCCGTCGAGACGGTCACGGCGTGCGCGCGGGAGTACGGCCTGCGCGGACTGAAGCTCCACCCCACCATGCACGGCTACCACTTCGCCGACCACGGACTGCTCGACCCGATCTTCGAGGCCTGCCGCGAGAACGGCCTGATGATCCTGGTGAACGCGCTCGACGACCCGTTCTGCGCGCCGCTGTCCATCGAGGAGATCTCCCGCTCGTTCCCCGAGGTGCCGCTGCTCATCGCGCACATGGGGACGATCTGGAACGTCAATGAGGCCATCCTGGTGGCCGAGCGCAACGAGCACATCTACCTGGAGACCTCCGGCACCCAGCTCATCGAGGTCCAGATGGCCTACCGGCGGCTCGGCGCGGGCCGCCTCGTCATGGGCACCGACTGGCCCGGCAGCCACTTCGACCTGGAACGCGCGAAGATCGCCCGGGCGATCCCCGACGAGAAGGACCGGGCCCTGGTCGAGGGCGCCAACCTCGCCCGCCTGCTGGGCCTGCCCGACCGGACCACCGCCCCGGAAGCGGGCCGGGTATGAGCCCCGCGAAGGGCGCCCCGCCCGCGGGCGGCGGAACCGGAGTCGTCCGCGCCACCGGCATCGGCAAGCGCTTCGACGTCGGCGGCAGCGACTTCACCGCCCTCGACGACATCGCCCTCACCGTCCGCGAAGGCAGCTTCTGCACCCTCATCGGCCCCTCCGGCTGCGGGAAGTCCACGCTCCTGCGCATCCTGTCGGACATCGTGCCGCCCACCACCGGCACCGTCGAGATCTTCGGCCGCACCCCGGCCGAGGCCCGCGGCGCCGGGGAGTTCGGCTTCGTCTTCCAGGACCCGGTGCTCCTGCCCTGGCGCACCGCCCAGGCCAACGTCGAACTGCCTTTGCAGGTCACCGGCGTGCCGAAGGCCGAGCGCCGCGAGCGCGCCGCCGAACTGCTGCGGCTCGTCGGCCTGGAGGGCTTCGAGAAGGCCCTGCCCGCGAAGCTGTCCGGCGGTATGGCCCGCCGGGTGGCGATCGCCCGCGCGCTCATCCTGGGGCCCCGGCTGCTCTTCCTCGACGAGCCGTTCAACGGCCTCGACGAGATCCGCCGCCGCCAGATGAACGACGAACTCCAGCGCATCTGGATGAGCACCGGCACCACCGCGGTCCTGGTCACCCACGACGTCTCCGAGGCGGTGTTCCTCTCCGACCAGGTCCTGGTCATGGGCCGCGGCCCCGGCCGCGTCATCGCCGAACTGGACATCGACCTGCCCCGTCCGCGCACCGCCGAGACCATGCTGCTGCCGCGGTTCACCGAGTACGAGCGCGAGCTGACCGCCCTGCTGACCGGCGCCTACGAAGGAGCCGGCCTGTGAGCCGGCGCCGCGCCGCCGGGACCGACGTGCTCGGCCGCCACGCGCTGAGCCGCCGCGCCACCCTGCTGATCGGGCTGGCCGTCTACGCCGTCCTCCTCGCCGCCTGGGAGATCTACGGCCGCTCCGCCTACCAGCCGGGCGGCGCGCTCCCTCCGCCGTCCAGGATCCTCGGCGTCCTGTGGGAGAACCGGGACAACTACGCCCGCAACACCTGGGCGACCGTGGGCGAGGCCGCGGCCGGGTTCGCCGGGGGAGTGCTGCTCGCCGTGCTGCTCGCCCTGGTCGTGGACCGCTTCCGTGCCGTCGGCGACGGGCTGCACCGCCTCGCCCTGATGCTCTACAGCATCCCGGTGATCGGCCTCGCGCCCGCCCTCGTCGCCTGGCTCGGCCTCGGCTTCGCCTCCAAGGCTGCGGTGGCCCTGCTCGCCGCGTTCTTCCCCGTCCTGGTCAATCTGGTGGGCGCGTTGCGCGCCACCGACCCCCGCGTACGCGAACTGGGCAGGATCCTCGCCCTCGGCCGGACGAAGGAACTGCTGCGGCTCCGGCTGCCGTACGCGCTGCCCGCGTTCGTGGCGTCCCTGAAGATCGCCGCGCCGGCCGCGTTCATCGGCGCCATGATCGCCGAGTGGGTGGGCGCGGACCAGGGCCTCGGACTCGCCCTGCTGTACGCGATGTTCGGCTACCAGATGCCCGAGATGTGGGCGGCGCTCGTGCTGTCCACCGCAGTCACCGGGCTGCTGGCCGCGCTGTTCGGCGGCCTCGCCCGGATCGCCACCCCGTGGCACGCCTCGGTCGGCGCGGCGGGGGAGGGACGGTGACCGTCATCGACTCCCTGCCCACGGCGAAGGCCCCGGCCACGCCCGGCCGCCGGGCGGTCCGCCTCGTGCGCCGCCTGCGCGAACCCCTCGTGTCGTCCGCGGTGCTCGTCCTCGCGGTCCTCGGGTGGGAGGCCGTGGTGCGCCTCAGCGGCACCCCCGACTACGCGCTCCCCGCCCCGAGCCTGATCGTCTCCACCGCGGACTGGACGGCCGTGCTGACCGCCGCCCGGGACACCGTGGTCGCGGTCCTGGCGGGCTTCGCCGCCGGCAACGCCGCCGGACTGCTCCTCGCCCTTCTCATCTCCGCGTCGCCGGTGCTGGCCGCGGTCCTCTACCCCCTCGCGCTCACCGTGCGGGCCGTGCCCGTGGTGGCGCTCGCCCCCTTCATCACCCTGGTCGCGGGCCGGGGCGCCGCGCCGACCGTCGTGGTCGCCGCCCTGATCGTGTTCTTCCCGACGCTGGTCAACGTCCTGCTCGGGCTGCGCTCGGTGGAACGCGAGGCGCTGGAGCTGATGCACGTCCTCAACTGCCGCGCCGGAACGGTCTACTGGCGGGTGCGGCTGCCCGCCGCGATGCCCGCCTTCTTCGACTCCCTGCGGATCGCCGCCCCGGCCGCGGTGCTCGGCGTGATGACCGCGGAGTGGCTGATCGGCGGCGACGGCCTCGGCAAGCTCGTCATCGGCATGGCGCTCGCCCAGGACACCGCCACGATGTGGGGCGCGATCCTCGCCTCCTCTGTCGTCGCGGGCCTGGTGTACGCCGCCGTCACCTTCGCCGAGCGCCGCATGCTGCCCTGGGCGGTGCGCCGATGAACCGCGCGCCCGCCGACGGCCCCCTGCTGCTGCGCTGCCGCACCCTGGTCGCCGACGCTGCGGCCGCGCCGCTGGCCGACGCGGGCGTGCTGGTGGACCCCACCGGCACCGTGGCCCGGGTGGCGCCGTACGCGCGGCTGGCCGGCGAGGTGCCCGCCGCCGACACCGAGGAACTGGACGGCGTGGTCCTGCCCGCCTTCACCGACGCCCACAGCCATCTGCGGGCGCTGCCCCTGGCCGAGCAGGACGTCGCCGACGCCGACCTGGAGAGCTGGGTCGTCCGGCTGACCGGCACCACCGCGCTCGACCCCGGCGACGAGGCCCTCGCCGCCGCGGACGGCCTGACGGCCACCGGGGTGACCACCGTGCAGGCCGTCCACCACACCTTCGCGGGACCCGAGGAGTACACCGCCTCGGTGACCGCGGTGGCGCGGTCGCTGGTGCTGGCCGGGCTGCGGGCCCAGCTCGCCGTCGGTCTCACCGACCAGGCCGAGTTCGCTCCGGAGCCCGCCTCCGGCACCGCGGGAACGCCCGCGCCGCCGCACCGCGGCCTGCGCCCCGACCGGCTCCCCGCCCTGTTCGCCGGGCTCCTTCGGTCCGCCGAACGATGGCCCGGCGTACGGATCGCCCTCGCACCGGTGGCCCCGCAGTGGTGCTCCGACGAGGCACTGGACGCGCTGCGCCGCTGCGCGGCCGACGGCGTGCGGCTGCACACCCATCTGCTGGAGAGCCCCCACCAGCGGGGCTGGCTCGCCGACGGCGACGACCCGGTGGCCCGGCTCGACCGGCACCGGCTGCTCGGCCCCGGCACCTCGGCCGCCCACGGCGTCTGGCTCACCGACGCCGAGACCGCCCTGCTCGCGGCGCGCGGCACGGCCCTCGTGCACTGCCCGACGTCCAACCTGCGGCTCGGCTCCGGCGACGCCCGGGTGCGGTCCTGGCTCGACGCCGGGGCGGCCGTGGCGCTCGGCCTGGACAGCCAGCACCAGGGGCCGCCCGACATGTTCGCCGAGATGCGCGCCGCGCTGGCCGCGGCCGAACGCGCCGGAGGTCCGCTGACGCCCAGGGAGGCGCTCGCCATGGCCACCGAGGGCGGGGCCGCCGCGACCGGGAACACCGGCCGCCTCGGCCGGATCGCCCCCGGCCACCGCGCGGACCTGGTCTGCGTCGCGGTCCCCGGCGCGGGCGGCGCCGACGTCGTGGAGCGCGTCGTCCACGAGGCGACGTACCGCGACGTCAGCGACGTGCTGCGCGCCGGACGGTGGCTGGTCGGCGCGGGCGTGACCCAGCGCGGACCCGAGGCGGCCGCCGCCCGGACCAGGCTCCGGGCCGCCCTCTCGGCCGACCGGGTCGCCCGGGCGCGCCGGATGGCCGCCCTCGCCGCCCCGGAGGCGGCCCTGCGCGCCCTGCTGGACGACACGACGGCACGACGGCGGTACGCGGGGACCGCCGCGCACGACCTGCCGCACGGCCCGCACGGCCCGCACGGCCCGTACGGATCGGGCGGCTCGTACGGCCGCCGGGACAAGGGGGAGGCATGATGCCGGTCCTGCACGGCCCGGCCGCGCCGGTCGTGGCCGCGGGCTGTGACCTGGGCGAAGGACCCGCCTGGGACGACGCCACCGGAGAACTGCACTGGGCGGACATCCCGGCCGGCCGGCTCCACCGCTACCACCCGCCGACCGGCACGGCCCGGCATCGCGACTTCGGGCACGCGGTGAGCGCCGTCCTGCCCCGCGCCGCAGGCGGCCACGCGGTCGCCGCCCGGCACGGCGTCCTGCTCCTCGACGAGGAGGGCCGCACCGAGCGGACCGTCGCCGTGCCCGGCGAACCCGAGGGCAACCGGCTCGGCGACGCCGGGGTGGACCCCGCCGGACGGCTCTGGTTCGGCACCCTCGACCTCGACATGCTGCCCGGCCGCGGCGCCCTGTACCGGCTCGACCCCGGCGCCGGAGCGCCCCGCCGGATCCTGCCGGGCACCAGCGTCGCCAACGGCCTCGGCTGGTCCCCGGACGGCACCCGCATGTACTTCATCGACAGCGCCACCCGCCGCGTCGACGTCCTCGACTACGACCCCGCCACCGGCGCGGCCACCGGACGCCGCCCCTGGGCGACCGTCGAGGACGAGGCGGGTGTGCCCGACGGGCTCGCCGTCGACGCCGAGGGCGGAGTGTGGGTAGCGCTCTGGCGCGGCGGCCAGGTCCGCCGCTACGGCCCCGACGGGACGCACGACATGACCCTCCCGCTCCCGGTCAGCCAGGTCACCAGCTGCGCCTTCGGCGGACCCGGCCTCGGCCTGCTCTATGTCACCACCGGCCGGGTCGGCATGAGCGACCGCCGGCTGGCCGCGGAACCCGCCGCGGGCGCCCTGTTCGCCGCCGACGTCGGCGTCCCCGGCCTCCCGGTGCCGCGCTGCGCGGTCTGACCGGCAAACGCCGGCGGCGAAGAGACAACGAAGGACGGAGAGACACGATGACCATCGCGCAGGGATTCGAGCAGCCCCTGACCCCCGGCGGGCCGGGCACCGGTGCCGCCAGGGGAGCGGGCATGGGCGGCGGAGTGGTGCCCGGGGTGTTCCCCGGGGCCGAGTCGATGCGCCCCACGCTGCTCGGCGAGCGCTGGGCGGTCGTCGCCGGGCACCCGCTGGTCAGCCAGGTCGCCGCCGAGATCCTCGGCCGCGGCGGCAGCGCCGTGGACGCCGGGGTCGCCGCGGGCCTGGCCTCCAACGTCGTCCAGGCCGACATGGCGAACTTCGGCGGCATCGCCCCCGTCCTCGTCCGCACCGCCGGGTCCGCCACCGTGCACAGCGTCGCCGGGGTCGGCCGGTGGGGCCGCGCGGCCACCCTGGAGGCCATGCTCGCCCGGCACGGCGGCGCGCTCCCGCTGGGCGGCGCCCCCTCCATCGTCCCCGGTGCCCCCTCCGGCTGGATCACCGCGCTGCGCGAGTTCGGCACCCTGAGCTTCGCCGAGGCCGCCGCGCCCGCGATCGAGCTCGCCGAGCTGGGCTTCCCGCTGGACGTCCGCACCGCCCGCAGTCTCACCGTGATGGGCCGCGGCTTCTCCCGGTGGGAGTCCAGCCGCGCCGTGTACTGGCCCGAGGGCCGCGCGCCCCGGCCCGGCGAGCGCCTCGTCCAGCTCGAACTCGGCGCGCTGCTGCGCTCCCTGGCCGATGCCGAGACCGCCGCCCTCGCCGCCGGCGCGGACCGGGACGGCGGTCTGCGCGCCGCGCACGACGCCTTCTACCGGGGCGAACCGGCCCGCCGCATCGCCGCGTTCGTCACCGCCGCCGGTGGCTTCCTGGACGCCGAGGACCTCGCCTCCTTCACCGCCGAGGTCGCCGAGGCCCCCGCCGTCCGCTTCGGCGACCGCACCGTCCACGTCACCCCCGCCTGGAGCCAGGGCCTCATCGTCGCCCAGGCGCTCGGCGTGCTCGGCGGCCACGACCTCGCCGCCGCCGGGCACAACAGCGAGACCTATCTGCACCTGGTCACCGAGGCGCTGAAGCTCGCCTTCGCCGAACGCGAGCGGCACTACGGCGACCCCGCCTTCACCGACGCCGGCCCCGCCGACCTGCTCGACCCCGCCCGGCTGGACGCCCTGCGCGCCCGCATCGGGCACCGGGCCCTGCCCGACCTGCCCGCCCCCGACGACGGACGGCCCCGGATCGGCAGCACCACCGCGATCGTCGTCATGGACTCCGACGGCAACGCTTTCGCCGCCTCGCCCAGCGACACCGCCGACGGCGCGCCCCTCATTCCCGGCCTCGGCATCCTCTGCTCCCCGCGCGGCGTCCAGAGCAGGCTCGTCGCCGGGCACCCCAACGCCATCGCGCCGGGCAAGCGGCCCTGCGTCACCCCGGCCGCCCTGATCACCCTCACCGAAGGTCCCGAAGGCGGCGAGCCGGCGGTCGGTGCGATGGCCTGCCCCGGCGGGGACGTCATCGTGCAGGCCATGCTCCAGGCGTTCCTCAACGACGCCGTGTTCGGCATGACCGCCCAGCAGGCCGTCGAGGCGCCCCGGGTCTTCGGCTCCAGCTTCCCCGGCGGCTTCCACCCGCACCCCTCCGGCGGCGGCCTGCTGCTCGTCGAGGACCGGATCCCGGCCGCCGTCCGCGACGGCCTCGCCGCCCGCGGCCACCTGGTGCGGCCGTGGCCCGCCTACGAGTTCGACGCCGGGTCCGTCCAGACCGTCGGCGACCTCGTCCCGCCGTCCCCCGACGGGCGGCGCGTCCTGGCCGCGGGCGCCGACCCGAGGCGCAGCGCCTACGCGGCGGCCCGCTGACCCCCGGCCCGCACACCACGCCCCTACAGTCACCGCCTCAAGGAGAGCCGCCCGTGCCACCCGAACCCCCGCCCACGACCGACCTGTTCGTCAACGGCACCCTGATGCGCGGCCTGGCGCTGCACGCCAACCTCGCGGGCGCCGCGTTCCTCGGCTCCGCCCGCACCGTGCCCGCCTACCGGCTGCACTCGATCGGCGACGTGCACCCCGGCATGTACCGGCTCGCGCCCGGCGAGGCCGCGGTCCGGGGGATCTCCGTCCCCGGCGAGGTCTACCGGGTGCCCGCCGATGTTCTGCGCGCCGTCGAGGAGGGCGAACCGCCGGGCCTGTACCGGGGCCCCGTCGAGCTCGAAGACGGGCGCACCCTGGACGGCATCCTCTACCCGAGGGAGCTGGCCGAGGGCCGTCACCTCGACATCTCCGCCTACGGCGGCTGGCGCGCGTACGCCGCCGCCCGCCCCGCGCCCGCCCATGCGGGCACGGCCGCCACCTGGGCCTGGCACCACACCGGGACCGTCGTCCCCGACCTCGCCGAGGCCGTCGCCTTCCACCGCCGGGTCCTCGGCTTCGAGGTGGCCTTCGAGGCGTACGGCATGACGGACCTCGTGGAGAGCCTGCTCGGCCTGCCCGGCCTGCGCGGCGACCTCGTCCAGCTGGCCTCCCCGGTCACCGGGCAGCACCTGGAACTCCTCGCCTTCTCCGGCGTCCCCGACGACGCCCCGGCGTGGCTGCCGGTCCGGCCCGGCGACGCCCACACCGCCCACCTCGTCGACGACCTCGACGCCGCGCTCGCCGCACTGACCGCCGCGGGCGGCACCCTGATCGGCCGGCCCACCGAGTTCGCCGAGGGCCGCGCCGCCTACTGCCGCACGCCTTCGGGGACCGTCGTGGAACTGGAGGAGCAGCCCTGCCCCGCACCTGACCACCACCCCCGCTGAGCATCCGCAGAACCGAGGAGCACACCCATGGACGGACCCACTCTCGTACAGCGCTACCTGGACATGGTGCGCATGCGCCGCTTCGAGGAGGCGTGCCTGGCCGGCGTGCCCACCCGCGAGATCCACGGCGAACTGCACACCGGCATCGGCCAGGAGGCCGTCGCCGCGGGCCTCATCGGCGCGCTGCGCCCCGACGACGCGCTCGTCAGCACCCACCGCAGCCATCTGCACGCCCTCGCCAAGGGCGTCGAGGCCCGGCCGCTGCTCGCCGAGATCTACGAGCGCGCCACCGGCCTGTGCGGCGGCTTCGGCGGACACATGCACCTGTTCGACCAGAAGCGCCGGTTCTCCACCACCGGCATCGTCGGCGCGAACCTCCCGGTCGCGCTCGGCCACGCCTGGGCCGCGCAGATCGAGGGCCGGGACTCCGTCGCGGTGGGCGTCACCGGCGACGGCGGCGCCAACACCGGCGGCTTCCACGAGACCCTCAACATGGCCGGCGCCTGGAAGCTCCCGCTCGTCGTCCTCATCGAGAACAACGAGTGGGCCATCTCCGTCCCCTTCACCGACTCCACCGCCACCCCCACCCTCGCCGAGCGCGCCCCCGCCTACGGCGCCTGGGGCCGCAGGGTCGACGGCCTGGACGTCGAGGCCGTCGACGCGGCGTTCGCCGAGGCCGTCGCGCACGCCCGCGCCGGGAGGGGGCCCGCGATCCTGGAGGCCACCTGCTACCGCTTCCGCGGCCACTTCGAGGGCGACCTCGACCTGTACCGACCCGCCGCCGAGAAGGACCGGCGCCGCCAGGAACGCGACCCGCTGCCCCTGACCCGGGCGAAGATCCTCGCCCGCGGCCTCATCGCCGAGGACCTGCTGGACGAGCGGGAGGAGGAGGTCACCGAGGAGATCGAGGCGCTCCTCGACCAGGTGCGCGCCGACCCGATGCCCGACCCCGCCACCGCCCGTGACCACGTCTTCGCGAAAGGCCCCCGCGCATGACCACCACCACCACGACAGCGCGCAACATCAACGTCTCCCAGTGCGCCGCCGAATCCCTGCGCCTGGAGATGGAACGCGACGAGCGCGTCCTCGTGCTCGGCGAGGACGTCGGCCTCCAGGGCGGCGTCTTCGGCAGCACCCGCGGCCTCCAGAAGGCCTTCGGACGGGACCGGGTGCGCGACACCCCGATCTCCGAGATGGCCTTCACCGGCGCCGCCGTCGGCCTCGCCATGGAGGGGTACCGCCCCGTCGTCGAGGTGATGTTCGTCGACTTCATCGGGGTCTGCCTGGAGCAGGTCTACAACGCCGCGGCGAAGATCCGCTACATGACCGGCGGCCGGGTCGGCATGCCCATGGTGATCAAGACCGCGGGCGGCTGCATCGGCTCGGCAGCCCAGCACTCCCAGTGCCTCTGGGGCACCTTCGCCCACCTGCCCGGACTGCGGGTCGTCGCGCCGTCCTCGCCGTACGACACCAAGGGCCTGATGGCCGCGGCCGTCCGCAGCGACGACCCCGTGGTGTTCATCGAGCACAAGGGACTGCTCCTGCAGAAGGCGGGGACCTTCACCCACGGCGCCGAGGTGCCGCGCGAGGCCTACACCGTGCCGCTCGGCCAGGCCTCCGTCGTCCGGCCCGGCTCCGACCTCACCCTGGTCACCCTGAGCGCGACCGTCGGCGAGAGCCTGCTCGCCGCCCGGGACCTGGCCGCCGAGGGCGTCGACGTCGAGGTGATCGACCTGCGCAGCGTCGTCCCCCTCGACCTCGCCACCGTCTGCGCGTCCGTCGCCCGCACCGGGCGCCTGCTGGTCGTGGACGAGGACTACCTCGGCTTCGGCCTCAGCGGCGAGATCATCACCGGCGTCGTCGAGCGCCTCGGCCCGCAGGCCCTGCGCCAGGTCGCCCGGCACGGCACCCCGGACGTGCCGGTGCCCGCCGCCCTCAGCCTCGAAGAGGCCGTCGTACCCCGCCGCGCGTCGATCGCGCAGGCCGTCCGCGCCATGGGAGCCGCCGCGTGAGCGCCCCGCACTCCTCCCGCGTCGTCGTCATCGGCGCCGCCGGCTCCCTCGGCGCCGCGTCCTGCGCCGCCCTCGCCGCCCGAGGGCACGCCGTCTGGGCGGCCGACGCCGCCGACGCCGCACCCGCCCTCGTGGGCCTGCCCGGCGACGGGCACCGCGCCGCCCTCGTGGACGTCACCGACCAGCGGTCCGTCGACGACCTCCTGCGCACCGCGTGGGACGCCCCCGGCGCCCGCCTCGACGGGCTCGTCTACGCCCCCGGCGTCAACCTGACCGGCCCGGTCTCCGGCCTCGACTGGCCCGGCTACGCACGTCTCATGGACGTCAACCTGTCCGGCGCGTTCCGCACCGGGCAGGCCCTCGCCCGGCTGCTGGAGAACGATCCCCGGCCCTTCGGATCGGTCTTCCTGTCCTCGACGGCGGGCCTGCGCGGCGAGGCCGGCGGCGCCGCCTACAGCGCCTCCAAGTTCGCCCTCATCGGCTTCGTCCAGTCTTTCGCCGCCGAGATCGCCGAGCACGGCGGCCGGGCCAACGCCGTCTGCCCCGGCAACGTCGACAGCCCCATGCTGCGCCGGCTGGCCGCCCAGGTCGCCGACCGGGAGCACACCACGACCGAGGAGATCCTGGTCCGCTTCGCGGACGCCTCCGCCTTCCGCAGGCTGATCGACCCCGCCGAGGTCGGCCGCGTCTGCGCCTGGCTGGCGTCGGCGGAGTCCTCCGGACTGAGCGGCCAGAACCTGGTCGTCGACGGCCCCCCGGCGGGCTGACCGGCCCCCGGTCCCGCCACTCCCACCACCGGCCGGGCGACGGCCCCGAACGGCCCCTCCGCCGGTCGCCCACCCGCACAACCCGAGGAACGACATGATCTCCCTGGACCGCGTCATCAGCGACACCCGCTCCCTGATCGGCATCGACAGCCAGAACCCCGGACCGCAGGAAGGCAAGTGCGCCGAGTGGGTCGGCAACCGCCTCGCCGACGCGGGCCTGGCCGTCGAGCGGATGCCCGTCGCCGAGGGCCGGGACAACATCGTGGCCCGGGTCCCCGGCGAGGGCACCGCCCCCCGCCTGGTGCTGCTCAGCCACATGGACACGGTCCCCGTCGGCGAGGGCTGGACCTTCCCGCCGCTGGGCGGCGCCATCGCCGACGGCCGCCTCTACGGCCGCGGCGCCTGCGACATGAAGGGCGGGCTGGCCCTGTCCATCAACCTGCTCGACGCGCTCGCCGCCGGCGGGCGCCCGCCCGCGGGCGACGTGCTCCTCGTCGCCACCGTCGACGAGGAGGCCCCCGACATGGCGGGCGCGCACCGGCTCGTCGACAGCGGGCTGCTGCGCCCCGACGACCAAATCCTCGCCCTCGAACCCACCGGCATGCGCCTGCGGATCGCCCAGATGGGCCTGCGCTGGCTCACCCTGCGCGTCCGCGGCCGGATGGCCCACGCCGGGCGCGCCCACCTCGGCATCGACGCCAACCACCTGATGGCCAAGATCGTCGACCGGCTGAAGACCGTGTTCGACGCCCTGCCCTATGAGGACGAACTCCTCGGCCGGCCCCGCTTCACCTGCGGGACCTTCCACGGCGGTGTGGCCACCAACGTCGTGCCGCCTTCCTGCGAGGCCGGACTCGATGTGCGGATCGTGCCCCCGATGACCCCCGCCCACGCCCAGGCGATCGTCGACCGGGTCGCCGCCGCCGTCGTCGCCGAGCACCCCGGCGCCGAGTACGTGATCGAGCCGCTCGGCGCCGAGCGGCCTCCGGTCCGGGCGTCCGACGACGCCCCGATGGTGCGCGGGCTGCGTGCCGCCTACCTGGAGCACACCGGACGGGCCGTGCCGGTCGGCGGCGCCGACGGGCACGAGGCCTACACCGACGCCTCCATGGTCGCCGCCCTCACCGGCAGCACCTCCTGCACCGTCTTCGGCCCCGGCGCCACCGACCAGGCGCACACCGCGGACGAGTACGTCCCGCTCGCCGACCTCGACCTGGGTGCCAGGATGCTCGGGACTCTGGTGGACAATTGGGGTGAAACAGCTTTCTAGGGACTAGACAGGAAAGGCGGGACGTGGATGGACGGCAGGCCCGAAGACCCCTCTCAGCTCACCGACACCACCCGTCCCGCCTTCCCCACCGTGGAGAGCCTTCCCACCGTGGCCGAGGTCCTGGAGTTCCCCTCCCTGCGCGAAGGCCGGCCGAAGGTCGTCGCCGGCGCCGCCGGCCTGACCCGCCAGGTGCGGTGGGTCCATGTGAGCGAGCTGCCGTCCATCGCCCCCATGCTGCGCGGCGGCGAACTCATCCTCACCACCGGCATCGCCCTGCCCTCGGACGACGCCTCCCTGGTCCGCTTCGTCGACGAACTCGCCGGGATCGGCGCCGCCGGGATCGTCGTCGGCCTCGGCCCGCGCTTCCGCGACTCCGTCCCGCAGGCCATGCGGGCTGCCGCCGAACGCCACGGGCTGCCCCTGGTCGCCCTGCTGCGCACGACCCGGTTCGTCGAGGTCACCGAGGACGTGCACTGGCGCATCCTGGAGAACCGCATCGACGAACTGCGCGCCTCCGAGCAGATCCACCAGATCTTCAACGAACTCACCCTCGAAGGCGCCGAACCCACCGACGTCCTCCACCAGGTCGTCCGCATGGCCCGGCGCCCCGCAGTGCTGGAGAACCTCGCCCACCAGGTCCTCGTTTACGACACGGCGGGCTGGGCCGCCGACACCGTCCTCGACCAGTGGGAGGCCCGCTCCCGGGCCGTGCAGACCGACGCCCGCACCGCCTATGACACGGCCAACGGCTGGCTGACCAGCACCGTCGGAGCCCGCGGCCAGGACTGGGGACGGCTCGTGCTGATGTCCGTCCCCGCACCCTTGCCGCGGCTGACGATGCTCGTCGAGCGGGCGGCCTCCGCGCTCGCCGTCGGCCGGCTCCTCGCCCGCGACGAGGAGACCCTCGCCCTGCACACCCACCGCACCCTGCTGTCCGGGCTGCTGTCCCCCAAGAGGACCAGCGCCGAGATCGCCACCGAGGCCCGCGCCATCGGCGTGCCGCTCGAAGGGCGCCGGCTCGTGCCCGTCGTCCTCACCACCCGCGACGCCCTCCCCGGCAACGCCCGCGCCCGGCAGGACGTCCTGCGGACCGCGGCCGGGGTGGCCACCGACGCGGTCCGCGACACCCGGCTGCTCGCCCTGGTCGGCCCGGTCGAGGACGCCGTGATCGGCATCCTGCTCTCCCTGGGCACCGGCGACGATCCCCAGGCGGCCGTGGAGCGGCTGGCGCACCGCGTCCACCGAGGCGACCCCGACAGCGGGTACATCCTGGCGGTCGGCGACGTCCTGTCCTCGGTCAGCGAGGTGCGCGGCATGCTGCTCAGCGCCATGCAGGTCGCCGACGCGGCCTCCCGCACGGGCGAACGCCGCCTCTACTACCGGCTCCCCGACCTGCGGCTGCGCGGCCTGCTCCAGCTGATGCGCGACGACGCCAGGCTCCAGACCTTCGCCGAAGGCGAACTGCGCCCCCTCCTCCTGCACGACGAGAAGCACGGCACCGACCTCGTCCGCCTGCTGCGCACCTACCTCGACTCCGGCCGCAACAAGACCGCCGCCGCCGAGGCCGCCCACGTCTCCCGCGCCTGGATGTACGAGCGCCTGGCCCGTATCGGCGGCATCCTCAACGTAGACCTCGACTCCGACGACGTCTGCACCTCCCTCTCCGTCGCCCTGATGGCCATGGACGCCATGCGGGATTGACCACCCCCGCCGGCATCACCGATGGACGCGATCAATCGCCCGGTCGCCCGTCGAACGCCGAGTCGAGTTCGAATAACCGATGAATATCGTTCTGCGGACGAATGGGATCCGCCCCGAGTGGATGTTCATCTGCGATCAGCGGTATTCCTGTGCGCAAGAAGAATGGCCGCCCATGGCGGCTTCGGCTTTTACTACTACGGGAGCACGGAAAATCATGTTCGGGCTGCGCTCTCGGTGGGTCATGGGATTTCAAGGCCGATCGTTGGCATTTCTGTTAAGGATGACCCGGCGAAATCACCCGACCGTCTCGTAGAGTGGGAGCGTGGGAGAAGAGGTCACGCGCGAGCAGGTCATCGAAGTCGCCACACGGCTGTTCGCCGGGCTCGGCTATGACATGACCTCCCTGGAGCTCGTCGCGGACTCGGTGGGAGTGCCCGTCTCCACGGTCGTCGCCCTGGGGGGTGACAAGCGTGAGCTCTACCACCAGATGATGGAGCGCATGTACGAGGAGCACCGGGCCAGGATCCAGACGGTCGTGGACGAGACCGAATCCCCGTACGTGGCGGCGCACCAGATCGCGGACGCCTATCTGGACGTCTTTCTCGAAAATCCCGAATTGCTTGCGCTTTGGGCGCAGCGGTGGGCGTCCGACGCCACGGGAATTCCCGAAATCGAAGACGTCTACACGCGGCCCCTGATGCAGATGTCCGCCCGGAAGATCAAGGACGCGGTGCCGGCCGACCTCGGCCCCTACGCTTTTCTCGGCGTCATGATCTGGTGCGTCAACGGGTTCTTGGGCACCGGGCTGCTGGCCCCGAAGAAGGGCATGATGCGGTCCGACGACCCGCAGGCCCGGAAGTACTTCCGAACCATTCTGCACATCGTCGTCGACCGTATGCTCACCCCTCCGCCGTCGACCTAGGGAAGGGACCCCACTCGACCGCGTCGCGGTCGGCACCGGCCACGGTCACGGTGGAGGGTCGAGATGCACGGTGGTGATGCCGTCGTCGAGGAAGGCCGCGAGGTGTCCGGCTTCGGCGCGGACGGCCTCGTGTTCCGGGGCGGTGAGAGGGCGGAAGGGGCTGATGCCGAGGGTTCCGTCGCGGGTGGTCCAGGTGGCGGCGACGCGGCCGTCGACGAGGACCGCGCGGTGGCCGGCGACGGACAGGCCCAGGTGGGCGTGGTCGATGATGCGGCTGCGGTCCTGGTAGCCGAGGATCGCGTTGTCGAAGGCGGGCAGGAACCTTACGGGCGCGGGCGTGTCGGGGTGCGGGCGCGGGGCGCCGGGGAGGTCGAGGAGCTCGCGGCCCCGCTCGTCGCGGAAGGCGATGAGCTCTCCGCGGACCGCCTTCACGGCGGCGGGGAGCCCCGCGAGACCGCACCAGGCGCGCAGGTCCGCGGTGGAGGCGGGACCGTAGGCGGCGAGGTAGCGGCGCACCAGCTGCTGTCCGACCAGGTCGGTGTTCCCGGCGGGGAGCGGTTCCACGTCGCGTCCGAGCCAGGCGGCCATCGGCATGGTGCGCACGCCCGCTTTCACCTGCCACAGGCCGCGGGGCGGCAGCTGGACCATGGGGATGAGGGCGGCGACCAGGAGCTCGCCGAGCGCGCGGCGCGGGCGGCCCGGCCAGCGGTCTTCGAGTTCGCGCACCAGTTCGGCCATGCTGCGGGGTGTTCCGTCGGCCATCACCGCATGGCCGGCCGCCGCGACCTCGTCGAGATCGAGGCCGGCCAGTTCGCGCCAGGTACCGAGCACCTTCTGGCGCAGCATCGCGTCGTGGCGGGCCCGCCAGGCCAGCGCGTCGTCGGCGGTGACGAGATGAACGGTGCGCCGCATCAGGTGCGTGCGCACCACCGCCTTTCCCGTCAGCGCCGCGTCCAGATCATCGGCCCCGAAGCCCGCCAACCGCGACCACAGCCCGACGAAAGGCTCCTGCGGCTCCTGCGCCTGCACCCCGCACAGATGCCCCACCGCCTCCCGCACCCCCGCCTCGGCCCGCCCCAGCAGGAACTGCCGTGCCAGCGTGGCCCGATTGAGCGCCCGCCCGTCCAACACGTCCACGCATCCCCACCCCGCGTCCCTGCTTCCCTGAGGGCCGCTTTCCTCTCCCAGGGCACTACTCCCCGGTCACGACCCCACTCTCCCCGCAATAGAGGACGGAACACGTCCTCTATTCACCGGTGCCGAGATCCGCTTCGAAGCGATCACCACGGCCCCGCCGAGACCTCGGGTGACGTTCGTCCACGTGTGCCCGCCGGACGGCCTTGGCGGGGTCGTCGGTGAAGCAGAATGAGGTGCTTTTCATCGCGAGGTCGTCGCGGGTGCGGTGGGTGACGACGAAGGACGGCACCGGGCGCCTCCGCGCGGCTCGCGCCGCCGCTCGCGACGTAGAGCGGCACGACGACAGCAGCAGGTAGAAGCCGGTGAGCGCTCCGAACGTCGTGGTGAACAGCAGGGCGAGCCGGGGGCGGTGGGGTCATGCGGGATAGAGGCGGGGGTCGGCCTTCGCTAAGGTCCAATTCCGTGGCCGTCGAGTGGGCCGGTCGGGCGCCGGAGCTGCTGGTGCGGCTGGACCGCGCGGGGCCGCTGCGCGTCCAGTGGCGCTGGCCGCGCTGCTCGCCTCGGGCCGCTACGACCGCCATCTGCGGCGGATGCGCACCCTGTACGCGGCCCGCCGGGAGGCCCTGGTCACCGCACTCGCCCGGCACGCCCCGCAGGTCCGCCTGTCGGGGCTGGCGGCGGGCTTCCACGCCGTCGCGCACCTGCCCGCGCACCTGTCCGAGGGCGAGGTCATCGCCGCCGCCCGCGAGCGGGGCGTCGCGCTGTACGGCGGGAGCACGCACCGCTCGGGCGGCGCCGCGACCCCGCCCCGGCTCGTCCTGGGTTTTGGGAACCTCCCGGAACAGGCGATCCGCGAGGCCGTATCCCTGATCGCCCCGCTCCTGCGCTGAGCCCCCGCAACACGGTACGAGCGGCCCGCCCGGGAAGGGGTTCCCGGGCGGGGAGCACGGTCAGGTGATCTTGGTCAGGAGCCAGTCGGTGAGTTCTTCGGTGACCGCGGTGTGGGGGGTGGTGGTGGACGAGCAGAGGAAGGCGTCGAGTTCGCTGGCGGGGTCGTCGGGGGTGACGGGGGTGTAGAGGTCGGCCTGGGCGTCGAGGTCGCGGAGGGCGATGGCGCTGACGGTGGGAACGAAGCAGACGTCCGGGACCTTCAGCGTGACGCCTTCGCCGATCTTGGCCAGGGCCGCGGCGACGATCTGGTGGGTGTTCAGGGTGCCGCCGGGGGCGCCGTCGAGCTCGGGGAGGCCCTCGGTGATGATGATCTTGTCGGCCTTCGGGAAGGCCCGGTGCAGCTCGGCGACGACGTCCTGTCCCCGGGCCTGGTTGAAGAACGTGGTGTTCGGAAAGCTCGGGCCGGTGAAGCGCAGGGCGAGGTCTCCGGGGTCCACGGCGATGCCGGTGCCGTCGGCGGTGCCGTTGGCGACGCCGACGCGCAGGTCGGGCGTGCTCGGCCAGCCGCCCAGATCCGCCAGGGCCTGCAGGAAGGCGGCGCGGTCGGGGTGGGCGGTGCCGGACTCTCCGGTGTCGGGGTCGTAGTGCCGCCACAGCATCTGCTTCGCCGCCGGGCTGTCGACCATCTGCAGCAGGGGGTTGAGGAGAGGCAGGCCGAGGAAGTGCGCGAAGGCCTGCAGCCCGACGGGGACCACGCCGCCACGGTGCGGACTGTCGTAGGAGAAGTACACCTTGGTGTTGTGCGGCTCCTGCTCGTGGTCCAGCTTCGTCAGCGCGTAGCGGGTGAGGAGCCCGCCCATGCTGAACCCGCCGACCGTCAGCGGCTCGCCGCCCTCGGTGGCGAGGTGGGTGCGCCGGATCGCCTCCTCGGCGGCCTGCGCGTTGTCGAACAGCGAGGCGGTCCGATCCTGGAATCCGAGCAGGATCACGGTGTTGCCGCGCTCGCGCAGCCGGGTCAGGAACGGGACGGGGTCGTCGAGGCCCCAGTACAGCTTGTCGAGGTCGGTCTCCTTGAGCTGGAACCCGTCGGCGATGATCACCGGCCGGCGGATCCGCGTGTCGTCCTTGCCGTAGTAGACGCGGGCGAACCCGAAGGGCAGGTCGTCCCACTCCTCGTCGAAGGGGACGGGCTCGACCTCCTCCTCCCGCGGCGCATTGACCCCGCTCCCGATGGCGATGCTCCCGATCGCCTGGGCGAGCTGCTCTTGTTCGGACATGGGACCTCCCGATCGTCGGAACCGGCTCGGGAGCACTGGTCCCACTGATGTTCACGAGGCGACCAGTGCCACCGCCTGTAACTTATTGCGATCGTTAAGTCATTATCTGTAGTCGTCCGGTGCGGCTGGTGTTGCTTCTCTGACAGGGAATTGCATCGCGGGCAGAGGTCCGGCTCCGAGTCGGGTGTGTTCCAGGTTCCGTCGGAGCAGACGATCAGGCGCGTCCGGTCCGGGCCCGCGGAGCCCCCGTTCGGGCGCGACGGCTACTTTCGCGGCGCGTAGCGCAGTGCCACCGCGCCCGACTCGAACTCCAGCCGGCCCACGAGCCGCAAGTCGACGTGCTTCGACAGCCCCGCGAACGCGCGCACGGGCGCCGATCCCCGGTAGCCCTCCAGATGGCCGAGGATCTCCTCCCGGTCGACCTACAAGGGCCGGTGGCTGGACATGGTGAACCGGTCGGCGATCACGTTGAAGCTCCTCACCTACGCGGGTTCAACCAGCGAGGCGAAGACGCTCGGCGAGTCGAAGCGCGGCGTGCACCACCAGTCGACGGTCCCCATCCGAGGACACCAGCGCCGCGGTCTGCAGGTCCCCGACCATCCCGTGCTCGGCGATCGGTGGATAGCTCCCCATCAGCACGCCGCCTTCCTCAGGAACGGAGACCTCAGGAACGGAGACCGTCCCCCTGCTCAGCGCTTTGGAAAATCCACTCCGGAAGGCCGCAGACCCCTGCGTACTCCGGCTCGGCGCCCCCGGGGCCCCGGGCCGGAAGCACGTCTTCCGGGAGCGCCCCGCAGCCCCGGCCGGGCGCTGGCCTGCCCAGGGCCTGGACCTCCGCAACGAGGCCCGGCCGGGCAGTGCCTTCAGCGTCGCACGCGAGCGTCCCTTCCAGGACCATCAGAACGGCAGCGTTCAGCGATGACTCCACCGCACCACCGTCAGCCGCCGGTCAGAGATCCCGGCCGGGCCACCTCGACGGCCGAGCCCACGGGTGCGACGAGGTTCGTGGTCCAGGCGATCGGGGGATTCGCCTGGACCACGCCCCGCATCGGGCAGCGCACGTGAGTGCGGCTCCCCGGCTTCGATCACGCGCCGGGCCCGCAGTCGTTGAGGGACTTCGGCGCGACGCTCGGCGGTCCTGGAGTGTCATTCGTCCGGCTCGGTGTCCACGCGGACGAGTGCGCTCTCGATCGCGGCGAGGCCCGCCGGATCCAGGAGCGGGACCGCTTCGGCCAGTCGTGGGCCGCGCACCTCCCGGAGGTCGCCGACGGTGTGCAGGCCCGCCCGCTTGAGCAGGTTGTAGGGACGCACGGGCAGGTCGAGTTCCTCGATGGGGTACGCCGCGCGCTCGAAGAGCGTTGAACCGTCCAGGGTGCAGTGCTGCTCCGCGATCAGGTCGTCGTCGCCGGCCATCGCGGCGAGGAGGCTGAGGACCGCCTCCACCGCCTGCGCGGCCTGCGGGGTGAGGAGCGGCGCCTGAAGCATCAGCCCGGCGGCGCCGTACCCGTCGGCCGCGTCGGCGCGGCCCAGTCCGGCCCGCTCAAGGGCGTCCCGGACCCGCGCGGGCAGCGGCAGCTCACGCACCGAGACCTCCCCGGGCGACGCCCAGGGCCGCTCCGCCCGCTCGGCGCCCTCATCCTGCTCCCGCGCCACGGCACCCGCCTCCCGCGCCTCACGAGGAAGGCGCCTGTCGGACCTGACGGCAGGGGAGGCCCAGGTTACCCGCGGCCCGTCACCCGGCCACCCGCGTCAGGACGACCCGGTTTCCGGGCGCGGGCAGGTGCACTCCGTGCAAGGATCGCGATCACGCGTGTCTCGGGCGGCGCCGGCCGGCCGGACGGTCCCGTGGAGGGGGTCCTGATGAGTGTCACGGGCATGTGGATCATCGGCGCGATCCCCGAGCCCGATGCGACGGATCTCTCGATCCGGCTCTCCGCCGCGCAGGAGCATGAGCCGAGTTCGGCGTCCTTCGCCGACCTGGCCGCGTGGTGGAACCGCGGCGGCGACGGCGAGGAGTTCTTCGGAGCGGTTCCGGGCAGGCCGTGGGAGCGTGACACCGAGGCGGCATCTCGGCTCATGACGCTGGTCGACCTCGCGGACCCCGGGAGCGAGGAATCGGCATCGGTGTGGGACGACTGCTTGAAACTGATGAGCTCCAGCGAGGACGGTGCCGTGTTCGTGGCGTCGGCCCGCAAGGCGTCGCCCGTGGCCGCCCTCTGCTACGCGCTCGAGGCTGCTCGCATGGCCCTGGTTCCCGGTACGTTCGGGAACTTCCTGCTCCGCGGCGGCGACGTGAACGATGGCCTGCGACGGATCGAGAGCGCCTTCGATCTCTCGGACGGCCGGCGCGCCGAGGCCGTCCATCGAATGCGTGTATGGATGGAAGAGGTGGGTGACGCGCCGGAGTTCGACGGCGAAGGCCTGCTCAGCGGTCCGCTGCGGGTGATGCGGTATGCCGCGGCGAACGGCCAGGGCGTCGCCGCCCTCAGCCGGTGGTACTGAGCCCCCACCAGCGCCCGGCGCCGTTCCCGCCGCGCCGCCCGCCGGGGCACTTGAGTCATCTGTGTAGGGGCAGGGGGTCAGGTGCGGATGTTGAGTTCGGGGCGCAGCATGAGGTGGTGGGTGGGCCGGTCGGGGTCCTGGAGTCTTCTGACGAGCAGTTCGACGGCTTCGGCGCCGACGGCGCGGCGGGGCGGGGCCACGCCGGTGAGGGGGGGCGTGACGAGCGGGGCCAGTTCGTCGTCGTAGGTGACGATGGCCAGGTCGTCCGGGATCTCGATGCCGGCGGCCTGCAGCCGGTTCACCAGGGGGAGGGCGATCGAGTCGTTGTGGATCAGGACCGCGTCGACCTGGCCCGCCTTCACGGCGCGCACGAGCCGCTCGCACTTGTCGTCCAGATCCGCCGGGTCGTCCTCGATGAGCGTGCACGGGACCTCGGGAGGGCAGGGCCGCAGCCCCAGGGCGGTCAGGGCCTGCTGGTGGCCGATCTGCAGCATGGGCGCGGTCAGGGTGTCGAACTGCAGCAGCGCGATGCGGCTGCGCCCCTGGTCGGCCAGATGGCGCACGGCGAGGTAGGCCCCCCACTCGTGGTCGGTGGCCACGTGCTCGACCGGGCCGGTGTCGAGTCCGATCCGGCGCTCGACGAGGACGACGGGGACCGGGAGTTCCCTCAGCCATTCCTCGGTGGCGGGCGAGGTGCGGGGATCCTCGGCCGTCGTCAGGAGCAGCCCGTCGACGCCCGCCTGCACCATCTGGGCGACCAGGGCGTGCTCCTCGGTGAAGGCGTTGCGGGACACGCCCAGGGTCAGTCTCACGCCGAGCGCCTCCGCGGCGGCCCGCGCGCCGTTGACGACCTCCGGGTAGTAGTACGACGAGTGCGGGACCACCATGCCCAGGCTGTAGCCCTCGGCGGCCTCCTTCGGTGAGCGCCCCGGCGCGTCCCGCCCGGCCGGCGGACGCTCGTGCTCGACCGCCTGGTCGGACCCAGATTGCGCGGAAGGCCACATGACCCCGCCGTGCACGCGCAGCAGCGTGCCGCGCCGCGCCAGCTCGCGCACGTCGTTGCGCACCGTGACGACCGCGACCCCTATCTCGTCGGCGAGGTCACGGACCGTGATCGACCCTCGTGCCCTGACCGTCTTGATGATCGCCTGATGCCTGTCGTCCGCAAGCATGACGACGTGGTCCCCTCTCGTTGTCGGCCTGTCGGTAAACGATATCGCTTCGCCGGAGTTTACGCCAGCGATACAAGAAGGACCCTTGACAGGGGTCCATTCGATATCAAATAGTCATGTCGCACCAACTCGATGGGAGTGAACATGTTCCGATGGAAGCCCTTGGCCGCGCTCGCCGCGGTCACCGCCTTGTCGCTGGTCAGCGCCTGCTCCTCGGCCGGCCAGGAGGCCGACGCCAAGCCCGGCGAGGGGCAGGTCACCTTCTGGTCCTTCCTGAGGGGCTCCGACGCGGTCGCCGCCGCGTTCAACGAGTCGCACCCCGGCATCAAGGTGAACTTCGTGAACCAGGCCGGCGGCCCGGACTACTACACCAAGCTGTCGAACGCCATGAAGTCCGGCCAGGTACCCGACGCCGCGGTGGCGGAGTACACCCGGCTTCCCGAGATCGTCAGCCTCGGCGGCGCCACCGACCTGACCGGCGAGGTGGGGCCGGTGGTGCAGAAGACGTTCCCCGGAGCGATCCAGGAACTCGTGACGCTCGGCGGCAAGACCTGGGGCGTGCCGCGCGACGCGTCCGCGATGCTGTACTTCTACCGCAAGGACTTCTTCGACGAGCACGGCCTGTCCGTCCCCAAGACCTGGGCCGACTACAAGGCGCTCGCGGAGAAGGTGAAGTCGGTCGACGGCGACAAGAGGGCCGGCGCCTACCTCACCGGCAACTACAACCTGCTCAGCGCGCTGTCCTGGCAGGCCGGCGCCAAGTGGTTCGGCACCGAGGGCGACTCCTGGGCCGTCGACATCGCCGACGAGCCGTCCCTGAAGGTCGCCGCCTACTGGCAGGACCTGCTGAAGAACGACCTGGTCACCCCCTTCCCCGACTACACCGACCAGTTCTGGCAGGACGTCCAGAGCAGCGACCTCGTCGGGTACTTCTGCGCGTCCTGGTGCGCCGGCAACCTGAAGGCGACGGTGCCGGACCAGAGCGGCGACTGGGCCGTCGCGGAGCTGCCGAGCTGGGACGGCGAGAGCGCCTCGGCCATGTGGGGCGGATCGTCCTTCATCGTTCCCAAGGGGGCGAAGAACTCCGCGGCCGCGCTGGAGTTCATCAAGTGGATCACCACCGACCCTGAGGGCATCGCGGCGTGGTTCGGGACCGGCGTCTCCAGCATGTATCCGGCGTCCCCCGCCCTCGTACCCGTCGCCAAGAAGGGCTTCACCACCGAGTACTTCGGCGGGCAGGACATCTACGCGGTCCTCACGGACTCCTACGACTCCGCCGTGCCCGGCTGGAGATGGGGCCCGGCCATGGCCACCACGGAATCGGCCTTCAACGACCGGCTCGGCAAGGCCGCGGACGGTTCGGCCCAGCTCACCGACATCTTCTCCCAGGTCCAGGACGCCACGGTGCAGGCGCTGCAGGACCGGGGACTGACCGTCGCCAAGTGATCCATCCGCCAGGGCCGGCATGTCCGCAGGCGGGGCCATCGGCTCCGCCCGCATGCCGGCCCGCAGACCAGCACAGGAGTCGATCATGGTGACCTCCATGACACGGCGCCAAGGGCGCAGCGCCGGCCTGTTCCTCGCGCCGTTCCTCATCCTCTTCTTCATCGTCACCATCGTGCCGCTGTGCTACGCGGCATGGTTGAGCCTGTTCACCGAGCGCTCGTCGGGCCTGGGTCTCGGCGGCGCGCAGCGCGAGTTCGCCGGCCTGGGCAACTACGTCAAGGCGGCGACCGACGCCACGTTCCAGGACGGGTTCATCACCATCGCCGCGTATGTGGCCGTCTACGTCCCCGTCATGATCGGCAGTGCGCTGGCCGTCGCGCTGCTCCTGGACTCCGGGCTGGCCGTGGCCCGGCGGTTCACCCAGACGACCTTGTTCATCCCGCACGCGGTCCCCGGGCTGATCGCGGCCCTCATCTGGCTCTACCTCTACACCCCGGGGCTCAGCCCGGTGACCGACTGGTTCGGGCAGGGGCAGGGCGGTGCGAGCGTGGCGAGCACACATCCGCTGCTGTCGGTGGTCAACATCGGGATGTGGCAGTGGATGGGATACAACGTCGTCATCTTCTACGCCGCGCTGCAGGCGATCCCGCGCGAGGTGATCGAGGCGTCCACCATGGACGGCGCCAACCGGCTGCAGATCGCCCTGCGGATCAAGGCGCCGCTGATCCGGCCCGCCGTCACCATGGCCGCCCTCTTCACGATCATCGGGGGCATCCAGCTGTTCAACGAGCCGAAGATCCTCGCGCAGGCCTCCACCTCGATCACCAACGCCTGGACCCCGAACCTCTACACCCAGGACGCGGCGTTCAGCCGCAACGACTACGGCCTCGCCGCCGCCGCGTCACTCCTGATCGCGGCCATCGCGGCCGTGCTGTCCTTCGCCGTCATGCGCCTCACCGACCGACGGAGCCAGCCATGATCAAGACCCTCCGGCGTACGCAGGCAGCCCCCTCGGCGGCCGGATCCGGCACGCGTCCGGCCGAACGGCACACCTCCGGCCCGCCGCCCCGTACGGCCACCGCACCGGGTCGGCCGCGGCGGAGAGGGCAGCGCACTCCCGCCTCGCTGTCACGGGTCGGCGTCAACCTGATCCTGCTGATCGTCGTCTGCTACACCGTCCTGCCCCCGCTCTGGCTCCTGATGGCGTCGACCAAGAACCTGACCGACCTGTTCGGGACGAACGGGTTCGCCCCCGGCCGGCACTTCAACCTGCCGGACAACCTGCACCACCTGTTCAGCGCGGACGGCGGCATCTACCTCCGGTGGCTGTGGAACACGCTTCTGTACGCGGGCGGGGGAGCGGTGCTGGCCGCATTCGTCTGCGCGATGGCGGGCTACGCCTTCGACAAGTTCGCGTTCCGCGGCAAGGAGGCGCTCTACGGCCTGGTCCTGGTGGGCGTGATGATCCCCTCGGCCGCCCTGGTCCTGCCGACCTACCTGCTCGCGTCCAACGTCGGCCTGGTCAACGGATTCCTGGGCGTGTTCGTGCCGGGACTGGTCTTCCCCTTCGGCGTGTACCTGGCGCGCATCTTCAGCGCCTCCTACATCCCCGACGAGGTCGTCGAGGCGACGCGGGTGGACGGCGCCGGCGAACTGAGGTCCTTCTGGTCGGTCGCGCTGCCCATGATGCGGCCCGGGGTCGTCACCATCGGGCTCTTCCAGTTCACCGCGATCTGGAACAACTTCTTCCTCCCGCTGGTGATGCTGTCGGACGACCGCCTCTATCCCGTCAACCTCGGCCTCTACACCTGGAACTCGAACGCGCTGAGCCAGGGGAATCCCGACGACTACCTGCTCGCCATCACCGGATCACTGGTGGCGATCGTCCCGCTCATCGTGCTCTTCCTGGCGGTCCAGCGATTCTGGCGCTCGGGCATGACGGCCGGAGCCGGCAAATGAGCGCGCACCTGGAGAAGAACACGATGCCGACCACCACCGGACGACCGATCCGGGCGAAGCTCGCCATGAGCCGATCCGTCAAAGAGTCCCTTTTCCCTCCCGCCGCGGCACACCGTCTCACCCGGCTCGCGGACATCGATCCCGACGAGGTCATCGAGGACTTCGCCGACGCGCCCGATCTCGCGTCCGTGGACGTGCTGATCACGGGATGGGGGTGTCCGCCGCTCGAGTACGACGTGCTGGAGCGGGCTCCCCGGCTGCGCGCGGTCATCCACACCGCGGGCTCGGTCAAGCACCACATCACCGACGCCTGCTGGGAGCGGGGCATCGCGGTCTCGTCGGCGGCCGCGGCCAACGCCGTCCCGGTCGCCGAGTTCACGCTGGCCGCGATCCTCTTCGCCCACAAGCGGGTGTGGCAACTGGACGCCCTCTACCGGCGGCAGCGCGCCTTCCTGCCGTGGACCGAGCACTTCCCGAGCGTCGGCAACTACGGCCGGACCGTCGGGATCGTCGGCGCCTCGCGCATCGGCCGCCGGGTGCTGGACCTCCTGCGCCCCTTCGACTTCGAGGTGCTCGTCGCCGATCCCTACCTGGACGGCGCCCAGGCCAAGTCACTCGGTGCCACCCTGACCGACCTCGACACCCTGGTGGCCGCGTCCGACACCGTGTCGCTGCACGCCCCCGATCTGCCCGAGACCCACCACATGATCGACCGCAGGCGCCTGGGACTGCTCCGCGACGGAGCCACCCTGATCAACACCGCGCGGGGCGCCCTCGTCGACACCGGCGCGCTCACCGCGGAACTCGCCTCCGGCCGCATCCACGCCGTCCTCGACGTGTCCAGCCCGGAACCCCTGCCCCCCGAGTCCGCCCTGTACGACCTGCCCGGCGTCCTGCTGACCCCGCACATCGCCGGCTCCCTGGGAAACGAACTCGAGCGCCTGGCCGAGCACTCCCTCGACGAACTCGCCCGCCTCGCGTCGGGCGTGCCCTTCGCCCACCCCGTCCAGCCGGGCCAGCTGACCAGGTCGGCCTGAACGGCCGCCGGAAAGGACGCCGATCCGACCGAGTGACGTGTCCCCGAAAGAGAAGATCGCCCATGCGTCTCGCCCTGTCCACGCTCGGCCTGCCCGGCATGCCGCTGACCCGAGCACTCGATCTCGCCCGCGAACACGGCTGGGAAGGCCTCGAACTGCGCTGTGCCCCGGGGGAGACCGTCAACCTGGGCATGACCGCCGAGGAACGCCGGGCCGCCGTCCGGGCCTTCGCCTCCGGCGGGATCGTCCCGCTCACGCTCGCCGGGTACACCGGCGTCGCCGCGCCCGGACCGGACGGCCCGGTCATCGCGGGCCTGCGCGACGAACTCAGGCTGGCCGCCGACCTCTGCGCGCTGCACCTGCGGGTCTTTCCCCAGGGCGGCGACGGGCCGCGGGCGGACGCCGACGCGCGGTCCGTGCGCCGTCTGGGGGCCGTCGCCGACGAGGCGCAGGCGCTGGGGGTCCGGATCCTCCTGGAGACGCACGACTCGCACCCGCGCGGGCAGGACGTGGCCCGCGTGCTCGCCTCGGTGGGGCATCCGTGGGTCGGCGCGCTGTGGGACGCGCTGCACACCTACCGGGCCGAGGAGAAACCTGACTCGTCGTACGCGGCGCTCGCCCCGCATCTCGGCTACCTCCAGGTCAAGGACGTCATCGGTCTCCGGGACCTGACGCCCCTCGGCCTGGGGGAGGGGGTGCTCCCGCTGGAAGAGTGCGTGCGCCTGCTCCCGGACCGGTCCTGGGTGGCCTGGGAGTACGAGGCGCCCTGGTACCCGGACGCCGCGCCCCTTCCCCCCCTGCTCGGCCGAGGAGCGGCGTTCCTGGCCGCTCTCGTCCACGCGTAGATGAATCGATATCATCTAACGCCAGTTTCCGTATTAACGCTTGACGGAGTTCATTCGATATCGGATTATCTCCGCAAGGGCGCACCTCCCAGCACGCCATCACCAGGCGGACGATCGCGTCCCCACCGACCCCCCGGCATCACCACAGTCCTGGAGACAGCCATGTCATTCACCCGCCGAACCGTTCTCCAAGCAGCCCTGATCAGCTCGGTCCCCCTGCTCGTCGGCCTCCCGAGCGGCCCCGCCGCGGCGGCCACGACCGATGTCTCCGACGCCGCCTTCTTCGGCGCGTGGAACGCCACGACCGGCGCCTGGAGCACCCTCCCGGCGTTCGACTACGCGGCGAACACCGGCCTGGCGGACGTCGCCGCCGCCGCTCGCTCCGGCGACTACGCGGCGGCGCGCGCGGCGCTGCTGCAGTACATGCGCACCCGTCCGCAGCGCACCCCTCCGGCCTGGGCCTACAACGGCGTGTTCAGCCCGGGGCTGGTGCCGCTGTTCCTCGACCACATCTGGACCCTGGGCAAGGGCGAGATCTACCAGACCACCCTCACGGTGGGCGCGGACCGGGCCGAGGTGAACTCCGACGTCAGCGGTGCGGTGCGGTCCGCGGTCGCCTCCGGCGGCGTCGGATTCATGCTCATGGCGCGCAACAAGGAGGCCGGCACCGCGGAGTTCGCGAGCAGGCACGCCGCCGACGGCGCGCCGGAGTTGACGCTGACCTACGCCGACGGCACCGTCCGCACCATCGCGGCGAGCCAGAGCAACTACATCGCCGCGGGCGCCGACGCGGCCACCTCGTTCGGCGCCGCCGAGACCCTCCAGGTCCACGACGAGGGCGCGGGGGCGTTCGCCGCGAACACGCGCAAGGCCTACCTGTGGTTCGACCTGGCGGGCGTGACCGCGCCGGAGTCCGCGACGCTCAGCCTGACCGGCCGCACCAGCGCCGGCGCGCAGAAGATCATGCTGTACCAGGTCCAGGTGACCTTCGACGAGAAGACCCAGTGCTGGAACAACACGGTCCAGAACACCTTCTCCTGGCAGGCCGACCCGAACGGCTTCACCTGGAAGAAGCCCACGGGCGCCAACGTCGACAACGAGTTCGCCTACCAGCTGCCCCGCTTCTACTTCGCCGGCCCGATCGCCGACGCCTACCGCGCCGAGAAGGACGAGAAGATCGCCGCGGGGCTCATCGGCCTGATGACCGACTTCATCGCCGACGCCAACGGCGCCGGCGCGTCGGTCAACGCCGCGAGCTTCCCCCGCAACCTCGACGCGGCCTGGCGCTTCCAGAACTGGACCTACGCCTACGAGATCCTGCGCACGAGCCCGTCGCTGACGGCCGACGCCAACACCTCGATCCTCAAGGCGATCCACGCCGCCGGGCTGTACTTCACGACCACGACCTCCGCCACGCCCAACTGGATGATCACCATCAAGAGCGCGCTGGTCTACCTCGGCGCGTGCTTCCCCGAGTTCGCCGCGGCGGCCGATTGGCGCGCCGGCGCGCAGGTGTTCCTGGTCCAGCAGCTGGGCGGCTCGCTGTACCCCGACGGCGGTTACACCGAGGCGTCCTCCAGCTATGCCATGGGCGTCGCGACGACCTTCGTCGGCACCGCGAACGTGCTGGTCGCCAACGGCTACTCCGTCGGCGAGGTCGCCCCGCTCACGAACCTGTCCTGGTTCCTGGCCGACCAGACCTATCCCAACGGCTACGACCCCGCCTACGGCGACTCCGGCTACACCGACCAGCGGCCCGCGCTGACCCTGCTGGCGGACCTGCTCAAGGACGAGCGGCTGCGCCACGTGGCCACCAGCGGCAAGAGCGGCACCGCCCCCGACCACACGTCGGTCGCCTATCCCGACACCCGCGTCGCCGTGCAGCGCACCGGCTGGGCCGAGCAGGACTGGTACCTGCGCATCGGCGCCGACCGGGGCAACCACGGCCACCCCGACGAACTGGCGGTCCAGGTCTACGCCCACGACCGGCCGCTGCTTCCGGCGATGGGCACCTACTCCTATGCCGTCGATCCCATCGCCGCCTGGCTTCGCACGGCCACCCAGGCCAACAACACCATCACCATCGACGGAACCGCGCAGAACCCCAATGCCGCCGGAGCCGTCGGCAACCTCTCGATGCCGTGGGTCGATCTCGCGGACGGCTACACCGACGCGACCCCCGGTGTCCGGCACGGGCGCACCGTGCTGTTCCTCCACGACGTGGGCTGGCTGGTCTCCGACACCCTCACCCCGGCCGATGCCGGGGAGCACGCCTACGAGCAGAACTGGCACCTGCTCCCCGACGCCGCCCCGGTCCTCGACGGAGCGGTCGCCCGGACGGGGTTCGCCACGGGCACCCAGCTGGCCATCATCCCGGCCGAACCGGCCGCGGTGACCCCGGCGCTCCGGGACGGCTACTACTCGGTCGTCACCTACCAGGTGACCCCCGCCCAGTACGTCTCGTACTCCCTGAAGGCCTCCGGCACGGTGAACCTGGACACGCTCCTCCTGCCGGTGCCGCCGGGCAGCGACGCCGAGGCGACCGTGCGCCGCGAGGATGCCCCTGACGGCGGGCGCGTCCTGCGCCTGACCGCCTCGAAGGGCCGCCTGGAGGGTTACTACTTCCGCGGACCGGACGACGGGATCACCCGCCGGGTCGACTCGTACCGCTTCAACGGATCGCTGCTCTACGTCGACCACCACGACGGCGCCCAGCGCATCCTCCTCACCGGCGGAACCGCGCTCAGGAAGCGCGGGAAGACCCTGCTGGCCGCCGGCCAGGCCCTGTCGTCGACGCTGGCCGTGCGGCTGCACCAGGGTGACAAGACGATCGAGGTGACCGGCCCCGCCGCGAAGCCCGGCGGCCTGCCCCTGCACCTGGCGGCGCCCTGGGCCCGCGAGGCCACCGTCGCCGGCCAGCGCGTCCCCATCAAGCGCAACGGCGACCTCGTAACGATCGCCGCCCTCTAGCGGCCCCGCTCCTCTACCCGCCACGCGTCACCCGAGCACCGGCCCCACCGCAGCCGGTCCCTCAGCCGGGGGCCGGGCCCTCCGCCCGGCCCCCGGCGGCACCGTGGCACGGCCAGGGACCGCGCCTGGTCCAGCGCCGCGCTTGTGAAGAGCTCGTCGGCCGAAATGTCCGTGGTCCGTGCGAGCATCGCGATCATGAGTGCTTCGGTCGCCGACCATTCGTGGTTCCGTTCCTTTCGGCGCGGTCTTCTCGATGAGTACTGTCTCTCGCTGGTCAAGGGGCTCGGCCCCCGGGAGTTCCTGGCGAGGCTCGACGCGAAGGTGCTGGGAGCGTGCGAGGGACTGGGGGCCTTCGCCGCAAGGGACAACGACGTTCTCGAGGAGCACGACTGGTGCGACGATCACCAGGTCGTGGGCGCCGCGCGGGTCGACGGGCCGGACGGGCCGTGGACGCTCGCCTTGGAGATCAACGGCTACACCGGCACCGACGGCCGGTTCATGGAGGCGGCATCGCAAGGAACCCGGATCGTCTCCCACTTCCTCAACATCAAAGGCATGCAGCTCTTCACCTGGTGGGAAGACGGCGCAATGCGCACCCAATTCGAGTCGCCCTACCAGCGTTCCGGCACGACGCCCGACGAACTGCTCACCGAGATGGCCGCCGTCGGCTACGACCTGAGCGACCCTTCCGCTGACGGCGCCGTCGCTCTCGGCATCCCGGGCATGATCGCCCTCGCCGAAGAACTCACCGGGATCCGGCTCACCGCCGACCTCCTCACCGACGCCGTCTACACCGCCGGCATGGTCACCATCGCCTAAGGCAGGAGGATCGTTCCCCTCCGTCGAGACCGGCGAAGACGTCTGCGGGGTTCGCTGGCCGCCGCACGCCACCGTCTGAGCGAGCACGCTCCGGAGGGGGGCATCGGAGCGCCCGGCGTCCGACCCGACGCGTTGAACGACTCGCCCTCCCGCCGCCTCCCCCCGATCTCCTCCTGAACCACCGGAACGGCCGACGTGCGTCCCGCGTGCAACGGGAGGTATGTGAGACTCGATTTGGAAAGCGATTTCCGCAGCATAGGATTCAGGTCCGGGGCCGGTCAACGGGCGCCGGGTGGGGCCGGGCGGTGGACAGGGGGCGGGGCCGTGGCCGAGGAGCGGGTCGTGCGGCTGCAGGACGTGGCGGCGCTGGCCGGGGTCTCGGCGGCGACGGCGTCGCGGGTGCTGAACAACGAGAGCGGCAGGCGGGTCCGCGAGGAGCTGCGGCTGCGGGTCGAGGCGGCCGCGCGGGAGCTGGGCTACGCGCCCAATCCGCACGCCCGGGCGCTGTCGAGGTCGGAGTCCGACCTGGTGGGCCTCATCGTCCACGACGTCGCCGATCCGTACTTCGCCGCGATCGCCTCAGGCGTGATGCGGCTGGCCGGCGAACGCGGGCTGCTGGTGTTCCTCGGCAGCACGTTCCGGGATCCGGAGCGGGAGATCGACTTCGTCGCCGCGCTGCGCGGGCAGCGGGTGCGGGCGATCGTGCTGGCCGGCAGCCGGGTGGCCTCCCGGAAGCTCAACGAGCGCCTGGCCGCCGAGGTGGGGCAGGTGCAGGCGGCCGGCGGGCGGATCGCGATCATCGGACAGGACCGGCTGAACGCGGACGCGGTGCTGCCCGACAACCGGGGCGGGGCGCGCCTGCTGGCCGAGGAGATGCTGCGCCTTGGCCACCGGAGCTTCGCCGTGCTGGCCGGGCAGCGGACGCTCGTCACCGCGAACGAGCGCATGGCGGGTTTCCTCGCCCCGCTGAAGGAGGCGGGCCTGACCGCCGACGTCCTCTACTCCGACTTCACCCGTGACGGCGGCCACGCCGCGGCGGCCCGTCTGGTCGCCGAGGACAGGCTGCCCACCTGCGTGTTCGCGGTCAACGACGTGATGGCGATCGGCGCCCTGACGGCCCTGCGCGAGCGCGGCGTGCCGGTGCCGGACCGGGTCTCCGTCGCGGGCTTCGACGACATCCCGGCCGTCCGCGACCAGGTGCCCTCGCTCACGACGGTGCGCCTGCCCTTGGAGTACATGGGCGAGCGGGTCCTGGAACTCGCGCTCGCCGGCCGGTCCGGCCGAGGGCCGACCCTGCTCACCGTGCCCGGCGAGGTCGTGCTGCGCGACAGCACCGCTCCGCCCGCCTCCTGAGCGCACCCGCGCCGCCGTTCCCCTTCCCGTTCCGCCGGCGACCGGCTTGACGCGCCGTCCGCTCAGAACTTAGCCTCTTGGAAATCGATTTCCAAGAGGGGTTCCCATGCGAACGATCAACGTGATCATGAACGGCGTGACGGGGCGGATGGGCTACCGCCAGCATCTGGTGCGGTCGGTCCTGGCGATCCGCGAGCAGGGCGGCGTCCTGCTCGCCGACGGGTCCCGCGTGATGCTCGACCCGATCCTCGTCGGGCGCAGCGAGGCGAGGCTGAAGGAGATCGCCGACCGGCACGGGCTGCGGCGCTATACCACCGACCTGGAGTCCGCGCTGGCGGACGGCACCGGCATCTACTTCGACGCCCAGGTCACCCAGACGCGGGAGAAGGCGATCCTCGCCGCGATCGCCGCGGGCTGGGACGTCTACACCGAGAAGCCGACCGCCGAGTCGGTGGAGGGCGCGCTGAAGCTGGCCAGGGCCGCCGCCGAGGCCGGCGTCCGCAACGGCGTGGTGCACGACAAGCTCTACCTGCCGGGCCTGGTGAAGCTCAAGCGCCTCCTCGACTCCGGATTCTTCGGCCGGGTGCTGTCGGTGCACGGCGAGTTCGGCTACTGGGTGTTCGAAGGAGACTGGCAGAGGGCGCAGCGGCCCAGCTGGAACTACCGCAAGGAGGACGGCGGCGGCATCACCGTCGACATGTTCTGCCACTGGAACTACGTGCTGGAGAACCTGTTCGGCGGCGTCCGGGCGGTGACGGCCAAGGTCGCCACGCACATCCCCACCCGGGTCGACGAGCGGGGCGAGCGCTACGAGGCGACCGCCGACGACGCCGCCTACGGCATTTTCGAGCTGGACGGCGGGATCATCGCCCAGCTCAACTCCTCGTGGGCGGTGCGGGTCTACCGGGACGAGCTGGTGGAGTTCCAGGTGGACGGCACCGAGGGCAGCGCCGTCGCGGGCCTGCGCGGTTGCCGGGTGCAGCACCGGGTGAACACGCCGATGCCGGTGTGGAACCCCGACCTGCCGGTGACCGAGCCGTTCCGCGACCAGTGGTTGGAGGTGCCCGACAACGCCGACCTGGACAACGGCTTCAAGGCGCAGTGGGAGCAGTTCGTCCGGCACGTGGCCGAGGACGCGCCGCACCCGTACGACTTCCTGTCCGGGGTCCGCGGCATCCAGCTCGCCGAGCTCGGGCTGCTGTCGTCGGCCGAGGGCCGCCGCGTGAAGATCCCGGCGGTGGAGCTGTGACCTCGCTCTGGCTGCCGGACGAGCACGGCGGCTCCGTCCACACCCTCGGCGCCCCGGCCGACTGGACGCCGCCGCCGGGACCGCCGAAGTCCCGCGTCGTTTACGCCGCCGCGCACGTGGTGGCCGACCCGCTCGGGAACAACGTGCCGGGCGCGCCGGCCGCCGTCGACTGGGAGACCACCCTGGGCTTCCGCCGCCACCTGTGGGCGCAGGGCTTCGGCGTCGCCGACGCGATGGACACCGCGCAGCGCGGCATGGGCCTGGACTGGGCCGCGACGGCCGAGCTGATCGGCCGCAGCGCCGCCGAGGCCCGCGCGTGCGGGGGCACGGTCGCGGTCGGCGTCGGCACCGACCACCTCCCGGCCGGACATCACGGCCTCGACCGGATCGCCGAGGCCTACCTGGAGCAGCTCGCCGTCGCCGAGGACGCCGGCGCGGGCGTGATCCTCATGGCCAGCCGCGCGCTGGCGGCCACCGCCAGGACCGCGGACGACTACCTGGAGGTGTACCGGCGGGTGATCGGCCAGTGCGGCGGCAAGGTGATCCTGCACTGGCTAGGGGAGGCGTTCGACCCGGCGCTGCGCGGCTACTGGGGCTCGGCTGACATCGGCGCCGCGACCGCGACGTTCCTGGACCTCATCAAGGAGACCACCGGCAAGGTCGACGGCGTCAAGGTGTCCCTGCTGGACGCGGGCCACGAGATCGCGCTGCGGCGCTCCCTGCCCGAAGGCGTCCGCCTCTACACCGGCGACGACTTCCACTATCCCGAGCTGATCCGGGGCGACGAGTCCGGCCACTCCGACGCGCTGCTCGGCATCTTCGCGGGCATCGCCCCGGTCGCGGCCCGCGCACTGCGGGCGCTCGACCAGGGCGACCTGGCCGCCTACGACGCCCTGCTCGCCCCCACCGTGCCGCTGTCCCGGCATGTCTTCGCGGCCCCCACCCCGTACTACAAGACCGGCATCGCCTTCCTGGCGTGGCTCGCCGGCCTGCAGCCCGCCTTCGTCATGGTCGGCGGCCTGCAATCGGGCCGCAGCGCCCTGCACCTCGCCGAGACGTTCCGGCTCGCGGACACCGCGGGGCTGCTGCCCGACCCCGACCTCGCCGCGGCCCGCATGCGGTCGCTGCTCGAAACCGCAGGACTCGCCCGATGACCCACAGCGTGAACTCCGCCCTGCCCGAACTCGACGTCCCGTCCGGCCGCCCGGCGGCCGTGCCCACTCCGGAGCCGGGCGACCCGCGGCTGCGCAGGCTGTCACTGAACCAGAAGACGACCGAGCGGTGGGGCGTCCAGGAGGCCGTCGCCGGATGCGTCGCCGCGGGAGTCGAGGCGATCGGCCTGTGGCGCGAACCCGTCCAGGAGTACGGGGTGAAGGCGAGCGCGAAGCTCGTCGCCGACGCCGGGCTGCGCGTCTCCTCGCTGTGCCGCGGCGGCTTCCTCACCTCGCCCGACCCCGAATCCTGGCGGCGGGCGCTGGAGGACAACCGGCGGGCGATCGACGAGGCCGCCGAACTCGGCGCAGGATGCCTCGTCCTGGTCGTCGGCGGCCTCCCGCCCGGCTCCCGCGACCTGCCCGCGGCCCGCGCCCGCATGGCCGAGGCACTCGGCCTGCTCGTCCCCGACGCCCTGGCGCGGGGCGTGCGGCTGGCGCTGGAGCCCATGCATCCGATCTACACCGCCGACCGGGGCGTGCTGGCCACCCTCGGCGAGGCCCTGGACCTGGCCGAACGGTTCCCCTCCGCCGCCGTGGGGGTGGTCGCCGACTCCTTCCACGTCTGGTGGGATCCGCAGCTGCCCGCGCAGCTCGCCCGCGCGGGGGAGCGGATCGCCTCGGTCCAGTTGGCGGACTGGATCACCCCGCTGCCGCCCGACGCGCTGCTTTCGCGCGGCATGCTCGGCGACGGCCACGTCGACCTGCGGGGCTTCGTCGGGCTCACCGACGCCGCCGGCTACACCGGCGACATCGAGGTCGAGATCTTCAACGCCGACGTGTGGGCCGCCGACGGCGCCCGGACCCTCGCGACGGTGCGCCGCCGCTGGGCCGAGCACGTGATCTGATCCCTGCGACCCTCCCCCACCGAAGAAAGGCCGGACCGATGACCGTCCCCCCTTCCCGTCCCCCGCACCCGGGGACCGTCGTGGTCTGCCTCGACAAGTTCCGCGGATCGGCGACGGCCGCGCAGGCGTGCTCGTGGCTCGCCGCGGGGATCAGGGCGGCCGCCCCAGGGGTGACGGTCGTCGAACGGCCCCTCGCCGACGGGGGAGAGGGGACCGCCGCGGCCCTGGCCACCGTCGGCTACTCCCTCGTCCCGGTCACCGTCATGGGCCCGCTCGAAGGCATGACGGTCTCGGCGTCCCTCGCCGTCCGCGGCACCAGAGCGGTCGTCGAACTCGCCCAGGCGTCCGGCCTCGACCTGGTCCCGGACGCCGGGGGAGCCCCACTCACCTCCACCACCTATGGGACGGGCCAGCTCATCGGCCGGGCACTCGACCTCGGCTGCACCGAGATCGTCCTCGCCGTCGGCGGCAGCGCCACCACCGACGGCGGCGCGGGCATGCTCGCCGCCCTGGGCGCGCGACTCCACGACGAGTTCGGCGCACGGCTGCCCCTGGGCGGCGGCTATCTGCGCGACGTCACCTCCCTGGACCTGTCCGGCCTCGACCGCCGGCTGTCCTCCGTCGAGTTCGTCCTGGCCGCCGACGTCGACAGCCCGCTCCTGGGCCCGGAAGGAGCCGCCCAGGTCTTCGCCCCGCAGAAGGGCGCCGACCCCGCCCAGATCAGACGGCTGGAGGCCGGACTGGAGAGGTTCTCCGACCTGATGGTCCTGCACACCGCCCAGGACCACAGATCCAGCCCCGGAGCCGGTGCCGCCGGCGGCACCGGCTTCGCCGCCCTCACCGCCCTGAACGCCCGATGGCGCCAGGGCTCCGCCTTCATGCTGGCCGAACTGGACCTGGCCCGCCTCCTCCAGAACGCCGCCCTGTGCGTGGTGGGCGAAGGCCGCTTCGACGACCAGTCCCTCCGCGGCAAGGCCCCTTACGGCGCCCTGACCCTGTCCCGCCGCGCCGGCGTCCCCGTCACCCTCGTCGCCGGCGACATAGCCGTCTCGAACCCGCACCTCCTGGACGTCACCGGCACCCACTCCCTCCTCGCCCTGGCCGGCGACCCGCGGACCTCCTTCACCCGAACCCGCCCCCTCCTCCACACCATCGGCCAGCGCATCGCCACCACCCTGAACAGACCCCGCCCCACAAGCACATCGGCCCCCGAGCAGCACCGGGCATAGCGGCGACGGAACGCCCGGTCGGTCGGCAGGGCCGGTCGGGGTGCTTCCTCTTGCGGGTCAGGGGAGAGGCCGGTGGAACGTGCATCGGGCGGGTCTGTGATTCGTGTCGATTCCGGGCGGGGCCGTTCGACGTATGGGTGAGGACCGGCGACGGCCGGTCGCCGCTCATGGGAGGTGCATGATCTCCGTTGGCCTGACCGTTTCCGTGAGGTCGTTGGTCGTGCGCGGTCTGGTCGCCGCGGCGGTGGCCGCCGCGGCGTCCGCCACGGTCGCCGCGGTGGGGGAGTTCGCCGGGATCAGCCTCGATGTCGGCGGTGAGCCGATTCCGGTGGCCGGGTTCGCCATGCTGACCGTCTTCTTCTCGCTGATAAGCCTGGCGCTCTCGCTGGCGCTGGTCCGCTGGGCCCGCCGTCCGCGGGCGGCGTTCGTCCGCGCCACGGTCGTGCTCACCGCGCCGTCACTGGTACCGGATGCTCGCGGACGCGTCTGCGGCCACGAAGGCGCTGCTGATGCTGACGCACCTGGTCGCCGCCGCGATCGTGATCCCGGCCGTCGCCCGCAGCCTGCCCACCTGACCTGTTCCGCTCCGACGACGACCCCGCGCCGGGCCCTGCGCCCGCCCCGAGGGCCCGGCCGAGGTACGCGACCTGCCCCCGCTCGAGGCGCCCGACCGCCCGCGCGGGTGATGCGGGCCCGATCTCCCGAGAGGCGGTGCGGTCGCGTGCGGGTCAGCCGTTGTGCGCCGACCGGGCCGCGTTGAGGCGGATGGCTGCGACGGCGCCGCCGTCGACGAGCAGGTCGGTGCCGGTGATGAAGACGGCGTCGGGTCCGAGGAGGAAGGCCGCGGCGGCGGCGATGTCGCCGGGGGTGCCCATGCGCCCGGCCGGGGAGGCGTCGAGCGGCGTGTGTCGCGTGGTTTCACCTGTCGTGAGGGTCATCCGTCGGACTCGGGCCTCAGGCCGGCTGACTCGGTGGACTCGGTGGAAGGGCTGAGGAGGAAGGCGGCGACGAGGGTGAGGGTGAGGGCCACGGTGAGGCCGATGGTCGCGGTGAGGCGCATGCCGTGGGTGAAGGCGAGGGCCGCTGCCTCGCGCAGTGCGTCGCCGGTCCGGCCGGGCAGCTCGCCCGCGGTGGCGAACGCGCCGCCGACGGTGTCGCGGGCTGCTTCGAGGGCGGAGGCGGGCACGCCAGCTGGGGGGTGCGCGGCGAGGTCGGCCCGGTAGACGGCGAGTCCGGCGCCGCCGATGAACGCGATGCCCAGGGCGACGCCGAGGTCGGCGCCGGTCTCGGCGATGGCCGACGCCTCTCCGGACTGACGGGCCGGGACCATGCCCAGGATCAGGTCGTTGCCCAGGGCCAGGGTCGGGCCGAAGCCCACCGACATCACCGTGCCGGCCGCGATCACCAGGCCGTAGCCGGAGTCCGGCCCCACCCGGGCGAAGAGCGCCAGGCCCGCGGCGGCGCACAGGAGACCGGCGGCCATCAGCCGGGCCGGGGCGATGCGGCGGGCGAGGACGGGGGCGAGCATGGTGCCCGCGATCCCGGCGAGCGCGTTGGGGACCATCACCAGACCGGCCTGGAGCGGGGAGAGCCCCACGACGGTCTGCAGGTACTGGCCGACGAAGAACTGGATCCCCGACATCGCGGCGATCACCAGGGCGAGGGTGCCCAGTGCCGTGCCGAACGACCGGTTGGCGAACAGCCGCAGGTCCAGCAGTGGCACGGTGAGGGCGCGCTGGCGCAGCACGAAGACCGTGCCGACGGACAGGCCGAGCAGGACGGCGAGCGAGGGAACGGCCGCCACCCCGTGGGCCGCCGACTGCTTGAGCCCGTAGACGACGGTGAGGATCGCGGCGAGCAGCAGGGCCACGCTCGCGGGGTCGATGTCGCCCGGCCGCCGATCGCGGTCCTCGGGCAGCAGCCGCGGGCCGGCGAGGACCAGCAGCGCCGCCACCGGCACGGCGGGCAGGAACACCGAGCCCCACCAGAAGCGCTCCAGCAGCGCGCCGCCGAGGACGGGGCCGAGGGCGGCGCCGCCGGTGAAACAGGAGATCCACACGCTCACCGCCACCGCCCGCTGCCGGGGGTCCTGGAACATGGTCCGGATCAGGGACATCGTGGCGGGCATCAGGGTCGCGGCGGTGACGCCCATCAGGGCGCGGGCCGCGATGAGGGCCTCCGCCGTCGGGGCGAACGCGGCAGTCGCGGAGGCGAGGCCGAAGGCGCCGCCGCCGATCGTCAGCAGTCTGCGGCGGCCGATCCGGTCGCCGACCGTGCCCATCGCGATGAGCAGACCGGAGATCATGAAGCCGTAGACGTCGATGATCCACAGCAGCTGGGTGGAGCTCGGGCGCAGTGCGGCGCTCAGCTCGGGAACGGCGAGGTGCAGGACCGTCATGCTGAGCGCGATCACGAGCGTGGGCAAGGCGAGGACGGCGAGACCGGTCCATTCCCGCGCGGTCGCGCGCGGCGCGGCGGTGACCATCGTGCCCCTTCCGGGTTCGTCGGGCGGGTGCCGGGTGTCGTTCTTCTCGTCGGTGCGCGGGCGAAGGAGGCTCAGCCGCCCGTGGCCGCGAGCGCGTCCTCGAGGAACCGGCGCAGGTCCTCGGGGGGCTGGATGGCCGTGACCGGGGGGCCTTCGCCGACGATCAGCATCGGGACGCCGGTGACCGCGCGCCGCGCGGCACGGCGCTCGTCCGCGCGGACGTCGGCGGCGTGGGCGTCGCCCGCCAGCACCTCGGAGACCGCCTCGGGCGGGAGGCCCGCCTCGGCGCCCAGCCTGGCGAGCACCCCGTGGTCGGCGACGTTCAGGCCCTCGACCAGGTAGGCGTGCAGCAGGCGTTCCACCGTCTGGTCGGCCAGCCCGTGGGCCGCGCCGAGGTGGATGAGCCGGTGGGCGTCGAAGGTGCTGACCGGGCGGGCGGCGTGCAGGTCGAGCGGGAGGCCGTCGGCACGGCCGAGGGAGTGGATGAGCTCGATCCGGGCCGGCCCTTCGGCTCCCCGCCACTCCAGCAGGGCCTCGGCGGCGCTGCGTCCGGGGACCTTTCCCTCGTCCGGGGACAGTTCGTAGCTGCGCCACACGACCCGCATCCGGTCGGCGCCCTCGGCGCCCGACAGGGCCCGCTCCAGTCGGCGCTTCCCGATGTAGCTCCAGGGGCAGAGCACGTCGGCGTAGACCTCGATCCGCATCCGATCCTCCGTCATGGGCTCTTCGGTCCGATCTCGCGGGCGAGCCGGTACCGGCTGACGTGCGTGCCGCTCAGGCCGGGCACCCCGTCGAGCGCGCGCTGGACGTCGGCCATGACCGTCGCGTTGTCGGGCGAGGCCTCGAAGGCCCGGAAGTCGGCTTCGGATCTCCACCGGACGATGCCGAGCACCCGGCGGCCGTCGGCGCTCGCCAGGAACCGCGTCGACAGGTAGCCCGGCCGGTGGCCCAGCCCGCGTCCGTGGACGGCGGCCAGGGCGTCGATGAGCCCCTGCTGCGCCGTCGGCCCGTCGACGGCGTGGTCGAGGACCGTGCAGAACTCCGTGTGCGCCAACCCCGCTCCAACAGTTCACATGTGAATGATTCTCCCGTGAACGCTAATCGGGCGACAGTTCACGTGTCAATGGTCTGCTTGTAGACTCCTGCGATGGCGACGAGGCGGGCGACGAACGACCAACTGGCCGCGTGGCAGGCCCTCTACCGGGCGGACTCACTGCTCTTCGCCCACATCAACAACCGGCTGCGCGCCGAGCTCGGCCTGACCTACTTCGAACGCGAGGTGCTGGCCGCCCTCGACAGGTCCGGCGGACGGCTGCGGATGGCCCCGCTGGCCGCCGAACTGATGATCTCCCGCAGCGGCGCCACCCGGCTGGTCACCAAGATGGAGACCAAGGACGGCTGGGTGGTGCGGACCACGCCCCCCACCGACCGCCGGGCGACCTTCGCCGAGCTCACCCCCGCCGGACGCGACCTGCTCGCCACCGCCCAGCCCATCGTCGACGCCGTCGTGTCGGCCTTCTTCGCCGACCACCTGGCGAGCGACGAACTCCGCCGCACCGCGCAGGTCCTCAACCGCCTCACCGCCGCCAACCCCACCACGTCCGACTCCGAGTGCGGCCTCTGATCCTCCGCCTGCCGCGGATCGCGCTCGGGTGACTCCTCGCGCCGGGCCACCGGGCCAACGACCCTGAGCACGGCCCGGCATGGTTCCGGCGCACCCCATGAGGCAGGTCATGGGGTGCGCTGCGACCGCGGACGCTACTCGGGCTGCTGCGGGCGGAGCCCGTCCATCAGGACGGCGAGGTAGGCGTGCACGACCTCTTCGGACGCGGGCCGCCCCTGCGCGATCGCGAAGGCGGTCCGGCCGACGAGGGTGACGAGGACGCCGGTGTCGAGGTCGGTGCGGATCGCGCCGTCCCGCCGCGCGCCGGCGATCATCTCCTCCACGGCGCCCACCAGCCGCCGGCGCAGGGCCGTCGTGGACGGCGCCTCCAGGCCGTCGAGCAGGCTGCTGACGGCGTGGTGCGCGGACTGGAACGCGATCAGCTCGGCCAGGAAGGTGCGCAGGGCCCGCTCGGGTCCGGTCTGCTCCAGCAGTTGCCCGGCGCGGTCGACCACCGGGGCGAGCAGGCCGGCGACCGCGGCGTCGAGCAGGGCCTCCTTGCCGCCGAAGGCCCGCACCACGGTCGCGGTCCCCAGGCCGGCCTTCTTCGCTATCGCCTCGACCGTGAGGCTGCCGCCCGGCTCGGCCAGCAGTTCGGTGGCCGCCTGGAGGGCGAGCTTCTTGTTGCGCACGGCGTCGGCCCTTCGGCCTCGTCCGGCTTCTTCGGGCGTTGACAACTGAAACGTTCCTTCCACATACTCAACTGGAACGTGCATTTCAGTTAGCTTACCGCGAGGGAGAGCCCATGAACCAGCGCATCCTGATCTCGGGCGCGAGTATCGCCGGACTGACCCTGGCGCACTGGCTGGCCCGGCACGGCTTCCACCCCACCGTGGTCGAGCGCGCCCCCGGCCTTCGCACCGGCGGCAACGGGGTGGACGTGCGGGACCAGGCCGTCGAGGTCGCCGAGCGGATGGGGATCATGCCGCGGATCCGTGGACTCGCCACCGATGTCCAGGGCATGAAGTTCGTCGACGCCGCCGACCGGGCCGTCGCCCGCATCGACACCCGGGACCCCGCATCCGTCGAGATCATGCGCGGCGACCTGGTCGCGCTGCTGCACGAGGTGACCGACGCCGAGTACCTGTTCGGCGACTCCGTCCGCGGCCTGGCGCAGGACGACGACGGCGTGACGGCCACCTTCGAGCACGCGCCCGCCCGCCGCTTCGACCTGGTCGTCGGCGCCGACGGCATGCACTCCGCCGTCCGCCGGGTCGCCTTCGGCCCCGAAGAGCGGTTCATCGACTTCAAGGACCACTACTTCGCCTTCGCCGACGCCGACGCCTCGCTCGGCGAGGACCGGTGGGTGACGATGTTCAACACCCCGGGCGCGATGACCGGTGTCTACCGCTCCGGCAACCACGCGCAGGCCAAGGCGTACTTCATGTTCCGCTCGGCGCCTTTGGACTACGACCACCGCGACGTCGCCGAGCACAAGCGCCTGATCGGCGCGCGGTTCGCCGGCGACACGTCCTGGCGGACCCGGGAACTGCTCGCCTCGGCGCTGGCCGACCCGGACTTCTACTTCGACGCCCTGGGACAGGTCCGGATGGACTCATGGTCGAGCGGACGGATCGCGCTCGTCGGTGACGCCGCCTGGTGTGCCTCGCCCGCCTCAGGCGCGGGCGCCGAACTCGCCCTGGTCGGCGCCTACCGCCTCGCCGGAGAACTCGCCATCGCCGCCGGCGACCACCGCATCGCCTTCGCCCGCTACGACACCGCCCACCGCCCCCTGGTCGACAGGAAGCAGCGGATCGGCCCCAACGTCCGCCTCATGGTCCCCAAGACCGCCGCCGGCCGGCACCTGCGCAACACCCTGGCCCGCCTCTCCTTGCTGAACACGCTCGGCGCCCTCGAACGCCTCACCCGCCCCAAGACCCCCCCCACCCCCTCCCGCCCTACTCCCGTCGGCCGCGGCGACGAGATGGGCGGGTGCCGGGGTAGGGGAGGATCGGGGCGTGAGACGATCGCCCCGATCCTCCCGGCCAGGCCCTTGCAGACGTAGGCGTTCGCGGTGAACCCGAAGCAGGCGACCAGCGTGATCGCGCCCGCGGCGAAGGCGGCGCTGCTGCTGGTCAACAGGATCGCGCCCAGTCCGGCATCGCAGACGCGTTCATCTCCGCCACCTCGGCGGCGGGGACCACGATGCGCATGCCGGCGTCGGTGATCTCCAGATGGCCCGGCATGTGCTCCGGGAACTCCATCGGCGGAATCCCGTCGCCCAGGTCATCGGCGGGGAGTGCCACGTCCTTCATGTCATCGATGAACTCCTCACCCGCGACCTCCGCGCGTTCCTCGGCACGGTGTGCCGCCCGGCGCTGGATCGGCGGTCCGGGTATCGCCACCAGGGCGGCGACAGTCCTCGGATTCGCCTCGTTGCCGGGGCGGCCGGAGCGGGTGCCCGCAAGCAGGGCTCTGCAGGTACCGGGTGCGGGCAATTTCTCTGTGTCGTTCGTTCCGTTCAAGATCGATAGGGGGATCCGTATACGCGGGCGGGGGTGTCCGAAACGGTGCGATGAATCGTGACGGTAGGTCATGAAGGCTGGTCGAGGTGGAAATCGGAGTGGGTCAATCGAATGGATGGTGGTGTGCGGCAGGAAGTCAAGTTGAACCGGCTTAAGTGCTTCGGGTAACTTGTGCGCGGATCATTGCGGACGGAAATTTGCATTTTCCGTTCGTGTGTCCAAACGTCTTGCATCATCCCTCAGGAAAGTGAGAGAGCCTTGCCCCGCACGCAGAGCAGCACTTCTCGCATGAGCAAGAACGTCACCACCGGGCTCGCGGTCGCCGCGGCGGCGGCCGCCGTGGTCGCCGTCACGCCGCAGGCCGCGAGCGCGGCGCCGTACTACTGCGGCGTCGCCGACTCGGGCACCACCACGCACATCGGGGTCCGCAACGGGAAGCTCTACTACAAGGCCGCCCCCGGCTGCAACGACTTCAACCTGGTCGACGTGCAGTACGGCGGCAACTACGGAGCGAACTACCAGAAGTCCGACGGCAGCTGGGCCCTGGGCTCCGGCAACTACACCGTGACGGCTTCCTGGACGGGCCTGCGGGTCCTGATCAGCAACATCACGACCGGCGCGCCCATGCACGTGCTCAGCACGACCAACGGCACCGCCTACGTGAACCGCTAGCGACGAAGATTCCTGAGGTCCATCATCCATGCGGTTCCGCACGCATCGCCGCAAGGCGAGGTTGATGGCCGCGGCTGCGGCGCTGGGGTTCCTCAGCGCCTGCAGCCCCGCGGCCGACGACGCCCCCCGCAGCGCGGGGGCCGGTCAGTTCGAGGGGGCCTCGGTAACGGGCCTCCAGGCGCTCCACCATTTCTTTCCCGCCAGCGCGGCGCAGCGGATCGACGGAGGCAAATACCTTTCGGCGGTGGATCAGGTCAAGCGAGTGGCCCAGGCGAAATGCATGGCCAAGGCCGGATTCAACGGCGATTTGCCGGGCGCTCCCCAGGCCGATCGCGAGACGTTGGATCTCGTCGCCAACCTGAACACGGGTGACTTTCCCGATCTCAAATGGATGGCCGCCAATAATCTGATCGTGCCCGACGTCAGTTTCCCCGATGTGCCTCCCCCGTCGACTCCGGAGGAGAAGGCGGAGGCGGCGGCCACCGAGACGTGCGCGCAGGAGGCCGAAAAGCTCTTCCCGGCCAGGCAGAAGAACGCGGCGCTCATCGATTCCTGGTGGACCGTCGTTCTGCGGGAACAGGCGTCCGAACCCGTGCGCGCGCTCCTTCCCACCTTCCGCTCGTGCATGGAGAAGGAAGGCGCCGACGTCTCCCTCGTGCGCACGACCGCGTCCTCCGAGGCCTTCGGAGGGTTCCTCGGCTGGCACACGGGTCTGATGGCCAGCGCGGCGGACGACGCCGCGCGCAAGACGCTGAACGAGCGCTGGGTGCCGATCTTCGTCCGGTGCGCGACACCGGTGATGGAGACACTGGAGGGCAGGACCACCGCGGCCCAGGGCGCGTTCTTCCAGGATCACTTCGAAGCGGTCCAGACTCTGATCAACGAGGCGGACCAGCAGCTCCAGGCCGCCGAGGGCGAATTCGGCGTGACCAGGTGACGAGTCGGCTCACCGGCCCGAAGTCGGCGAAGCCGCTGCTCGTGCTGCTCCTCGTCGCGGTGGTCAGCGCGGCGGGGGCCGTGCTGCTCAGCCGGCAGTTCGTCTCGCCGCAGCAGCGGGCGGCCGACGCCGCGCCGCCGAAGGAGTCGGTGATCACCGTCGACGTCGAGTCCGGGGTCCTCTCCGCCGAGACGGTCATCCGCGCGGACGTCACGGAAGTCGATCCCGTGCTGGTGAAGGTGCCGACGGGCCTCGGCGCGTCCCTGCCCGTGGTCACCGCGGTACGGGTGGAGCGAGGGCAGCGGATCGGCGCGGGAACGCTCCTGATGACCGTCGCCGAGCAGCCCGTCTTCGTGTTCGAGGGGGATGTCCCCGCGTTCCGCGACATGGTCCGGGGGACGAAGGGCGTCGACGTGGAGCAGCTGCAGGACGGGCTCCGCTCCGTCGGGCATCCGATCGGAGGCGACACTCGCGGCGTCTTCGGCCCGGGGACCGCGGCGGCGGTCGCGGCCCTGGCCCGCGCGGCGGGGGTCGTGCCCGCGACGGCGGCCGACACCCCCTCCACCGCACCAGAAGCCGGGGCGGCGGAGGAACCGGAGGAACCCTTCGGGCAGGCGCAGACGGAGCGGGCGCCATCCGGGCCGGTCGTCCTGCGCGGACAGGTCGTGTTCGTCCCGCGCCTGCCCGCGCGGGTCGTGGCCCTGCCCGTGCGCAAGGGCTCCCTGGTGAAGGACGACGGCACCCTCGCCAAGATCGGGACGGGCCGGCTCGTGCTCACCGGGACCGTGGACGCCGGAACCAGGGAGACGCTGAAGGTCGGCACCAAGGCCGTGGCGAAGTCGAGCATCAGCGGGGACACCGTGCGCCTGCGCGTGGCCGCCATCGCCGCACGGCCCAAGATCGAGGCGGGGGTGCCCTCGTACGCCGTGCGGTTCGCCCCGCTGGGCGCCGCCCCGCTGTCGATGGCGGGGGAGAACGTCGCGGTGACCATCGGCGGCGGGCGGACGACGGAGGAATCCCTGATCGTCCCGATCGCCGCGATCTCGACCGACGCGTCGGGGCGCACGTTCGTCACCGTCGTGGAAGGCGGGGCCCGCAGATCCGTCGAGGTACGGCTCGGGCAGTCGATCGGCGGGCGCCAGGCCGTCACGCCGGTCGAAGGAGAACTGGACGAGGGGGACCCGGTGCTGGTGGGCACGACGGCCGGGCCGAGCAGCCCATGAGCCGGGAGCCCGAACTCGCGCTGCACGGCGCCGCGGTCACCTACCCGGGTGCGCCACCGGTGCCCGCGCTGAAGCCGGTGTCCGTGCGGATCGACGCGGGCGAGATGACGGCGATCGTCGGCAGGTCGGGATCCGGCAAGTCCACCCTGCTCAACGTGCTCGGACTGCTCGACCGCCCCACCGAGGGCCGGTATCTGGTCCGCGGCGTGGACACCGGAACGCTCACCGAGAACGCGGTGACGGCCCTGCGGGGCGCCCAGTTCGGCTTCGTGTTCCAGGCCTACCACCTGCTCGCGGACAGGACCGCCGCGGAGAACGCCGAACTCGGGCTGCTGAGCAGGCGGGTCTCCCGCAAGGCGCGCAGGCGCGCGGCCGTGGAGGCGCTGGAGAAGGTCGGGCTGGGCCACCGGCTGGACGCCCTGCCCGGCACCATGTCCGGAGGCGAACGCCAGCGCGTGGCCATCGCCAGGGCGCTTGCGCAGGAACCCCGCGTCCTGCTCTGCGACGAGCCGACGGGCAGCCTCGACGCGCGCAACTCCGACCTGGTCATGGCACTCCTCGGCGAGCTGAACCTCCTCGGCCTGACCGTGGTCGTCGTCACCCATGACCTGCAGATCGCCGCGGCGCTGCCCCGGCGCCTGCTGCTCGACGACGGCGCGGTCCGCGACTCGGCCGGCGCGGAGATCGGGCGGTGAGCGCGACGGGCCGCCGGGCCAAGAGGCTTTCGGCGCAGGCGCTCGCGGGCCTCGGCATCCCCGCGAGCAGGCTCACCGTGCGGGACGCCCTGGCGGAGGCCGTGAAGTCCGCGGCCCGCGCTCCCTTCCGCTCGTTCCTCACCTCGCTCGGCACGATCCTCGCGGTCGCCACCGTGATCACCACGATCAATCTGGGGCTTTCGGCGAACGGAGCGGTGACCGCCGTCTTCGACGCCCAGCGGGCCACGCTCGTCACGTTCTCCGACACCTCGCCCGATCCGGACGCCGAGCCCGTCATCGGCACGGACTCGGAGTCGGCGCTCAGAGCGCTGAGCGGCGTGCGGGCGGCCGGGCTCGTCTGGGAGGTGGGCGGCGACACCTACTCCGTGGGCAGGGTCGCGCCGTCGGCCGGCAACGGATCGGCGGCGACCCGGCTCGCGCTCGCCGGCGCTACTCCCGGAGCGCTGGACGTGCTCGGCGCGAAGGTGTCCGACGGCCGGCTCTACGACGACGGCATGGTCCGGCGCGCCGACCGGGTCGCCCTCCTGGGGGTCCACGCGGCGGAGCAGCTCGGCATGACCGACGTCGGCCTCGCGCCCGTCATCTACGTCGGGGGAGTCCGGCTGACGGTCGTCGGCATCGTCGGGGACGCGCCCGGTGACGCGCACCTGCTGGCCCGGGTCATCGTCCCGCCGGCGGTGGCGGGGCTCTTCGTCAGCGACCCGCCCTCGCCGACCGTGGTGGTGCGCACGAGTCCGGGCGCCGCGCAGACGATCGCGCGCCAGGGCCCGTACGCGATCTCCGTGCTCGATCCCTCGCGCATCCAGGCGGCCGCACCGCCTGATCCGACCCGGCTGCGGGAGCAGATCAGCGGGCCGGTGACGACCCTGCTGCTGGCCATCGCGGGAGTGGCGTTCGCCATCGGGATCATCACCATCGCCAACACGATGCTCCTGTCCGTCATGCAGCGGAGGGCCGAGATCGGGCTGCGCCGGTCGACGGGCGCGTCGCCCGGCCACATCATGGCGCTGCTCCTCGCGGAGACAGCCGTCCTGGGCTGTCTCGGCGCGGTGATCGGCACGTCGCTCGGCCTCGCCCTCACGTCGCTGCTCTGCGCCCTCAAAGGCTGGCCGCCCGTGGTGGATCCGCTGCTCACGTCGGCGGCACCCGTGGCAGGTGCCGTCGCCGGCGCGGTCGCGGGCCTGTACCCGGCGTGGCGGGCGGGGCGGATCGACCCGATCGAGGCGTTGCAGCGCTGAGCGGGCCCGCCGCCGCCCGGGTCGGCGGCACGGGCGCCCGCGCGGGGTGGAAGAGGGCGAAGACCTTCTCCTCGCCGGGGTCGGCGAGCGTGTCCTTCCAGCCGGGCACCCGGAGGCACCCGAGGGTTCTCGGGTGGCATGCGAACACGCGCCTCTTCTGCGGCGTCGGAGGAGGAGGGCCCGGCGCCGAGGGCGGAGCCCGTCGGAGGGAAGGGGTGTGCTTTGCGCGGGGAGGCGGAGAGCTCGCTGGAGCGGTGCAGGCGGATGTACGGGGAGGCCGTGGAGGACGTCGTGGCCGGGGGACTGTGCGAGGAGGCGGCGCGGCTCGCGGAGGTCGCGGCCGATCCCGCCTATTGAAGGGACGCCCGGGTCGCGGCGTACCGGCTCGCACGGGCCACCGCCTACCTGGCCGAACTCGACGGGATCGGCGAGGAGCTCGCTCTGGTGGAGGGCCTGCACGCGCCGGATGACGCGGCGCTCGCCGTCGCGTGGGCGGACGAACTCGCCGCACGGGCGGCCGGACTGCGCGAGCTGAGTCCCCGGGACGACGAGGAGCGCGAGGCGTTCCTCATCGTCGGTCCCGCTGAGGGCGGCCGCGTGGTGGACGCCGTGGGCGCCGCCCTCCTCTGGGCGCGGAGGGCCGAAGGGGCCGGGCGGCCGAGCGCGCTCTACGGAACCGGGACGAGCTGGTACGGGCCGGATGCCGCGGTCCTGTGGATCGGCGGCGCGGGGGCCGTGGCCTGGCTGCGCGGCGAGGACGCGGCCCGGCGCAGGGCCGGGGCCGCCCCCGAGGGGCTCCTCGACGTGCTTCCCGCGGCCGTCGGCTACGACCACGTCAGGCTGCCCCCGCCGGACGTCCGCACGGAGGACTTCTCGCAGAGCCGGGGCTGCGGAGCACGTCTGCCCGAGTGGAACCGCGCGGTCCGCCTCACCCACCTTCCGACCGCCCTCACCGCCTTCGCGGAGGGCCAGGGTTCGACGACCCGCAACGCGGCCGCCGCCGCGGCCCTGCTCCGTGCCCTGCTCCTCCGCCACCGGCGATCGGCACGCGCCTGAACCGCGTGCGCTCCGGAGCATCCCTGAACGCCCCGGCCCGGGAGCCCGGCTGCGGGTGCTCCGGGTCGCGGAGACGCTCTTGGACGAGGCGATGGCACCACCGGACCGGAGCCCGTCACCGACGCGGAGCACGCTGCGGTCCTGGCCGCCTGCTGACGCGAAGCACGCCCGGCTCCGTCCCTCCTGAGGTCACGGAACGGCGGTCGGCTGCCACCACGCCCGTGGCCGGCCTGCGCGGGGTTCGTGTTCTCGGCGCCGGTCGCGCCTGCCTGCCGGGGCGGCCGGGACCCGTCGGGTCCCGGCCGCGGTACCGCTGGGGTCGGTCAGCAGGTGGCGAGGATGACCGAGATGACGTGGCAGGTCTTGGAGGCGGTGTCGTCGGCGGCGTCCGGGTCGGTGGGGGCGCTGGTGGTGCGGACGCCGGTGACGGTGACGTTGCCGAGGGAGAGCAGGTGCAGGGGGACCCGGAAGGCCTTGCCGGCACCGGCTCCGTCGGCGATGGCTCCGTAGACGCAGGTCACGGTGTTACCCGCGGAGGTGCACCCGGCCGGGAGATGGGTGGCGGTCGCACCGGACGGGAGGGTGGCGGTGAGGGTGGCCGAGGTGACGGCGTCGGGGCCGGTGTTGCGGGCGGTGAGCGTGTAGGTCAGGTAGGGCACGAGGATGCCGAGGTGCGGCTGGGCGGTCAGGTCGACGTCGATGTCGGCCTTGGGCTCGGGGAGGTAGGTGTACTGGTCGGCGCTGCCGGTGGCGCTGGTGCCGGCCGCGGTGGTGACGGTGACGTCCACGGTGCCCGCGGCGTGGGCCGGGGCGGTCGCGGTGACGGTCGTGGCGTCGACCACGGTCACGTCGGTGGCCGGGGTGCCGCCGAACTTCACGGCCCTGGTGCTGTACAGGTGGCTGCCGGTGATCGTGACGGCGGTGCCGCCGGCCGCGGGCCCGGTGTCGGGGGCCACGCCGGTCACGACGGGCGCCGCCGGGGAGACGTCGACGTTGTAGGGGGTGTCGCCGACGGCGATGGTGGCGGTGACCGTGTTGGTGTCGAGGTCGAGGACCGAGACGCTGTCGGCGCCGGCGTTGGTGACGTAGGCGGTGCCGTCGGCCGGGTCGACGCGGACCCCCGCGGGCGAGTTCCCCACCGGGATGGTGGCGGTGACGGTGGAGGTGGCGGTGTCGATGACGGCGACGGAGCCGGCCCCGGCCGCGGCCACGTACAGGTGGGCGCCGTCCGGGCTGATCGACACACCCTGCGGCCCGCCGGCCACGGGGACGGTGCCGGTGATCGCGTTGGTGGCGAGATCGATGACGGAGACGTTGTTGCTGTTGTAGTTGGCGGTGTAGGCGTGCGTTCCGTCGGGGCTGATCACCACGCCGGCAGGGGTCTGGACGCCGGGGCCGGTGATGGTCGCGGTGACGGTGTTCGTGGCGGTGTCGATGACCGAGACGGCACTCCCGACGAAGCCGGCGACGACCGCCTTGCCGCCGTCGGGGGTCACCGCGATGTCGAACGGCTGGGCGGTGACGGCGACGGTCGCGCTGACGGTGCGGGTGGCGGTGTCGACTACCCGGACTCCCTGGGCTCCTCCGCCGAGGCTGACGCCCACATAGGCATGGGCGCCGTCCGGGGCGAAGGCCACGGGGCCCGGTACCTGGGAGATCGGGATGGTGGCCGCCACCGTGGCGGTGGCGGCGTCGATGACGGAGACGCTGTTGGAGCCCTGGTTGGTGACGTAGACCTCGGAGCCGTCCGGGGAGACGGCCACGTCCGAGGGGAAGGCCCCGACCGGGATCGTCGCGGTGACCGTGCCGGTGGTGGCGTCGATGACCGAGACCGAGTTGCCTCGCAGGTTCGTGACGTAGGCCGTCGCGCCCGGGCCGACGGCGTGGGCGGGCGTGGCGAGCACCGTCAGGCCGGTGGCGGCCAGGGCGAATCCCGTGGCCAGGGCGGTGAGACGCCTGCGCGCTGCCTGCCAGGGACGGCGGGCAGGGGTGATCGGGGACAAGGGGGCTCCTCTCGGCTTCCGCGCCCTCGCCGGTGGGCCCGGGGGGAGGGCCCATGGGGCCGGGGAAGGCGCGGTCGATTCCAGACATGCGAGGCCGCCCGGTACGGCAGCGATCTCGACCCCAGGGCGAGCGGAGATGGCGTCCCCCATGGCACCACCATCACCAGGAGGAGTCTTCCGTGCGCCCTGAGTTGTCCTTCCGCAGGATCACACGCGGCATCATGCGCCACAAGCAGTCAGATATCGTAACTTTGTGCGACTCTGGCCGATGGAGTGATATCCGCCGGACCATAACCGCAGCGCGCGAGACGGGAGGCCGGGACGGCTCGCCCGCGCCCATGTCAACCGTTCCGGAGTCCGCCGTTCCCCTCGGCATACGATTCCACCGACGGGATCCTCGCGGCGCGAGCCGTCGGCAGTGCACGGCATTCCCACAGGCCTCCCACCTGTGCGGACGATCAGGAGGAAAGTTCATCTTTGGGATTCGTGGCAGCTGGCTAACGGCTTTATCGCCGTATACCGGCCACTCGTGCTGTTGTCTGAACGTTTCGCGAGCAAGCGTCCGCCGCTATGACCGCCGCCTCCTCGGCCACCGTCTGGAACGCCGCGGCCCGGAGGTGGCCGCCCACTCGGCCGGCGAGTCGCGCATGCGGCCGACGGCACCGGGCGCGTGGATCGTGCGAGGTGGCGCCGCATCCGGGGGTCGAGGCGGGCCTTGTCACCCGGCACCATCTCCACGAGCCGGCCTCGCGGTCGCGCGGGGCGTGGGCGAAGGCCGCCGTGGCGTCGCGGCCTCGTCTGCTCGGTGGTCGACGCGCCGGTCGCGGTGGTGGCGGGGACGGTGAGGGCGGCGGCGCAGCGGGATCAGCAGGTGGGCGACGGCGGCGCCGATGGCGATGCCGCCGGCGTAGGACTCGGCGAGGCGCAGCGCGGTCCCGGCGATCGACAGGGGCCGTCCGTCGACGAGGAACTCCAGGGTGACCGCGAGGAGGACGAGGGCGGTGCCCCGGCGCATCGGCGTCGCGGACGTCCTGGACTTCGCCACGCTCTCGGGCGCCCGCAGCATCGGCCTTGGCGGCACCACCGGATCCCTCACCCCCGGCAAGCAGGCCGACCTCCTGCTGGTGGGCGCCGAGGACCTCCCACCGCCGACGGCCGCATCCGCCAGGAACTCCTGCCCACCGGCCGCTACGAAGAGGCCCGCGACGGCCGCGAGCGCGCCTAGACCGGCCGCTACACCGTCACCGGCGACCACATCGACTACTACGACGACCTCGGCTTCACCGCCACCGGCGACGTCCGCGACGGCGTCCTCTACCACGAGCACCTCGTCCTCTACCGCGAGCTCTGACCCGCTCGGGGACGGCTCCGCGCGGCCGCGGCGCCGTCCCCGGAACCGTGCCCGCGGGTCCAGGTGAGGAAGGCCGGTCGGTGCCCGCGTCGCGGACCTTGGACCCTGTCCGGGGGCGGGAGGCACGGCGTGGAATGGGTAGGGCGGAGAGCAGCGGGGAGCCCGGGCGGCGGGCCTCCCGGTGTCCGGCGCCGACCGGAAGGAGCCCGGATTGAGGATCGTGGCCGCGCTCGGCGGCAACGCGCTGCTGCGGCGGGGGGAGCGGCCCGACGCCGCGGTGCAGCTCGCGCACGTGGCCGAGGCCGTCGCGGCGCTCGCACCGCTGGCCGCCGAGCACGAACTGCTCATCACGCACGGCAACGGCCCGCAGATCGGCATGCTGGCGCTGGAGAGCGCCGCGGACCCGGCGCTCAGCGTGCCCTACCCGCTGGACGCGCTCAACGCGCAGACCCAGGGCCTCATCGGCTCCTGGCTGGTCCGCGCGCTGCGCTCGGCCCTCCCGGGGCGCCGGGTCGTCGCCCTGCTCACCGACACGGTGGTGGCCGCCGACGATCCGGCGTTCGAGCGCCCGACCAAGTTCATCGGCCGCCAGTACACCCGCGAGGAGGCCGGGAGACTGGCCGGGGAGCGCGGCTGGGCGGTGGCCCGCGACGGGGACGCCTGGCGCCGGGTCGTGCCGTCGCCCGCGCCCCTGGACGTGGTGGAACTGCCCGCCGCCGGACTGCTGCTGGACGCCGGCTGGGTCGTCGTCGCCGGGGGAGGGGGCGGCGCTCCGGTCAGGTCCGACGGGACGGGTGGGGTGGAGGCGGTCGTCGACAAGGACTTCACCTCGGCGCTCATGGCCGAGCGGCTGGGCGCCGAGGTGCTGCTGCTGCTCACCGACGTCCCGAACGTCATCGCCGGGTACGGCACCGACGCGGCCGAGCCGGTGGGCCGCGCCACGCCCGCGCGGGTGCGCGCGCTCGACCTGCCCGCCGGGTCGATGGGCCCGAAGGCCGAGGCCGCCTGCCGCTTCGCCGAGCACAGGCCCGGCGTTCTGGCGGCGATCGGCGCGCTCGGCGACGCACCCGACCTGGTGGCCGGGCGGGCCGGGACCCGCATCAGCCTGCCCGCGGCCTCCGAGACCTCCGCATGACCGCCCTCCCGCCCGAGGACGGCCGGGCCGCCACACGGCGGCCCGGCCACGGCACGACGAGTGAGGACCGATGACCGACCTGAAGGCGATCGACGCCTGGTGGCGCGCCGCCAACTATCTGTCCGCCGGGCAGATCTACCTACTGGCCAACCCGCTGCTGCGCGAGCCGCTGGCCCCCGAGCACATCAAGCCGCGGCTGCTGGGCCACTGGGGCACCTCGCCCGGCCTGAACCTCTGCTACGCCCACCTGAACCGGATCATCCGCGAACGCGACCAGGACATGATCTACATCATGGGCCCCGGCCACGGAGGCCCCGCCGCCGTCGCCGGAGCCTGGCTCGACGGCGCCTACTCCGAGGTCTACCCGGGCGTGTCCCAGGACGCCGAGGGCATGGCCCGGCTGTTCCACCAGTTCTCGTTCCCCGGCGGGGTGCCGTCCCACGTCGCCCCCGAGACGCCCGGCTCCATCCACGAGGGCGGTGAGCTCGGCTACTCCCTCGCCCACGCCTACGGCGCGGCGCTGGACGATCCCGGGCTCGTCGTCGCGTGCATCGTGGGGGACGGGGAGGCCGAGACGGGCCCGCTCGCCGCGTCGTGGCACAGCAACAAGTTCCTCGACCCGCGCACCGACGGCACGGTGCTGCCGATCCTGCACCTCAACGGCTACAAGATCGCCAACCCGACGGTACTGGCCCGGATCCCCGAACGCGAACTGCTCGCCCTGATGGAGGGGTACGGGCACCGTCCGTACGTCGTCGCCGGAGATGACCCGGAGGAGGTGCACGCGCTCCTGGCCCGCACCCTCGACGAGGTCTTCGACGAGATCGACGGTATCCGGCGGGAGGCCCGCGCCGGTCGGGCCGGGCGCCGCCCGTCGCCGATGATCGTGCTGCGCACCCCCAAGGGCTGGACCGGGCCGAGGACCGTCGGCGGCCTGCCCGTCGAGGGCACGTGGCGGGCCCACCAGGTGCCGCTGACCGGCGTGCGGGAGGACCCCGCCCGGCTCGCCCAGCTGGAGGAGTGGCTGCGCTCCTACCGGCCCGAGGAGCTGTTCGACGAGTTGGGGCGCCCCGTCCCGCTCGTCACCGGGCAGAGCCCCGAGGGAGACCGGAGGATGAGCGCCAACCCCAAGGCCAACGGCGGGATCCTGCTGCGCGACCTGCGGCTGCCGGACCCCGTCTCGCACATGGTCCCGGTGGCGGCGCCGGGCGCCGAGACGGCCGAGGCCACCCGTGTGCTCGGCCGCTACCTGCGCGACGTCGTCGCCGCCAACCCAGGCGACTTCCGCATCATGGGCCCCGACGAGACCGCCTCCAACCGGCTGTCGGACGTCTTCGACGTGACCGACCGGGCGTGGCAGGCCGAGATCCTGCCGACCGACGACCACCTCGCGCCGCACGGCCAGGTGATGGAGGTGCTGAGCGAGCACCTGTGCCAGGGCTGGCTGGAGGGCTACCTGCTGACCGGACGGCACGGCCTGTTCAACAGCTACGAGGCGTTCATCCACATCGTGGACGCGATGTTCAACCAGCACGCCAAATGGCTGAAGGTCACCCGCGGGCTGCCCTGGCGGCGGCCGATCGCGTCCCTGAACTACCTGCTGTCGTCGCACGTGTGGCGCCAGGACCACAACGGGTTCACCCACCAGGACCCCGGATTCCTCGACGTCGTCATGAACAAGAAGGCCGAGATCGTGCGGGTCTACCTGCCGCCGGACGCCAACACCCTGGTGGCCGTCGGCGACCACTGCCTGCGCACCCGCGACACGATCAACGTGATCGTCGCCGGCAAGCAGCCCGCACCGGTGTGGCTGTCCCCCGAGGACGCCGCCCGGCACTGCGAGCGCGGCATCGGCGTGTGGGAGTGGGCGTCGTGCGAGGGCGAGCCGGACGTCGTCCTGGCCTGCGCCGGGGACGTCCCGACCCTGGAGACCCTGGCGGCCGCCGACCTGCTGCGCACGCATCTGCCCGACCTCAGGGTCCGGGTCGTCAACGTGGTCGACCTGATGCGCCTCCAGCCGCCTTCGGAGCACCCGCACGGCCTGAGCGACGCCGAGTTCGACGCGCTGTTCACCGTCGACAAGCCCGTCATCTTCGCCTTCCACGGCTACCCGTACCTCGTCCACCGGCTCACCTACCGCCGCCGCGGGCACCCGAACCTGCACGTGCGCGGCTACAAGGAGGAGGGCACCACCACCACGCCGTTCGACATGGTGATGCTGAACGACCTCGACCGCTTCCACCTCGTCATGGACGTCGTCGACCGCGTCCCGGGCCTCGGCGTCCCCGCCGCCGCCGTCCGCCAGCGCATGGCCGACGCCCGTCGCGACGCCCGCGCCCACACCCGCGCCCACGGCGAGGACGCCCCCTCCGTCACCTCCTGGATCTGGCCCACGGCCACCTGACCGTCCTGGTGGAGGCGTCGGCCGAGGACCGCGCCCTTGGTCCGGGTGGACGTCCGGGAGGCGTTCTTCGACCGCAGCGGCGAGGCCGCGGCCCGCCCCCCGCCGAGACCAGACCCTGTCGGCCCTCCTGGCCACCGCGATCCCCGTCCTCACCTGCGCGGGCTGAGCCGCGCCTCACGGGTCCGGCAGGGCGCCGCCGTTCGCGGAGGCGACCGGATCGAGGTGGTCCGCGGTTCCGGGGAGGGCCGGGGGCGGGCCGTCGTGCGCGGGCCCGGTGGCCGTGCCCTGTTCGAGGCGGTCGAGGCGGTCGTGGAGGAGGCGGAGTTCGGCGAGTACCTCGGTGAGGGCGGTGTTGGTGCGCTCCTCTTCGCGCTGCACGTCCTGGAGGTGCTCGATGAACCACGAGGCCAGGGACGCGGTGATCACACCGATGAGGGCGATGCCGGCGAGCATGAGCAGGGCGGCGGTGATGCGGCCGTCGGCGGTGGTGGGGTAGCGGTCGCCGTAGCCCACGGTGGAGATGGTGGTGAGCGACCACCACAGGGCGTCGCCTAGGCCGCGGATGTTGGCGTCGGGGTTGGCGCGTTCCGCGTCCAGGATCGCGAGGCTGGCCAGGAAGACGACGAGGACGGCCGAGCCGACGACGTAGGTGAGGACCTGTCCGCGCAGGGTCATCTGGGCGCGTCGGTTGATCACGTTGAACACGACGACGAGGCGGAGCATGCGCAGCGGCCGAAACAGCGGCAGGACGACCAGGGCCAGGTCGAACAGGGAGCCGCGGACGAACTTCCACCGATCGCGGGCCAGGACGAGGCGCACGGCGTAGTCGAGGGCGAACAGCGCCCACACCAGGAGGAAGAGCACCTCGGCGGCCCGCCTGACGCCGGGCGAGACCCCGGGCAGGAGAATGGGTATCGCGTAGGAGAAGAGGAACGCCAGCGCCGCCGCGAGCAGCGGCCACTCCATCTTGCGTTCCCAGGCCTGCCGGCGCTGTTCGCGTCCGTTCCCGCTCATACGCCCCGATACTGCCAAGCCGCAACGGCGTCCGTCACCCCCGGGCCGGAGCATTTACTGATGGACCGGGGATCTGCCAGTCATTCCGGAACCGCCCCCCGGGACGTCGGGCCGCGGGTCAGGCCGGAAGGCGGAGGACCAGCAGGGGCGGGGTCGTGGGCGCGGCCGATCCGGTGTCGGGCTCGATGGTGAGGCCGAGATGCGTGGCGTCGGTGAGCGCGGGCATGAGGTGGGAGCCGGACGGGTCGTGGAGGAGGCCGGCGGGGCGGGGGTCGCCGGGGCCCATGAGCCAGAGCTCGTAGGCGTGGCGGTGCGGCGCGTCCGGCAGACCGGAGGTCATGACGACGGCCCTGTCCAGGCTCCGGGAGACGACGACGGTGGCGGTCCCGCCGGTGTCGAGGCCACCGGTGACGGTGCGGGCGTCGGGTGCGGCCAGCACGGTGTCGATGCCGGAGCGGGCCGGGGACTCCGGACCGCGGCCCACGCCGGAGACGCCTGCGAACAGGGCCACGGCGATGAGCGCCGCGGCGGCCAGGAGCGCGGGAGGCGTCCAGCGCCGCAGGCGCGGCCGGGTGAGGATGCGCGGGGGGAGCTGGCGGGTCACGGCCGTCTCGGCCATGACGCGGTCGCGCAACGCGGCCGGAGGCCGGACCGCCGCGGCGGCGCCGAGCCTGGCCGCGGTCGCGCGCAGGCCGCCCAGTTCCTCGCGGCAGACGGCGCAGCCGGTGAGGTGCCGTTCGAAGCGGTGGCGGTCGGTGTCGTCGAGGGCGTCCAGGACGTAGGGGCCGATGAGGCCGTGGTCGTCGTTCACCGGTCGGCTCCCAGGCAGTCGCGCAGCCGGATGAGCGCGTCGCGCATCCGGGTCTTGACGGTGCCGAGCGGCACGTCGAGCAGCTCGGCGACCTCCGGATGGGTGTACCCGGAGTAGTAGGCGAGCGTCACCGTCTCGCGTTGCAGCGGGGTGAGGCCGTCCAGGCAGCGGCGGACCCGCTCGTGTTCCAGCCGGTCCTCGACCTCCTCGGCCACATGGTCGTGGTCGCGGTCGGGCAGGTGGGCGCGCCGTTCCCGGTCGGCGGCGGCGTCGGCGCTGCGCACCCGGTCGACGGCGCGGCGGTGCGCGAGGGTGAGCGCCCAGGTCATCGGCCGTCCTTTCGCCGGATCGTACCGCGCGGCCTGCCGCCAGATCTGGACGAGGACCTCCTGGGCGATCTCCTCGGACTGCGCCCGATCGCGGACCACGCGCAGCACCGTGCCGTACACCGGGCCGGCGACCAGCCCGTACAGCTCCTCGAAGGCTTTCCGGTCTCCGCGCGCGACGCGCTGGACGAGCCCGGTGAGCGCGTCGGCTTCCGGGACGGGGAACAGGTGAAGCGGTTCGCTCATGGGTTCCGTCTCGTGTCGTCTGGTCAGGAGGGCCGGGGCCGCCCCGGGGCGGCCCCGGCGGCTGGTCACGAAGCGGGCATGAGCACGGTGTCGATGAGGTAGACGGTGGCGTTGCCGGTCTGCACGTTGCCGCAGACGACGTTCGCGTCGCCGACCGTGTAGGCGGTGCCGGAGCCCTGGGTGGCGACGGTGCCTCCCTGGAGGGTGGTGAACTCGCCCATCTCCAGGTCGGCGGGGGTCTTGCGGCCCTGGACGACGTGGTAGGTGAGGATGCTCGTCAGCTTGTCCTTGTCGGCGAGGACCGCCTTGAGGTCCTTGGCGGGGATCTTGGCGAACGCGTCGTTCGTCGGCGCGAACACGGTGATCCCGTCGGCGGAGTTGAGCGTGTCGACCAGGCCCGCCTTCTTCACCGCCGTCACCAGGGTGGACAGCACCGGGTTGTTGGACGCCGCGGTCGCGACGGGGTCGGCGGCCATGCCGGCGAAGCTGCCCGCCCCGGCCGCCGGGACGGCGGCGCAGCCCGCGCCGAAGTTCTCCTCCCCGGCCATGGCGGAAGGCGTGCTCTGCCCGGCGGCGCCGGGGGTCTCCATGGTCGTGCCGGTGTCGTCGGCACCGCAGCCCGCGGTGAGGGCGAGCGCGAGGGAGGCGACGGCGAGGGCGGTGAGGCGCTTCATGAGGGTTCTCCTTGATCGGTTTTCGGACGAGATGAAACGGTGACGACCGACGTGTGCCACCCCGTGGATCCGTCGGGGAAGGGCGCGGAGCGCAGACGGGGCTGCAGTGCGCCCGTCGCGTCCGTGGCCCTTGCTTGAAGGCGGTGCGTGCCCGGCGCGGCGTCCCAGTCGAGGGACCACTGGCGCCAGGTGTCGGTGCCGGGCACGTCGGCGAGCCGCGCGGGGAGCCACGGGCCGTCGTCGACGCGGACCTCGACGGCCGCGATGCCGCGCCGCTGCGCCCACGCGACCCCCGCGACGACGGCAGGGCCGGGGGCGAGCCTGCCGAAGGGGGCGGGCACGTCGATGCGGGCGAGAGTCTCGACGGGCGCGTTCTCCGCCCATCCCCGGGCCACCCAGTAGGCGCGGGTGTCGGTGAAGCGGGTGACCTCCAGGTCCACCACCCACTTCGTGGCCGAGGCGTACCCGTAGAGCCCGGGGACGACCGTGCGGACGGGGAAGCCGTGCCCCACCGGCAGGGGGGTCCCGTTCATGCCGACGGCCAGCAGCGCGGGGCGGCCGTCGAGGACCGCGGCCAGAGGGGTCCCGCACGTCCAGCCGTCGACGGACGTCCCCAGCAGCTGATCGGCCCCGGCGCGCACTCCCGTCTCGCGCAGCAGCGCGCCCAGGGACGCCCCCAGCCATCGGGCGTTGCCGACGTAAGGTCCGCCGACCTCGTTCGACACGCAGGTGAGCGTGATGTCGTGCTCCTCCAGAGGGCGGCCGAGCAGGTCGGCGAAGGTCAGTTCGACCGGCCGCGCGACCATCCCGTGCACGCGCAGGACCCAGTCGCGCGGATCCACCTGGGGGAGGGCGAGCGCGGTGTCGACCCGGTAGAAGTCGCGGTTCGGCGTGGTGAAGGGCGCCAAGCCGCGCAGGCGCAGATCGGCGCCCGGCGGGAGCGGCGGCGCCGGACGCGCCGGGGCCGGCAGCGCCACCGTCCTCCGCGCGGACTCCGCGCCCCCGCGTGCCCGCAGCATCCCCGCCGCGGCCCCCGTGCCCGCGGCGAGCGCCAGCGTGCCGCCGGAGACCAGGACGAACCGGCGGCCGACCGCACCGCCCGCGCTCGGCTTCGCGCCCTCCGGTCCGCTGATCGGCGAGCGCGGTCCGGGGCCTGTCCCGGTCCCGGTGGGGGCCGGTGCCGTGGCCGCCCGCAGCGCGAGGAGCACGCCGGCGCCCGCGGCCGCGCCCGCCAGGGCCGGGAGCGCGTCGAGCGGCGAAGCGCCGGGGCGGGTGAGGGAGGCCAGCGAGCCCGCGACTGCGAAGGCGCCCAGACCGCACAGCCCGAGCCGCGGTCGTCGCCGCGCCACCAGCCCGACGGCCACCGCCCCCGCGGCCAGGACGAGGGCGATGCCGCCGAGCAGGACCGCCTTGTCGTGCGTGCCGAAGGAGCGGATCGCGAACTCCTTCACCGGGCGCGGCGCCGCGTCGATGAGCGCGGAGCCGACCGCCAGAGCCGGTCCCGGCCGCGGCGAGGCGGCCGCGGCCAGCGCCTCGGCCACCGCGACCGCCGCGGCGGCGGCCGCGACACCGCCGACCACGCCCTTCCACCGATCCCCTGCTCCTGTCACACCCCTCATTCGGAGCACACGGCCCGCTGGATTGGTCGCCGCGCGAACTTTTCTCGGCGCTCACCCGGTTCCGCCACGGCGGGCGGCCCGGTGGGACCTCATGGCTGTCCTGTACCTGTCCGGGGAGGTGAACCACCGGATCGAGTCCGGGATGAGGCTCACCTGCATGACGACCCGGTACGGCTCTCCTTCTTCGGCACCGCGCTGGAGCGGGACGCGACCTACTCTTTGAAGATCGATCTCGTGAAAGGGGAGGCGACCGTCGTCATGTCGGTCTCCGGCCCCGGCGGCACCTTCCGGTTCGGTGCGACCGCCACGGAGCAGATCGCCATCGTCAACCCCGAGCTCAAGATCGCCGGTGTTCACGGTGAGCTGCCAGGCACAGGCGGACCTCCGGTGCCGTCACCATCGGCTTCGCTCTGACCCGCCCCTGATCACCCGGTCACCCTTCGGCTGCGTTCGGCTGAGTCCCGGCCATCGCCGACGGCCGGCGGACTCGCCTGCGGGAGGCGGCGCAGGGCGCGGTCGAGGTCGCCGGTGGTGACCAGGCCGACGGGGCGGCCGGCGTCGACGACGGCGGCGACCAGGACGCCGTCCGGGGGAGGGGCGGAGAACAGGGAGGCCGCCGGGGCGTCCGGTGCGGTGATGTTGCGCTCGGGAAGCGGGACCATGGCCGCTCGGACGGGCAGCGCGCGCAGCTCGGGGCGGAGGTGCGCGAACAGGCCGGCGTTCACGACGCCGACGGGGTGTCCGTCGGGCTCCACGACCATGAACTCCGCCGGGCGCCCGGAGATCCGTTCGGCGCACTCGCCGGCCGGGCTCCAGGCGGGCAGGACGTCGAAGCGCGTCTCCATCACGTCGCCGACGCGGACGCCGCGCAGCCGGCGCCGGATCTGCGCGGACACCGTCTCCATCTTCGCCATGACGGCGAGGAACCAGCCGACCAGGACCAGCCAGAATCCGCCGGGGTCGCCCAGGAAGGCCTCGGCGAGGCCCACCGCCGCGAGCGCGTAGCCGAGCCCGATGCCGGCGCGGGCGGCCGACTCCGCCGCGCGGTCGCGATCGCGGGAGCGGGACCACAGGAAGGCCCGCAGGACCCTGCCGCCGTCCAGGGGAGCGCCCGGAAGGAGGTTGAAGACCGCGAGGAAGACGTTGATCATGCTGAGCCACAGCAGCACCGCGCTCAGCGCCGCCGGGCCGCCCAGCACGGCGGAGCCGACGCCCGCACAGCCGAGGAGGACGCCGAGCGCGAGACTGGTCAGCGGGCCCGCCACGGCGATCAGGAAGTCGGAGCGCGGATCCGGCGGCTCGTCCGACAGCTCGGACACCCCGCCGAGGGCGAACAGCCTGATCGCCTTCACCCCGACGCCGTGCCTGCGGGCGAGGACGCAGTGCGCGAACTCGTGGGCGAGGAGGCAGCCGACGAACAGGAGCGAGGCGGGCACGGACATCGCCCAGTAGACCCAGTCCCGCAGGCCGGGCGCGGCCAGGGGCAGCACGCCCGCGGCGAGGACCCAGGAGATCAGGCCGAGGATGACGACGACCGACCATCGGGCCGACACGGGTATCCCGGCGACCCGCCCCAGCCGGACACCTTCCCTCATATGTCCGATTCTCCGGGCCTGGCACCCGCGCCGAAAGGGTTTCCGCCGCCCCGGGGGCGAACCTTGGACGACCCTTGCCCCAGCCCGTCCCCGGCGCCTCAGACGGCGGCGACGGGGCGGGCGCCGCCGGTCGGGCAGGTGATCGTCGCCGAGACCCTGGGCGGGGTGCGCAGGGAGGCGAGGACGGGGCAGTGTTCGAGCGCCGCGTACAGCTCCTCGCGCTGCGCGGGGGTGAGTCCCCACCGAGGCCGGACGTCCAGCATGATCGCGGCGACGCGCTGCGGATCTCCGACGGCCATGGTGAAGCGGCCTCCGACTTTCAGCCCGGCGCCGGGGATCCCGTTTCAGATGGCGCCGGACGTAATGATCCTCGGTAGGGGGATCCCACTCCTCCGACGGCCCGGCCACGGACTCCGGCGCGGCCCGCGGTTTGTCGCTCCTTGGCCGACGGCTCCGGTTGGCGCGAGGCGATGGCGGTGAGATCCTCCGGCGGGACCCGTGAGCAGGGTCGGTGCGGGGGTGATGGGGTGGACCGGCTCGGGACGCTGGACGCGGCCTTCTACTTCGCCGAGTCGGCGCATGAGCCGCTGCACGTCGGAGCCGCCGTCATGTGCGCGGGCCCGGCCCCCGGCCTTCCGGAGCTGCGCCGCGCCGTCGGCCGGCTCCTCGACGGGTTCCCCCGCTACCGCCGGAGGGTCAGGGAGGCCCCGCCCGGCCGGCCGTACTGGGAGGACCATCCCGGATTCGACGTCCGGGCCCACGTCGACGAGGCCGGGCTCCCGCCGGGCGAGACGGGCCTGACGCCGGCCGCGGTCGCGTTCTTCGAGGCCCCGCTGGACCTGTCCGTCCCGCCCTGGCGGATGCGGCTCCTGACGGGCCTGGCCGACGGCCGCTGGGCGCTGCTGGCCAAGGCGCACCACTGCGCCGTGGACGGGGTGGGCGGGATCGGCCTGCTCGTCGCGCTCTTCGGGGAGGACGGCGCCGAGGGCCGGGCACCGGAGTGGGTTCCGCAAAGGCGGCCCGGCCGGATCCGCACCGTCGCCGGGGGAGTGGCGGACGCCCTGCGTTCGGCCGTCGCCCCGCCCGTCCGCTTCCCGTCCCCCGGGCCCGGCCCGTACGGCGCGGGCCTCGCCCGCATGGCCCGCAGCGTGCGGCCGTCGGCGCTGCCCGACCCGAAGGCCGAGTGCCACTACCGCAGCTGGGAGGCGTTCTCGGTGAACGCCTCCGGGGCCGGACGCGCGATGCCGGGTCCCACGCTCAACGACCTCGTGCTCGGCGCGGCCACCGCCGGGTACCGGGAGTTCCTCCAGGCCCGTCGCCTTCCTCTCGCCGACGTCACGTGCGTGGTCCCCGTCTCCGTGCGGGATCCCGGCGCCGACGCGGGCCCCGGCAACAGGGTCTCGGCCGTTCTCCTGGACCTGCCGTGCGCCGAACCGGACCCGCGCACGGCCCTGGCCGCGATCCAGCGCCGGATGACCGATCTCAAGAACACGCGGCAGGCCCGCACGGGCCAGATTCTCCTTGACCTCGCCGGCCGCGCGCCCTTCCTGCTCCCGGCGGCGGTACGCGCGTCGCGCGTCCTGTCCCGCCCGGTGCTGCGCACGGTCGTCACCAACATCCCCGGCCCAGCCGACCCGCTGCGCCTTCTCGGCCGCGACGTGCTGGAGCTGTACCCCTACGTCCCGATCGGCGCCGGCACCGAGACGTCCATCGCCGTGGTCTCCTACCGCGACCGCCTGCACTTCGGCGTGACCGGCCTGCGCACCCCGGGCCCCGGCATCCCCGAACTCTCCCGCGCCATCGCCTCCGCCTGGCACACCCTCACCGCGCCGCCGAGCCGGTAGGCGCCCGGCGACCGCCGCGGGGTACTCGGACCTGACCAGCACCACGCCGTACTCGGCTCGACCGGCGAGGGCGAGCCCTTCGAGGACGCGGTCGGGGTCCTGCTCCCTGAGCAGCCCGTCGGCCGAGTTCGGCGATGTTGTCGCACCAGCGGCCCCGGACCGCGCCGGCCGTGGCCTGCCGCGAGATCCGCGCGCCGCGCGGAGCACGGGCGTGCCAGGTCACCAGGATGCGGGCGATCGACCTCAGGACGTCCTCGACCGGCTCTCCCCGGCCGATCAGCGCGCTCAGCCGGCGCGCCGGGTCCATCCGCCGCATCACCACGAGATGGTCGCACGGTGCGCCGGAAGGATCCCGCACCTCGGCGACGCCCAGGTAGACGTCGGGGGCGAAGCGCCGGTTGAGTTCGACCTCGCGCACGCACGCCCGCCGCCGGGACTCGACGGTCGTGAAGTCCACGAAGGGCAGCCGCACCGGCTTCTTCCTCTTGTAGGCCCGGTCGCCGGTGAAGAACAGGGTGGCCACGTGGGTCTCGGCGACCGCGGGCGCCGCGGAGGCCACCGCCTCCGCGCCCGGCCGTGCCGCGGCCGATGGCGGCTCGCGACCCGGGCGTCCGCTGGAGTGCCCCTTCATGCCGCCTCCTCCCGAAGGTCCCTTCACCGTAGGAGGCCGCGGACAGAGCCGATTCAGAGGAGGGCAAAACGGCTTTGACCCTCACTCGGGCCTCCGAGCCGGACAAGGCCGTACAAGACGCCGCTCATCAAGCGATTTCACCACGAGCCTTCGCGGGCGATCATGAGCGTGCGGAGGGAGCGGGACATGCGGCCGTCGCCCGTCGCTCCACGGGTGAATCGACGAGGTGCGGGCGGGCCGTCGGGGCCGCGTCTCGACTGTCCGGCGGGCACGGGCGGCGTGACGGTGGCCTCGGACATCCAGGGGCGCCCGTCGAGGAACCCCTTGCAGGTGAAGGTGCGTGGATCGGCAAGGGGGTGGCACGGGGCGTCAACAACGGGGGTGGGTCTGTTGTGATCATTGGCCTTGAGGCACTGCTCCGCGTACCGCGCGACGACCACGCCGCCCCCGCCGCGACCACCTGAGCGGTCGCCTTCTTGTCCGACGTCCGGAACCAGACGAGAAGAGCAAGAGACCAATGCCGACAGAACACGAGATCGCCGCCGTCGAGCGGGCCAACGCCTCGGGCAGGACCCCCGTGGTCTTCGTCCACGGGCTGTGGCTGCTGCCCACCAGCTGGGACCGCTGGGCCGCGCTCTTCGAGGAGGCCGGATACGCGGCCGTCGCGCCGGGCTGGCCCGACGACCCGGAGACCGTCGCGGAGGCCAACGCCCATCCGGAGGCCTTCGCGGGCAAGGGCGTCGCCGAGGTCGCCGACCACTTCGCCGAGGTCGTAGGACGGCTGGAGCGCAGGCCGGCGATCGTCGGGCACTCCTTCGGCGGCCTGATCACCCAGATCCTCGCCGGACGGGGGCTGTCGGCGGTCTCCGTCGCCATCGACCCCGCCCCGTTCCAGGGGGTGCTTCCGCTGCCCGTCTCCTCGCTGCGATCGGCGGCGCCGGTGCTGGGCAATCCCGCCAACTACCACCGGGCGGTCCCGCTCACCTACGAGCAGTTCCGGTACTCCTTCGCCAACGCCGTCACCGAGGACGAAGCCCGCGAGCTCTACGCCGCCTTCGCCGTCCCCGCCCCGGGCGAACCCCTCTTCCAGGCCGCGGTGGCCAACTTCAACCCGTGGTCGGAGACCAAGGTCGACACCGGCAACCCCGACCGCGGGCCGCTGCTGCTGATCTCGGGCGAGAAGGACCACACGGTCCCGTGGGCCCTCACCAACGCCGCCTACAAGAAGCAGGCCCGCAACGAGGCCGTCACCGAGATCGTCGAAATCCCCGGCCGCGGACACGCGCTGACCATCGACAGCGGCTGGCGGGAGGTCGCCGAGACCTCGCTGCGGTTCGTCCGGCGGTTCTCCTGATCGCCGCGCTCCGGCGGCCGGCGTCAGCCGCCGGAGCGCCGGTGACGACGCCAGTCGCGTGGTGAGAGGCCGTAGGCCTCTTTGAAGACGCGGCTGAAATGAGCGGCGCTGACGAAGCCGGACCGGTGCGCGACGGCCTCGACGGTGAGACGCTCCGCGCCGGCGGAGACGAGAAGGCGACGGGCGTGCGCGAGACGCTGGTCGCGGATCCAGGGCGCGAGGCTGACGCCGGCCCCCGACATGACGGTGTAGAGCCGGCGCAGCGAGATCCCGTGCGCGTGCGCGATCCGGGCGGGGGTGAGGCCGTGGTCGGTGAGGCGGGCGCGGACGAACTCCAGGATCCGGCTCTCCAGGGCGGAGTCCAGGGCCTCGGCCGAAGCGCGGTCGTCGCGCAGGCGGCTGGTGAGCGCGGCGCGCAGTAGGTCGAGTGTCGGCGGGGCGAGCAGCTGCGCCTGGCGGGCGGTGAACCGCTCCTGCGCCTCGCCGAGCCGGCGCAGATGCCCGGACGCCAGTTCGGCCACCGGGTCACCGGAGCCGAGCCGGATCGCGGTGACCGCCGCGAGCGCGTCCGGCGTAAGCCCGAGGTCGCGCTGTGTGACCCGGAAGTAGTGCAGGTCGATGCCGTGGTCGTTGGCCAGCACATACGGCCGCTCGGTGTTGTAGACGGCGAAGTCCCCCGGCCGCAGGGACGCCTCCCGGCCGTCCTGGACCACGCCGCTCGTGCCCGACCGCTGGAGGCTCACGAACACCGACGGTTCGAGATCGTCGTTCACCAGCGCCCGGGTGCGCCGGATCGTCGTGGCGTTCGACCGCACGGTGCAGATGTTGATCCCCGCCACGTCGCTGATCCTGCCCGTGGCCATGATGCGGGCCGGATCCGGCTGGTGCTCGATCTCGACCCGCACGACCGCGTCCCAGATCACCTCGCGGATCGCCTCGGCACGATCGCGGGGGGAGACGGCGTCGGTGTCGAGGGTGAAGGTCATCTCCACTCCATGCGGCGATTCTAGAACGCCTTCCCTGGCCGGCAGGGAGCCCGCAGGGACGGACAACATCCGTGCACGAACGGAACAGTTCGGTCGAAGTGCCCTCGGCTGTGCGCAAAGTCGGTGGGCGCCGGCGCCTCACGAACCGGCGCCCGCGCCCGGATGCTCAGGGCGTGTGGGCGGTGCGGGCCGCCTCGACGAGCTCGCGCGTGTAAGGGTGCTGCGGCGCGTGCAGGACGGTGTCGCTGGGCCCCTGTTCGACGACGGTCCCGGCGCGGAGCACCGCGGTGTTCTGGGCGACGACGCGGGCCAGGGCCAGATCATGGGTGATGAAGAGCATGGCCAGGTCGTGCTCGCGCTGTAGCGACTGGAGCAGGTCGATGATGCCCGCCTGGACCGAGACGTCCGTCCACGGTCTGCACGGCCTTGTGGTACGGGGCGTTGTACTCGTCGTCCCAGAACCCGCACGGCTCGCTCAACCCCCGCCGCCGGGTCGGCGACTCCGTCGCGCTCGCCGCGGCCACGCTGGGCGGGCGCTCCCGGCGCGAGGCGCGCGCGGGACCGATGGCGACGTGGCAGCGCTGGCCGCGTCCGGCACCCGGGCCTGCTTCTGCCCGACGACCGAGCGCGATCTCGGCGACGGCATCGGCCCCGGCCGCGCCCTGCTGGACGCCGGCGTCGCGCTCTGCCTGGGCAGCGACAGCCAGGCGATCGTGGACCCGTTCGAGGAGACCCGGGCGCTGGAGCTGGACGAGCGGCTGGCCCACCGGGCGCGCGGCAGGTTTACCGGTGCCGAGCTGTTCGCCGCGGCCACCTGCCACGGCGCGCTCGGGTTCCCCGGCGCCGGGCGGATCGAGCCGGGCGCGGAAGCGGACCTCGTGACGGTCTCCCTCACCTCCCCGCGCACCGCCGGGGCGGACCCGGACGGCGTGTTCTTCGCCGCGTCCGCCGCCGACGTCACCGACGTCCTGGTACGTGGACGGCGGGTCGTCCGGGAGGGAGTGCACCGGGGAGTGGAAAGACCCGCACGCCCGCGCGGAGATGGCCCGCCTCCGCACGATTCGCTGACCCCGCCGCCACCCGGCGGAGCGGGCCGCCGAACATCGGCGGGGCGCTTTCGGCGTCGCCGGGGCGGAACGGGCCGCAGACGGCCTGATCGTGGCGATCCGAGAATGCGAACAGAATGCCGCCCGTGCGCAACGGCGTCGATCGAGGAGACACGGCGAGGGGCGAGCGCCTTCCTGTCCCGTCAGGCGTTCCCTCGCGGACCGTCGTTCGGTCCGGGTGGGGGGAGGAGGGCGATGAGGCGGGCTTGCCACAGGCGGAAGAGTTCGATTCTGAGGTCGTCCGTCAAAGAGGCTCCCAGGGAGGACAAGGGGATGGGCTCGCTCACTTGGCGGAGGAGATCGTACATGTCGGGCGAGATTGTCGCTCTCGGGCCGTCCATGTGGTCAAGGTAGATCTCGTGGACCACGGAGCCCGCGGAGTCCCGCCCCGGGTTCGTGTGCTCGGCGAGACGGGTCATGGGCCGGAACCGGACGGCCAGGTGGTCGATCTCCGCGGGGGAGGACCTGCGGCGGACGAGGAAGTCCTCGATGACCACGTAGTCCAGGTCGGTGGTGAGGTAGCAGGTCAGGACGTCGTCGACGGTCTGCACGATGGGCTCGGCGTTGTTGTTGAACGAGGTGTTCAGCAGGACCGGGGTGCCGGTGAGGTCGCCGAACGCGGAGACCAGCCGGTGGTAGGTCCCACCGGTCTCCTCGTCCACGACCTGGAGCCGTGCGGTCCCGTCGACGTGGGTGACGGCGCCGAGTTCCGCCCGCCGCTCCTCGCGGACGGGGAGGACGAACGACATGAAAGCGTAGTCCGCGGTCGTCTCCGGGAACGCGAAATAGGTGGCGGCGGCAGCCGCGGTGACCACCGGGGCGAAGGGCCGGTAGGACTCCCGGTTCTTGATCATCGAGTTGATCCTCGTCTGGTTGCCCGCGGGGCGCGGGTCCGCCAGGATGCTGCGGTTGCCGAGCGCCCTCGGGCCGAACTCGGACCGGCCCCGCGCCCAGCCGAGGACGCGTCCGTCGGCGAGCAGCCGCGCGGCGCGCGCGACGATGTCGTCGCAGCGCTCGAAGTCGACGCAGGCGCCCCACGCGCTGATCCTCCGCTCGATCTCGGCGGGCGAGCCGAGGTCGGGGCCGAAGTCGGCGCGGCGCAGCCGGCGCCGCGGGGGCGTGGCTCCGGTCAGCCGTCGCTCGGCGCAGAGCGCCGCGCCTTCGGCGGCTCCGGCGTCATGCGAGGCGGGGTGGACGTACACCTCGTCGAACAGTCCGGAGCGGAGGACGCGGCCGTTGAGACTTGAGTTGTGCGCGACGCCGCCGCTGAAGACCGCGGTGCGCAGGCCCGTCGCGGCGGCCCAGTGCCGCAGCACGTGCAGGACGATGTTCTCCAGCATCTCCTGGAGCCCCGCCGCCAGGTCCATGTGGTCCTGGGTGATCGGCTGCCCACTGCGCCTCGGCGGCACACCCCGGGCGAGGAACGCAGGGCCCAGGACGTTCTGGGCGAAGCCGCCGGGAGCGAGCTCGTAGTCTCCCTCGGGACGCAGCGTGTACAGCGAGTCGAAGACCTCGCGGTGGACCTCGGGTCGGCCGTACGGGGCGAGCCCCATGACCTTGTACTCGTCACCGAACCCGTAACCGAGCTGCATCGTGCCGAACAGGTACAGATAGCCCAGCGACTTGGACAGGGGATAGTCGGCCAGCGGCTTCAGCTCGCCGTCCTTGCCGAAGAAGACGGTGATGCACTCCTCCTCGCCTTGGCCGTCGACCACGAAGACGAGCGCGTCGTTCATGCCGGAACGGGCGTAGGCGGACATCCCATGCGTGGTGTGGTGCGGTGCGAAGTGCAGTTCCTCGGCCCGCAGCCCCCGGCCGTACCGCTCCTCGAACCACCCGCTGATCAGCTCGCGCGAGTAGCGCGCCGGTGTCCCCCGGTGCTGCAGGTAGAGGTGGTTGAGCGAGTCGTCGGCGAACTTCTCGGTGAAGTAGTACCCGACCGCGTCGAGCTCCCGGACGGAGCGGCCGGCCGCCTCCAGGCAGGCGCGAATGGCGTTCGCCGGGAACTTCGTCGTCTTCTTGATGCGGTTGAACCGCTCCTCCTCCACCGCCGCCAGGAGGACGCCGTCCTCGACCAGGCAGGCGGCGGCGTCGTGGAACTCGCCCCAGTGGAGCTGCGGGACGAGGTCCCTGTCCTCCGGGGAGAAATTGCCGCTGAGGCCGAGTGTCAGCATGGCGTCGCCTTTCCGATCGTCCTGCCGGGCTGGTCGAGGGTGAGCACGCGGCTCCGGTGCTCGGGGCGGAGCCGCGCGTAGGCGTCCGGCGCCCACCCCAGCAGGAGGAGGCCCGTGGGCCGCGTCACCAGCTCGGCAGCCCGCCAGCGCAGTTCCAGGGGCAGCTCCCGGTACAGCTCGGCGACCGTGCCGTCGGCGGTGTGGTCGCCGATGTCGAACACCGGGAGGCCGTCGATGCCGTCGAGCTCGAACGAGATGAGCGCGTGGTCGGGCACCGACATCCCGGCCAGCTGCACATGCCGCCACCCGCCCTGGCGCAGCAGGCCGAGCATCTCCTGAAGCCGGTATTCGCGCACGTACGGGGTCAGGAGGGCGTCGGCGAGAATGGAGTCGTAGGCGGCCGGGGAGATGTCGCCGAAATCGTGCCGCTCCTCGCCGTACCAGTCCTCGCTCAGGGCCGGGCAGACGCGCTTGGCGAGGTCGAGGCGCCGATCCGGGGGCAGGTCGCGGCCCAGGGTCAGGACGAGCTCCCGCTGGAGGCTCTCGTTGATCGTGCCGATGCTGTCGTACAGCCACAGGATCAGCAGGCCGCTGTCCGCCAGCGCCGAGCGCAGGTTGGCCAGGGCCGGGAGCGGGTCGGGGATGTGGTGGAGGACCCCGCAGCACCAGATGAGGTCGTACGGGCCGTCAAGGGGGACCGTGCCGAGGTCGCCCTGCCGGACCGCGGCGTTCGTGACGCCCGTCTCGGCGATGTAGCGGCGGGCGAGGTCGAGCGGCCCGGGTGCGAGGTCGATCCCGGTGACCCGCGCCCGGGGGAACTCTCCGGCCAGGCCCAGGAGCCTGTTCCCGGTGCCGCATCCCGCGTCCAGGATCCGCGACGGGTCGAGCCCATGGGAGCGGACCAGGCCTCCTATGGCCTCCATTCCGCTCGACGGGTGCGCGGCATCCGGGAGTGGAAAGGGAAACCGGGTGTAATGCTCGGCGACTTCGGATGCGACATCGTTCACCATTTTCCGGCCTCTCCTCCCATCGCCGCGGGGCCTGCTCGGCGGCCTCCGACGATAGGACGACCCAAGGGAACCGGATGCGCCGACACCCGCAACTCCTGCACATCGCGTCGGCGCATCCGGCCTTTTTATGCATTCTTGGAAAAGGGGCGGAATTCTTTTGGGGTGAGGCCGCGGGCGGTGTCGACGCGCCGGGTGCGGCATCCCCGCGGCCCGGCAGGTCCCTTCCTACGCTGGGCGTGATCATGAGTCGGCGTCGGCCTTCGGGAGGGGTTCTGATGCGCGGTGGGAAGGTGCTGGAGAGGTTCGGGCTCGGGGGGAAGACGGCGCTCGTCACGGGGGCCTCGCGGGGCATCGGGCGGGCCGTCGCCGTGGCGTTCGCGGAGGCGGGGGCGGACGTGGCGCTCGCCGCGCGGGACGTGGACGCGCTCAAGAAGGTGGCCGAGGAGGTCGAGGGCCGCGGCCGGAGCGCCGTCGTGATCGGCTGCGACCTCGCCGACTCCGCGCAGGTCGAGGCCATGGTGAAGACCGCGGTCGACGGCCTGGACGGGCTTGACGTGGTGGTCAACAACGCCGGGGTGATGCGCTGTGTCGGCCCGTTCACCGACCTTGACGAGGCCGACTGGGCCGCCACCCTGGGGGTGAACCTCGGAGGCGCGGTCGCGACGTGCCGGGCCGCGGCGCCGCACCTGCTGGAGAGCGGCGCGGGCTCGGTCGTCAACGTCGCCTCCATCATGGGCCTGGGCGGCATGCCGTTCGCGGCGAGCTACGCGGCGGGCAAGGCCGCGCTGATCTCGCTCTCGCAGTCGCTGGCGATGGAGTGGGCGCCGCACGGTGTGCGGGTCAACGCGCTGGCCCCCGGGTGGACGCACACCGCCAAGACGCACGCCGTCAGCAGCGACCCGGCGGGCTTCGACATCGCGGTGGCGTCCGTCCCGGCCGGACGCTGGGCCCACCCGGACGACATCGCCGCGGCAGCCCTCTTCCTGGCCTCCGACGCCTCCTCCTACATCACCGGGCAGTGCCTCGCGGTGGACGGCGGCTGGAGCGTCGATCTCGCCGGTCCCGGACTGCGCGGGATGCTCGCCTCGCTCGGCGGCCGGACACCGGTCGGCGACGACTGACGCGCGGCGCGGCGGACCGGAAAGGGAATCGGAAGCGCCCCATGCCGTCGTTTGACCGGACAGGTGATCTTGATGTGGTGCAGTCGAGTCCCGCACACGGACGAGGAGGCAGGCATGACGCAACAGGATGTGCTCGACGACAGGCAGGGGGCGCCGGCGGACCTGCGCGGCACGCCGGTACTGGAGGTACCGGGCAGGCTGACGACCGCGAACCTGGAGACCGCCGCGCACGGTCCGGTGCGCGTGGCGATGACCGGCGACACGGCCGAGCGCGTCGCCGCGGGACACGCCTACATGCGGTCCTGCGTCGCCGAGGGGCGCGACATCTACGGGATGACGACGGGGTTCGGGAACCTGGTCGGCTTCGCCGGGCGCGCGACGGAGCATGAGCAGTGCGAGGGCTTTCTCGACTTCCTGACCGCGGGCCATGGCCAGGACCTGCCGCCGGAGGTCATGCGGGCTACCCTGCTGGCCCGCGTGTGGTCGCTGGCCAAGGGCCGCTCCGCGGTGTCCCCGTCCGCGCTGCGGACGCTGATCGCCGTCCTGGAGACCTCGTTCGCCCCGGCGGTGCCGCGGATGGGCTCGGTCGGCGCGAGCGGCGACCTCATCCCGCTCGCCTACGCGGTGCGCGCGATGCAGGGCCAGGGCCACGCCTACGTCGACGGTGTGCGCCTGCCCGCCGCCGAGGCGCTCGACCGCTGCGGGATCGGCCCGCTGCACCTGGCCGGGCGCGACGCGGTGGCGCTGGTCAACGGCACGTCGGTGACGGCCGCGGCGGCGGGTCTGGCGCTGGCGAGCCTCGTCCGCTCGGTGAACACCGCGGTCACCCTCACGGCGCTGCTCGCCGACCTGCTCGGCAGCGATCCGGGCTTCGCCGCGGCGCCCACCCTCGCCGCGTTCGGCCACCGGCACGGCGAGGACGTCGCCGCGGGGCTGCGCGCCCTGCTGGACGGGACGGTGCCGACCGGCACCCGCCCGCTCCAGGAGCCGTACAGCATCCGGTGCAGCCCGCAGCTCATCGGCGCCGCGGCGGGCGCGCTGGACTACGCGGCGACCGTCATCGGCGACGACCTCAACGGCATCAACGACAATCCGCTGTTCTTCGCCGAAGAGCAGGTGGTCACGCACGGCGGCAACTTCTTCAGCCAGCCGGTGGCCTTCGCCGCGGACTCGATGTCGACCGTCGCGGTCCAGCTTGCCAATCTCGCCGAACGCCAGCTCGACCTGCTCACCGACACCCATCGCAACAGCGGCCTGCCGCCGATGCTGGCGACCGAGCCGGGCCGGCAGCACGGCGTGGTCGGGATGCAGATCGCGGCGACCGCGACGGTGGCGGCCATGCGCCGGGCGTCCGCGCCGATCTCGAACCAGAGCCTGCCGACCAACGGCCACAACCAGGACGTGGTGCCGCTGGGGACCCAGGCGGCCCTCACCGCGCTGGAGCAGGCAGGGCATCTGCGCTGGGTGCAGGGCGCGCTCGGCGTGGCGCTGCGGCAGGCCGGACACCTCAGCGCGCGCGGTACCACGGCGCCCGCGTGCGCGGCGGTGCTGCACGAGCTGGGCGAGGAGGTCGCGCCGATCGATCCGGACCGTCCCCTCGACCGCGACGTCCAGCGGGCGGCCGAGCTGCTCGACCGGCTCGCCGCGGCGCGGGCTCCCTGGCGCGGCGCACTGGCCGGTGCTTGAGAATTTCAGCACGCGGTTGTTACATGATCACTGTCCGTGGTCGGCGTCCGTCCGGCCATCGCCGATCGGCCTCCACGTGGGCCGCGAGGGAGATTCACCCCATGAACGACACCCAGCGCGAGCGGTTCGACCGCCTCTTCGACCACCTGGACGCCGACGGCTCAGGCTCCATCGAGTGGCAGGACTTCGAGATCCTGGCGCAGCAGATCATCGGCCGCACCGAGACCTCGCCGAACTCGTCGAGGGCCCGCGCTCTGCACGACGCTTACCGCAAGGGCTGGGAGGCCCTCACCAGCACGGCCGACCTCGACGGGGACGGGCGGGTGACCCGCGAGGAGTTCCTCTCCCGGATCAGCGACCCCGACGAAGGGGTGAACTCGCTCCGCGCCGCCATCCACGCGGTGAGCCAGGCGGAGTTCCAGGCGATCGACGCCGACGACGACGGCCGGGCCTCGCGGGAGGAGATCCTGCGCGTCCTGGACAGCCGCGGCTCCGACAAGCAGGAGGCCGTCGCGGCCTTCGACGCCCTGGACTCCGACGGCGACGGCCACATCTCGCTGGACGAGTACCGCACCGCCTGGGAGATCTACTACCGGGCCGACGGGCAGCACCCGGCCGACCACGGGCTCCACGCGATCTTCGCCTGATCCCGCAGGGCATGGCGCGGACCGCGCCGCACCGGCCGATCCGCGCCATGCCCGCCCACGGGTGCCGCAGCACGTGACCACCGAGCAGAGGAGCCGCATGACCGCCGCAGTTCAGCCCACCCGACCGGACTCCTTCGTGCGGGGAGCCACGGCAGGGCACTTCTCGTCCTACATCCTCGCGGTCTCCCTCTCGGCGGCCTGCGAACTCGGGATCCTCGACCGCCTCGCCGCCGAGGGCTCCTACCGCCTGGACACCGACGACCGGGAACTCGACCCTGTCGTGGTGGAGCGCCTGCTCAACGGGCTCCTCTGGGGCGGCATCGTGCGGATCGAGGACGGGGCGGCGCGGCCGGGCCCCGGATTCGCCGACGCCTACGCGGCCCGCGGCTACTTCTACTGGATGGTGCGCGGCTGCGGCGCGCTGTTCAGCGAGGCGCCCCGGGTGGCCCGCCGCGATCAGCGCGACGGCGCCTTCTACAGCCGCGACATGCGCGCGGTCGCGGTCGGCTCGCACCTGATCGGCGACACCGCCGTGGAGGGCCTGTACGACACGCTGCTGGACGAGCGGGAGTTCGGCACCCTGGCCGACCTCGGCTGCGGGTCCGGCCGCCGGCTGATCCGCGTCGCCGGGGACCGTCCCGGCGTCCGGGGCATCGGCGTGGACATCGCGCCCGCGGCCGTCAAGCTCGCCGCGCGGTCCGTCGAGGACGCGGCGCTGGCCGACCGGATCACGGTCTGCGAGGCCGACGTCCTCGACCTGCCCGAGATCCCCGGCGGGGAGCAAGTCGACGTGATCACCTGCTCCTTCATGGGGCACGACTTCTGGCCCCACGACAGTTGCGTCAGGACGCTGCGCGGGCTGCGCCGGGCCTTCCCCAACGCGGGCCGCCTCCTGCTGTGCGACGTGGCGCGCTCCACCGGGCGGCCGGGCCCGGACACCCCCATCTTCACCCTCGGGTTCGAGCTGGTCCACGCCCTGATGGGCGTCTACCTGCCGACCCGGGACGAATGGCTGGAGGCCTTCGCCGCGTCCGGCTGGCGCTGCGTCGCCGCCCACGACGTGACCGCCCCTCCCGGCGGCGTCATGTTCGAGCTCGAACCCGCCGCCGCGCATGGCTGACCCCGTGGCCGCGGCACCCGACCGGCGGCCCGTCGCGGTCCTCGGCCTCGGCCTGATGGGCTCCGCCCTCGCCGGCGTGTTCCTGCGGGGCGGGCATCCGACCACGGTCTGGAACCGCTCGCCGGAGAAGGCGGAGCCCCTCGTCGCCCTGGGCGCCCGGCGAGCGGCGACGGCCGCCGAGGCCTTCTCGACGGGCGGCCTCGCGGTGGTCTGCCTCAGTGACAACGACGCGGTCCTGCGGACGTGCGGACGTGCGGGCCGCGCGCTCGCCGGCCGGACACTGGTGAACCTCACCTCCGGCACGTCGCGCGAGGCGAGAGATCTCGCCGCCTGGGCGGCCGGGCAGGGCGCGGAGTACCTCGACGGCAAGCTCCTGGCGACCCCGGACACCATCGGCGCACCCGACACCGCGGTGCTCTACGGCGGACGGCGCGAGGTGTTCGACGCCCACCGCGCGGCCCTCCTGGCGATCGGCGGCGTCCCCACCCTCCTCGGCGACGACCCGGGACTGCCCGCGCTCTATGACGTCGCGCTCCTGGACATCCTGTGGTCGAGCCTGAACGGCTTCCTGCACGCGGCGGTCCTCGTCGCCACGGAGGACGTCAAGGCGGGGGAGTTCGCGCCTTTCGCCGACCTGCTGTTCACGGGCCTGCCCGCCTTCGTCTCCCGCTGCGCCCGGCAGATCGATGAAGGAGCCTACGAGGCCGAGGACTCCACCCTGGAGACGCACCTCCCGGCGACCGGGCACCTCATCGCCGAGTGCCTGGCCAGAGGTGTGGACGCCGAGCCGGCCAGGCGGCTCAGGGCCGTCATCGAGAAGGCCGTCGCGCAGGGCCGCGGCAAGGACGGCTACGCGAGCGTCGTCGAGCAGTTCGGGAAGGCTCCGGCCCCGCTGGAGCGCGGCGCCGGCTGACGATGCGGGACCGGGGGTGATGTCCACATGGCCGATGCGGAACTGCTGCGCGGCTACCTCAAGCGGGCCGTGGCCGACGCGGTGGAGAGCCGGCGCGGCCTGCGCGAACTCCAGGAGAGGGCGCGCGAGCCGATCGCGATCATCGGGATGTCCTGCCGCTACCCGGGCGGGGTGACCTCGCCCGAGGACCTGTGGCGCCTGGTGGCCGACGGCGTGGACGCGGTGTCCCCCTTCCCCGACGACCGCGGCTGGCCGCTCGGAGACCTCTACGACGCCGACGCCGACGCGCCCGGCAGGTCCTATGTCCGGCACGGCGGCTTCCTGACCGGCGCCGACCTGTTCGACCCGGCCTTCTTCGGCATGTCGCCGCGTGAGGCGCTGGCCACCGACCCCCAGCAGCGGCTCCTGCTGGAGACCGCGTGGGAGGCGTTCGAGCGGGGCGGGATCGTCCCGGAGTCCCTGCGGGGCAGCCCGACCGGCGTCTACGTCGGCGTCATGTACAACGACTACGGCTCCCGCCCGCTCCTGCCGCAGGGCTTCGAAGGCCACCTGTTCAGCGGCAGCGCGGGCAGCGTCGCCTCGGGACGGCTGGCCTACACCTTCGGGCTGGAGGGACCGGCGGTCACCGTGGACACCGCGTGCTCGTCCTCCCTCGTCGCGCTCCACCTCGCGGTGACGGCGCTGCGCCGCGGCGAGTGCGACCTCGCGCTGGCGGGCGGCGTGACGGTGCTGGCCACGCCCAGGCCATTCGTGGAGTTCTCGCGGCTGCGCGGCCTCGCGCCCGACGGCAGGTGCAAACCGTTCGCCGCGGCCGCCGACGGCACCGGCTGGGCCGAAGGCGCGGGCCTGCTCCTGGTGCAGCGGCTGTCCGACGCGCGCCGCGACGGCCGTCGGGTGCTGGCCGTCGTCCGGGGGAGCGCGGTCAACCAGGACGGCGCCTCCAACGGGCTGAGCGCGCCCAGCGGCCCCGCGCAGGAGAAGGTGATCCGCCGCGCGCTGGCCGACGCCGGGCTGGAGGCCGCCGACGTGGACGCGGTAGAGGCGCACGGCACGGGAACCCCGCTGGGAGACCCGATCGAGGCCCGCGCGCTGATCGCGGCCTACGGTGCCGGGCGTCCGGTGGACCGGCCGCTCTGGCTGGGTTCGTTGAAGTCGAACCTCGGGCATGCCGCCGCGGCGGCGGGGGTGGGCGGTGTGATCAAGATGGCGGAGGCGCTGCGCCACGGGGTCCTGCCCCGCACGCTGCACGCCGCGGAGCCCACACCCCGCGTCGACTGGGCGGGCGGCCCGCTGTCCCTGCTCGTGCACGCGCGCGACTGGCCGCGGGACGGGCGCCCCCGCCGCGCCGCGGTCTCCGCGTTCGGTTTCAGCGGCACCAACGCGCACGTCGTCCTGGAGGAGGCGGACGGCGCCGACGTGCCCGCGCCGCGGTCCCCGCGAGGCGCGTTCCCGGTGCCGTGCGTGCTGTCGGCGAAGTCGGCGGAGGCGCTGCGCGCGCAGGCGCGGCGGCTGGCGCAACTGCTCGCCGAGGACCCGCACCCCGGCCACGTGGATGTGGCGTTCTCCTCGGCGACGACCCGGGCGGCCCTGGCGCACCGGGCCGCGGTGGTGGCCGCGGACCGCGCGGAACTGAGCCGAGGACTCGCGGAGATCGCCGCGGACGGTCCGGGCCCGGTGCGCGGGGAACCGCAGGACGGGCGCCTGGCCTTCATGTTCACCGGCGGGGGAGCGCAGCGCGCGGGCATGGCGGCGGAGCTCTGCGCGGCCTTCCCGGTGTTCGCGGGGGCGTTCGAGGAGGTCTGTGCCGCGGTGGACGCGCATCTGCCCGGCCCGGTGCGGCAGGTGATCGCGTCCGGGGACGGGCTGGACCGGATCGACCACACGCTGGCCGCCACGTTCGCGGTGGAGGTGGCCCTGTACCGCCTTCTCGAGGAGTGGGGAGTGCGCCCGGACTTCCTGGTCGGACACTCACTGGGCGAGATCACCGCGGCCCACGTCGCGGGCGTGTTCTCCCTCGCCGACGCCGCCGCCCTCGTCACCGCCCGGGGACGGATGATGCGCGCGCTCTCCGACGGCGGGGCGATGGCCGCGGTGCAGGCCTCGGAGGACGAGGTGCGCCCGACGCTGGACGCCGCGGGACGCGCGGTGATCGCCGTGGTCAACGGGCCCCGCGACCTGGTCGTCTCGGGAGACGAGGACGCGGTGCTGGCCGTGGCCGCGCACTGGGCGCGGCGCGGCAGGTTCACCAAGCGGCTGCCGATCGGCTGCGCCTCGCACTCGCCTCGCATGGATCCGATGATCGAGGAGTTCCGCGCGGCTCTGCGCGGTCTGGACTTCCGTCCGCCGCGTGTCCCGATCGTGTCGACGGTGACGGGTGGGGTCGAGCCCGATGAGCGGTGGACGTCGGCGGACTACTGGGCGGAGCAGGTGCGTCGTCCGGTGCGTTTTCTCGACGCGGTGCGGACGCTGGAATCCCTCGGTGCGACGACGCTGCTGGAGGTGGGGCCCGGCGACGTGCTGGCCTCGATGGCCGAGACCGGCGCGGCGGAGGCCGTGGCGATCCCGGCCCTGCGCCACGGGGAACCCGAGGCGCGCGCGCTCATGGAAGCGGTCGGCGGGCTGCACACGCGCGGTGTGGACGTCGACTGGGCGCGCCTCTTCGCCGGGACCGGGGCTTGCCGCGTCGATCTGCCGACCTATCCGTTCCAGCGCGAACGCCTTTGGCTGCGCCCGGCCGCCCTCCCCGCGGAGGCTGGTGCGCACAGGTTCCTGGGCCCCGCCGTCGCCCTGGCGGGCCGCGACGAGACGGTCTTCACCGGCAGCCTCTCCCTGCGGGCGGCGCCCTGGCTCGCCGCACACGTCAGGTTCGGCGTCCCGGTCCTGCCGGGCTCCGTCCTGCTGGACCTGGCGCTGCGGGCGGGCGGCGCGGCGGGCTGCCCGGTCGTGGAGCGGCTGACGGTCCATGCCCCGCTCGCCCTCACCGCAGACGGCGAGGTCCCGCTCCAGGTCGCGATCGGCGCGCCGGACGAGAGCGGAGGGCGTCCCGTCACCGTGCACGCGAGGCCGGAAGGAGAAGGCGGGTGGACGGCCCTCGCCACGGGGGTGCTGCGCGCGGAGGACGATGCCCCCGCGCCGTTCGAGGAGGCCCCCGGCTCCCCGGAGATCATGCTTTCGCAGGAGCACGCGGCGGAGACCGGAGACTTCGCCGTGCATCCGCTGCTGCTGGAACCGGCCGCCGACGCGGGCCCACCGCGCCTCGCCATGGAGTGGCGCGGAGCGCGGACGCACCGCGCGGGCGGCCGGGCGGTGCGCGCCCTGCACACCCCGATCGGCGGGGGAGCGGTGTCCGCGCTGCTGACAGACCGGGACGGCGCGCCGGTCGGGTCCGTCGCGTCGGTCGAGGTCCGCGAGATCGCTCGCGCGGACCTCGCCGGAGCATCCCGTCCGCCCGCGCTGCACCACCTGACCTGGACCACCCGCCCCCTGCGGCGGCCCGGTGCGCCCGTCGCCTGGGCGACCCTGGGCCCGTGCCCGGATCCCGGCGTCCGGCGCCACGACGATCTCGCCGCGCTGCGCCGGGCCGTCGCGGCGGGCGAGCCGGTGGACGCGGTCCTGGCGTACCAGGGGCCCGTTCGGGGAGCCGACGCCGTCGCCGCGACGCACGAGGCGGCCGGCCGGTGCCTGGCGCTGCTGCGGGACTGGACCGCCGACGATGTCGCGCCCGAAGCGGTGCTCGTGATCGTCACCACCGGAGCGGTGGCCGCGACGGAGACCGACACGCCCGACCCCGGCGCGGCGGCCCTGTGGGGCCTGATCCGGTCGGCCCAGGCCGAGCACCCCGGGCGGATCGTCCTGGTGGACGCCGACACCGAGCACGTCGTGCCGGACGCGCTGTCCCCGCTCGTCGGCGCTGCGGAACCTCAGGCCGCCCTGCGCGACGGCCGCATCCTTCTTCCCCGGCTGAACCGGGTCTCCGCCGGAGGGAGGCCCCCGGCGTGGGCACCGCACGGCACCGTGCTGATCACCGGCGGCACCGGTGCGCTCGGGTCGGCGGTCGCCCGCCATCTGGCCGCCGTGCACGGGGTCACCCGCCTGCTCCTGGTCGGCCGCCGCGGCGAGAGGGCCACCGGCGCCGCACGGCTGCGCGCCGACCTCGCGGAACTCGGCGCGACCGCCGAGATCGCCGCCTGCGACGTCGCGGACCGAGAGGCGCTGGCCGCGCTGCTCGCCGAGGTGCCCGCGGCCCATCCGCTCACCGCGATCGTGCACACCGCGGGCGTGCCCGACAGCGGCCTGCCGGCCGTGCCCGACAGCGGCCTGCCGGCCGCGCTGACCCCGGACCGCCTGACCGCCGCGCTGCGCCCCAAGGCCGACGCCGCCTGGCACCTGCACGACCTCACCCGCGACGCCGACGTGCGGGCGTTCGTGCTGTTCTCGTCGCTCTCCTCGGTCCTCGGCGGCCCAGGACAGGCCGGCGACGCGGCGGCGAACGCCTTCCTCGACGGCCTGGCGCAGCACCGCAGGGCCCGGGGCCTGCCCGCGACGTCACTGGGGTGGGGGCTCTGGGACGTCGAGGGCGGTCTCCACGCGGGGCTGCCGGCCGCCCACCGGGCCGGGTACGCCCGCGCCGGGTTCCTGCCCGTCGGGGTCGCCGAAGGACTGGAGCTGCTCGACGCGGCGCTGGCCGCGGACCGGCCCGCCCTGCTCGTCGCCCCCTTCGATCTCGCGGCGGTCCAGGCCGATCCGCCGCGGCTGTTCCAGGACCTCGTCCCGGCCCCGGCCGCGCGCACGGACAAGGCGGGCACCGCCGGGTCCCGGTGGCCCGCCGGGATGACCGACGCCGAACGCGGGCGGCGCGTGCTCGACCTCGTGCGCACGGAGGCGGCCGCCGTGCTCGGGCTGCGCGACCCGGCCGCGGTCGACGTCCGGCTGCGGTTCCGCGACCTCGGGTTCGACTCGCTGATGGCGGTCGCCCTGCGCAACCGGCTGGGCGCGGCCTGCGGGTTCCGGCTGCCGGTGACCGCGGTCTTCGACCATCCCACCCCGGCCGCCCTCGCCGACCTCCTGCTCGCCCGGATCGCGCCCCGCGAAGCACCGCCGTCGCCCGCGCTCGCCGCGCTGGACCGCCTGGAGGAGGCGCTGGCGTCCGCTTCGGGCGAGGACGGCCGGGCCGTCGCCGACCGGCTCGGGGCACTGCTGCGCCGGCTGCCCGCCCACCCGGACGACACGGCCGGCTCCCAGGACCCTGAGCACGACCCCGCGCACGACCCCGCGCACGACCTCGCCTCGGCCTCGGCCGACGAACTCATGGCGCTCATCGACCGCGAACTCGGCGATACGGCGCCCTGGGCTCCTGCGCCGCACCCGGAAGGACACGAGGCACCGACATGGCCGACGACGAAAGGCTGACCGAGTACCTGAGGTCGGTCACCGGGGAACTGCGCAGGGCGCGCGGCCGCATCGCCGAGCTGGAGCGGCGGGAGCCCATCGTCATCGTGGGCATGGCGTGCCGCTACCCGGGCGGGGTCGCCTCGGCGGGCGACCTGTGGCGGCTGGTCGCCGAAGGCCGCGACGCCATCACGGAGTTCCCGGCCGACCGGGGCTGGGACCTCGACGGCCTCTACAGCGCCGACCCGGACGCGCCCGGCACGTCCTACACCCGCGAAGGCGGCTTCCTGGAGCACGCGACGGAGTTCGACGCGGCGTTCTTCGGCATCTCGCCGCGCGAGGCGCTCGCGATGGACCCGCAGCAGCGGGTGCTGCTGGAGACGGCCTGGGAGGCCCTCGAACACGCGGGCCTCGACCCGGCCACGCTGCGGGGCACGGCCGTGGGCGTCTTCGTCGGGGCGGTGGAGCAGTCCTACCTGGGGCTGCACGGGCCGACCGAGCTCGAAGGCCATCTGATGACGGGCAAGTTCGGCAGCGTCGCCTCGGGCCGCGTCTCCTACACTTTCGGCTTCGAGGGCCCGGCGATCACCGTGGACACGGCGTGCTCGTCCTCGCTGGTCGCGGTGCACCTGGCGGCGCGCTCCCTGCACGCGGGCGAGTCGTCGCTCGCGCTGGCCGGAGGCGTGACGGTGATGGGATCGCCGGGCGGGTTCGTGGACTTCGCCAGGCAGCGCGGGCTCGCCGCGGACGGCCGGTGCAAGTCGTTCGCCGCGGCGGCCGACGGCACGAGCTGGGCCGAGGGGGCCGGCCTCCTCGTGCTGCAGCGGCTGTCGGACGCCCGGCGCGACGGGCACCGCGTCCTCGCGCTCCTGCGCGGGTCGGCGCTGGGCCAGGACGGCGCGTCCAACGGCCTCGCGGCACCGCACGGGCCCGCGCAGGAAAGGGTGATCCGCCAGGCCCTGGCCGACGCGGGCCTGCGACCCGCCGACGTCGACGCGGTAGAGGCGCACGGCACCGGCACCCGCCTCGGCGATCCGATCGAGGCTGGAGCTTTGCTGGCGACCTATGGGGCCGCGCGTCCGGTGGACCGGCCGCTCTGGCTGGGTTCGCTGAAGTCGAACATCGGCCATGCGGCGGCGGCCGCCGGGGTGGGCGGTGTGATCAAGATGGTGGAGGCGCTGCGGCACGGCGTCCTGCCCCGCACCCTGCACGTCGACCGGGCGACGCCGCTCGTCGACTGGTCGGCCGGGGCCGTCGAGCTCCTCACCGAGCGGCGGCCGTGGCCGCGGACGGACCGGCCGCGCCGGGCCGCGGTCTCCGCGTTCGGGGTGAGCGGCACCAACGCGCACGTGATCCTGGAAGAGGCGCCCGAGCCCGGCGCGGACGCCGAGACGGGTACCGCGGTGCCGCTCCCGGTGGTGCCGTGCGTGCTGTCGGCCAAGTCGCCCGAGGCGTTGCGCGAGCAGGCGCGGCGGCTCGCGGCGCTGCTCGCCGGGCAGCCGGGCGTCGGCCTGCTGGACGCCGCCTTCTCCGCGGCGACGACCCGGGCGGCGCTGCCGCACCGGGCCGCGGTCGTGGCGGCGGACCGCGCGGAGCTGATCCTCGGGCTCGGCGGGATCGCCGAGGAGGCCGCGGACGGGTCGCGCGGGCAGGAGCAGGACGGGCGGCTCGCGTTCATGTTCACCGGCGGGGGCGCGCAGCATCCGGGGATGGGCGGGGGACTGCGCGCGGCCTTTCCCGTGTTCGCGGAGGCGTTCGACGCGGTCTGCGCGGCGCTGGACGTCCATCTGCCGGGTCCGCTGCGGCAGGTGATCGAGTCCGGGGACGGGCTGGACCGGATCGACGCCACGCTGGCCGCCACGTTCGCGGTGGAAGTGGCCCTGCACCGGCTCTTCGAGAGCTGGGGCGTGGTTCCGGACCTCCTGGTCGGGCATTCGCTGGGCGAGATCACCGCGGCCCACGTCGCGGGCGTCCTGTCCCTGCCGGACGCGGCCGCGCTGGTGGCCGTCCGGGGACGGCTGATGCGCTCGGTGTCCGGCGGAGCGATGATCGCCGTCCAGGCCGCCGAGGACGAGGTGCACCCGACGCTGGACGCCGCGGGCGGAGCGGTCGTCGCCGCGGTCAACGGGCCCCGCGACGTCGTGGTCTCCGGCGATGAGGAGGCCGTGCGCGCGGTGGCCGCCCACTGGGAGGGAAGGGGCCGCCAGGTCAAGCGGCTGCCGATCGGCTGTGCCTCGCACTCGCCCCGCATGGACCCGATCGTCGAGGAGTTCCGCTCGGCGTTGCGCGGTCTGGACTTCCGCCCGCCGCGTGTTCCGATCGTGTCGACGGTGACCGGGCGGGCGGAGCCGGGTGACCGGTGGACGTCGGCGGACTACTGGGCAGAGCAGGTGCGCCGTCCGGTGCGTTTTCTCGACGCGGTGCGGACGCTGGAGTCCCTCGGCGCGACGACGCTGCTCGAGATCGGGCCCGGCGACGTGCTGGCGTCGATGGCCGAGACCGGTGCGGAGAAGGCGGCGGTGATCCCCGCGCTGCGCCACGGGGAGCCCGAGGCGCGCTGCGCCGTCCGCGCGCTGGGCGCGCTGCACGTCCGCGGCACGGGGGTCTGCTGGCCCGCGTTCTTCGCCGGAAGCGGCGCCCGCCCGGTCGAGCTGCCGACCTACCCGTTCCAGCGTGAGCGCTACTGGCTGCGGCAATCCCCGGAGGGGCCTGCGGAACAGGGCGGGCATCCCTTCGCGGGCCCGCCCGTCGTCCTGGCGGCCCGCGACGAGGTGGTCTGCACCGCGACGGTGTCCGCCCGGTCGGCGCCCTGGCTGCGCACTCTGTCCGGCTCTCCCGTCCTCCCGGCCGCGGTGCTGCTCGACCTCCTGGTGCGGGCGGGCGACGAGGTGGGGTGCGCCGTCGTCGACGAGCTCGTGCTGCCGGGCCCCGTCGTGCTGCCCGAACGCGGGGCCCTGCGGCTCCAGCTCGTCATCGGCCCGCCGGACGCGACGGGCGGACGCGGGTTCACGGTCCACGCGGGCGGGGCCGGGGACTGCCCTGAGTGGACGGCCTTCGCCTCCGGCACGGTGCGCCGCGGCGCCGGCGGACCCGCGTGGGACCTCACCGCCTGGCCGCCCCCCGGTGCCGAGCCCGTCGCCTTGGAGGAGGCGGGCTGCCTGACGGCCGTGTGGCGCGACGGCGGCGACGTGTACGCCGAAGCCGTCCTGCCTCCCGGTACCCCCGCGGACGGGTTCGGGCTGCACCCCGCGCTGCTGGACGCCGTGCTGCGCTGCGCGGGCGCGCCGGGCGAGGTGGACCGGTGCCGTGACGTCCGTCTGCACGCGGTCGGCGCGACCGCCGTCCGCGCCCGGCTCGGCGCCGACGGGACGGTGCGCGTGGCGGACCCGACCGGAAGGCCCGTGGCGTCCCTCGGCGCCTTCGGTGTTCGCCGGGTCGCGGCGGAGGAAGTGGAGGCGGTGCGGTCGGGGGCCCGCGACGCGCTGTTCCGGATCGCGTGGCATCCCGTGGCCCTCATTCCCCGGGGAGGCGACGGGCGCTGGATCCTCCTGGACAGCGCGGGCGAATCGGCCCTGCCGTGCCAGGAAGTGCGCGCCGCGCTGGGCGATCCCGCGGTGTTCGGCGGCCTGGACGCGGCGCTCCGCGCGACCGCCGGAGGCGAGGCCCTGGTCGTCCCCTTCCTCTACCCGCCGGGCGGCGACGTTCCCGCCCGCGTCCACGACGCGACGCGCCGGGCTCTGGAGCTCGTCCGGGCGTGGGCCCGGGACGAGCGGGCCGCCGAGCTGCCGCTGGTCGTGGTGACGCGGGGCGCGGTGGCGACGGAGCCCGGCGGGGTGTCCGACCTGGTGTCCGCCCCGATCTGGGGCCTGCTGCGGTCGGCGCAGACCGAGATGCCGGGCCGCATCAGCCTGGTCGACCTGGACGGCGATCCGGCGTCGGCGACGGCCCTGCCCGCGCTCGCGGCGTCCGGCGAGCCGCAGGCCGCGGTCCGCGGCGGCCGGGTGCTGGTACCGCGCCTGGCCCGTCTCGGGGCCGGTGCCGCCCCCGTGCGCGAGGTGTGGCGGCGGGACGGCACGGTGCTGATCACCGGGGGCACGGGTGCCCTGGGCGGCCTGTTCGCGCGGCACCTGGTCCGGGCCCATGGCGTCGGCCATCTGCTGCTGGTGAGCCGCCGCGGTCCCGAAGCGCCCGGCGCGGCCGCCCTGGCCGCCGAGCTCACCGGGCTCGGCGCCGAGGTGACCGTCACCGCCTGCGACCTCGCCGACCGCGCGGCCCTCGCCGGCCTCCTCGCCGCGATCCCCCGCCCGCTCAGCGCCGTCGTGCACACCGCCGGCGTCCACGACGACGGGCTGATCACCGCGATGAGCGCCGAGCGGCTCGGCGCCGTGCTGCGGCCCAAGGCGGACGCCGCATGGCACCTGCACGACCTGACGCGCGGCCACGACCTGTCGGCCTTCGTGCTGTTCTCGTCCATCGGCGGCGTCCTCGGTGGCGCCGGGCAGGCGAACTACGCGGCGGCCAACACCTTCCTCGACGCGCTCGCCGAGCACCGGGCCGGACTCGGCCTGCCCGCGACGTCGCTCGCCTGGGGCCTGTGGGAGGGCGTCGGCGGCATGGACGAGGGGCTCAGCGAGGCCGACCGGGCCCGCATGGCCCGCTCCGGCCTGCGCCCCGTCACCGCGGCCACCGGCCCGCGCATGCTCGACACGGCCCTCGGCGAGGCGCCGGCCGCCCTCGTGGCCACCCCGATGGACCTGGCGGTACTGCGCGCCGGACGCGGCACGGCATCCCTGCTGTTCGGCGACCTGGCCCGGAACACGGGCCGACGGGACGTGCGCGAGGGCGCCGCCGGAGCCGAGCCGCTGGCCGAGCGGCTGGCGGATCTGCCCGCAGAGGGCGGGCACGCGCTCGTGCTCGGCGTCGTCCGCACCGAGGCCGCGCTCGCGCTCGGCCACGCGGGCCCGGACGCGGTCGGCCCCGGCAGCCTCTTCACCGACCTCGGCTTCGACTCGCGCATCTCCGTCGACCTGCGCAACCGGCTCGCCGCCGCGACCGGGGTCCGGCTGCCCGCCTCGGTCGTCTTCGAGCACCCCACCCCGGCGGAGCTGGCCGACCGGCTGTGCGCCGAACTGCTCGGCACGGCGTCCGCCCGCACCGTCGACTTCGCCGCCGGGGTCCACCTCGACGAGGACGTGCGGCCCGCCCGCGCGGTGGACCGCGCGGTCGGTGACCCGGGCGAGGTCCTGCTGACCGGCGCGACCGGATTCCTCGGCGCGTTCCTGCTCCGCGACCTGATGCGCACGACGCGCGCCCGGATCCACTGCCTGGTGCGCGGCGCCGACCGGGCGGACGCCGAGCGGCGGCTGCGCGAGAACCTCGCGTGGTACCGGATCGCCGACCAGGTCGATCCGGCGCGGCTCGCGGTCGTCGCCGGGGACCTCGCCGCGCCGCGCCTCGGCCTCGCCGAAGCGGAGTTCGACGACCTCGCGCGGCGCGCGGACGCCGTCTACCACGCGGGATCCGCGGTCAACTGGCTCCTGCCCTACGCGGCGCTCGAAGCCGCCAACGTCGGAGGCGTCCGCGAGATCCTGCGGCTGGCGGCCCGGCACCGGACCGTCCCGGTGCACTACGTGTCCAGCACGGGGGTGTTCCGCGACGCGCCGGAACGCCGCGCGCCGTTCGCCGCGGGCGACCCGGTGGGCCCGCCGGAAGCGCTGTCGAACGGGTACCGGCAGAGCAAGTGGGCGGCCGAGCAGGTCATCGGGATCGCACGCGAGCGGGGGCTGCCCGTGACGGTGTACCGGCCCGACTTCCTGTGGGGCGACCGGGCGGGCGGCGCCTGCCAGACGCGCGACTTCGTGTGGCTGAGCCTCAAGGGCATGATCCAGGCCGGCGGGGCGCCCGCCGGCCTGTCCGGGACCGTGCACATGGTGCCGGTGGACTACGCCTCCGCGGCGATCCTGGAGCTGTCCCGCAGACCGGAGGCCGCCGGGCGGACCTTCCATCTGTACGCCGAGCAGGGCGTCGCGTACCTCGATCTCGTGGACCGCCTCAGGGCGGCGGGTTACCGGATCCCCGAGCAGGACCCGGCGTCCTGGCGGGCCGCGGTGCTGGACGACCCCGGCAACGCGGTCCGGCCCCTGCTCGACGTCTTCCTGCGGATCCTGGACGGGGGGATAGGCACCCCGCCGGTCGATGTGACGGAGACCGAGAAGGCGCTCTCGGGCACCGGCATAGTGTGCCCGCCCCTCGACGGCGGGCTGTTCGCGAAGTCCGTGGAGTTCTTCGTCGCCTCGGGTTACCTGCCCGCGGCTCCACGGCACGCCGACCGGGCCCGGGAAGGCGTCCCGGCCCCGTGATGAGCCTTGCGGCGGGCCTGTGGCGAGCCCCTGGAACGACCCTGTGACGACCCTGGAGGTGGCAATGCGTGTTGATCTCAGCCCGGTGCCCGCCGTGCACGGGCAGGCCGGCCGGTCCTGCGCCGGTCCCGCGCTGCGGTACGAAGGCACCGAGATCGGTTATCCGGCCCTCGTGGACCGGGCGGGGCGCCTCGCCGCGGTGCTCGCCGCCGGCGGGGCGGCCCGGGGCTGCCGCGTCGCCTACCTCGGGCGCAACAGCCCGACCCTGCTCGCGGCCTACCTGGCCTGCGCGTGGCTGGGCGCGGTGTTCGTCCCGGTGAACCACCTGCTGCGGCCGGACGAGCTCGGGGAGGTCCTCGCCGACTGCGACCCGCACACCCTCGTCGTGGAGCCCGGGCACGTCGCCCCGGTCGAGGCGGTCCGCGCGGCGGGGCACCTGCGCCTGCTGCTCGTCGACGACGACCCCGCGGCGGGCCCGGCCGGCCCCGCCGGCCTCACGGGGCGGTCCTGGACGCCGCTGCGCGCCGCACTGGCCGAGGCCGGCCCGCCGCGGGAACCCGTGGCATGCAAGGCCGACGACCTGGCGGTCCTCCTGTACACCTCAGGGACGACAGGGCGGGCCAAGGGCGTCCGGCTCACCCACGGGAACCTCTGGTGGAACGGCGCGAACGTCGGCTGGGCCACCGGCACGACCGGCCGCGAGGTCAACCTGGTCGCCACCCCGCTGTTCCACATCGGCGGCCTGAACTCCTTCACCCTGCGCACGCTCGCCCACGGCGGGACGACGGTCCTGCGCCGGGCGTTCGATCCGGACGTGGTCCTGGCGGACCTCGTCGGGCACCGGGTCGGCACGCTCCTCGGCGTGCCGTCGGTGTACTCGGCGGTGGCCCGCACGCCGGGCTTCGCCGAAGCCGACCTGTCCGCGCTGCACACCGCGGTGGTGGCGGGCGCGCCGGTGCCGCCCGCGCTGATCGAGGAGTACGCGGCGCGGGGCGTGCTGCTCCGGCAGGCGTGGGGGCTCACCGAGACCGCGCCGTTCGCGACGCTCCTGCCGGCCGACCAGACCCTGCGCAAGACCGGGTCGGCGGGCCCTGCCATGCCCTTCACCCGGATCCGGCTGGCCGACCCGGCCACCCGCGCGGCGATCACCGAGCCGGGGGTGCGCGGCGAGGTCTGCGTACGCGGCCCGAACGTCACCGCGGGGTACTGGCGGGCTCCCGAGGCCGACGCCGAGGCGTTCGCCGACGGCTGGTTCCACAGCGGGGACATCGGCGAACTCGACGGAGACGGCCACCTCTACCTCGTCGACCGCCTGAAGAACATGGTCATCACGGGCGGCGAGAACGTCTATCCCGCCGAGGTCGAACGCGCCCTGGCCGGATGCCCGGACCTCGCGGAGGTCGCGGTCACCGGGGTCGCGCACGAGACGCGGGGCGAGGCGGTCGTCGCCGTCGCGGTCCCGGCCGAGGGCGCGGAACCCACACTGGACGGCGTCCGCTCCTACGCCGCGCCCCGGCTCGCCTCCTACAAGCTGCCTGTGCGCCTGCACCTGGTCGAGGCGCTGCCGCGCAACGCCGCGGGCAAGATCGACCTGCCGGCACTGCGGGCCCTGCTGCCCGCTGGACCGTGTCCGGCCCCCGGGTTCGCGGCGCCGCCGTCCGCCGGGCTGCGGCTCGAAGAGCTCGTGGAAGGCGCGACCGTCGCCGCGCTGGGGTACGTTCCGCCGGGGCTGCGCACCGGGGCCGCGTTCGCCGACCTGGGCGTCGATTCGCTCGCCGCCGTGGACATCCGCGACCGCCTGGCCGCGGAGACGGGGCTCGCGCTGCCCGCGTCCCTCGTCTTCGACCATCCCACCCCGGCCGCAGTCACCGAGCGCCTCCGGTCAGGGCTCCAGGGCGGGTCCGTCCGCCGGGACCTGGCCGCGGCCCCGTCCGGAGAGCCGATCGCGATCGTCGGGATGGGCGTGCGGCTGCCGGGCGGGGTGAGCGGTCCTGAGGCGCTGTGGGAGCTGCTGGAGCGGGGCGGCGACGCGATCTCGGAGTTCCCGGAGGACCGGGGCTGGGACTTGGCGGCCCTTCACGACCCCGGCTCGCCCGGCGGCCCGTGCACCCGGCACGGCGGGTTCCTGCGCGAGGCCGCGCTGTTCGACGCAGAGTTCTTCCAGATCGCGCCGCGCGAGGCGCTGGCCATGGACCCGCAGCAGCGCCTGCTCCTGGAGACCTCCTGGGAGGCGCTGGAGCACGCGGGCATCGACCCGGTTTCGCTGAGCGGGTCCGACGTGGGCGTCTTCCTCGGCCTGTTCGCCAACGGGTACACCGAACGCCTTCCGGCCCGCGCGGACCTCGACGGCTATCGCGCGACCGGCGGGCTGACGAGCATGGCCGCAGGGCGTCTCGCCTACCTGCTCGGGCTGCGCGGCCCGGCCCTGGTCGTCGACACCGCGTGCTCGTCGTCCCTCGTCGGGCTGCATCTCGCCGTCCGGGCCCTGCGGGCGGGCGAGTGCACGATGGCGCTGGCGGGGGGCGCCACGGTGATGGCGGGGCCGGAGGGCTTCGCGGAGTTCTCGCGGCAGCGCGGGCTCGCGCCGGACGGACGGTGCAAGTCCTTCGCCGACGCCGCCGACGGCACCGGCTGGGCGGAGGGCTCCGGCGTCCTGGTGCTGGAGCGCCTGTCGGACGCCCGACGGTCCGGGCACGACGTGCTGGCGCTCATCCGGGGCTCGGCCGTCAACCAGGACGGCGCGTCGAACGGGCTGACCGCCCCGAACGGCGCCTCCCAGCAGCGGGTGATCCGCCGAGCGCTGGCCGACGCGGGGCTGTCGCCCGCCGACGTCGACGCGGTCGAGGCGCACGGCACCGGCACCGTCCTCGGCGATCCGATCGAGGCCGAGGCCCTGCTCGCCGTGTACGGGGCGGATCGGAGCGATCCGCTGCTGCTGGGGTCGCTGAAGTCGAACGTCGGCCACACCCAGGCCGCGGCCGGAGTCGCGGGGGTGGCGAAGATGGCGCTCGCCCTGCGGCGCGGCGTCCTGCCCCGCACCCTGCACGTCGACCGCCCGTCCGCGAGGATCGACTGGTCGTCGGGCTCGGTCGCCCTGCTGACCGAGCGGCTCGCCTGGCCCGACCGCGGGCGCCCTCGGCGCGCCGCGGTGTCGTCCTTCGGCATCAGCGGCACCAACGCCCATGTGATCCTCGAACAGGCCCCGGAGGAGGCCCTGCCGGAACCCGCTGCGGAGGCCGCGGACGGGCCGGTGCCGGTGGTCGTGTCGGCCCGGTCGGCCCGTGCCCTGGCCGAGCAGGCCGAGCGGTTCGCGTCGGCCCTGGACGCGGGGGTCGGGCTGGCCGACCTGGCCAGATCCGCGACGGCCAGAACCGTGTGGGAGCACCGCGCGGTGGTCCTGGCGGCGGACCGGGAACAGGCCCTCGACGGCTTGCGCGCGCTCGCCGAAGGCCGCGAAGCCGCACCGCTGGTCGGCCCGGGGACGTGCGGGCCCGGCAGGACCGTCTTCGTCTTCGCGGGGGATGCCTCGACCTGGCCTGCCGACCCGGCATGGTCGGCGGAGCCCGCCTTCGCCGCCCGCATGGCCGAGTGCCGCGCCGCGCTGGCCCCCTACCTGTCCGATCCCGCCGACCCGGCCGCATGGGACGGCCCGGAGACCGTCCGGCCCAGGGACTTCGCCCTGATGCTCTCCCTCGCCGCCCTCTGGGGGGCTCACGGCGTGCGTCCGGACGCCGTCCTGGGCACCGGAGTGGGGGAGATCGCGGCGGCCTGCGTCTCCGGCGCCCTTTCCCTCGCGGACGCCGCCCGCCTCGCCGCGGCATCCGGCACCACCAGCCCCTCCGCCCCTCCGCCGCAGCGGACCTCGCCGGAATCGGCCGCTGACCCGGTGGGGGGCGCGGTCGTCGTTCGCGGTCCCGAGGTGCCGTGGTACTGCGCGGCGGACGGCGGCTGGGTGAGCGGCACCGGCGGCCGGCACCGGTTCGGGGCGCCGGCGGAGCCGGGGGCCGCGGCACGGACGCTGGCGGCGCGAGGGTTCGGCGTGTTCGTCGCGATCGGGGCGGATCCCGCGGCGTCCGTCGTGCGGGAGTCCCTGGGCGGGTCGGAGGCGGCCGTGTGCGGGGGAGGCCACGACGGAGCCTTCGTTCGTGCGCTGGCGGAGGCGTTCGTCCTGGGCGCGAAGGCCGACTTCGCGCCGGTGCTGGGCGGGAGGGGGCGGAGGGTGCCGCTGCCGACCTACGCCTTCCAGCGCCGCCGGTACTGGTGGAGCTCCGCGGACGCGGGGCCCGGGTCTGGCGGGTCTGCGGGCGGGGACGGGGCGCCGGGCCTCTTCCATATCGGCTGGAAGCTCGTGGAGACGGCCGGTGGCGGGCCCCCGGCGGTCGCCATGACGGACGCGCGGGATCTCGCGGCGGTCGCCGCGGGCGCAGTGCCGGTGCTGATGCCGCAAGAGGGCGGGGCGTCTTCGGATCCGGTCCGGGCGCGGGCGGCGGTCAACCGGGTGCTCGACGCGGTCAGGGCGTTCCTTGCCGATGCCGGTGCCGATGCCGGTACCCGGGGGAGGCGTCTCGTCGTGGCGACCCGGGGCGCGGTGGCCGTCGCCGACGGGGAGGACGTCGACCCCGTCGGCTCCGCGGTCCGGGGGGCGGTGCGGGCGGCGCAGCGGGAGCACCCCGGCCGGTTCGTGCTCGCCGATGTCGGTGAGCACGACGGAGTACCGCTCGCCGTGCTCGCCGCAGCGGCCGCGGCGAACGAACCGGAGATCGCTGTCCGCGGCGGCGCGGTGTGGGCTCCCCGGCTCCGCCGGGCGGCGCAGCCGGAGGCGCCGGGGCGTCTCGGTTCGGGCGGCACTGTCCTGATCACCGGGGGCACCGGGGCGCTGGGCGGGCTGGTGGCCCGGCACGTCGTGTCGGCGCACGGGGTGCGCGGCGTGCTGCTGGCGTCCCTCCGGGGCGAGGCCGCGGAGGGCGCGGCAGGACTCCGCGCGGAGCTTCGCGCGCTCGGCGCCCGGGTCGAGATCGCCGCCTGCGACGTCGCGGAGCGGGCGCAGGTGCGGGCGCTGCTGGGCCGCGTCCCGCACGACGCTCCGCTGACCGCCGTGATCCACGCCGCGGGCGTCCTGGACGACGGGGCCGTCGGGGCGATGGACGCGGGCCGCCTTGACCGGGTCTTCCGGGCGAAGGCCGACGCCGCGGTGTGGCTCGACGAACTGACCCGCGGCCTGCCCCTCGACGCCTTCGTCCTCTTCTCGTCGGTCGCCGGCGTGCTGGGCACGGCCGGACAGGCGAACTACGCCGCGGCCAACGCCTTCCTCGACGGGATCGCGCACGCCCGCCGGGCGCGGGGCCTGCCCGCCACGTCCCTGGCCTGGGGCCTCTGGGACGTCGCGGGCGGCATGGGCGCGCGGCTCGGGGCCGCCGACCTGGAGCGCCTCTCCCGCACTGGCCTGCGCCCGGTCGCCGCGCCGGACTGCCTGCGGCTGCTGGACACCGCGCTAGGCCGGACCCGCCAGCACGCCGTGCTCCTCCCGATCGCCCCGGACCTGCCGGCGCTGCGCGGGCAGGCCGACGCGGGCAGGCTGCCCGCCGTGTTCCGGGACCTGGTCGAGCCGCGTCGCCCGAGGGCCGTGCCGACCGGTTCCGAGCCACAGGCGGTCCGCCCCGGCGACCTTCTCACCCTGGTGCGTGCCGAGGCGACCGCGGTCCTCGGCCGGGAGGGCGCCGAGCCGATCAGCGCCGAGCGCTCGTTCGCCAGCGCCGGGATCGATTCGATCACCGCGCTGGAACTCCAAGAACGCCTCAGCGACGCGACCGGGGTGGATCTCGCCGAGACGCTGGTGTTCGACCACCCGACGCCGGCCGCCGTCGCCGCCCACCTGAGGGCCCGGCTGGCCGCCCGCGCGCGCCTGGCCGCACTCGGCGCGCTGGAGGAGGCGCTCGCCGAACCGCCCGCCGACGAGACCGAACGCCGCCTGGTCGCCGAGCGCCTCCGCGCGGTCCTCGACCGCCTGGGCGCACCCGTCGGCACCCCCGCGAGAAGGACCGCCGGACCCGCCGACCTGGACTCGGCGACCGACGACGAACTGTTCGCGTTCATCGACCAGAGCCTGTGAACCGCCGCACGAAGGAGCCACCACCCATGTCATCCGCTGCCGTGACCGCCGTGCCCGACCCGTCCGGAACACACCCGGCCGCGTCGGGCCCTGCCGACATCGATCTCGCCGAGCCGCACATGGCCGAGACCCTTGCCGCCCTGGGCCTCGCCGTCGAATACGTGCGGGCGGAGGGAGACACCCTCTACCACCGCGACGGGCAGGGCGCGGAGAAGGCGGTCCTCGACCTGGTCGGGGCCTTCGGCGCCACGATCCTCGGCCACCACGATCCCGACGTCGTCGCCTACGCCCGGTCCCTTCTGGACGCCCGAGTGCCGGTGTACGCCCAGTTCTCGCTCCACCCTTACGCCGACGCGGTGGCTCGGCGGCTCAACCGCATCCTGGAGCGCGAGTCCGGCGAGCCCGAACCCTACTTCGCGGTCTTCGCCAACAGCGGCGCCGAGGCCAACGAGATCGCCCTCAAGCACGCCGAACTCGACAGGGTGACGCGGCTCGCCGAACTCCGCGACGTCCTGCGCGAGAACCGGGAGAAGGCAAGGACGGCACTGGCCGACGGAAGCGCGGTCCTGGCGGACGGTGCTCTCGCCGCCCTCGGCGTCGAAGGCGCGGAAACCGGTCTGTTCGAAGCCGCCGAGCGCATCGAAGCCGAGCGCCTGTCCGCGCCTCCGGTCCTGCTGGCCCTGGAGGGCTCCTTCCACGGCAAGCTCGTCGGGAGCGTCCAGCTGACCCACAACCCGTCCTTCCGGACGCCCTTCAGCTCGCTGGCCGCGCAGTGCAGGTTCGTCCCGGCGGACCGTCCCGGGGAGCTCGCGCGGATCGTCGAGGGCGAGCGCAGGACGGTGTGCGACTTCGCACTCGACGCCGGAGTCGTCCGCGTCGTCGAACGCGACGTGCCGGTCTTCTGCGCGTTCGTCCTGGAACCCATCCAGGGGGAGGCGGGCATCAGGGTCCTCACCGAGGAGACCGCGCGGCGCATCCAGCATGTCTGCGGGTCGGTCGGCTGCCCGATCGTCATCGACGAGGTCCAGTCCGGCATGGGCAGGTCGGGCTCGTTCTTCGCCAGCGCGGGAATCGGCCTGCGGGGCGACTACTACACCCTCGCCAAAAGCCTCGGGGGCGGCGTCGCCAAAGCCGCGGTGACCCTCGTGCGCGCCTCGCGGTACCGCCGTGACTTCGACCTGATCCACAGCTCGACCTATGCGAAGGACGGCTTCTCCACCCGGATCGCGGGAAAGGTCATCGACCTCCTGGAGGCGGACGGCGGCGCCGCCTACCGCCTTGCCGCCGCGAGGGGCGCGGCCCTGATGGCGGAGCTCCGCGCCGTCCAGGCCGAGTTCCCGGACGTCGTCAAGGACGTCCGAGGCCGAGGACTGATGGCCGGACTGGAGTTCCACGACCAGTCCGGGTCGCCCGCGCCCGAGATCCGCGAGCGGGCCGGCATGTTCGGCTACTTCGCCTCCGGGTACCTCATGCGCGCCCACGCGATCCGCATCTTCCCGACGGCCAGCGCCGTGCACACGCTCCGCTTCGAGCCGTCGATCCGGCTCACCGACGCCGACGTCGCCCGTACCGGCGCCGCGCTGCGCGACCTGTGCGGTGTCCTTCGTGCCCGGGACGCGGCGCGCCTGCTCGGCCTGTAGGACGCGGCGGCCTGCCGCTCAGGCGAGCAGGCCGCCGTCCACGACGTACCCCGATCCGGTGACGTATCCGGCGTCGTCGGAGGCAAGGAACAGGACCACGGCGCTGACGTCCTCCGGTGCGCCGATCCGGCCGAGCGGCGACATCTCCTTCATCATCAGGATCGCCTCTTCGCTCCCCGGGGCGTCATGCAGCATCGGCGTGTCGATCGGCCCCGGATGCACCGAGTTCACCCGGATGCCCTTGGGGCCGAACTCCTTGGCCGCGACCCTCGTCATCCCGTAGGCGGCGAACTTCGACGCGGTGTACCCCACCGCGCCGGCCTCGCCGACCAGCGAGGAGATCGAGCAGATGTTGACGATCGAGCCCCGCCCGGCGCGCGCCATCGGACCGGCGACTGCCTTCATGCCGAGGAAGACACCGAGGGTGTTCACCTCCCACTCGCGCCGGAACCGCTCCTCGCTCATGCTCTCGATCGGCTCGTGCACCGCCGTGCCCGCGTTGTTCACCAGGATGTCCACGGACCCGAACGCGCCTTCGGCCGCCGCGACGACCCGCGCCCAGTCGTCGGCGCTCCGCACGTCGTGCCGGACGAACAGGGCCGCGTCGCCGATCCCCGCGGCCACCTCCGCGCCCGCCGCGTCCACGTCGGTCAGCACCACCCGTGCCCCTTCGGCCGCCAGCACGCGCGCATGGCACGCCCCCATGCCCCGCGCCGCCCCGGTCACGATCGCGACCCGCCCCTGCACCCTGCCCATACCCGCCCCTCGCCCCCTGGATGATCCCCTGACCGGCCGGCGAGCCGGTCAGGGGATCATCGCGCAGACCGCCCGCCGCCACCGACAGGACACGCACGGCCGCCTCTAGGGTCGGTGCGGGTTCTGGGTGAGGGTCCAGAGTCGGGCGGTGGCGTCGGTCGTCATCCGGGTCGGCGGGGCCATCACTCCGGCGTTGTTGGCCAGGACGTCGACCGGGGTGCCGTCGGTGAGGAGGCCGTCGGTGAACGTTCGCACCGAGGCGAGGTCGGCGAGGTCGACGCGGCGGACCTCCAGTTGTGCTTCGGGGTTCCGGGCGAGGATGTCGGTGCGGGCCTGCTCGCCCTTGGCGGGCGTCCGCACCGCCATGACGACGTGGGTGCCGGCCGCGGCGAGGCGTGCTGCGGCTTCTTTGCCGGTGCCGCCGTTGGCGCCGGCGACGACGGAGGCGGTGCCGACGCTCTCGGCGAGGTGCCAGACGTCGCGCTTCGGCTCGGCGACGTGGACCTCGGCGCCGTGCAGGACGCCGATCCGGGCGCCGATCTGGCCGAGGCCGCCGATGCCGATGATCCCGACCTTCATGCTCGCGCGGACCTGGCCGCGGCCGACGATGGCGTGGTGGGCGGTGAGGCCGGCGTCGGTGCCGACGGAGCCGAGCGCGAAGTCGAGGCCGTCGGGCAGGGCGGTGAGGTCGGTGGCGGGGGCGAGGTGGCGTTCGGCTTAGCCGCCGTGGCGGGTGTAGCCGGGGATGGTGCCGGTGCGGGGCGTCGCCCAGACGCCGACGCGGTCGCCGGTCTTCCATTCGGTCACGTCGGGGCCGACGGCCGAGACGACGCCGGCGATCTCGTGGCCGAGGGCCAGCGGCGTGAACGGCAGCGCCTGCTTGGCGGCCGGGTGCTGCATGATCGAGATGTCGGAGTGGCAGAGCCCGGAGGTGCGGACGTCGACGACGACCTCGCCCGCGCCCGGCACCGGGTCGGGCACCTCGACGAGTTCCAGCGGCTTGCCGGTGTCGGTGAACTGCCAGGCTTCCATGGTCGTGCTCCGTTTCGGGTGGTCGGGTCGGTGCGGGTGCCCTCCGGCGCGGTGTGCGCGAAGCCGGAGGCCCGCAGGGGAAGCTCGCCAGGCCCGGCCTGGTGGCGCTCGCGCTGACCTTCGTCGCCGCCCTCGACACCGACGCGCTGACCGCCCCGTCGATCCTCGTCCTGGTCGCCCACCAGGCGGGCAAGACCTCCGCCTGGCGCGCCCACCTCCTCGCCACCAGCTACGACGCCCTCGGCCACGCGGCTTCCGCCCGCCCCGGCTCCGCCTGACCTCGACGGACCGGAACGCGCGGAAGCCGGGCCCCGCCAGGCGTCGACGGAGAGGTGAGCACCGTCGCCGAGCGCTGCGCGGATTCGCCTCGTCTGGAGTGCCTCCGGTCGAGCGCTACGGTTCCAAGGAGAGGGTCCGCCCGGGGCAGACGTTGACCGCTTCCCTCGCTCGGCCGATCTCGGCGTCGGTCCGCGGCTCGGGGCGCAGCACGATGACGGTTCCGTCGTCGTCGCTCTGGTCGAAGGCCGCAGGGTCGACGAGCACGCACTGGCCCGCGCCGACGCACCGGTCCTGGTGGGCGATGATGCGCATGGTCACCACGCCACCTTCAGTTCGAAGACGCCGTAGTTGGGGCCGTCCTCCTTGAAGGGGATCTCGTCGAACGGCGTCGCGAGGCGGAGCGTGGGGATGCGGCGCACGAGGGTGGCCAGGACGATCTCCAGTTCCAGGCGGGCGAGGTTCTGGCCGAGGCACTGGTGCGGTCCGAACCCGAAGGCGAGATGGTTGCGCGCCATGCGGGTGAAGTCGATGTCGTTGGGCTCGGGGAAGACTGAGGCGTCCCGGTTGGCGGTGTTCGTGAGGCCGAGGACGCCCTCGCCGGCGCGGATCAGCACGCCGCCGATCTCGACGTCCTCGGTGGCCAGCCGTGCGGCGCCGATCTCGGCGATGGTGAAGTAGCGCAGCAGCTCCTCCACCGCGCCGACCGTGAGCCGCGGGTCGTCGCGCAGCGCCGCGAGGTGCTCCCGCTTGTCGAGCAGCGTGGCGACCGAGAGCACCGGCAGGGAGAGCGCCTCGACGAGGTCCACTTCCGCGGGGCCCGCGAGCATGGCGTCGATGGCCTCGTCGACGATCTCCTGGATGCGCGGACGCCACTTCGCCAGGCGCTGCACGGTGAACTCGCCGACGATGGAGCGCCTCAGCCGCGTGTGGTCCGGCGGATCCATCTCGATCAGCTGCTGGCGGTGCCCGCTCATGTAAGGGGTGTGGCTCGGGTGCCGGGGGTCCCGGCGGTCCGAGCTGAACCGGGTGTCGCTGAGCATCGCGCGCACGTGCTCGTGCCGTGTCAGCACCCAGAGCCGCCGCCCGTCGACCAGATCGACCTGGCTGATCGGCGCTTCGGCCCGCAGGTGTTCATCAAGGACTTCCACACCACCCCCGGCGACGCCGGATGGGTCCTCACCAGCTTCCTCCTGGTGGGCGCGGCGTCCGCGGCCATCAGCGGCAAGCTCGGCGACGCCTTCGGCCGCCGCAACGTCCTCATCGTCGTGCTCGCCGCGTCCATCATCGGATCGGTGATCAGCCTCGCCGCGGGCAGCCTGGAGATGATCATCGTCGGCCGGGCGGTCCAAGGGCTCGCGGGCGGTCTGATCCCGCTGTGCATCGGCGTCCTGCGCGAGAACGTGCCGCAGAAGAACCTGCCGGTGGCCGTCGCCATCGTGGCGGGCGCGGCCATGTGGGGCGGCGCGGCAGGCAACATCGTCGCAGGCAACATCGTCGACGCCTGGGGCTGGCACTACATCTTCGTCGTCGCCGCGGCCCTCGCGGCGGTCAGCGCGATCGGCGCGTGCTTCCTGCCCCGGCCGAAGTCCAAGGCGGGGCTGGAGAAGGTCGACTGGCTCGGCGGCGTCCTGTTCGCCCCGGGCATCGCGCTCGTCCTGTACGGCATCCACGAGAGCAGCGAGTGGGGCTGGACCAGCGGCGAGACCATCGGCTTCGTCCTCGGCGGCCTCGTGGTCCTGGCCGCCTGGGTCGCTTGGGAGCTGCGCGTCGACTCCCCGCTGATCAACATCCGCTTCTTCTTCGACCGCAAGCTCGGCCTGACCCTCGTCGCGACCGCCCTGGTCTCCTTCGGCACCCTCGGCGTCTCGGGCTTCATCGGCCAGATGATCTGGCAGACGCCGGAGAGCGCGCCGGTCGGTCTCGGCCTCAGCGCCGGCACCGCCGGTGCCCTGTCCTTCGGCATCGGCCTCATCGGGTTCGTCCTCTCCCCGCTCAGCGGCCGCATCTCCCGGAACGGCCGCTCCCACCGAGCCTTCATCATCGGCTCGATCCTCGGCATCACCGCGGCGATCCTGTCCGGCGTCCTGCTGGACACGATCCTCGGATTCGTGATCGCCCAGATCGTCCTCACCGGCGCGACGGGCTTCATCCTCAGCTCGCTGCCCAACCTGATCGTCGAAGGCGCGCCGGAGGCCAACACCAGCGAGGCGCAGGGCGTCTACATGGTCGTCCAGACCGCCTTCTCCGGCATCGGCGCCTCCATCGGCACCGTCCTGCTCTCGCAGCACCTCATCGAGGGCACCCCGTTCAGCGCGCGGGCCGGATACACCACGGTCTTCGCGATGGTCGCCGTGGCCTCCGCCCTGGCCCTGATCGTCGGCCTGTTCATGCGCCCGGGCAAGAAGTCGACCGGCGACGTCCGCGCGGACCACCCGAACCCGCTCACCGACGCGGCCACCGTCTAGCCCCACCCGGACCGGCAGCCGACGAGTGCTCCTCCCGGGCTCCACAGAGCCCGGGAGGAGCACTCCGCAGCGCGCGCGGAAACCACACGCACTGACCGACCGCCCGGCCCGAACTCACCGCGGCCCGCTCCGCGGGCGACGCCGCGACCCTGACGATGGTGCGTCGCCTCGTCGGCTCGGCCGCCTCCGCCCTGCGCCTTCTGCCCGCGGGACACGTCGCGACCGCCTCGCGGGTGGCCGCCCGGGACGCCGGGTCCGCCCTGCCACGCGGGCCGGTGGCCGAAGCGCGTTCGAAGTTCGCGCTCATCGATGCGACGACGGGGATCCCTCGACCACCGTGGATGATCGGTGTCCGTCCGTTCGCACGAGGACCACACGCCGGGCCAGGGGCAGTACGCCGACCCCGAGGTCATGAAGCGCTGGATGGTGCTGGGCGAGGCCCACTTCTCCGGCTCCGCCTGACCCTCGGCGATCCCCTCACCCCGGGTGAGGAGACCGCATTCGCCGCTGGACGGCTGCGCCCACGGCCCCGGCCGCCCGCCGTTCGAACGCCGCCGGCATCACTTCCGGTTGCCGGCGGGACGGCGCTCCGAGCGAGGCATGACGGGCTGGAGGAGCGGCAGCCGCCCGGGAGGCTGCTCGTCGCACTGTGGGTCTTCCTCGGCGCCGTCGCCCTCGTGGACCCCTTCCTTCTCGGGGCCGGTCCAGGTCGGGCTGTTCGTCATCGGCTGCGCCTCCCGTCCCTCACGCGCGGAACTCCACCAGGTCTCCCGCGCGCCGTACCGGCCGCGCACTCGGAAGGCCGCAGCGTGAGCAGGGAACGAGGTCTTGCCCCATTTGCGGCGCCCCTGCCCTGCTCAACCGGTGGGGCCAAGACCGGGCGCACCGCGACGCCTGACCAGGTTTCTTCCAGCCTCGGTGCCCGCGAAACGGGGGGAACATCTCTTCCCGGGCACGGCGAACCGATCACAATTCGCCGTAAGCCATGTCGGATTCGCCCGTCGGCGTGGTTGTGTGCCTGTGTGACGGGGAGATCGGGTGATCTGGTCGCGGGCCGCTACCGGCTGACGGTGCTGTTGGGCGAGGGCGGGATGGGCTCGGCGTGGAAGGCATGCGATGAGCGGCTGGGCCGTGAGGTGGCGGTCAAGCAGCTGAGGCTGCCGCCCGGCCTGGACGGGCAGGCGCGTGCTCAGCGGGTGGCGTGGATGGAGCGCGAGGCGCGGGCGGCGGCGGTGCTGCGCCATCCGGGCATCATCACCGTGCACGACCAGTTCCACGACGAGGACGGCATGCCGTGGATCGTGATGGAGCTCATCGACGGCCATTCCCTGGACCAGCGGGTCAAGGACGTCGGTCGCCTTTCGGCGGAGCACGCCGCGCGGATCGGAGCGCAGGTCGCCGACGCCCTGGCGGCCGCGCACGCGGCAGGGATCGTGCACCGCGACCTCAAACCCGCCAACATCCTGCTGGACGGCTCGCGCACCGTGCTGATGGATTTCGGGATCGCCGCCCTGGACGGCGCGACCACCCTGACCCCCACCGGTGGGCTGCTCGGCACCCCGACCTACATGGCTCCCGAGCAGGTCAACGGCCAGCACGCCACGCCTGCCTCCGACATGTGGTCCCTGGGCGCGACCTTGTACTACGCCGTCGAAGGTCGGCCCGCCTTCACCGGCCCGACCACCGCCGCCCTGCTGCTGGCCGTCTCCCGCGGCGAACCCCGACCCACCGTCCACGCGGGCTCCCTGCGGCCGCTGCTGGACGACCTGATGACCAAGGAGCCCGAGCGCCGGCCGACCGCCGAGCGCACTGCCGCCGCCCTGCGCCAGCACACCGCCGTCCCGCCCCAGCCTCCACAGGCGTTCGACGCCGGCGCCACACCCTTCATCGAGCCCGGCTCCCTACCGCGCCCGCAGGCCGCCCGGTCGCCCCTCCTGACCCGCCGCCGCCTCATCCTCGGGTTGGGAACCGTCGGCCTCGCCACGGCCGTCCCCACCGGCTACCTCCTCACCCGCGACCAGCGACCCCCCGACCCCCGCTGGAACCCCACCCCCACTCCCACCCCCACCTTCATCAGCCGGCTCCTCGCCAATCACATCGACGTCAACTCGGTGGCGTTCAGTCCGGACGGCAAGACCCTGGCCACCAGCAACTCGAATCACACGGTGCGGTTGTGGAATGTGGCTTCCCGCACCCCGATCGGCCGGCTCCTCACCGGCCACACCGACCGCGTCACCTCAGTGGCGTTCAGCCCGGACGGCCGGACCCTGGCCACCGGCAGCTGGGACGACACGGTGCGGTTGTGGAATGTGGCTACCCGGACCCCGATCGGCGAGCCCCTCACCGGCCACACCGACGACGTCTTTTCGGTGGCCTTCAGTCCGGACGGCCGGACCCTGGCCTCCGGCAGCGATGACGAGACGGTGCGGTTGTGGAGTGTGGCCTCCGGCACCCCGATCGGCCGGCCTCTCACCGGCCACGCCGGCTGGGTCTGGTCGGTGGCGTTCAGTCCGGACGGCCGGACCCTGGCCACCGGCAGCCGGGACGACACGGTGCGGTTGTGGAATGTGGCTACGCGCACCCCGATCGGCGAGCCCCTCACCGGCCACACCGACCAGGTCTGGTCGGTGGCGTTCAGCCCGGACGGCCAAACCCTGGCCTCCGGCAGCGATGACGACACGGTGCGGTTGTGGAACGTGGCCTCCGGCACCCCGATCGACCGGCCCCTCACCGGCCACACCGACGCCGTCACCTCGGTGGCGTTCAGCGCGGACGGCCGGACCCTGGCCACCGGCAGCTCGGATCACACGGTGCGGTTGTGGAATGTGGCTACGCGCACCCCGATCGGCGAGCCCCTCACCGGCCACACCGACCAGGTCTGGTCGGTGGCGTTCAGCCCGGACGGCCAGACCCTGGCCACCAGCAGCTGGGATGACACAGTGCGGTTGTGGAGTCCCTGAGCAGGAGAAAACGGCGTTCGTGGCGGGGAGGGCGGTCGGCCAGGCCGGTGGGGGCGGCTCGGATGTCGGGTCGGGGCGTTGTCGGGAGGTCGGGGTCTCCCCTCAGCATGGCCGGCCTGGTTTCAGCGTCACCGGCCGCTGACCGCGGGGAACGAAAGGCGTTCTGCACGCCGCGGGCCGCGCGCTGGACCTCACCCGGGCGGCACCCGGTGGAAGCTCGCGGACTGCTCCCACCAGGACCCGTCGGGCAGATACCTCGCCCGCCTGGTCCTGGACGGCCCCCGCGCGGCCCGCGAGAACTAGTCCAGGATGACCGGCAGTCTCAGTGGCCTGCGCGCTCCTGAGCCCTGCCTCCACTCGACCGGCTCGCCCGTCAGTCTCGCGTTCGGGTAGCGGATGGCCAGCTCCTCCAGCGTGATCTCCAGGACGGCCACGGCGAGCGGCTTGCCGAGGCAGATGTGCGGTCCGGCGCCGAACGCCAGGTGGTCACTGGCGTTAGGGCGCCTGAAGTCGACCTTCTCCGGGTCGGGGAAGACGCCGGGGTCGGCGCTCGCTCCGCTCTTGGCCCCCACGATGATCGAGCCTGCGGGGATCTCGACGCCGTCGAGCACCACAGCGTGCCGGGCCACCCGCGGTGGACCGTCGTCGGCTGAGGCGGGCCTTGTGCGCAGCAGTTCCTGGAGGGCTCCCGGGATCAGGCCGGTGTCGTCGACGAGTTCCCGCCACCGTTGCGGGAACGTCAGCAGCCAGTACAGGCTGGACGTCATGATCGTGGTGGTGGTCTCCCAGCCGCCGACGATGACGGCGACGCCCATCATCACCGCGTCGGCCTGCGACACCTCCGACCCGCGGCCGCCGACGTAGGCCGACAGCACGTCCGTGCCGGGGTCGGTCTGCCGCTGCTGGAACAGGCGCCCGACGTAGGCGGCCATCTCGCCGACGGCGGCGCGGGCGTCGGCGGGATCGGTGAGGTCGAGGAACCTGTCCCCCCACCCGAGGAACTGCGGGAGGTCGTCTGCCGGGACGCCGATGGTGTCACCGAGCACCTCCAAGGTGAGGCGCGCGCCGAAGTCGGCGACCATGTCGACCGGCCGCCCGAGCGCGGCGACGCGCTCCAGGTGCGCGACGACCTGCTCGCGAATGCGGGCCCGGCGGGCGTCGACGGCCTTGGGCGTGAAGCTGGGCGCCGCTGGGCGCCGCACCCGCTTGTGCCGCTCGCCTTCGAGGGCGAGGAGCGTCCCTTCGATCGGGACGACGCCGGGCAGCGGCTCGCGCAGCTGGCCGAAGTCCTCGTGGGACTCCATGACGTGCTTGAGGAGGGCGTGTCCGTTGACGAGGTAGGCCGGCCGGTCGGACGGGCCCAGCCAGATCGGGTGCACCCCGGGGCCCAGCTTCCCGTAGATGGGGTTGAGGAACGGTCCAGGCTTCCCGGAGTCGAAGGGGTAGACGGGAACGGTGTCGCGGCTGAACGGGCAGGCGAGTGGGGGAGGTGTCTGCTCCATGGGCCTTTCCTGGTGAGAGGTTCCGATCACCGAGATTAAGATCACCGACCCGCCGAACCTGCGGAATCAGCCAAAATGTGACTGTCGGCACGATCTGGATGCAAACCGTGCGTGCGCGTTGGCTCCCAGACAGGCCGGGCCCGCGCGACCCCGGGGCGGGTGCGGGCTAACAGCCCGCGGGACTGAGTGGCGGGCCTGGTCCGGCCTGTACGAACGGCACGTACCACCACTGCACCTGTGGGCGTGGCAGGCCGCGGCGGGCCAGATATGGCATGACGACGGGGTGCGGGAGGTCTAGGCCCACGAGGCCCTGGGTCCTGAGGATCGGCCTGCCGAACGCTCCGCACCGCCACGCCTACGAGTTCTGGCTGATGGGGCCCGAGGCCCCGCGCGCCGCCGGCCTGCTCGACCAGGATCCCGGCCCGCGCCTGACCCCGGCCCTCGGCGCGCGACCCACCTCGGCCTCACCGTGGAGCCCGACACCGGGTCCCCGGCGCCTACGACGCCCCCCTCCTGACCCTCAGGCTCCCCGCCTGAGCAGATCGACGGGGGCCTGGGCGGCGTCCGGTGCGCGCGAAGGCTCGGGAAGCGCGTTCCGGTCTGCGCCGCGTGCCCGCGCGTCCCGGGCAGGGGCGCGGTCACGGTCGGTCGTCGGCGGGCCGGGCCAGGCGGTGGCGGACGAACTCGTCGAGGTCCGCGGTCGTGATCATGCCGACGGTCTCGCCGGCCTCGACGACGGCGGCGACCACGAGCCCGTCCGCGGGAGGGGCGGTGAACAGCGCGGTCGCCGGTGCGCCCGGCGTGGTGACGTTGCGGTCGGGCAGCGCGGTCATGATCTCGCGGACGGGCCGGGCGCGCCGGCCGGGGCGCAGGTGGGCGATCACATCGGACCGCACGGTTCCGACGGGGTGCCCATCGGTTTCCACGACCATGACAGGTCTTCTCGCGGGTCGCTCACCGAGATGCTCGGCGCAGTCCTGCGCGGTTTCCGAGGCCGGGACGACGTCGAAGCGCGTCTGCATGACGTCGCCGACATGGACGCCGCCGAACAGGCGCCTGATCCGCACCGACATGGCCTCGGCCCTGGCCATGATCGTGAGGAACCAGCCGATGAGGGCGAGCCAGATTCCGCCCGAGTCGCCGAGGAACGCCTCGAAGAGGCCGACGGCCGCCAGGCCGTAGCCGATGCCGATCCCGGCTCGCGCCGCAGTCTCGGCCGCCCGATCGCGGTCGTGGTACCGCCACCACAGAAAGGCCCGCAGGACCCGGCCGCCGTCCAGGGGCGCGCCCGGCAGCAGGTTGAAGACCGCAAGGAAGGCGTTGATCAGCCCCAGCCACAGCAGGATCGCGGCCATGAGCGCCGGCCCCGACGTCAGGGCCACGGCGACGCCGCCGATCCCGAAGAAGAGGCCCAGCGCGAGGCTGGTCAGCGGGCCCGCCGCCGCGATGAGGAAGTCGGCGCGGGGGCCGGGCGGCTCGTCCAGGAGTTCGGAGACCCCGCCGAACGCGAACAGCACGATCGACCTCACCCCGACGCCCTGCCGCTGCGCGAGGACGCAGTGCGCCAGCTCGTGGGCGAGCAGGCAGGCCAGGAACACGGGGGCCGTCGGAAGTGCGGCGGCCCAGTAGATCCAGCGGGCCTGACCGGGCGCCGCCTGGGGCAGCACCCCTCCGGCGAGCGTCACCATGATCAGCGCGAGGATGACCACGACCGACCATCGTGCCGACACCGGGATCCCGGCGATCCGCCCCAACCGGACGCCTTGTTTCATATCTCTGATTCTGCGAGTGTCTTCGGCCCTCCGAAAGAACCTCTCGACGATCGTGCATGAACCTTGGGACGGCCTTGGCCCGGCGTCTCCTGCGCGGGCGGCACGGCGGCCCGAGGTGAGCGGGCCCGCCCAAGGCTCAGTGGCGGGCAAGGGGCTCTCTTTGCCGGGTGCGCCAAGAATCGCGGCCTGGACCTGGGCACGGTTCGCTGTGGGAGGTGATCGGTGCAACCCGAGGGCGGGGCCGGTTCCGGCTTGGACGAGCGGGAGGCCGCCGGCCGGCTGCTGCGCGACGGACCGAACGTGCCTCCGCGGCCCCCGCCCGTGCGCTGGTGGCGGCGGGTCGGCAGGCAGCTCGCCGACCCACTGATCGTGGTGCTGCTGGTGGCCGCGTCCCTCACCGCGGTGATCGGGGACCGGGCCGACATGGCCGTCATCCTGCTGGTGATCGTCGTGAACACCGCGGTCGGGGTGACCCAGGAGATCCGCGCCGACCGTGAGATCAGCGCCCTCGCCGACCTCACGGCACCGGACGCGAGGGTGATCCGGGCCGGCCGCCGGGAGCAGATCCCCTCCGCCGACGTCGTCGTCGGGGACCTGCTCGTCCTGGCCGAAGGCGACATCGTCACCGCGGACGGCACCGTGCTGGAGGCGGCCCGCCTGATGGTCGAGGAGTCCGCGCTCACGGGCGAGTCGGCGGCCGTGGAGAAGGCGCCCGGCGAGGCGGTCTGGGCGGGAACGGTCGCGGTCAGGGGCCGGGGGACGGTCGAGGTGACCGCCACCGGCGCGAGCAGCGCGACCGGCCGGATCGCCGGGTCGCTGCGGGCCTCGGCCCCGCTGACGCCGCTCCAGCGCAGGCTCATCGGAGTGGGACGCGCCCTGGCCGCCGTCGCGGTGGTGCTGTGCGCGCTCGTCCTGGTGCTGGGCGTTGTGCGGGGGCAGCCCGCGGGACTGATGCTGGTCACCGCGATCAGCCTGGTCGTCGCCGCGGTCCCCGAGTCCCTCCCCGCCGTGGTGACGGTCGGGCTGGCGCTCGGAGCGCGCCGGATGTCGGCGCGGGCGGCGCTGGTGCGCCGGCTGCCCGCGGTGGAGACCCTCGGCTCGGTCACGGTGATCGCCACCGACAAGACCGGCACCCTGACCGAGGGCCGCATGGCCGTCGCGCGCGCCTGGACCGTCGAGGGCGCCGCCGAGATCCACGGTGCCGGCCACGCCCCCGAGAGCGCGGTCGGGGCACTCGGAGGGGGAGACCTCACCCCGAAGGCGAGGGAGGCTCTGGAGGCGCTGCTCGCCGCCGCGGCGCTGTGCAACGACGCCCAGGCGGCGTACCGGAACGGCGAATGGGAGGCGCTCGGCGATCCGACGGAGGCCGCGCTGGTCGTCGCGGCGGCGCGGGCCGGCCTGGACCCGGAGACTCTGCGCGCGGCCTGCCCGCGGGTCGCCGAGATCCCGTTCGACAGCGCCCGCAAACGCATGACCACCGTGCACGAGATCCCCGGAGGGTTCCGCGTCGTCCTGAAGGGGGCCCCGGAGGTCCTGCTGCGCCCGGACGTCCTCACCGACGGCCCCGAGGTCCGCGCGCGGGCCCTTCAAGAGGCCGACCGGTCGGCTCGCGAGGGACTGCGGGTCCTCGCGGTCGCCGCGGCGGACAGGGCGACCGATGAGCCGGACGAGACGGGGCTCGGCCTGCTCGGTCTCGTCGCGCTGCATGATCCGCCCCGCGCTTCCGCGGCGCGGACCCTGGCGGAGTGCCGCGCCGCGGGCATCAGACCCGTGCTCATCACCGGAGACCACCCCGGCACCGCCCGCTCTGTGGCAGCCGCGCTCGGACTCATCCACCCAGGGGACCCCGTCGTGGACTGCCGGACGGGCGAACCCGCGGCCGGTGCGGGCGACGTGTTCGCCCGCGCCTCCCCCGAGCAGAAACTCGCGCTGATCGAGGACCTGCGCTCCGGAGGCGAGACGGTGGCGATGACGGGCGACGGCGTCAACGACGCGCCCGCCCTGCGCCGCGCCGACATCGGCGTGGCGATGGGCGTGCGCGGCACCGAGGTCGCCCGCCAGGCCGCCGACCTCGTCCTGGCCGACGATGAACTGTCCACCCTGGTCGTGGCCGTCCAAGAAGGACGGCGCGTCTACCGCAACATCCGCAGGTTCCTCGTCTACGGGCTGTCGGGCGGGACCGCCGAGATCGCGGTCATGCTCCTCGGGCCCCTGTGCGGGCTCGCCTTGCCGCTCACTCCAGGCCAGATCCTGTGGATCAACCTGCTCACCCACGGCATCCCCGGAGTCGCCCTCGGCGGAGAACCGGCCGAAGACCGCGACATGCGGCGCCCCCCGCGGCCGCCGTCGGAGAGCATCCTGGGCGCCGGACTGTGGCAGCGGGTCCTGCGGATCGCGGTCGTCCTCACCGCGATCACCCTCGCGATCGCGCTCTGGGCCGAGCAGACGGGGCGCCCATGGCAGACCCTCGCGTTCTTCACCCTGGGGTCGGCTCAGCTGTGGGCCGCCCTCGGCTCCCGCACGACCCTGCGGACGCGCGAGAACCCGCTCCTGCCCGCGGCGGTCGCGGCCGCCTTCGCCCTCCAAACCGCCGCCGTCTATCTTCCCCTGCTCCAGGATCTCCTCGGCACCCGCCCGCTCACGCTCCCCGACCTGTGCCTCGCGGTGGCGCTGTCCTCACTCGGCTACGTCACCGTAAGGCTGGACCGGCGCCTCCACCCCGAGCGGGTGGCGCTCTCCGCGTCCGCCGAGGACGTCTAGATGATCGATTCCAAGGGCTGAGGTTGGCTGATCGCCTGCGGGCATGGGGCGAGGGTGTTCAGGATCGATGTGTGACGAAAGACCTGAGCCCACGCTGAGCTGGTGACGCTGGCGGTGATGTCGGCGTTGCCGGGGTTCTCCTCGGAGCGTCGCTGGCTGCGGTGCTGCTGGTGGCGCTGATCGTCGTCGGCGTCATCGCGGCGGTGCGCTACCTGGGCCATGACCCTCGGGCCGAGGGCCTCGGCCGCGAGGAGGCGGTGCGCCGCGGGCCCCAGGAGGTCCTGTCCGAGCGTTGCGCCCGCGGGGAGATCGGCACCGAGGAGTACCGGGAGCGGATGGCGGAGCTCAGGGAACGCTGACCCTCGGCCGGCCCGGACCGGGCGGCGGTTGTCAGGGCCGGGGGTCGCGGATGCGACGTAGTGGCCGTGGGTCGGGTAGAGGGCGGCGAGCTTCTCCGCGGTGAAGGGCAGGTGGGTGCCGAATAGGACGCGGAACGTCTCGCCGGAGTTTCGGCCGCGGTCGAGATGATCGCCGGCCCGCGTCCCGAGCGAGGTCAGAAGGGCCCCGTCCGGTGGATGAGGCCGAGGCGGGTGGCGGCGGCGACGGCCGCGGTGCGGGAGTCGACGTCGAGTTTGGTGTAGACCCGGGCGAGGTGGGATTTGACGGTGCCCTCGGTGAGATGGAGCCGGGCTCCGACGGCCTGGTTGGACAGGCCCTCGGCGACGAGGGCGAGCACCTCGGTCTCGCGTCGGGTGAGGGCGGTGCCGGGGGAGCGCAGCCGGTTCATCAGCCGGTCCGCCACGGAGGGGGCCAGCGCCGTACGGCCCGCGGCGGCCGTGCGGACGGCGGCCGCCAGGTCCTCCGGCGGGGCGTCCTTGAGGAGGTAGCCGGTGGCGCCCGCCTCGATGGCGGGCAGGGTGTCGGCGTCGGTGTCATAAGTGGTGACGATGAGGACGCGCGGAGCTCCGGGGCGCGCGGTGATGGCCGCGGTGGCCTCGGCGCCGTTCATCCCCTTGCCGAACCGGAGGTCCATGAGGACGACGTCGATGTCGCCCCGGGCCGCGCGGGCGACGGCCTCCTCGGCGGTGGCGGCCTCGGCGGCCACCGCGATGCCGTCCTCGGTCTCCAGGACGGCCCGCAGCCCGGCGCGGACCACGGGGTGGTCGTCGGCCAGCAGCAGCCGGATGGGGGAGCCGGTCATGTGCGGTCCCCGGGGTCGAGGGGAAGCAGGGCGGCCAGGACCGTGCCGCGGCCCGGGGCGGTGTCGAGGACGAGGGAGCCGCCGAGGTCGTGCACGCGGGCGCGCATGGCGGCCAGCCCGAACCGGCCCTGCTCGGGGCCGGCGGAGGGAAGGTCCGCGGGGTCGAAGCCGATCCCGTCGTCGGCGACGTTCAGCGCGACCTGTCCGCCGAGGTAGCCGAGGGAGACCTCCGCGGTGGCGGCGTCGGCGTGGCGGACGGTGTTGGCGAGCGCGGACTGGGCGACGCGCAGCAGCGCCACCTCGTACGCGGTCGGCAGCGGGACGGGCTCGCCGGTGAGGCGGAAACGAGCGGTGACCGGGTGGGCCGCGCCGGTGCTCGCGCAAAGGCGCGCCAACGCGTCGGCCAGGGTGGCGCCCTCCAAGGCGGGCGGGGCGAGGGCGGCGACGAAGCGGCGGGCCTCGGCGAGGTTGTCGACGGCGGTGCGGCGGGCCTGGCCGACGTGGCGGGCGGCGTTCTCCGGGCGGTCGGGCAGGGCCCGCTCGGCGGCCCGGAGCAGCAGTTGGATGCTGGACAGGCCCTGGGCGAGGGTGTCGTGGATCTCCCGGGCCAGGCGTTCGCGCTCGGCGAGCACCCCGGCGGTGTGCTGGGCCGCGGCGAGGTCGGCGCGGGTGGCGGTGAGATCCTCGATCAGTTGACGGCGGCTCTCGCTCTCCCGGTACAGGGCCTGGTAGCCCCACACGACCGCGATCGCGACGGCGGCGCCGAGGGCCGGTCCGATCGCCATCGCCGCGCCGAAGGAGCCCTGATGGGCGGCGAAGCCGCCGATGGCCGCCGCCGCGGTGGCCGTCACGGCGGCCAGGCCGCCGCGCCGGGGCAGCAGGTGGAGCTGGAGGAAGTAGAGCGGGAACGCCAGCCACACCCCGTCGCGGGACAGCGTCAGCAGCACGAGCCACAGGGCGCCCATGGAGGCGAGCCACAGCGCGGCGGCGCGGCGCGAGCGGCGCACGAGGGGCAGCGCCGGGCCCGCCGCGTAGACCAGGGCGCAGATCGCGGCCACGGCGACGACTCCCGCGGCGTGCGGGAGACCGGCGGCCTCGGCCCGGCCGGCCGCCAGCACGAGCAGGGCGGCGACCAGCAGGTGCAGGCACCAGGCGAGGGCACGGGTGGTCGGGATCAGAGGAGGGGTTGCGGCGTTCACGGTGCCTCCAGCTTAGGGACCGGTCCTCGTCGCCGCGTCCGTCGAAAGATGCAGACCGTGCGCCTTCCTTCGGCACGCCAGGTGCCCTCCTGCGCACGATGCACGGCGGGGAGACCGGCGGAGAAGCTGGAGACGTCCCGCTTCGCCCATGGAAGGACTGGTCCGAGCCGTGTTCGTCGCCTGGAGAGACCTGAAGTTCGCCAAAGGGCGCTTCGCCCTGATGGGCGCCGTCATCATGCTGATCACCCTGCTGGTCGGGCTGCTCTCGGGTCTCACCGCCGGGCTCGGGCGGCAGAACGTCTCGGCGATCACGTCGCTGCCCGCCGACGCCATCGCCTTCGGCGCGCCCGGCGGGCGGGCGGACCCGTCGTTCGCCGATTCGGCCGTCACCGAGCGGCAGTGGCGGCGGTGGGCCGAGGTGCCGGGGGTGGCCGCCGCCGAGCCCCTGGGGATCACCCCCACCAGGGCCGAGTCGAGCGGCAGGAGGACCGGCGTGTCCGCCTTCGGTGTCCGGCCCGGCGCCGCGATCGCCCCCGAGGGGGCGATGATCGATGACGGAACGGCGGTCCTGTCGGCCGCCGCAGCCGAAGCCCTGGGCGCGGTCGCAGGAGACGGCGTCACCCTGGCCGGGCGCCGGATGACCGTCGCGGCGGTGGGCGGTGACGCCTCCTTCAGCCACACCCCCGTCGTCTGGATCACCCTCGACACCTGGCGAGAGATCGCGCCCCGCGGGGACCGCGCCGAGGGGCCGACCGCGACCGTCATCGCCCTGACCACCGGCCCCGGCGCCGACACCGAAGCCGCCGACCGCGTGATCGGCACGAAGACCGTCTCCAGGGACGACGCGCTGTCCGCGATCGGCTCCTACACCTCGGAGAACGGCTCCCTGCAGCTGATGCGCGGCTTCCTCTTCGCGATCTCCGCCCTGGTCATCGGCGCGTTCTTCACGGTGTGGACCATCCAGCGCGGCGGTGACATCGCCGTGCTCAAGGCGCTGGGCGCCTCCACCGCCTACCTGCTCGGCGACGCGCTCGGCCAGGCCGCCGTCCTCCTCGTCGGCGGCACCGCGGCCGGCGCCGGGACCGCCGCCGCGCTCGGCGCGCTCGTCGCGGGCGGCTCCGTGCCGTTCCTGCTCACCCCCGGCACCGTCCTGGCCCCGGCCGGCATGACGATCGCGCTCGGCCTGGCCGGAGCCGCCCTGTCCGTCCGCCGCATCACCTCCGTCGACCCGCTGACCGCTCTGGGGAGCGCCCGATGAGCCTCGACCTGACCGACGTCACCCTCACCTACCCCGATGGGGCGTCCCGTCTGACCGCGCTCGACCACGTCACCCTCCATGTGCCCGGGGGCAGTCTGACCGCCATCGTGGGTCCTTCGGGCTCGGGGAAGTCAAGCCTTCTCGCGGTCGCCGCCGCCCTCATCACTCCCGACGCGGGCACCGTCGCCGTCGACGGCACCGCCGTCACCGGCATGTCCCGGAGAGAGCTCACCGCCCTGCGCCGCGCCAAGATCGGCGTCGTCTTCCAGCAGCCCAGCCTGCTGCCCTCCCTCACCGCCGCCGAGCAGCTCCGGGTCACGACCCGGATCGGCGGTCGCGAGCGGCGCGGCGCCCGGGACCGGGCCATGGCGCTGCTGGACGCCGTCGGGCTCGCCGACCAGGCCGGACGCAGGCCCCAGGAACTGTCGGGCGGGCAGCGGCAGCGCGTCAACATCGCCAGGGCCCTGATGAACGAACCCCGCGTGCTCCTGGTCGACGAGCCCACCAGCGCCCTCGACCACGCCCGCGGCGCCGCCGTCATCGACCTGATCACCCGCCTGACCCGCGAACGGGGCACCGCGACGGTCCTGGTCACCCACGACCGCACTCACCTCGCCGCGGCCGACCGGATCGCCGAGGTCAGCGACGGACGTCTCGGCCTCCCGCGCCCTGGTGGTGACGGTGCCGGAGACCCCGGTCGCGTTCGATGAGGGGGCGGCCGGTCAGGCGGCAGGCGGGATGACCATGGTGGGCACCCAGGAGGTACGGACGACCTCGCGGCTGACGGACCCGAGGAAAGACGCCGAGACGGGGCCCCGGCCCCGAGCCACGACGACCACGAGACGGGCCCGGTCGAACCCCTTGCGGATCAGCGCCGCGGCCCCGCCGACCTCGAACTCGGCTTCGACGTGGACGTCCGGGTAAGCCGCACAGATCCGCTCGACCGAGCGGTGGAAGCGCTCGGCGCACACTACGGGCAGGTCCTTGTCGTCGAGGAACGGCGCGAGCGAGACACGGGCATCGGCCACCAGGCGCAGACCGCCCGCAGGGGCAGACCGCGCAGATGAGCCTCCAGGACGGCGGCGCGCAGGGCCTCCTCAGCCGTCTGCGCCGACGAGGACCTCGCCGCGCACGGCGGCGGGAGGCGGCGGCGTGTCGGGGACCGGCACGGTCGGTGTGCGCGTGTGCGCCAGGACCTGTGCCCGGCGGACCTCGACCTCCGGGTGGCTCGCCTTCACCCGTTCGACGGCCGAGCGGGTCATCTGCTCGGCGCTGTCCTCGATGGCGTTCACGGGCACGGCGACGAACCTCGGCACGCCGTTTTACGCGGATGGCGGCGACGACATCGAACAGGTGATGCAGGAGATGGCGGAACACGGGATCAAGCGGCTCCCGGTGATCGAGGACCACCACCTGATCGGGATGATCAGCGAGGCCGTCGGACACCGTCCTGTGATGCGGCCGGCGCGGCGGCGGCCGCGCTCTGCCGCTCCGCTCGGCTGGGGAACCGCCCGGCGGGCCTTCACCGTGCCGTCCTCCGTCTGAGGGCGGCGCGGCGGGCCTCGTCGACGCCCCACACGATGAACGGGAAGACTGCGAGCACGGCCAGGACGTCGGCCGGGAGCGGGGTGGTGCCGAAGACGCGCTGGAGGACGGGCACGTACATGAGGGCGGCGGTGAAGGCGAGCTCGAAGGCGATGCCCCACAGCAGGAGCGGGTTGGTGAACAGGCCGACCTGCCGCAGCGAGGCTTGGTCGGTGCGGGCGGCGAAGGCGGTCCCGACCTGGCACAGGACGATGCCCGCGAACGTCGCCGTCGTGGCCGCCCGGTAGTCGTCGTGCAGCGGGGTCCCGGGCCCGGTCGGATCGCCCGGGGTCCATCCGGCTCGCCACAGGACGAGGAAGAAGCCCGCCATCACCAGCACGGCCGAGGTGAGGCCGAGCACCCCCCAGGCCCGGACGAGCATGTCCCGGGTGATCACGCTCTCGGAGGCGCGGCGCGGCGGGCGGTCCATGAGGCCGGGCTCGGCGGGCTCACGGCCCAGGGCGAGGGCGGGCAGCGTCTCGGTGCCCAGGTCGATCGCGAGGATCTGCATGACGGTCAGGGGCAGCGGGACCGCGCCCGCGCTGAGCGCGAAGCCGAGGAACGGCACGACCTCCGGGACGGCGTGGGCGAAGATGTAGACGATGAACTTGCGGACGTTGTCGTAGACCCTCCGGCCGGACTCCACGGCGGTGACGATCGTGGCGAAGTCGTCGTCGGTGAGGACCATGGCGGAGGCCTCGCGGGCCACGTCGGTGCCCGAGCGGCCCATCGCCACGCCGATGTGGGCGCGGTGCAGGGCGGGCGCGTCGTTGGCGCCGTCTCCGGTCATCGCGACGATCTGCCCATGGGAGCGCAGGGCGTCGGCGATATGGAGCTCGGTCTCCGGCGCGGATCGGGCGAAGACGATCTCGTCGCCGGAGGTGATCAGGGCGTCGAGGTCCGCGTCGGTGATCTTCTCGGCGTCCGGCACGATCCGGGGCGCGGCGCCGCCGATGCCGGCCTCCGCGGCGACGGCCGCGGCGGTGGTGCCGTTGTCGCCGGTGACCACGTGCACCCGGAGCCCGGCCCGGTGGCACTGCGCGACGGCGTCGGCGACCTCCGGGCGGGGCGGGTCGTACAGGCCGACCAGCCCGATGATCCGCAGGTCCCGCTCGGCGTCCTGCCTGCGCGCGGGGGTATCGGGCAGGGCCCGGGTCGCGACGGCCAGCACGCGCAGGCCGTTGCGGGCCATCGCGTCGACCTGGGTCATCACCGCGGTCCTGTCGGTGCCCGGGGCGGCGCGGTCGAGGACCGCTTCAGGGGCTCCCTTGACGTCCAGGACGAGACCCTGATCGGTCTCGGTCACCACCGACATCAGCCGCAGGCGCGGGTCGAACGCGTAGAGCGCCCGGCGGCCCGAGTCGCGGGCCGCCGGGTCGAAGCCGGGCCCCTCCGCCTCGACGAGGGCGACTTCGGTCGGGTCCCCGTGCCACGCCCCCCCGCTCGTCGCGGGCCGCCGTGGTGCAGCGGGCGGCGGACTCCAGGAGCGCGGCGCGCTCGCCCGGCGGCCAGGCTTCGTGGAGCATCATCTGGTTGCGGGTGAGGGTGCCGGTCTTGTCGGTGCAGATCACCGTGGTGGAGCCGAGCGTCTCCACGGCGCTCAGCCGTTTCACGACGGCTCCCTGCCGGGCCAGGATCCGTACCCCGACGGCCAGCGCGAGCGTGATCGTGGGCAGCAGCCCTTCGGGCACGTTGGCGACCAGCAGGCCGATGGCGAACACGAGCGCGTCCTCGGTGGGCAGCCCGGCCGCGATCCCGACGAGCAGGAACACCGCGCCCATCCCGACCGCCACCGCCGCGATCAGCCAGGCGACGCCCTTGACCCGCCGCTCCAGCGGACTCTCCTCACGCCGGGTGCGCTGGGTCAGCGCCGCGATCCTGCCGATCTCGGTGTGGCCTCCGGTCGCGAACACCACCGCGACCGCGCGCCCGCCCGCGCATGTCGTCCCGCTGAACACCAGGTTCGGCTCCTGGACCAGGGTCCGGCCCGCCTCCGCGGGCCCGGGTAGCCGCTCGACGGGTGCGGACTCCCCGGTCAGCATCGACAGGTCGACCTCCAGCGCGCCGTCCACCAGCCGGGCGTCCGCCGGGATCTTGTCTCCCTCCTCCAGCACGATGACGTCGCCCGGCACGAGGTCGACGGCGTCCACCGCAGCGGTGCGGCCGTCGCGCACCACCGTCGCCCGCTCGGGCAGATAGCTCGCCAGCGCCTCCACGGCGCGCTCGGCCTGCCTCTCCTGGAACAGGGCGAACGCGGCGTTGAGCACGATCACCGCAAGGATCGCGACCGCCAGGACCGCGGTCCCCGCCACATAGGCCAGCGCCGCCGCGCCCCACAGCAGCAACGCCAGCGGGTGCACGAGCTGCCGCCCGAGATCACCCCACAATGACGTCCGGTGCCTGCGCCGGACCTCGTTCGGCCCGTACACGGCGGCCCTGCGCGCGGCCTCGCGCTCCGACAGGCCCTCCGGCCCGCTGTCGAGTTCCCTCCGCAGCGCGGGCAGGGGCTCGCGCGGATCGGGCCATGGGGGTCCCTCCTGCGCCGGCGGCATCCTCATCGCGATCCGGGAAGGTCAAGGCAGCGAGGTGTCTCCGGTGGGGGCCGGAGTCCTCCGGCGATGCGAGAGCGGGTCACGAACATGATGATCGCGGTGCTCTCGCCTGCCGCATCGAAGCCGCGGACGCGGGTGATCCATGGTTTGCGCCACCTTGGCCAACGACGGGGGCCGGGTGGCTGAGACGAAATGCGCCCGCACGGGCAAGTCCGCCGCTCAGGTCGTCCAGATGTCGCCCTGAGCGGTGACGGCGAGGGCGGTGAGGCCGGGATGGGCGGCGAGCCAGTCGCGGGCGGCCCCGCCCATGGCGAAGAGGGCGGTCGACAAGGCGTCGACGGTGGTCAGGTCGCGCCCTGCCAGGGTCAGGCTCAGCAGCCCGTGTGCGGGGCATCCGGTGTGCGGATCGCGGATGTGGGCACCGCGCTCGTAGGTCCCCGAGGTGGCGACGGCGAGGTTCCGGCCCTCGATCGAGGTGAGAAGGCGGGTGCGGTCGCGGGGGTCGGTGATCCCGATGTTCCACTGCCGCCCGGGTGATGCCTCCCCATAGGTTTGGATGTCGCCGCCTCCGTTGACGCATAGGTCTTCGGCGCCCGCCGAGCGCAGGATCGAGGCGGCGCGTTCGATCGCCCAGCCCTTGACGAGGGCGCTGGGGTCGAGGCGTCCGGTGGCGGTGACGCTGAACCAGCCGCCGGTCCTCTGCGCCACCTCGGCGCACAGGGAGAGGACCTCGGCCACGTCGGGCGTGCATTCTCCGACGGTGGTCTCGCCGCGGTCGAGGCGGCTGATCTCGCTGCCGCGCCGGAAGGGCGAGAAGCGCTCGTCGACGTCATGGAGCCACGCCACCGCCTCTGCCAGGGCGGCGCGGATCTCGGGCGTCGCCGGTGTGCGGACGTCGAAGGAGAACACGGTGCCCATTGCGTGCTCGACGTGGCGCAGTCCCTCAGGCACCGGCGCGGTCCAGGGCGCTCTGGAGGGACCCGATGTAGCCCTCGCTGGTGTAGGTGGCACCGGAGACGGTGTCGATCCGGGCGGTTCCGGCGGCAATGGCCTCGCGGGTGAGGATCGGCACCGCGAATGACGCGATCTCCCGGTCCCGGCCGTTCTCGGAGGGCACCTGGATGATGTCGACGCCCGTCAGCTCGCCGTTCTGCAGGGTGATCGAGACCTGGACGGGCCCGAACCGGGTGAGGACCGGATCACCCTGGAACGTCCCGTTGGTCTTCTGTGTTGCTGTTTCGGCCGATGCGCTCGGACCGTCGGCGGTGGACGTCCCGGATGTGGCCGGGAGGAGCGACGCGTGGTGCGGCTTCAGGGACAGGAGCAGGACGACTCCGGCGATCGTGGCGGTGGTGGTGGCGAGGGCTCGGCGCATGTTCGGTCTCCGGTTCACAGTGCGAAGGACTCCTCGTGGATGCGGCGGCGGGGCACCCCGGCCGAGCGCAGGGCGGTCCGCGCGACGTCCGCCATGCCGGGCGGTCCGCACAGATAGACGTCGCGTTCGGCCAGGTCCGGCACGACCGCGCGCAGCGCCGTCGCGGTGAGCGGCAGGCTGTGGCTTCGGGGCTCGTCGACGAAGTAGTGGACGCACCGTCCGTCCCGCCGGGCGATGGCGTCGAGTTCCCGCCGCAGCGCCAGGTCGGCCGGGGTCCTGGCCAAGTAGATGAGGCTGGCGTCGCCGGGGAGCGTCTCGAACAGGGCGCGCAGAGGCGTCACCCCGACGCCTCCCGCGATCAGGAGGGATCGTTCTCCACGTCCCCTCGACGGAGTGAGCGCTCCGTAGGGGCCTTCGGCCCAGACCCTGGTCCCCGGTGCGAGCCCGGCGATCGCGCGGCTGTGGTCGCCCGCGGTCTTGACGGTGATCCGCATCAGATCGGGGCGTGCCGGAGCCGACAGCGAGTACGGGTTGGCCGCCCACCGCAGCCGCGGAGCGGCGAACCGCCAGCGGAAGAATTGACCGGGCTCGATGTTCAGCTCGTCCAGGCGCCTGCCCGAGACGTGCACCGAGTGGACGCCCGGCGCCTCTTCCACGACGGCGGCGACGCGCATCCGGTGCCGCAGTGCAGACCTGACCGGGACGAGGAACCGGAACCACAGGATGAGACCCGCCGCCCCCAGGTAGAGCCCGTACCAGAAGCCCTTCGCGGCAGGGGCCGCGAGGAACTGGGCGCCCAGCGCCAGCTGGTGGGAGAAGGCCAGGAAGAGCGCTAGATAGGTACCCATATGCACCAGATGCCAGATCTCGTAAGGCATCCTCGCGCGAGCCGCCCGCGCCGACGTCACGCCCACCACGACCAGGAGGAGGAAGCCCAAGGTCCCCTTCAGCATCTCCGGGTAGTCGAACACCACGGTGACGGTCTCGCTCACCGGGTCGGTGCGGGCCGTCATCGCGTATCCGGCGATGATCAGCACGGTGTGGCAGCAGGCGAGGGTCCAGGTGCAGCGGCCGCCGAAGGCGTGCCAGCGGGCGAGCCGGTCGGCGCCGACGCCGCGCTCCAGCGCCGGGACCCTGGCCATGAGGATCACCAGGACCGCGGCGCCGTAGCCTGCGAGCAGCCCGGTGATCCGGCCCGCCTCGGTGATCCACCCGGCCGGGCCGACGACGCTCGGTGTGGTGCGCCACCACAGCGCGAGCACCATGGCCCCGCCCAGCGCGATCAGTGAGAGCGGCGCCCAGGCCGGTGCCCTGAGCCGCACCGCCGGTACGGGCGGCCGCGACGATGTGGTCATGGTGGTCCTTCCTGCCTTTGCGCCCACCGTGGCCCGCCATCCTCTGATTTCCCTCTGAAAGGCCGGGGGTAGGAGGATTCTCAGAGGGAACTCAGAGGCGGGAAGAGCAGACTGCGGCCATGACCAGTAAAGGGCCCCGGCGGCCCGACGGCACGCCCGTCCGGGTGCTCGTCGTCGACGACGAACCCGACATCGCCGACGTCCTCGTGCGCATGCTCCGCGCGGAAGGATGGGAGACGGCCTCGGCCGCGGACGGCTCAAGGGCCATCGCCCTGGCAAGGGAGGTCCGGCCCGACGCGGTCGTTCTGGACGTCATGCTTCCCGACCGGGACGGCCTCACCGTCCTGCGGGAGCTCCGCGCGGTCCTGCCGGAGGTCTGCGTGCTCTTCCTGACCGCCAGGGACGCCGTTGAGGACCGCGTCGCGGGGATCACCGCGGGCGGCGACGACTACGTCACCAAGCCGTTCAGCCTCCAGGAGGTCCTCGCCCGCTTGAACGGGCTGGTCCGGCGGGCGGGGATCACACGGCGGACGGCGGACCGCCCCGGCCTGCTCAAGGTGGCCGGTCTGGAGCTGGACGAGGACTCGCGCGAGGTGTTCCGCGACGGCGATCCGGTCGATCTGACCCCGACCGAGTTCGAACTCCTCCGGTTCCTCATGCGCAACCCGCGCCGGGTCCTCAGCAAGGCCCAGATCCTCGACCACGTCTGGAGCTACGACTTCGGGGGCCGGGCCCATGTCGTCGAGCTGTACATCAGCTACCTGCGCAAGAAGATCGACGCAGGACGCGCGCCGCTGATCCACACGGTGCGGGGCGTCGGCTACGTGTTGCGGCCGGAACGCCCATGAGGTCCCTGTGGGTGCGGCTGACCGCCGGGCTCGTCGTCCTGCTCGCCCTGAGCTGGCTGGTGGTTGGCCTGGTGACCCGGGCGCAGCTGAAGGACTTCCTCGTCGGCAGGATCGACCAGCAGCTGGCAGCGGCCGGCGGACGGTTCCCCGCGACCCTCGAACACTCCGAGACGCCGCCCGGCCGCGACGACCGCGCCGACACCCGGGGCCAGGCCGACGGCACCTTCGGTGCCCGCTTCGACAGCGGGCGGCTCACCGACCAGGCCGTCGTCCGCGGAAGCACCGTCGATCGGGTCGCGTTGACCGACGCGGACACCGCCGCGCTCGCCGCGCTGCGACCGGGGCGGTCGCGCTCCCTCGTCCTGTCCGGCCTCGGCGAGTACCGGGTGAGCGCCGTCGAGGGTGAGGACGGCGACGTTCTGATCACGGGGCTGCCGCTGGAACAGGCCGAGGAGGTCGGGCACCGGCTGCTCGTGGTCGAGGCCGCCTTGTTCGCCGTCGTCCTCGCGGTCGCGGGAGCGGCGGCCGCCGGATGGGTCCGGCTGGCGCTCCGGCCGCTGCGCCGCGTCGCCGCGGTGGCCTCCGACGTCGCCGACCTGCCGCTCTCCGATGGCGAGGTGGCCCTGCCCGCCGGGGTCTCCGACGGCGATCCGAAGACCGAGGTCGGGCGGCTCGGGTGGGCGTTCAACCGGATGCTGGGCCATGTCCAGGCGTCCCTCGCCCGGCGGCAGGCCAGCGAGGAGCGACTGCGCCGCTTCGCCGCCGACGCCAGCCACGAGTTGCGCACTCCGGTCGCCGTCGTCCGCGGCCACGCCGAGCTCGCGCTCAGGAACGCCGGCCTCTCCCCGGAGGTCGCGCACACCCTGCGGCGCATCCAGGCGGAGTCGGTCAGGATGGGCGACCTCGTCGAGGATCTCCTGCTCCTGGCCCGCCTCGACGCCGGACGGCCCCTGCTGCGCGAGCCCGTCGACCTCACCCGGCTCATGCTCGACGCGGCCGCCGACGCCCGCGCCATCGGCCCCGACCACCGCTGGCGCCTCGACCTTCCCGAAGAGCCCGTCACCGTCACCGGCGACCGGCACCGGCTCCACCAGGCGCTGGGCAACCTCGTCGCGAACGCCCGCCACCACACGCCGCCGGGCACCACCGTCACCCTCCGCCTCACCCCCGGAGCCGACACCGTGCTCCTGGAGGTCCACGACGATGGCCCCGGAATCCCCGCCGACCGGCGGGCCGGCCTGTTCGACCGCTTCGTCCGCGCCGATCCGGGCCGCAGCCGTGCCGATGGCGGTTCCGGCCTGGGCCTGGCGATCGTCAAGGCCGTCGCCGAAGCCCACGGAGGCGCCGCCACCATGGCGAGCGCGCCAGGCGACACCGCCTTCCGCATCGCTCTCCCGGTCGGCTGATCCCGCCCGGACTCCGTGCGAAACGGGGCACGGCGATCGGGCGAGCGCCGCCGACGCCGCCCCGGCCGCCTGACCCTCCACCCGGAACGGAAGACACCACCATGACCACGATCGGCATCACGGCCGTCCGCGCGCTGCCTCCCCGGGGAGGCGCTGCTCTTGGACGTCCGCAGCCCGGCCGAGTTCGAGACCGCCGCCGGACTCCGTCCCTCTCGGCCTGGCCGGAAGAACCCTGGGAGCGGCCAAGGCAGACGGGCGGCTCGCCTACTACCACCAGGACGACAGCGGGTTCCCGCGGCGACGGCGACTCCAGCTCAGGCAGCACCCGCCCGCGGCCAGGCCGGTCTGACACCATCACCCGGCAACGATTGAACGCGAGCGCCTAAAGGGAAGACCTGAACGGACAAGAGCATCAAGGCGTATCGGAGCCAGCCGCCCCTCTGCCGGTGGCTCCGGAGAACGGAAGCACCAGGCGCACACGACCCATGTGACCGCGACGAACCATTCGAGTGCGAGGCCATCCACCGTTGCGGCCCGGCCGGCTCGACTCGCTCGGTGCCGGGTCAGGTGACCTGGAGGGTGGCCATCATGGCCATGTCCTCGTGTTCGAGGTTGTGGCAGTGGGCGAGGTAGCGGCCGCGGTAGGAGTCGAAACGGACGGCGAGATGGATCTCGGTGCCGGGAGGCAGCTCGACGGTGTCCTTCCATCCGGCGTCGTAGCGCCCCGGGCCGCCGGCTCCCCGCCCGAGGACCTGAAAGAACGCGCCGTGCAGGTGGAAGGGGTGGCGTTCGACGCTGAGGATGCTCCATTGCTCGGTCTGCCCGAATCCGGGGCGCAGGAGGGGGGTCGCAGGGTCGAAGGGCCGCCCGTTGACGCGCCACATGGTGCCGTTGCGGGAGAAGACGAGCCGCCGGTGGGCGCCGGTGGGCGTGAGCCGCGGGAGGTCGGCCAGCCGCTGCGGGACGGCGGAGTCGTCGGTGGTCTTGCGGGTGATGTGGAAGCGCATCACCCGGCTTGGGCCGCCCGATGCCGCGGTGTTGACCAGGGTGACGGTGGAGCCGACGGCGTAGCGGGCGAAGTCGACGATGACGTCGAAGCGCTCTCCCGGGGAGATCCGCAGGGTCTGGTGGGTGAGAGGTGCGGCGAGCAGGCCGCCGTCGCCGCCGATCTGAAGGAACTCGCTCTCTCCAGGACCGCTCAGGCGTAGTTCGTAGCGGCGGGCGTTGGAGCCGTTGACCAGGCGCAGCCGGTAGCGGGCGGCGGCGACTTCGGTGTAGGGCCAGGGGACGCCGTTGACGAGGATGACGTCGCCCAGGGCCCCGCCGGAGATGGATTCGGCCATGCCCGGCTCAGCGAGGGCCGGGTCCGTGGAGGGGTAGATCAGCTGGCCGTCGGTGTCGAAGGCGCGGTCGCAGATGAGCAGCGGGATCTCCCGGTCGCCGTCGGGGAGCGGGAGGGCTGCTTCTTCGGCGTCGCGGACGATGCACAGGCCTGCGAGGCCTCGCCATACCTGGGCGCCGGTGAAGTCCATGCGGTGGTCGTGGTACCAGAGGGTGGCGGCGCGCTGCCGCATGGGGAAGCGGTAGTCGCGCCGGAGCGTGGTGATGTTCGCGTCCGGGTCGTGCATGGAGCGCATGCCGCCGTCCGCGTGGTGGGCTGCGCCGGCGTGGCCCGCGGGGTGGAGCAGGTCGGTGGGGAAGCCGTCCTGGGAGGGCGGGGTGAGGCCGCCGTGCAGGTGGGTGGAGACCGGGACGGGAAGTTCGTTGGTCTGGGTCACGATGAGAGGGGTGCCGGATCGGGCCTCAAGGTAGGGGCCGGGGAAGGTCCCGTCGTAGCCCCAGATCGTGGTGGCGTAGCCGGGCAGGATCTCGGCTTTCGCGGCTTTGAGCGTCATCGCGTGGTGGTCGCCCTCCGCCGAGGTCCGGATGGGTGCGGCGGGGAGGGGCCTGGTCAGCGGGAGGGTGAACGGCCGGGGTAGGCGGGCGCTGCTGGTGAGCGGGCCGGGATTGAGCGGCCCCCCGCCCTGGCACGCGGCCAGGGCGGGAGCGGCGACCAGGCCGAGCCCGGCTGTTCTGAGGAAGCCGCGGCGGGATGGTCCGGTCATGCGCCGGCCTCCTGAGAGTGTGCGGGCCGTCGGCCGCCGAGGAGCAGCGGCAGGGTGGCGATGGTGGCGCCGAACAGCGCGACGCCGAGGGGGATGTGCAGCCAGAGCAGGTGCTGGGTGCCGGCCGTGAGCTGGACGATCTCCAGGACGAACAGCGTGGCCAGGACGGGCACGACCTTCGGCCCGATGAGGTGCCTGCGGCGGGCGATCGCGGCGAGGACGGTCAGGCACAGGGTGAGGGTGGTCAGGGCGGCGGCGTTGGTGCTGTGGCCGTCGATCGCGTCGTCGCGGCCGGACAGGAACATGCCGGCGAGGACGGGTTGGAGGAAGAAGGAGATCGCGTGCACGATGGTCGCGACCCGCAGGGCGAGGAGCATCATCGGGCGGCCTCCGGGCTTGAGGGAGTGCGGACCGTCAGACGGGCGGCGGCGAGGCCGGCGAGGTACCCGGCGAGCAGCAGGCCGAGCCCGGTGAGCAGGCCGGGTTTGACGGTCATGCAGGCGAGGACGGCGGTGATGACCCCGGTCCTGGTCAGGACCGACGTCCACAGCCGCGGGTCGCGGATCGCGGTCACGAGCTCGGCGGGAAGCGCGTCCTCGGCCTGCCGGGCGGCTTTGACCATGTGCCGAAGGTCCTTGCCGGTGAGGGGTTCGCCGAGCAGGACCATGGCGGTCCAGCCGGCGATCCCGGCGATGATCCAGCCTTCCCACGACCATGCGGCGATGGCGAGGGACAGTCCGGCGGCGAGGGCGCCCAGCCTCCCCCACACGCCGAAGGCGGCCGATGCGGTCAGGGCGTTCAAGCCTTCGCGGGCCCCTGGGACGGTGGTGGCGCTGCGGAGGGCCAGGACGCCGAACCAGTCGGTGATCAGGCTGGCCAGCATGGTGAGGGCGGCGAGGAGGTGCGCGGTGAGAAGCGTGTTCTCTAGGGTCACGACGGGGGTTCCTTCAAGCGGCCGGGGGGACGCTGCGTCCCCCCGGCGGTGGCGGGACGGTCAGGCGGCGGTGTCGGGGATCCAGGAGCCGTGGATGCCGCCGGTGACGCGGCGTGGGAGCTGGATGGCGGCGATCTGGTCGAGGCCGGAGGCGTCGAGGATGAGGAGGCGGGAGGAGTCCTGCTTGAGGTCGGAGATGACCGTGAGGAGGTAGCCGTCGTCCTCGTTCGCGGCGCCTTCGGCGGGGACGAAGACCGCTTCGCTGGGCAGGCGGGCGTCGCCGACCTGGTGGACGCGGCGGGCGCCGGTGGTGCGGTCGTACTTGACGACGCCGTAGCCGCCGTTGCCGTCCTGGTCGGGGAAGGAGACGGCGTAGGTGTAGCGGTTCTCCGATCCGAGGCGGTCCTCGTTGAGGGTCGGGAACTCGACGGCGAGGTCGTCGATGATCTGCTCGTCGACGCTGCCCCGGTCGAGGTCGATGCGCCAGCGGCGGGTGTAGGAGCGGGTGTTGGGCTCGGTGCCGCGGCCGGGGGCGCCGACCCACCAGTTCCAGGACAGCTGGAAGCCTTCCCGGTCGACGGTGGGGCCTTCCAGGACGATGGCTCCCTGCGGGTCTTCGTAGGCGTTGGAGGCGTGGAGCATGTTGCCGGGCTCGATGGTGAACCAGCGGATCTTCGACGCGCCGTCGGCGGTGCGGGGCATGACGCCGATGCGGGAGGGCTGGGTGTCGCTCCAGCCGTAGGGGATGCCGGAGTGCTCGGTCGGGTCGAAGGTGACGGAGCCTTCGATGAAGACGATGTGCTGCCGGGTGATGGCGAAGTCGTGCTTGAGGGAGGCGGTCGCGCCGGGGATCTCGGCGGTGTGGACGATCTGGCCCTTGGTGTCGGCGATGTAGTAGATGAGGTAGGGCGGGAAGGGCGAGGAGCCGAAGAAGTGCAGTTCACCGGTGACGGGGTCGGTCTTGGGGTGGGCGGTCATCGCCGAGCGGAGCTTGCCGTCGAAGTCGTAGGCGCCGATGGTCTCCAGTTCGGCGTCGAGTTCGAAGGGGAGGTTGGCCTCGCACAGGGCCAGCAGTTTGCCGCCGTGCTCGATGACGTGCGTGCCGGCGGCGCTCGCGGTCAGGTCCACGCCGCGCTCGGTCATGTAGGGGGCGCCTTCGAGCGCCGGGGTCTTGACCCAGCGGTTGCGGTACCACTCGGCGCGGCCGTTCTGGAGCCGGATGCCGTGGACCATGCCGCTGCCCTTGAACCAGTGGGTCGGGGTGACGCCGGGCTTGGGGTTGTGGCTGTTGCGGATGAGCCGCCCGTTCAGCTCGGGCGGCAGGTGGCCTTCGACGGCCAGGCCGGTCGCGGTGATCTCGTCGACGGCGGGGGTGTAGTGGCCGGTCAGGTAGGGCTTGGCGGTCATGGAGGTTTCCTCTTCCTTGACGTGCTTGTCGTGTGCTGCGGCGGGCGTCGTCATCAGGCGGCCTGCTCGGCGCGGGTCTTGAGGGCGGCGAGCCAGGATTCGAGGGAGGCGTGCAGGGCCTGGCCGAGCTGCTCGACCGCGGCCTCGACGGGCGCGCCGGCCCAGGACTCCTCGGTGTGCACGGTGACGCGGTCGCCGTCGGCGGTGAACGTCCAGACGTGGACGCCGTCGATGCCGCTCGCCGGGCCGCCCCACACGATGCGCTCGCCGGGCACGATCTCGTAGACCGTCGAGGTGATGTCCAGGCCGTGGGTGGTCCACTGGAAGGAGCTGCCGGGCTCGACCGGGCCGTCCAGGACGGCGGTGTCGATGTCGCCGTTCCAGGTGGGCCAGGCGTCGATGCCGGTGTGCAGCGCCCACACCCGGTCGATGGGGGCGTCGATGGTGGTGGACAGGCGGACGATCACGGGGGCGGTCTCGTCGATGGTGCGCATGGGAGATGACCTTTCGATGGGATGAGGATGAGCCGGTGAGGTCGCCGCCCGGGGGCGGCGGGTTCAGGGGGCGGCCGAAGCCGCGGTGGGCCGTGCCGCGGCGTCCGCCGTGGCACGGCGCCGGGTGAGGACGGCCGCGAGCAGGGCCGTCGTGGCGAGCACGGCGGCGGACAGGGCGAACGCGGCGCGGTAGCCCTCGGTCAGCGCCTCGAGGTGCGGCACGCGGGCGGAGGAGGTGAGGGATCCGGCGACGGTCGCGAGGACCGCGAGGCCGATGGCTCCGCCGATCTGGCGGGTGGTGTTCACCAGGCCCCCGGCCAGCCCGGAGTCGCCCTTCGCGACGCCTTCGACGGACAGGGCCGTCAGCTGAACGAACGCGACGCTCAGGCCGAGGCCGACCAGGACGCTCGGGCCGAGCACGTCACTCGCGTATCCGCCGTCGGCGTCGATGCGCGCGAGCAGTGCCATTCCGGCGGCTTCGGTGAGCAGGGCGCCGATGACGGTGGCGCGATCGCCGACCCGGCGGGCGATCCGCGGCGCCAGGACCGCACCGAGCATGTTCGCGCCGGCCAGGGGCAGCTGGCCGAGCCCGGTGACGAGCGGGCTCTGGCCGAGCACCTGCTGCTGGTAGAGCGGCAGGAAGAAGAACAGCGCGATCCACACCGAGCCGAACAGGGCCATGAGCGTGTTCCCGGCGGCCACCCGGCTCCCGGCGAACAGCCGCGGCGGGACCAGCGGGCTGCGGCTGCGGCGCTCGACCAGGGCGAACACCACCGCGAGGACGGCGGCCGCCGCGAACGCGCCGAGCACCCGGCCGTCGCCCCACCCTGTGCCGCGGGCGGTGGTCAGACCCCATACCAGGCCCGTCAGGCAGAGGCCGACGGCGAGGGTGCCGACCACGTTGAGCGGCGCCGTCGTCCTGGTCTCGCTGCGCGGGATGACGGCGGCGCAGGCGCCCAGGACCAGGAGCGCGCCGCCCGCCACCGCATGGAAGATCCACGGCCAGCCCCATGCCTGGGTGAGCACTCCGCCCAGGACGACTCCCGCCGCGCCGCCCGCGCCGGACACCGCCCCCCACACGCCCAGGGCGCGCCCACGCTCTGGGCCCGGTGGGAACAGATCCATCACCAGCGCGAGTGCCGCAGGGGCGATGACCGCGGCTCCCGCCCCCTGGACGACGCGGGCGGCGATCAGGACGCCGGGCGACTGAGCCAGCCCGGCCGCGATCGACGCCGCTCCGAAGACCGCCAGCCCGGCGAGCAGGACCCGGCGGCGGCCGAGCAGGTCGGCCATGCGCCCTCCGGGCAGCAGCAGGGCTCCGAACGCCAGCCCGTAGGCGTTGACCACCCACGTGGTCCCGCCGTCCGGCAGGCCGACGCCGTCGCGGATCTGGGGCAGTGCCACGTTCACGATCGAGGTGGCGAGCATGACGGTGAACTGAGCGGCGGCGAGCGCCGTCAACGCGGCGCCGCGGCCCGGCCGCCCCGTCACCGGGTCGCCCAAGAAGGCCGGGCGCGCCGCTCCGCCGCCGTCTTCAGGTGGCCCAGCCACTGCACGAGGGACTGGCTCAGCGCCTGCCGGATGGCGGAGGGGTCGGCCACGACGCGGGGTCCGCTCCACGACTCCTCGGTGGCGACGACCGTCGTGGTGCCGGAGGGGGTGAGCGTCCACTGGTGGAGGGCGTCGATGCCTTCGGCCGGGCCGCCCCACAAGATCAGGTGAGGGGCCCGCACGATGTGGACGGTGGAGGCGATGTCGAGTCCGGCGGTGCGCCAGTGGAAGGTAGCGCCCGGGGTCAGCGGAGTGCGGGCACGGGCCGAGACGATGTCGGGCTGCCACGACGGCCAGCCCGGGACGTCGGTCAGCAACTGCCAGACGAGGCCGACAGAGGCCTTCATCGGCAGTTCATGCCGGGCGACGACGGGGGCGTCCTCGTCGATACCCGTGGGCGGGTTGTTCATGGAACCGAGTCTCGTCCGGAACGCCCCGGTCCCTCTTCGGTGAAAGTCGCCTAGCGCACTACCTAGATGGCCTCACCGCCCGTCACGTACGTACTCGGGACCGGACCCCCTTCACCGCAGGACCCGCCGACCGGCCTGCGCCCGCCCCGTGAGCGTCGTGTCGCTTTCGGCCGGCTCCCCGCTCGTCGCCGTGTCCGCGGCGTTCGCACGGTTCGCGGCCGGACCGTAAGAGGTGTCCGGCCGCGCTGCGGCGCTCTTGCCGGTGCGGGGCCGGGCCCGTCAAAGGGGGAAGCGCACGGTCGTCCCCGGGCGCAGGCCGGCGGTCTGGTCGCGGCAGGTGATCTGGATGGGCGGCTGCGCGCCGTGGGCGGCGGTGATCTCGACGCGGTGGCCGTTGATGCGGAGCGTGAGGTGGTGTCCGCGGTAGTGCAGGGGCAGGGTGAGGGTGCCGAGGGCTTCGGGCCAGTAGGGGTTGAGCTGGAGCCGGTCGTCGCGGGTCTCCAGGCCGGAGAAGCAGCGTTGGAGCAGGTCGACGCTTCCGGCCATGGCCGCCAGGTGGATGCCTTCGGGGGTGGTGCCGCCCTGGATGTCGGTGGTGTCGGAGCGCAGCGCGCGGGTGAAGAAGTCCAGGGCTTGGGCGCGGTTGGCGCGGGCCAGGACCCAGGTGTGGACGACGGCGCTGAGCGTGGATCCGTGGGAGGTCCTGGCGAGGTAGTAGTCGATGGTCCTCGGTATGGCCTGAGCGTCGAGGTCGTGGCCGAGGCCGGCGAGGAGCGGGCGGAGTTCGTCGGCCGACAGCAGGTAGAAGAGCATGAGCACGTCGGCCTGCTTGGAGGCCTTGTAGCGGTTGACGTCGTCGCCTTCGGCTTCGAGGATGCGGTCCAGGCGCTGGATGTCGCCGTAGCGGTGCCGGTAGGCGTCCCAGTCGAGTTCGGCGAGGTCGGCGTAGCCTTCGAACTGGCTGATGACGCCGTCGTGGACCGGCACGAACATGGCGTGCGCGATGTCCGCCCAGCGTTCGGGCTCGGCGGAGGGGAGTTCGAGGGCCCGCATGAGCTCGCGGCGGGACTGCCTGGGGAGCAGGGCGAGGGCGTCGAGTGCGCGCCGCAGTACCCATACGGCCATGACGTTCGTGTAGGCGTTGTTGTCGATTCCGGGTCGCTGCGCGTCGGGGTAGGCGGAGTGGAACTCGTCGGGGCCCATCACGCCGCGGATGACGTACCGGCTCCGTTCGTGGTCGTAGGCGGCCAGGGAGCTGAGGAACCAGGCGATCTCCAGGAGCATGGGCGTGCCGTGGTGGGTGAGGAACTCGCGGTCGCCGGTGGCCTGGTAGTACTGCCACACGTTGTGGGCGACGGCGATGCCGATGTGGTGCTGCCGCCAGGTCGGGTCGTCGCTCCACCGGCCGGACAGCGGATTGAGGTGGAGCCGCTGGCTCTCCTCGCGTCCGTCGCTGCCGGACTGCCAGGGGAACATCGCGCCCCGGAATCCCGCCGCGGCGGCGGCCTGCCGGGCTTCGGGCAGCCGGCGGTACCGATAGCGCAGCAGCGCCCGGGTGAGGTCGGGCAGACGTGTGTTCAGGAGCGGGAGGACGAACAGCTCGTCCCACAGGACATGCCCCCGGTAGGCCTCGCCGTGCAGGCCACGGGCGGGCACCCCGGCGTCGAGCTCCGCCGTGTTGGGGGAGAGCGTCTGGAGCACGTGCAGCAGGTGGAGCCGCACGGTGCGCAGTTCCTCGGGCGCTCCTTCGATGCCGATGCCGAACCGCTCCCACAGGTGGTGCCAGGCGAGGGCGTGGCCGTCGAGCAGCCGCTGGAAGCGCCCCAGCCTCGGCAGCCACCGAGCCGCCTGCTCCGCGGGCTCGCTGACGGCCCGGTCCCGGCCCGTGAAGATCGTCACGACCTTCTCCAGCGTGACCGGGACGCCCTCCTCCAGGTCGATCAACGCCCGGTGCCCGACCCGGGAGTCCTCGGAAAGGAACCGAAGTTCGGCGTCGCAGTGTCGCTCGCCGCGCCACAGGGAGTTCCGGGCGGCCATGGCCACCCGGATCGCGGACTGCACCGTCCGCACCTCCAGCGCGCAGGAGTCCTCACCCGGGCTTGCGGAGGAGACCGGTTCGAGGTGGCGGGACGGCAGATCCCGGTACCGGTCGACGAGCGTGTTGGCGACCCCGCCGTCCAGATCCGAGCGCACCTCCAGCGGGCCGGACCAGTTCTCGGCCGTGAACGTCGACTCCAGCGCGCAGACGTGGGGGAGGTCCATGCCGGTGAAGCGCCGCTGGACGACCCGCGTGACACGCCCCGCGTCGTCGCGGTACCGAAGCCGACGGGTCAGGAGCGCCCGCCGCATGTCGAGGCACTGGCGGTACTCCAGGAGGTCGGCCGCGTCGGCGGAGAACCAGGGGCCGTCCGCGGCACGGAAGCGCACGGGCAGCCAGTTCGGCAGGTTGACCAGGCTCTCGTTCGCGACGGTTCTGCCGCCGATCTCCGAGTCCAGGCGGTCGTAGACGCCGGCGGCATAGGTTCCGGGGTAGTGGACGCCGTCGGCGGAGGATTCCGGCGCGGCCCCACGCGTGGCCACATAGCCGTTCCCGACGGTGCACAATGACTCCCGCAGCCCCTCCTCCGCGGGCTCGTAGCCCTCGTAGCACCAGGTCCAGCCGGTCACTGATCACCTCGCCTCTTCCCGAGGCCCGTCATCCAGATGTCCTATTCCTGCCCGTACCTCCCTCCTCGTATGCCTCTTACCTGCACGATCAGCACCTCTCGTCCGGCGCTGCTCGCCTGCCCAGCGCCGCGGCCGCCTCGGCACAAGGCGCCCGCGCCGTGTGCCCGTCTCCGGCCCGGTCGGCGGAGAGCGGCCCGGATCTGCGTCGGCGGGTGGCCGGGGCGGCTAGGCGAGCGCGGCGGTGAGCTGCTTGCGTGAGGTGATGTCGAGCTTGCGGAAGATGTTGCGCAGGTGCGCGTCGATGGTGCGGGGGCTGAGGAAGAGCCGGTCGGCGACCTCGCGGGAGGTGGCGCCTGTCGCGACGAGCCGCGCGATGTTGAGTTCCTGGCCGGTCAGCACCTCCAGTACCCCGACCGTGGCGGGCTTGGCCGCCTGCTCTCCGGTGGCGGCCAGTTCGGCTCTGGCCCGTTCGGCGAACCCCTCGGCGCCGATCGAGGCGAACAGTTCGTGGGCCGTGCGCAGCGCGTCGCGGGCTTCGCGGCGGCGGCCGTCGCGGCGCAGCCAGGCTCCTTGGTGCAGCAGCGCCCGGCCGTGCCAGACGCGCATGCCGCTGGCGGCCAGCCGGGACACCGCTTCGGTGTGCAGCTCCTCCGGTTCCTCCGAGAGCAGGGCGGCGAGAGCCGCTTGAACGCCCAGCGCCCAGTCGGTCCCCGCGGCCCGGGTGTGCGCGGTGAGCCGTGCGAACGCCTCGCGGGCGACGGCGTCCTCGCCGCACCGCACCGCGGCCTCGACCAGCTCGGGCAGGGCGAGGCTGGTCATCGGCAGGTCGCCGTCGGTGAGGGCCGGCCGGGCGGCTTCCAGCGCCGCGCGGTGGTCGGCGATGCCGTTGGCGTAGAGCGCCGCGGCGCTGTGCGCGACCGCGCTCAGCATCCCCTTGCGCCGGGCGTGGGATTCGGCCAGCACCCGGTCGATCAGGGGCCGGGCCTCGGTCGGCCTGCCGCGCAGCGCCGCGACCTGCAGGTGGCCGTACCAGTGGATCGGGACGCCGGTCACCTCGGCGATGCCGTCGGCTTCGCTGATCAGGGCGGACGCGCCGGCCAGGTCGCCTCGCTCGGCGGCGGCCATCGCCCGCATCCAGAGCCCGACCGGCAGGATCACCAGCGCTCCGCTGGCCCGGGCCTCCTCGACCGCGTGGGCGGCGAGCCTGTCCTCCAGGGCGAAGTCCCACAGCTCGACGGCCAGGAGCGCGGCAAGCGAGAGCCGCCGCGTCCACAGCGGGTCCGCCACGTCCGCGAGCATCCGCAGCAGGCGGGGCACCGCCGTGAGGTCACCGTCGAGATAGGCGACGAGGGCGTCCAGAAGGTCGTCTGCCTTGGCACGTTCACCGACAGGGGCGGGCGCTCTGCGGGCGGCGTCGAGCGCGATCCGCGCCGCTGTCGAGGAGCGGCCGACGACCAGCCCGGCCTGGAGGGCGTCCAGCAGATGCAGGCGGGTGCGGGCCGGGTCGAGCGCCGCCGCCGTGATGAGGTGGTGGACGGCGTCGGCGGCGCCGTCGCGGAAGAACGCGGCCTGCCCGCGGGCGAGTTCGGCCGCGACCCTCCCCGCGTCGTCGATCGGCCCGTTCTCGGCTGCTTCGACCAGGGTGATCGCGGTCTCGAAGGCTCCTGCCTCCAAAGCGGCCCGCGCCGCGGCGAGACTGCGCACGGTCCGCGACCGCGGGTCGGGGGTGAGCGTCGCGGCCTGCTCCAGGAAGGCGGCCTCGGCCGCCGCCCCGCCCCTGTTGCGCGCCCGCTGCGCGCTGCGCAGAAGGTCGGCCGCGACGTCCTCGTCCGGTCGGGATGCGGCGTGGGCCCGATGCCAGGATCGCCGGTCGGGATCGGTGCACGGGTCGGTGGCGTCGGCGAGCGCATTGTGCACACGGCGGCGCTCGGCCAGCGACGCCGCGGCGTAGACGGCAGAGCGCACCAGCGGATGCCGGAAGCGGGACCTGCCGCCCAGCTCGATGAGCTCCTCGGCTTCGATCTCGGTCCCCGCCTCCGATCCCACTCCGAGCAGGTCGGCCGCCCTCCACAGCAGCCCCGGGTCGCCGAGCGGCTCGGCCGCGGCGACGAGCAGCAGCGTCCGCGCGCCAGGTGACAGGCGGGCGATCCGCTCCCGGTAGCTCTGCTCGATGCGGTTGGCCAGGGACGCAGGGGTGGGCAGGCCGAACCCACCGGCCAGCCCAGCGGGCCCGAGCCTGCGCGGCAGCTCCAGCAGCGCGAGCGGATTCCCGCGGGCTTCGGCCAGGATCCGCTCGCGCACCTGCTCGTCGAGCGGGACCGGGAGCCCGGAGGCCAGGAGGTCTCGCGCGGCCTGGTCCGGCAGGCCGATCAGGACCAGATCCGGCAGGCCGTCGAGTTCGGCGACGGCATGTGGATCGCGCACTCCGAAGACGATCGCGACGGGCTCGTCGGCGATCCTGCGGGCCGCGAACGCCAGGACCTGCGCCGATGCCCGGTCCAGCCACTGCGCGTCGTCGACGACGCAGATCAGCGGCCCCCGCTCGGCCGCCTTCGACAGCAGCCCGAGCAGGGCGAGCGCCACCGAGAACTGGCTGGGCGGGCTGCCGTCGCCGAGACCGAACGCCACGGACAGGTCCTCGCGCTGGCGGGGTGGGAGCGCGGCGAGCAGGTCGTGCAGGGGCCGGGTGAGCTGGTGCACCGCGGCGTAGGCGAAATCGGCCTCGAACTCGGCCCCGTTCACCCACAGGACCCGCAAGCCTTCCCGCCCGTCCAGGACGTGTCGGAGCAGCGTGGTCTTCCCGATCCCGGCCTCTCCGCGCACGACGAGCGCACCGCCGCGGCCCTCCACTGCCGAGGCGATCAAGTCGGCCAGGGCCGTATGCCCGGCAGGCGGAAAATAGCTCTGATCAGCAAAGATGTCCACAAGTTCATGGTCTCACGGCGACATTAACCGTGTGAGCAGTGTGTGTTTCGGGGTTGTGATCGGGAGGTCTCACCTGGTCCGCTGCTCGCGGTCCCGGAGCGCGCCGCCGCTCCTGCGGACCGATGAAGTCGGGGAGCGGCGGACGTGGTCGTGCGGCGGGGTTCAGGATCCGATCTTCTGGATGGAGATCCGCTTGCTGTCCTCGGTCTTGGCCATCGGGACCCGGACGGTCAGGACGCCGTTCTCGAAGGTGGCCTGGATCTTGTCGGGGTCGGCGTGGCGGGGCAGCATGATGGAGCGGCTGAAGGTGCCGTAGCGGAACTCGCTGCGCCGCCCTTCGGCCTTCTCCTCCTGACGTTCGCCCCGGATCTGCAGGACGTTGTCGGAGATGGTGATCTCCAGGTCCCGGAAGGTGTCCGATGGGGTTCCACCTCAACTGTCTGCTCACGGTGGACCGCGCGGCGGTCGGCCTGTTCGAGCGGCTGGTGCCCGGCGGGCAGGCTTGGGTCGTGCCCGTGCAGGACGAGGGCCTGCCCGACGGCCGGGTTATTTCGCACCCCTGCTGGAGCGGCTCGACGTCGTCGAGGACTGGGCGGCGGACGCGGCGCTGGGGGAGTGGCGGCGCCGGGCCGGCGTCCCCGCGGCCCCGGACCCGCTGGAGGCCTTCGACGACACCGGTCTTCGGTTCACGTCCCTGCTCGGCCTCGCCGCGCCCGCGGGCGTCGTCTACCTCAGGGACGAGACCTTCGGCGGGACGCTTTTCCACGACCTCATCAGAACGGCCAAGGAGTCGGTCCGCGCCGAGCTCAAGGACGGCACGGGACACGCCTACGACGCCTTCGCCAAGTGCGCCGCCTGCGGCCAGGTCTACTGGCGGGGAGCCCACCACGCCCGCCTCGAACAGATCGTCGCCGAGGCTCTGCGGATCACCGCGGCGGCGAAGGCCCGGCCCACGGCGCACCTTTCCTGAACGATTCCCGCGCTGACGAGAAGACCGCCCGGGAAGGTTCACGGGAGCGAAGGCGATCGCGGAGCGGGTGCGGCGCGGACAGCCCACGGGGCCCGCGCACCTGAGTGCGCGGGCCCCGTGGGAGGTGGAGCTCTTAGGCGGGAACGATGTTCTCGGCCTGGGGGCCCTTCTGGCCCTGGGTGACGTCGAAGGAGACCTTCTGGCCTTCCTGGAGCTCGCGGTAGCCCTGGGCCGCGATGTTGGAGTAGTGGGCGAAGACGTCGGCGCCGCCGCCGTCCTGCTCGATGAAGCCGAAGCCCTTTTCGGCGTTGAACCACTTCACGGTGCCGGTAGCCATGGGTGAAATCTCCTCTGGAAGGCGTGCAAGGGACTCGCACTTCACGAGCCTCTCAGCTGCCGAACTGGGCCCCGTCAGGAAGAACCTGCCAAACAAAAAATGCGCTGCCGCCGGCCAGATGCCTGCGGAGCGCATAAAAAGTTTATGGAAACCACAACTACAGTACAGCTGAGAAACAAGTTATCACCCGGCCGCACGAAAAGCGAACGGGAAGATCGAACCGCCCCGCGGTCAGGCGCGAGCAGCCGGTGAGCCAGGGGCCTCAAGTGATTGTGCAGAGGGCTCTTCCCACCGACCCCGGGACTCGGGGATCGATGTCACTCTTCGGGGCCGAGGTCATCGCTCGCCGCAACATGATGTTCGCCAATGACGTGCCGGTCCGTATCGCCACGAGCTACTTCCGCGCTGACCTCTTCACTCGCCAAGCGCTTCGGCTGGGACGGCGAACTGCTCGCCCGGCTCTCCGGAGAGGCCCGCTCGAAGGTCACCTTCACGATCGGGGGGACGGGGCCGGTCGTGAAGCTGACCGTCGTGCACGACGGCTTCGAGGCCGGCTCGCGCATGGCCGAGATGGTCACCCACGGCTGGCCGGGCGTGCTGGCGAGCCTGAAGACACTGCTGGAGACCGGCGAGCCGCTCCCGGACGACGCCTGACCCTCCCGGGGCGGCGGCAGGGCCTCCGGTTCGTCGGCCATGGAGAGGCCAAGGAGCCGGAGAGCCCGCGTGACGACCGGCCGGTGACAAGGCCAGGGGTGGGGGCGCGCCGTCCGCGTCCCTCGCCGCGCGGCCGGGCACGACTTCGACCGGGGTCGGAAGGGCCCTACCTGCCGGATGAGGCCGGGCCGGGCTGCGGCGACGGCCGCGGCGCTGGTTGCACAGGCCCTCGGCGACGAGGGCGAGCACCTCGGTCTCACGTCGGGTGGTGAGGGCGGTGCCGCAGGAGCGCAGCCGGTCCATCAGCCGGTCCGCGATCGAGGGGGCCGGGCGGTGGGGCCGCGGGTCCCGGCGGGGTGGCGGGGGTGTTGCCGAAGGAGCGGAGATCGTCCACGGGCGAGCAAGGACGATGTGGCTCCGAGGTGACGCGGCGGCTGCGCTGCGAGCGACCCCCGGCGCGCGGCCGATCGGGCGTGAGCCCTCGGGCCTGTCAGATGGGCGGCAGCCCTGAAGCGGTGCCGGCTCGGCCGCGTGGAGCCGGTGGAGCGGCGGGCGCGACGGCCGGCTCCGGGGAGGAGAGCGGTCATCGGTTCGCGGGTGCGTCGAGGCCGGCGGCGAGCCCTGCCGGGCTCGGTTTCGCGCGTTCGAAGCGAGCCGAGGGCATGAAGTGGGGGCGGGCAGTGTCGGGCGTCGAGTGATCGTCTGACCTGGTGGCATGGGCGGTGGTCGAGTCGCTACGGTGGTCGTATGAGCGCTCTGCCGGACTGGATGATCCCTCCGCGTGAGGAGGGATGGTTCGCGGAAGACCTCGACCGTCTTCCGGAGGCGCCGCGTCACACCGAGCTGATCGATGGAGCCCTCGTCTTCATGATGTCGCCGCAGAGGGCCTGGCACGGCCGCCTCGTCACGGCCTTGACCATGGCCTTGATGGAGCAGGCGGGTGAGGGCGTCGAGGTGGAGCGCGAGATGACGATCCGGCTGGATGCGCGCAACCGTCCGGAGCCGGATCTCCTGGTGACGTCCGCGCGCTACGATCCGGACCGCACCTGGTTCGCGCCGGAGGACGTGCTGCTGGTCGTGGAGGTCGTCTCACCGGAGTCCGCTCACCGGGACCGCACCGTCAAACTCCGCAAATACGCGGAGGCGGGTATCCCGCACTACTGGTGCATCGAGGATGAGGGAACGGCACCGGTCGTGCATGTGTATGAGCTGGATGCGCCGACCAAGGCCTACGTGGCCGCCGGGATCTTCCGGGACTTCATCGCGCGTCCTGTCCCTTTCGAGATCAGGCTGGACCTGAAAGACCTCCTGCCTCGCGCGGCTTCGGGAGAGACGAGCCCGGACGCTTGACGGTGCGGGGTCAGGCGCATTCTCACCCTGTTCGCGCGGTTCCCGACATCCGCCACTCCGATCTGGCAGTACCGAAGCGTCACGATGCCACCGGACACCCCGGCGGATCGCCGCGCAGTTCGGCGACGAAGCCGAACTCGGCCGGCAGCGTCACTCCGTAGAAGGGGACGCCGTAGTCGGCTTGCCGGGCCCCCGCCTGGCCGCCCGCCTCGACCCCGCGCAGACGAGCCGCCGGTGGTCCACGAGCCCGGAGTTCTCCGCCGAGGCCCTCGGCGGCTCCGGCACCGTCCGCATCGACTTCCCGACCCGCACCGCGTACTTCACGGCCCTGCGCTGAGCCGATCCCGGCGGGGTCTCGCAGCGCCCGTACCCGCCGCGCCGGGGGCGGCGCTGTTCCACTCCCCGGCCGATCCGGTGCGGCTGGCGATCGTGCGGGGGCTCGCGGACGGCGAGGCGCGGGTGGTGGACCTGACCCGGGCCCTGAGGCTCGCGCAGTCGACGGTGTCCAAGCACCTGGGCTGCCTGCGGGGCTGCAAGCTGGTGGACTACCGGGCCGAGGGCTGCCAGTCGTTCTGAGCGGCGTCCTGTCCTTGGGGCCTCGCCCGTTCGTCGGGCGGTGCTCGCCCGGCGGGTGCGCCTGCTGGTCGCGGGGACCATCACCTGCAACGTCGTCGAGGCGGTCGTGGCGCTGCGCGCGGGGACGGTCGCCTCGTCCGGCGCGCTTGTGGCGTTCGGGCTCGATTCGGTCATCGAGGTCGCCTCCGCCACCGCGGTCGCCTGGCAGTGGAGGCCGCGAAGGGCGCGGTCCCGGAAAGGACGGGGATGGTCGGCGATCGCGCAGAGCCGGCCGCAGTGAGCGGGCGCGAGGGTCTGCGAAATGCCGACCGTGGTCGCGCACGGACGATCCGCGCACGGCTACGCCTGGGCGTGGTCGGTCCATCGGTGGATCGACGGCCACAACCCGGGGGAAGGCGCATTCACCGCACCAGAAGCACTGGCACGCGACCTGGGCGAATTCGTCAGAGCACTGCGGAACACCGACATCGAAGGCGAACCCGCCGCCTACTGCGGAGTCCCTCTCCAGACCATCGACCCCGACACCCGGGGGCGGCGCACGGGGAAGGCGGCGAGAGGTGGACAGGCTCGAAGCTCTGGATGCGGCCTGCTACTTCGCCGAGTCGGCTCGGGAACCGCTGCATGTCGGTGCGGCCGTGGTCTGCTCGGGTCCCGCGCCCGGTCTCGGGGAACTCGGCGTGGCGGTCGGCGGGCTGCTCGGCGCGTTTCCCCGCTATCGGCGCAGGGTCAGGGAGGCGGCGCCGGGGAGGCCGTACTGGGAGGGTGATCCGGCGTTCGACGTGCGAGCGCATCTCGACGAGGCCGCGCTCCCTCCCGGCTCGGACGATCTGGCGTCGGCCGCGTGCCCGTTCTTCGAGGCTCCTTGATCTGGGCGTGCCGCCCTGGCGGATGCGGATTCTGACCGGCTTGGCGGACGGCCGCTGGGCGCTGCTCGCCAAGGTGCACCACTGCGCGGTCGACGGCGTGGGCGGGATCGGCCTGCTGGTCGCGCTCTTCGGCGAAGGCGCCGACGCGGCCCGGAACACACGCCCTGGGTTCCGCGACGCCCGCACGGCCGCATCAGGGCCGCCGCCGGTGACCTCGCGGACGGGCTCCGGGCGGCCCTCGCCCCGCCCGTCCGCCCGCCGACGCCCGGACCGGGCCGTTACGGGGCGGGCCTGGCGCGTATGGCCGCCTGCGTGCACCATCGTGCCCCACGACGTCGCCTGCCTGATGCCCGTCTCGGTGCGCGGCCCCGGCGACGACGCGGGCCGCGCCAACAGGATCTCGGCGGTCCTGCTCGACCTGCCCTGCGCCGAACCGGACCCGAAGGCCGCCGCCCAGACGATCCGGAGGCGCACCGCCGATCTCAAGGACACGAGGCAGGCCCGCACCGGCCAGCTCCTCCTCGACCTGATCGGCCGGAGCCCCGTTCTCCTTCCGGTGGCGGTGCGGCTGGGCCTGTCCTTCGCACGCCCGGTCCTGCGCACGGTCGTGACCAACGTGCCGGGCCCTTCCGGGTCCCTGCGCCTGCTCGGTCGCGACGTCCACGCGGTGCACCCCTACGTGCCGATCGGCGCGAGCGTCGAGACGTCCATCGCCGTGGTGTCCTACCGAGGCCGGCTCCACTTCGGCGTGACCGGCCTGCGCGGTCCGGGCCCCGGCGTCGCGGAACTCGCCCGCGGCATCGCCTCCGCCTGGGGCACCGTCACGGACCGCAGGTCCCGGACGGTGGATCAGAACGCCGATGATCGAGGGTGCTGACCGTTCGCTCGGCGCGGGGCCGACGGCGACGTCGACGAGGCCGGTCAGGCTCCCCGCGCCTATACTGAGGGTGTCCTGCCGATAGCGCTGAGCGCGAAAGGAGAGGGCGTGATGTGGGGATATGGAATGGGTGCCTACTGGCCGCTCATGTGGTTCTCGATGCTCCTGGTGTGGGTGCTGATCACGGTCGGGATCATCGCTCTCGTCCGCTACATGGCTCGGCAGACGCCCGCGGAGCGCGGCAGCGGGCCAGCCGTCCCGAGAAGGCCGCAGGAGATCCTCGCCGAGCGGTTCGCCCGCGGGGAGATCGATGTCGAGGAGTACCGGGACAGGATGAGTGCCCTGGGGCCCTGACGATCGGTCCGTCTCCTGCGGGGGTGGTCTCGACGTCGCAAGATCTCGGAGGCTTCGCTCCGCTCACCCTGCGCTGAGTCGGACCCAAGGGCCGCCGTTCGGACGATCGGGACCCGCACCGGCGCCTCCGGCGCCCGGCCGCGCACCGGTCGGATCCTCCGCGACTTGATCGGCCGACGCCCCGTTCTCCTTCCGGCTTGCGCGCGGCGCTCGGAACCGGCCGCTCGGGGCGGGTCGGGCGTGGTCGGGAAGCCACGGTTTCTCGGCACGAGGTCTCGTGCCTGCGCTGGACCTCGTTCGGCCCGTACACGGCCGCCCTGCGGGCGGCCTCGCGCTCGGACAGGCCGTCGGGTCCGCCGTCGAGTTCCCGGCGCAGCACCGGAAGCGGCTCACGCGGATCGGGCAGGTAGGGCCCGCCGCGGGCTCGTCCTTCATCCGGCGTCCGTCAGATCGATGGCCGTGTGCACACCTCCGATCAGTGGGTCACGACCGCGACGGGGCATGCCGCGTGGTGGAGGAGGCCGCTGCTGACGGAGCCGAGGTGCGGTTTGAGGTCTGAGCGGCGCGACGGTCCGACGACCATGAGGTCGACTTCGGTGGACTCTTCGGTGAGCGCTGCGAGCGGCTGGTCGAAGAGCAGCGCGGTGTGGCAGGCGACGCCCAGACTTGTGGTGCCGAGCATGAGGAGGCCCTCGACCCGGCCGACGCCGCGGTGGCCGAGGACGAGCAGGCGTCCCTGCTGGGACAGCGCGCGCAGCGCGGGGATGGTGGGCCCGTCGACCGGCTGGGTCCTGATCTCGGGGTCGCCGGCTTCGGCTTCGGCGATGACCCGCGCGGCGCGCAGCACGATGTCCGGCTCCTGCGCGTCGTCGCCGGGTTCGCGGCGGGGGAGTTCGGAGGGCCACGGATCCCAGGGGTTCCAGGCGCGCACGATGAGCAGGCCGCGCCCGCGGAGCGCGGCGTCCCGGGCGGCCCAGCGCACCGCCTTGGCGGCGATAGCCGAGCCGTCGGTCCCGACGATGACGGGTTCTGCCGGATGCATCACTGTCTCCTCGATCGCTGCGGAGCGGGCGGCGGCCCGCCTTGGCCGTCGACGGTGTCACGGCGCTTCGGGCTCGGGGACGACGGCGACGGGGCAGTGCGCGTGGTGCAGGACTCCGTGGCCCACGGAGCCGAACATCAGGCCTTTGACGGGGCCGCGCCCGTGCGAGCCGACGACGAGCAGTGCCGCGTCCTTCGCGGCCTCGGCCAGGACCTCCACGGGATGCCCCTCCAGCACGGCGGTCTCGGTCTCCACTCCCGGATGGCGCGCGGCCGCGTCCCGGATGCGCCTTGCGAGCTCCTCCGCCGGGTCGACGAGCCCGTCGAAGCCGTGCAGTTCGTTCGGCGATCCGGGGAAGTCCCAGGCGTAGATCGCGCGCAGGCGCGCTCCCCGGCTGAGCGCCGCTTCGAGGGCGTAGTCCGTGGACGCCGGCGAGTCCTCCGCGAGGTCGACGCCCACGACGACGTCTCGGATCTCGGTCTCGGGCCGCGCGCCGACGACGATGACGGGGCGGCGGGCTTCGGTCGAGGCGGGCCGCTCAGGCGTTCAGGTATTCGGTGACCCCGGCGCGGAGGTCGGTGAGGACGAGGCCGTTGTGGAAGTGGCGGGCGTTGCCGATGAGGAAGTTCCGCGCCCATTCGGGGACGCCTTGTTCGAAGATGTACTCGACGGCGTAGCCGAAGGGGTTGCCGAAGATCGCCGCCCAGTAGTCGTCGCTCTGGTCCCTGAAGGACGTCTGCATTTCCAGTGGCAGGTTGAGGTCCGCGTTGTAGGCCTTGTACTCGCGGAACCGGAAGGTGCCGGGGCTGATCCATTCGAGGGTGTCGATGAAGCGGTCGTTGCGGGGCCATGGCTGGGTGTCGCCTGGCAGTTTGGCCTCCACCGCGACCAGCCGGTACTCCGACCAGGCCTTGAGCGTCTCCTGAACCTGGAACTCGTAGCCGTGCGCCTGGGCGGTCTTTCCCTCCTCTTTCAGGCGCTTGATGGTGGCGGGCATGCCGCGCAGGTCGAAGCCGTCGGCCATCAACACCTCCGCCCACTGCTCGATCCGCTCGGCCGTGAGGGCACGGCGCTGCGTGATCGTCGCGCGCAGCGCGGCCAGGCGCTGTGTGTTGGTCGGTGACAGGGCGAGCAGCGTCGGCAGCGGTGCCCCGTTCCGTACGGAGATGAGGGCCTCGCGGTCGCGGCGACTGAGCGTCGCCATCTGCTTGTCGACCAGTGCTTCCAGTCGGGCGAGCTCCCTCGCATGCCGGATGTCGTCCTCGGCGGTGCTCTGGGCGGGGGCGGTGAGTTCCTGATCGTGGGGGTCCCCGTCGGGCTCGGGCTGCGGCTGCCGCTCCGCCTCCTGCGTGGTGACGATCCGGACCCGGACGGGAGTGCTCTGCGCGGGAACGACCCCGGGGCTCTGCGGGGGCGTCTGCTGGGTGGGTGACGGCTGGAGTGGGGGAGTGGTGGAAGGCGGTTGGCTTCGGGCGGGTTCGGCGGGCCGGCGGATCAGCGGGAGCAGGTGGAGTCCGGGCTGCCACTTGGTGTAGAGCGCGGTGTGCCAGGCCTCCAGGACGTGCGGCTCGATCCAGGAGCGGCCGTGCGGGTAGAGCCGGTCCAGCGCGCGGGCGATCGGCATGCGCAGGCCGTCCCGGCTCCACACCCCGCCCTCGGCGGGTCCGGCGGGCAGGGACAGCAGCGCCTCGAAGACCGCACGCGGCTCCTGCGGCTGGATTTCGGGTGCGGCCTCCCCGCCGCGGACGAGCAGCGGGCTGAGGAACGGCCGCGAGGTGAGGATGGCGGCCTCGTACAGCATCAGGTAGTCCACGGCGGCGTCTGTCATCTGCCTGTGCAGTGCCGCGGCCGCGCTCTCGCCCTCCACTGCCAGGGAGGTGAACTCGACGTACCTCAACCGGGCCGCGCGGGACAGGAAGCCGTTGATCTCGTCGATCGCGGCGTAGCGCCGCTGCGACGCGCGGCTGCCGTCCAGCATGAAGGTGCCCAGCCAGCGCTGCGCCTCGGAGAGCCGGGCCAGGTCCCCGCCGCAGATCCGCGCGAGGTTCTTGGCCAGATGGTTCGCCGCACCCTTCGACCGGTGGTTCGGGTTCGCCGTGTCCACCTCGACCACGGAGCCGTTGACCTTCATCCAGGTGAACTTCACACGCACCTCCTCCTCGCCCCTCACCCAACCGCGCCCCCGAGACACCCCACAATCCCAACAAAGCCAGACACGACTCACCTTTCGCCAATGCCCAGGTGATCCCGGTGGTCCGGGTTGTGGCGGATCCGCCGTCCGCTTGGTTCACCTGATTCACCTGCCGGTCTCGGGTGTTCGTGGGGATTGGTCTGACCGTGGGTGGACTGTGCGTTTGGGGGCGGGTTAGGGGGACTTTAGAAGGGTTTCTTAGCGTCTGGGGTGTTGGTTATGGACGTTGGGAAGGGGGTGCCGGGTGGGACGGACGGTTCGGGTGGTCGGCGCCGGGACGGCGCTGCCGGGGCCTCCCCTGGACACCGCGGCGCTGGCCGCGCGGTTCGGGATGGACCGGCTGTGGCGCCAGTGGGTCGACACCTTCATCGGGACCAGGACGCGGCATCTCGCGCTGGACCTCGCCACCGGCGAGCAGCGGCAGACCCTCGCCGACCTCGCCACCGCCGCCGCGCGCGGCGCGCTGGACCGGGCGGGGCTGTCGACGGAGGACGTGGACGTGCTCGTCCTCGGCACCGCGACCCCCGACACCCTCATGCCGACGGTGGTCAACGTCGTCGCCGACCGGCTGCGGATCGACGGGGTGGCGTCCTTCCAGCTCCAGTCGGGCTGCTCGGGCGCGGTGCAGGCCATCGACGTCGCCGTCGCGCTGCTGGGCAGCGGCGCCTACCGCACGGCCCTGGTGCTGGGCGGCGACGTCATCGCCAAGCACTACGACGTGACCGCCGACCTCGCGGCGCTGCCGCCGGAGGAACTCGTCAACTACGTGCTGTTCGGCGACGGCGCGGGCGCCGCCGTCCTCACCACCGAGGACGTGCCGGGCGCGCCCGCCGTCCGCGCCGTGCGGACCAGGGTGTGCGGGCTGGACCGGCGGCCCGGCCAGACGCTGCGCTGGTACGGCCTCGCCGACCGAGACTCCGCCGAGCCGCCCGCCAGCGAGGACTACAAGGCCATCGAGCACCTCGTGCCCGAGCTCGCCGAGGAGATGGCGAAGGAGCTGCTCGACGATCTGGACTGGGACCGCGACGACGTGTCCTACCTGCTGCCGCCGCAGCTGTCGCCCGTCATGACCGACAAGATCACCACCCGGCTGGCGTTCCCGCTGGCCAAGGAGATCTCGTGCGTCGCCGACACGGGCAACACCGGCAACGCCCTGCTGTTCTTCCAGCTGGAACGGCTCCTGGCGGACATGGCCGCCCCCTCGCGGGCGCTGGCCGTGGCGATCGAGTCGAGCAAGTGGATCAGGTCGGGCCTCGCCCTGGAACGGAGCGCCGATGTCTGAGCCGACGACCGAGCCGACTCCCGAGCCGACTCCCGAGCCGACTCCCGGATGGTTCCTCGACCTGCTCCGCGACGAGCTCGACCTGGACGTCGAGCCCGCCGACCTCGTCCGCTCCCTGGACGAGCTGCCCGGCTGGGACTCGGTGAAGCTGCTCACCCTCCTCGTCGCCCTGGAGCAGCGCACCGGCGCCGCCCTGTCGCTGCCCGACCTGCTGGAGGCGCGCACCCTCGCCGCCGTGCACGAGACGGCGACGCGGTGAGCGCCCCGTTCGACGACCGCCGCCGCCACACCCTGTTCTTCCTCGACCAGATCCGCGACTTCGCCCCGGTGTTCCTCGACACCGAGGTCGACGCGACGGCCCTGGTCGCGGACCGCGAACGCGCGCGGGCCGCGGGGGAGCGGCGCTCGGTCGTTTCGCACATCGTGCACGCCGCGGCGGGCGTGCTGGCCCGCCATCCCGACGCCAACGCCGCGATCGCCGGCACCGCGCCCGAGCCCGTCGTCGCCCGCTACCCCACCATCGCGGCCAAGGTGACGCTCGACAAGCGGCTGGACGGCAGGCGCGTCGTCCTGGCCACCGTGATCCCCGAACTGGAGAAGACCGAGCTGGCGGGGATCCAGGCGCACCTGGACCGCGCGGTGGCCGCCGACCCCGACACCGCGCCGGAGTTCGCCGGGATCAGGGCGCTGCGGGACGGGCCCGCGGCGGAGGCGCTGGAGCGGTTCCGCGCCGCCGCCGGCCGGCTCGACCTGCGCCCGGCGCTCACCGGCACGTTCAGCGTCACCTCGCTCGGCCACCGTGCCGTGGACGGCTTCCACTCCGTGGGCGGCACCACCCTCACCTTCGGGGTCGGCAGGATCGCCGACCGGCCCGTCGTGCGGGACGGCGCGCTCGCCGTCGCCCCGGTGCTGAGGCTGTCGCTGGCCTTCGACCACCGGGTCATCGACGGCGCGGAGGCCGCCGACATCCTCACCGAGACCAAGGAAGCGCTGGAGGACATCCCCGGATGAACGACCTCGCCGAGCTCAAGCGGTTCGCCGTCGCGCACGCCGTCTCCCAGAACCTGCCCGCCGACCACTACGCCCGGATCCTCGACGCGATCGAGCGGGACGAGGGCGACGCCCCGGGCTCGTGGCCGCACGAGTGGATCCGCGCCGGGCTGGAGCACGCCGCGCAGGGCGCGCACCTCGCCGCCGCCCAGCACCACATCATGGGACGCTTCCCCTACGTGGACGGCCCCGGCCGGGCCCGCGCGCTGGACCTCGCGGTGGCGGCCTTCGACACCTGGCGGGCCGACCAGGACATCGTCCCGGTGACCGTCCCGTTCGAGGGCGCGCGGATCCGGGTGTGGACGGCGGGCCTGTCCGCGCGCGAACCCCGTCCGCTGCTGCTCATGACCGGCGGGATCGTCAGCCCCAAGGAGCAGTGGGGGGCGGTGCTCCCGCAGATCGCCGGCTTCGGCATGGCGGGCGCCGTCGCGGACCTTCCGGGCGTCGGGGAGAGCCCGCTGCGCTACCACCGCGAGAGCTGGCGGCTCTTCCCGGCGATCCTCGACGCGCTCGCGCCGCAGGCCAGGGTGGAGGAGTCCTACCTGCTGGCGCTCAGTTTCAGCGGGCACGCCGCGCTCACCGCCGCCGCGCACGACCCGAGGATCCGCGGCGTGGTCGGCAACGGGCCGCCCGTCAGCGACTTCTTCACCGACGCCGCCTGGCAGTCCCGCGTGCCCGCCGTCACGACCGACACCCTCGCCCACCTCGTGGGGACCGAGCCCGGCGCGGTGTACGGGAGGGTGCGGGACTGGGCGCTGGACCCGGACCTGCTGCGGTCGGTCAAGGTCCCCGTCGCGGTCGTCGCGGCGCGCCGCGACGAGATCATCCCGCAGGGCGATCTCGCGCTTCTGCGCGCGACCCTTCCCGACCTGCGCGTCATCGAGCACGACGACGTCCACGGCGCGCCTTCCCATCTCGCCGAGACCCGGCTGTGGAGCCTGCTGGCCGTGCTGCGGATGCGGCCCGACGCCGACCCCGCGCTCGTCGGCGGCCTGGAGGCCGCGCTGGCCGCGGCACGGGAGGGACGGTGACGGCGGCGCGCGCGCCCGTCAGCGGCGACTGGCTGCGCGCGTTCGCGCCCGCCGCCGCGGACGCGCCCCGGCTGGTCTGCCTTCCGCACGCCGGGGGATCGGCGGGCTTCTTCGCCCCCCTGGCCAGGGCGCTCGCCCCCCGGGTGCGGGTCCTCGCCGTGCAGTACCCGGGTCGGCTCGACCGGCGCAGGGAGCCCGTGCCCGGCGACCTGCGCGAGACGGCCGAGCGGGTCGCCGAGGCGGTGCGCGCCGAGCCGGGACCCGGACCCGCCGCCCTGTTCGGGCACAGCATGGGCGCGCTCATCGCCTTCGAGGCGGTGCGGTCCGGGCGGCTCGCGCCGGACCGGCTGTTCGTCTCGGCGGCGCGCGCTCCCGCGCGCACCCGCGTGGATCCCGCCCTCCTGCTGGACGACGAGGCGCTCATCGCCGAGGTGCTCCAGCTCGGCGGCACCTCCAGCGAACTCCTCGACGACACCGCCCTGCGCGAGCTGGTCCTCCCGGCGCTGCGCGGCGACTACCGGGCGCTGCGCGCCTACGTGCCCGAGCCCGGCGCGCGGATCGGCTGCGCCGTCACCGCGCTCGCGGGCGACCGCGACCCCCTCGTCCCCATCGGCGACGCCCTGGCCTGGCAGGACAGCACCGCCGGGCCGTTCGAGCTGAAGGTGCTGCAAGGCGACCACTTCTACCTGACGCCGAGGCTAGGAGAAGTAGCCGAGGCGATACGCGCCGCGATCCTTTGACCTTCGTTCTCGGGGAGCCGTTGTGACCAGCGAACTGCACGAGCCCGTCCGCCCCGTCGCCGTCGTGGGCGCTGCGTGCCGGCTGCCCGGCGCGTCCGGGCCCGCCGCGTTCTGGAGTCTGCTGCGCGAGTCGCGCACCGCGGTGGGCGAGACCCCGCCGGACCGCGCGACCCGGCTCGCCGACGACCATCCGGGCGTGCGCTTCGGCGGATACCTCGACGACATCGCGGGCTTCGACGCCGAGTTCTTCGGGATCTCCCCCCGCGAGGCCGCCGCGATGGACCCGCAGCAGCGGCTGCTGCTGGAGCTGGCCTGGGAGGCGTTCGAGGACGCCGGGACCGTTCCGGAGACGGTGCGGGGCGCGGCCGCCGGCGTGTTCGTCGGCGGGATCGCCGACGAGTACGCGGCGCTGTCGCGGCCCGCCGCCATCGGACGGCACACCCTGACCGGAACCACCCGGGGCATCCTCGCCAACCGCCTGTCGTACGCCTTCGGACTGCGCGGGCCGAGCGTCGCGGTGGACTCCGCGCAGTCGTCGTCGCTGGTCGCGGTGCACCTGGCGTGCGAGAGCCTGCGCCGCGGCGAGAGCGACCTGGCGCTGGCGGGCGGCGTCAACCTCATCGTCGACCCCGACGGGACCGCCGCCGTCGCGAGGTTCGGCGGGCTGTCCCCGGACGGGGCGTGCCACACCTTCGATCGCCGCGCCAACGGCTACGTGCGCGGCGAGGGCGCGGTGCTGCTCCTGCTCAAGCCGCTGGAGGCCGCCGTGGCCGACGGCGACCGCGTCTACGCGGTGCTGCTGGGCGGCGCCGTCAACAACGACGGGGCGACCGAGGGGCTCACCGTGCCCAGCGCGCGGGCGCAGGCCGAGGTGATCGGCAAGGCGTGCGCCGCGTCCGGGATCTCCCCGGCCGACCTGAGCTATGTCGAACTGCACGGCACGGGAACGCCTGTAGGCGACCCCGTGGAAGCGCGCGCGCTCGGCCTCGCCCGCCCTGACGGCCCCGTCCTGCACGTCGGCTCGGTCAAGACGAACGTCGGCCACCTGGAGGGCGCCGCGGGAGTGACGGGGCTGCTCAAGGCGGTCCTCAGCGTCGCGCACCGGGAGCTGCCCGCCAGCCTCAACTTCACCGATCCCAACCCCGACATCGACTTCGAGGGATGGCGCCTGAAGGTGCGGACCGCCACCGGCCCCTGGCCCGGCGACGGCCCCCGGCTCCTCGCGGGCGTCTCCTCCTGGGGCATGGGAGGCACGAACTGCCACCTCGTCGTGGCGTCCGCGCCCGCAGCGGCGCCTGCACGGGACCGGGACGGGGACGGCCTCCGGGAAGCCGACGGGGCGCAGGAAGGACCGCTGCTGCTGAGCGCGCGGACGGACCGCGCCCTGCAGGAGTCCGCGCGGCGACTGCTGGAGCTCGGCGACCTTCCCCCGGGCACGGCCCGCACCCTCGCGACCGCGCGCACGGCGTTCTCCCGGCGGGCCGCGGTGACCGGAGACCGGAAGGCGGGCCTGGAGGCGCTGGCCGCAGGGCTCCCGGCGGCCGGGCTGGTCACCGGGAACGCCGTCCGGGGCCCGGTGGGGGTGCTCTTCCCCGGGCAGGGCAGCCAGCGGCCGGGGATGGGCTCGGCGGAGCCCGTCTACCGCGCGGCCTTCGCGGCGGCCGCCGAGGCGCTCGACCCGCTGCTCCCGCTGCCGCTCGCCGATGTCGTCGCGGAGGCGGAGGGGACACGGGGGCTGCTGCGCAGGACCCTGTACACCCAGCCCGCGCTCTTCGCCGTGGAGGTGGCCTCCTACCGGCTGCTGGAGTCGTTCGGGGTGCGGCCCGCGTTCGTCGCCGGGCACTCGATCGGCGAGGTCGCGGCGGCGCACGTCGCCGGGGTGCTGGACCTGGAGTCGGCCGCGGCGCTGATCGCCGCCCGCGGCAGGCTCATGGACGCGCTGCCCGAGGGCGGCGCGATGCTCGCGGTGGGCGCCGCCGAGCAGGACGCCGCGGCGCTCCTGGAGGGGATCGAGGCCAGCGCCGGGGTCGCCGCGGTCAACGGCCCGGCCGCGGTCGTGCTGTCCGGCGACGCGGCCGCGCTGGCCGTCGCGGCCGGGCGGGCGGCGGAGGCGGGGTACCGCACCCGGTTCCTGGAGGTCAGCCACGCCTTCCACTCGCCGCTCATGGAGCCGATGCTGGCGGAGTTCCGGGACGTCCTGTCCGGGCTGACCTACCATGAGGCGCGCCTGCCGTTCGTCTCGACGCTCACCGGCGACCTCGTGGCCACCACGGACCCCGGCCACTGGGTCGAGCACGCCCGCCGCCCCGTGCTGTTCGCGCGCGCCCTCGCCCGCCTCGCCGACCTGGGCGCCGCCGTCCACGTCGAGGCGGGCCCCGGCGCCACTCTCGCCGCGCTCGCCCGCGAGGCGGGGACGGCGCCGGTCGTGCCGCTGCTGGCCCGCGACGGCGACACCGCCGCGGCCCTCGGCCGCCTGTTCACCGCGGGCGTCGAGGCGGCGTGGCCGCGGGTGCTCCCGCCCGCGCCGCGCGTAGACCTGCCGACCTACCCGTTCCAGCGCGAGCACCACTGGCTGCCCGCCGCGCCCCGGGACGGCGGGCCCGCGACGGACGCCGTCCGCCGGGATCCCGCGCCGACGGGCGGCGTCTCCTCCGGCCGGGAGGCGCCCGGTGCGCCGGCGGCGCGCGACAGGGCCGAGGTGGAGCGCGCCGTTCTCGCGACCGTCGCCGCGGTCCTCGGGTACGCCGACGCCGCACGGGTAGCCCGCGACACCGCCTTCCGCGACCTCGGCCTGGACTCCCTGGGCCTGGTCGAGGTGCGCGAGCGCGTCGGCGAGGCACTGGGGGCGGCGCTGGACGCGGGCGCGCTCTTCGCGCACCCGACCGTGGACGCCCTGGTGGACCACCTCGCCGGAGCAGGGGAGGAGGCGGCGGAGACCGAGGCGCGCGGCGGCGAAGGCGATCCCGTCGTCATCGTCGGCATGGGCTGCCGCTACCCGGGCGGGGTGCGCTCGCCCGAGGACCTGTGGACCCTGGTCGCCGAAGGCCGCGACGCCACGGAGGACTTCCCCAAGGACCGGGGCTGGGACCTCGGGGCGCTGTTCGACGAGGAGGGCCGCCCGGGGACGTCCCGCACCAGGCGCGGAGGGTTCCTGGACGGCGTCGCGGAGTTCGACCCGGAGTTCTTCGGCATCAGCCCGCGCGAGGCGCTCGCGGTCGACCCGCAGCAGCGGCTGCTGCTGGAGGTCGCCTGGGAGGCGCTGGAGCGCGCGGGGATCGATCCGCGCGCGCTCAAGGAGACCGACACCGGCGTCTTCGTGGGGGCGACCGCCTCGGACTACACGCCGCGCCTGCACGAGGGCGACGGCGTCTCCGACGGCTACCTTCTGACCGGTGGCACGATGAGCGTCGCCTCCGGCCGGATCGCCTATGTGCTGGGGCTGCGCGGTCCGGCGCTGACCGTGGACACGGCGTGCTCTTCGTCGCTGGTGGCGCTGGACCTGGCGGTGCGGTCGGTGCGTTCGGGGGAGTGCTCGCTGGCGCTGGCCGGGGGTGTCGCGGTGATGGCGTCGCCGGGCATGTTCGTGGAGTTCTCGCGGCAGCGCGGGCTGTCGCCCGATGGCAGGTGCCGGGCGTTCGGGGCGGGCGCCGACGGCACGGGCTGGGCCGAGGGCGTGGGCGTGCTCGTGGTGGAGCGGCTGTCGCGGGCGCGGCGGCACGGCCACCGGGTGCTGGCGGTCGTCGCGGGCACCGCGGTGAACCAGGACGGCGCGAGCAACGGGCTGACCGCGCCGAACGGCCGTGCGCAGGAGCAGGTCATCGCCCGCGCGCTGGCCGACGCGGGCCTGGACCCGCAGGACGTGGACGCGGTCGAGGCGCACGGCACGGGGACCCGCCTGGGCGACCCGATCGAGGCCCAGGCCCTGAGCGCGGCCTACGCGGGCGAGAAGAGGCGGGAGCCGCTGCGACTGGGCTCCTTGAAGTCGAACATCGGGCACGCGCAGGCCGCGGCGGGGGTGGGCGGTGTCATCAAGATGGTGCAGGCGCTGCGGCACGGGGTCCTGCCCCGGACGCTGCACGCCGACGAGCCCTCCCCGCACGTCTCCTGGACCGGCTCCGGCCTCGCCCTGCTCACCGCCGCCGAGCCCTGGCCGGAGCGCGGGGCGCCGCGCCGCGCGGGCGTGTCCTCCTTCGGGATCAGCGGCACCAACGCCCACGTCGTGCTCGAACAGGCGCCCGAGGAGGAGCCCGCTGGGCCCGCGGAGGGGCCGACCCCGCCCGTCCTGCTGTCCGCACCCGACGAAGCCGCCCTGCGCAGGCAGGCCGCGGCCTTGGAAGCCCACCTTCGGGCCCGTCCAGACCTGGCGCCCACCGCGGTCGCCGCGGCGCTCGCGCGCCGCACGCGGTTCCCGCACGGGGCCGCGCTGCCCGCGGACGCGTCCCTCCCCGAGGCGCTGCGCGCGCTCGCCGCGGGGCAGGCTCCCGCGGGCGCAGTCACCGGGACGGCGGCGCGCGGCGGGACGGTCTTCGTGTTCCCCGGCCAGGGCTCCCAATGGCCCGAGATGGCGCGCGAGCTGCTCGACGCGGCGCCGCTCTTCCGCGCCAAGGTCGAGGAGTGCGCGCGGGCCTTCGCGCCGCACGTGTCCTGGTCGCTCCTCGACGTGCTGCGCGGCGCCGACGGCGCCCCGGGACTCGACCGGGTGGACGTCGTCCAGCCCGCGCTGTTCGCGGTGATGGTCGCGCTCGCCGCGCTGTGGGAGGAGGCGGGCGTCGTCCCCGACGCGGTGGTCGGGCACTCCCAGGGCGAGATCGCCGCCGCGCACGTCGCGGGCGCGCTGAGCCTGGCGGACGCGGCCCGGCTGATCACCCTGCGCAGTATCGCGCTGCGGCGCGTCTCGGGCGCCGGAGGCATGGCCTCGGTGGCGCTGGGCGCGGACGAGGCCGCGGCGCGCGGCCTCCTGGACGGCCTGGAGCTCGCCGTGCGCAACGGACCGCGCTCGGTCGTCCTCGCAGGGGACGCCGACGCCCTGGACCGGATGGTCGCGCGCTGCGAGTCCGAAGGAGTGCGGGCCCGAAGGATCCCCGTCACCTACGCCTCGCACACCTCCGCCATGGAGGAGCTGCGCGCGGAACTGCTGGAGACCTTCGCCGACATCGTGGGCGGACCCTCCCGGATCCCGGTCCATTCCTCGGTGACGGGCACGGCGGCCGACACCGGGACGTTCGACGCCGCGCACTGGTACCGCAACCTCCGCGACACGGTGCGCTTCGACGACGCCGTCGGCGGGCTCCTGGACACCGGACACCGCAGGTTCGTCGAGATCAGCCCGCACCCGGTGCTGACGTTCGCGCTGGAGGAGGTCCTCGCCGACCGCGGTGTCACCGGCCCCGTCATCGGGACGCTCCGGCGCGGCGACGGCGGGCCCGGGGCGTTCGGCCGCGCGCTCGCGGCGGCGCACCTCGGCGGGGTGCCCGTCGCCTGGCGGACGCCCTCCGCCTCCGCGGACGTCCTCGACCTGCCCACCTACGCCTTCGACCGGCAGCGGTTCTGGCTCACCCCGTCCAGGCGCGGGCCCTCGGCGTCCCGGCACCCGCTGGTGGAGGACGCCGTGCCGCTCGCGGACGGCGGCGTCCTGCTCACCGCGGCCCTGGCGCCCGACCGGCTGCCGTGGCTCGCCGACCACGGCGTCCTCGGCCGCGCCCTCGTCCCGGGCACGGTGTTCGCCGAACTCGCCCTGCACGCCGGAGCGCTCACCGGCGCCCCCGCGGTCGCGGAGCTGACCGTCCTCGCGCCGCTGGCCCTGGCCCCGGCCCGGCTCCAGATCCTCGCTGGACCCCTCGACGAGGAGGGGCGCAGGACGCTCGCGGTGCACTCCCGCCCGTCCGAAGACGCGCCCTGGACGCTGCACGCGCGCGGGGTCCTGGCCGAGTCCCTGAGCACCCCGCCCTCCCCGCCCGTCCGGGGCGAGGCGGTCCCGGTGGACGTGCGGACCGTCTACGACACCCTCTTCGCCCGCGGCTACGACTACGGGCCCGCCTTCCAGGGGCTCATCTCGGCGTCACGCACCGGAACCGACCGGGCGCCGGAGATCCACGCCGTCGTCAACGGGCGGCCCTCCGGCGACTTCGCCGCGCACCCCGCGCTGCTGGACGCGGCCCTGCACCCCGTGGTCGCGGGCCTGTTCGGCGACGCCCCCGAGCGTCCCCTCCTCCCGTTCGCCTTCGAGGGGCTGCGGCTCCACCGGCCCGTGCCCGAGACCCTCCACGCGCGGATCAGCCCGCTCGGCCCCGACCGCTACCGCCTCGCCCTCGCCGACGAGGCGGGAGAGCCCGTCGCCGAGATCGCCTCGCTGTCGTTCCGACCCCTCGGCCTCCCCACCGCGGCGCTCCCGCCCGTCCACGACGTCGTCTGGGAACCGCTTCCCTCCGCAGCCCCGGTCTCCTTCACGCTGCTCCCGGCGTTCGGCGCCGCCGCGTTCCTCACCGACGTGCCGGACGGCGCCCGCGCGCCGGGCGGCACCGAGGCGGGGGAGGTGCTGCGGGCCGCGGGCGAGGGGCAGACCGTCGTGGTGCCGGTCACCGGCGCGCGCGGGGACACCGCGCGGGAGGCGCGAGCGCGCGCCGCGCGGGCGCTGGGGCTGATCCAGGACGTGCTCGCGGGCGCGGGGCGCCTGGTCCTCGCGGTCGAGGAGGGGGACCTGGCCTCCGCGCCCGTGCTCGGGCTCGCGCGGACCGCCGCGACCGAGCATCCGGGCCGCGTCGCGGTGGTGTCGGTCGCGGGCTCCGCGCCCGCGGCGACGGTCGCGGCCGACCACGGAGAGCCCGAGACCGCGGTGCGCGACGGCATCGCCCACGGGCCCCGCCTCGTGCCCGGCGAGGTCGCCGAGCAGCCCCGTCCGGCGCCGTCCGGCACGGTGCTCGTCACCGGGGGCACCGGCGTGCTCGGCGGCCTCGTGGCGCGCCGCCTCGCCGCCGCCCCGCGCCCCCCGCACCTGCTGCTGGTGTCCCGGGCGGGCGCCGCCGCGCCCGGCGCCGAGGCGCTGGCGGCGGAGCTCGCCGAGGCCGGAGCCGAGACGACGCTCGCGGCCTGCGACGTCGCCGACCGCGAGGCGCTCGCCGCGCTCCTCGCGGCGATCCCGGCCGACCGTCCGCTGCGCGGCGTCGTGCACACCGCGGGCGTCCTGGACGACGCGACGGTCGCCCGCGCCGACGCCGCGCGCCTGGACCGCGTCCTGCGCCCCAAGGCCGACGCGGCATGGCATCTGCACGAGCTCACCGACGGCCTCCCGCTGGAGCGGTTCGACCTGTTCTCCTCCGCGGTCGGCGTCGTCGGCGCCGCGGGGCAGGCCGCCTACGCCGCGGCCAACGCCTTCCTCGACGCGCTCGCCGAGCACCGCCACGCGCTCGGGCTGCCCGCGGCGTCGGTCGCCTGGGGCCTGTGGGACACCGCGGCGGGGATGGCCGGGCACCTCGACGCCGCGGACCGGGCCCGCCTGGCCAGGGCGGGCGTCGGCACGGTCCCCGCCGCCGGCGGCCTGGAGGTGCTGGACCGCCTCACCGCGCCGCGCGCGTTCGTCGCGCCGCCCGACCTCCCGGCCCTGCGCGCCGAGGCCGCCGCCGGAAGGCTGCCCGCGCTCTTCGCCCGCCTCGTGCGCCGCCCCGTCCGCGCGGACGGGCCGCTGGGCGCGTGGGCCTCCCGGCTGCTCGCCGCACGCCCCGAGGACCGTGCGCGGACCGCGGCGGCGCTCCTGCGCGAGCAGGTGGCCGCCGTCCTGGGCGGGGCCGGCGAGATCCCCGCGGACCGCGCCTTCAAGGACCTCGGGTTCGACTCGCTGACCGCGATGGAGCTGCGCAACCGGCTCACGTCACTGACGGGGCTCGACCTGCCGGCCACCGTCGTCTTCGAGTTCCCGACTCTGACGGCCCTCGCCGAGCACCTCCTCGCCTCCCTCGACGGCACCGAGGAGCTCAACGGGCAGGCGGCGCTCAACGGGCAGGCCGCGCCCGTGCCCTCCGGCCCCGCCACCGGGGACGGGCGGCAGGAGGACCCCGTCGTCATCGTCGGGATGGGATGCCGCTACCCGGGCGGCGTCGACTCACCGGACGGCCTGTGGGACCTCGTCGCCGCCGGGAGGGACGCCGTCGGGGAGTTCCCCGCCGACCGCGGCTGGAACGTCGAGGCGCTCTACGATCCCGACCCCGAACGGCGCGGCACCTCCACCACCCGGCACGGCGGCTTCCTGCACGACGCCGGCGAGTTCGACGCCGCGTTCTTCGGGATGAGCCCGCGCGAGGCCCTCGCCACCGATCCGCAGCAGCGGCTGCTGCTCCAGGTCGCCTGGGAGGCGCTGGAGCGCGCCGGGATCGACCCGCGCGCCCTGAAGGAGAGCGCGACCGGGGTGTTCGTCGGCGCGATGTACGACGACTACGCCTCCCGCCTGCGCAGCGCCCCCGCCGACCTGGAGGGGCTGCTGCTGGCCGGGAACCAGTCCAGCGTCGCCTCCGGCCGGATCGCCTATCAGCTGGGTCTGCGCGGTCCGGCCCTGACCGTGGACACCGCGTGCTCTTCGTCGCTGGTGGCACTGGACCTCGCGGTGCGGGCCGTGCGCTCGGGGGAGTGCTCCCTGGCGCTGGCCGGAGGCGTCGCGGTGATGGCCTCGCCGTCGATGTTCGTGGAGTTCTCGCGGCAGCGCGGGCTGTCGCCCGACGGCAGGTGCCGGGCGTTCGGGGCGGGCGCCGACGGCACCGGCTGGGCCGAGGGCGTGGGCGTGCTCGTGGTGGAGCGGCTGTCGCGGGCCAGGGAGCTCGGCCATCCCGTCCTCGCCGTGGTGGCCGGCACCGCGGTCAACCAGGACGGCGCGAGCAACGGCCTGACCGCGCCGAACGGCCGTGCGCAGGAGCAGGTCATCGCCCGCGCGCTGGCCGACGCGGGCCTGCATCCGCAGGACGTGGACGCGGTCGAGGCGCACGGCACGGGGACCCGCCTGGGCGACCCCATCGAGGCCCGCGCCCTCATCGCCGCCTACGGGGCCGACCGCAGCGAACCCCTTCTCCTCGGCTCCTTGAAGTCGAACATCGGGCACGCGCAGGCCGCGGCGGGGGTGGGCGGCGTCATCAAGATGGTGCAGGCGCTGCGGCACGGGGTCCTGCCCCGGACCCTGCACGCCGACGAGCCCTCGCCCCACGTCGACTGGGCGGCGGCGCCCGTGGCCCTGCTCACCGAGCCCGCGCCCTGGCCGGAGCGGGGCGCGCCGCGCCGCGCGGGCGTGTCCTCCTTCGGGATCAGCGGCACCAACGCCCACGTCATCCTGGAGGAGCCCCCGACCCCCGGCCCCGTCCCCGCCGGCAACCCCCCGGCCTGGCTCTCCGCCTCGTCCGAGGGGTCCGCACACGGCGCAGGCCGGGCCGCCGAAGGCCGGGCCGACGCGGGGAGCGGAGCGCCGCTGGTGCTGTCGGCGGCCACGGAGGCGGCGCTGGCCGCGCAGGCCGCCGGGCTGCGCGCGGCGCTGGAGCGGGAGGCGGTGGAGGCCGCGGACGCGGGTTTCACGCTGGCCCGGCGCACCCGGTTCCCGCGGCGCGCCGTCGTGGACGCGCCGCCCGCGGGGCTCGCCGCGGCGCTGGACGCGCTCGCCGAAGGGCGGCGGCATCCGGCGGTCGTCACCGGCGCGGCGGTCCCCGACCAGCGCCTGGCGTTCGTGTTCTCCGGGCAGGGCTCCCAGCGGCCCCGCATGGCACTCGGACTGCTGGCGTCCTCACCGGTGTTCGCGGCGGCCTTCGACGAGGTGGACCGCAGGCTCGGCGGCGGGTTGCGCGGCCTGCTCGCCGGGGACGGCGCGGCGCTGCGCGAGACCCGCAACGCCCAGCCCGCCCTGTTCGCGGTGCAGGTCGCGCTCTACCGGCTCGCCGAGGCGCACGGGGTGCGTCCCGACGTCCTCATCGGCCATTCCGTCGGCGAGGTGGCCGCCGCGCACGTCGCGGGCGTGCTCGGCCTCGACGACGCGTGCGCGCTCGTGGAGGCGCGCGGCCGCCTGATGCAGGAGGCGCGCGCCGACGGCGCCATGGCCGCGTTCGAGGCGACCGAGGAGGAGGCGCTCGCGCTCGCCGCGGGCACCGCCGACCTCGCCGCGGTCAACGGGCCGTCGGCCGCGGTCCTGTCCGGCGACGCCGAGGCCGTCGACGCGCTCGTCGCGCGCTGGAAGGCGACGGGAAGGCGCGCGACCCGCCTCAAGGTGAGCCACGCGTTCCACTCCGCGCACATGGACGGCGTGCTCGGGCGGTTCCGGGAGTTCCTCGCCGAAGTCTCCTTCGGGCCGGCGGCGCTGCCGATCGTGTCCACCGCGACCGGGCGGCCCGCCGGGGACCTGGAGATGGCCGATCCGGACTACTGGACCGCGCAGCTGCGCGGCCCCGTGCGCTTCGCCGACGCGGTGCGCGCGGCCCGCGCGGGCGGGGCGACCCGGTTCGCCGAACTCGGCCCCGACGGGTCGCTCACCGCGGCCGTCCAGGAGACGGTGAGCGACGACACGGTCGGCGCCGACGCGCAGGAGGTGGTCGCCGTCGCGCTGCTCAGGGCGGACCGGCCCGAGCCCGCGGCCTTCCGCACCGCCCTGGCCCACCTGCACGTGGCGGGGGTCCCGGTCGACTTCACCGCCTTCGCGCCGGAAGGGAGGCTCGTCCCGCTGCCGACGTACCCGTTCCAGACCCGCCGCTACTGGCTGCTGCCTTCCGACGACGCCGCGAGCCCCGCCGCGCTCGGCCTCGACGCCGCGCCGCACCCGCTGCTCGGCACCGCCGTGGACCTGCCGGACGGCGGGCGCCTGCACACCGGGGCGCTGTCGCCCGCCCGTCACCCCTGGCTGGCCGACCACCGGATCGACGGGACGCCCCTGCTGCCCGCCGCGGCCCTCACCGAACTGGCCCTCGCCGTCGGCGCGGCCGCGTCCCGCCCGTACCTGGCCGACCTATCCCTCGACGTCCCCGTCGTCCTCACCGCGGACCTCCATCTCCAGGCGGCCCTCGCCCCCGACGGCACCCTCAGCTTCCGCACCCGCCCCGGACCCTCCTCCCCGTGGACCACTCACGGCACCGCCTCCTTGACCTCGGATCCCGTCAGCCCCGCTCCGCCGCCCGAAGGAGTGGCGCGCAAGGAGAGGAACGAGGTCCTGGTCGAAGAGGGAGCCGCGGAGGAGGCCTACGAGCGGCTGGCGGGAGAAGGGCTCGCCTACGGACCCGCGTTCCGCGGGCTGCGGGCCGCCCGCGCCGAGGACGGCGTGCTCTACGCCGAGGCCACGCTGCCGTCGGCGCTCGCCGAGGACGCGGCGCGGTTCCTCGTGCACCCGGCGCTCCTCGACGCGCTGCTGCACGTGCTCCCGCTGGGCGGCGCAGGCGGCCCACGGCGGGTGCCCGTCTCGCTGGAGGGGGTCCGGGTGCACGCGCCCGCCACGCCGCGGCTGCGCGCGAGGCTGGTGCCGACCGGGCCGGACGCCTACCGCGTGGAGGCCGCCACGCCCGAGGGCAGACTGGTCCTCACCATCGAGAGGCTGCGGGTCAGGGCGCTCCCGCCGAGGGCGCGGCTCCTCGCGCAGGTCTGGGAGCCTGCGGACGGCGCCGCGCGCGCCGCGGGCGAGACCGTCGAGGTGACGGACGCGCACCACGCCCTGCGCGCGGTCCGGGAACGCCTCGCCGAGGCCGACCCCGCGCCGCTCACCGTCGTGACCCGCGGCCGGGCGGTCCGCGACGGCGAGGCGGCCGGCGCGGACGCGGCCGCCGCGTGGGGCGTCGTCCAGGCGGCGCAGGCCGAGCACCCCGGGATCTTCTTCCTCCTCGACGCCGACGCGCCCGTGCCCGCCCTCCTGCCCGAGGCCCCGCGCGCCGCGCTGCGCGACGGTGCCTTCCTCGTCCCGGTCCTCGCCCCCGTCCTCGCCCCGCTCCCGCCCCGCAGCCCCCGGACCCCGGCCGTCCCCGGCCCGAGGAGCGCCGCGCCGCGTGCGCCGGGCGGCGGGCGAGGGCCCTGGCCGCGCAGCGCCGCCGGAGGGACCGTCCTCATCACCGGCGGGACCGGGGCCGTCGGCAGGGCGGTGGCCCGGCATCTCGTGACCGCGCACGGGGTCCGCGACGTGGTGCTCGCCGGGGCGCGCGGCGCGGCGCACCCGGAGGCCGGGCCGATCGAGCGGGAGCTGCGGGAGGCCGGTGCCACGGTCCGGCTCGCCGCCTGCGACCCCGCCGACCGCGCCGCGCTCGCCGCGCTGCTCGCGGGGATTCCCCGCCTGACCGGCGTGGTGCACGCCGCGGGGATCACCGGCGACGCGACCGTCGCGCGCCTCGCCCCCGAGGCGCTCGCCCGCGTCGTCGCCCTCAAGGCCGACGCCGCGCGGCACCTCGACGCGCTCACCCGCGACCTCGACCTCGACGCGTTCGTGGCCTTCGGCTCCGTCGCCGGGATCCTCGGCACCGCGGGCCAGGCCGCCTACGGGGCGGCCAACGCCGCGCTGGAGGCGGTCGTGCGCGAGCGCCGGGCGGCCGGGCGGCCCGCCCTGACCGTGCACTGGGGCCTGTGGGACCTCGACGCGGGAATGGGCGCGGCGCTGACGCCGCGCGACCTGGCCCGCCTGTCGGCCGCGGGCCTCGCCCCGATGCCGCCCGCCGACGCCCTCGCCCTGCTCGACGCGGCCCTCGCCGCGGACCTGCCCGCCGTCGTCGCCGCGGCACTGGAACCCGCCGGGTCCGCCCCTGCGCTTACCCCCGCCGTGCGGCCCGCCCACGACGAGCTGTCCGGTAACTCCGCTTTCGCGCCTTCCGCCCACCCCACACCCGGGGGCGCCTCCGCGGGTGCGGTGGGTGCGAGCGGGGGCGTCGAACAGGTCGAGACGTGGGCCGTGGAGGGCGGATGGGCGGAGCCCGGCGGCGCGGCGGGGTCCGCCGGCCCGGGGTTCGCGGAGCGGCTCGCGCTCGTCGTCGGGGCCGTCGCGGAGGTGCTCGGGTACGCGCCCGAGGAGATCGAGGAGGACCGCGGGTTCGCCGACCTCGGCCTGGACTCGCTGACCGCCGTCGAGCTGCGCAACCGGCTCGGCGCTGAGCTCGGGCGGAGGCTGCCGGGGCCCGTCGTGTTCGACCATCCCACGCCCGAGGCGCTCGCCCGGTACCTCACCGCGCAGGACGGCCCGGCCGAGCCGCCCGCGGCGGACGGCGCCGCGTTCCCCGGGCCCGGCGTACCGGATCCCGCCGACGACGCCGTCGCCATCATCGGGATGGCGTGCCGGTTCCCCGGCGGCGTCCGCACCCCCGCCGACCTCTGGGCGCTGGTGGCGGAGGGCCGCGACGCGATCACCCCGTTCCCCGACGACCGCGGATGGGACGCCGACCTGTTCGACCCCGACCCCGACCGGCCCGGCGCGTCGCTGACCCGGCACGGCGGGTTCCTGCACGACGCCGCCGAGTTCGACCCGGGCTTCTTCGGCATCAGCCCGCGCGAGGCCCTCGCCGTGGACCCGCAGCAGCGGCTGCTGCTGGAGACCGCGTGGGAAGCGATCGAAGACGCCGGGATCGACCCGGCGACCCTGCGCGGCAGCCAGAGCGGCGTCTTCGTCGGCGTCATGTACGCCGACTACGGGGCGCGGCTGCACCAGCGGCGCGGCTCGGGCCGCGACCTGGAGGGCTACCTGGTGAGCGGCAGCGCGGGCAGCGTCGCCTCCGGCCGGATCTCCTACACCCTCGGGCTGGAGGGCCCGGCCGTCACCGTCGACACCGCGTGCTCGTCCTCGCTGGTCGCGGTGCACCAGGCGGCGCAGGCGCTGCGGCTCGGCGAATGCGGCCTCGCCCTGGCCGGCGGCGCGACCGTGATGGCGAGCCCGGCGACGTTCATCGAGTTCAGCCGCCAGCGCGGCCTCGCGCCCGACGGCAGGTGCAAGCCCTTCTCGGCCGCCGCCGACGGCACCGCCTGGGGCGAGGGCGCGGGACTGCTCCTGCTGGAGCGCCTCTCGGACGCGCGCCGCAACGGGCATCGCGTGCTGGCGGTCGTGCGCGGCTCGGCCGTCAACCAGGACGGTGCGAGCAACGGCCTCACCGCGCCCAACGGACCCGCCCAGGAACGGGTCATCCGGGCCGCGCTGCGCGCCGCGGGCCTGCGTCCCGCCGACGTCGACGTCCTGGAGGCGCACGGCACCGGGACCCGCCTCGGCGACCCGATCGAGGCAGGCGCCGTCCTGTCCACCTACGGCGAGCGCGCCGGACGCGCGCCGCTGCTCATGGGCTCGGTCAAGTCCAACCTCGGGCACACCCAGGCCGCGGCGGGCGTCGCGGGGATCATCAAGACCGTCCAGGCGCTGCGGCACGGAAAGGTCCCCGGCACCCTGCACCTCGCCGGGCTGAGCGAGCACGTGGACTGGTCGCCGGGCACCGTCCGGGTGCCGGACGCGACCGTCGCCTGGCCCGGCGACGGCGGCCCGCGCCGCGCCGCGGTCTCCTCCTTCGGTATCGGCGGCACCAACGCCCACGTCGTCCTGGAGGGCGGCGAGCCCGAGCCGGTGCCCGCCGCGCCGGAGGAGGCGCGCCCCGTCGTCTGGGTGCTGAGCGCCCGCTCGCCGGAGGAGCTGGCCGACCAGGCGGCGCGGCTGCGCGACAGGGTCACGGCCGACCCCGGACTGCGTCCCGCCGACGTCGCGTTCTCCCTGGCGACGGCGCGCACCGCGTTCGAGCACCGCGCGGCGATCGCCGGCCGGGACCGCGACGAGCTGCTGCGCGGCCTCGAAGCGCTGCTCGCCGGCACCCCGACCGAGCGCGGCGGCTACCCCCACGTCGCCACCGGGACGGCGCGCCGCGGCCGCACCGCGGTGCTCTTCACCGGGCAGGGCAGCCAGCGCGCCGGCATGGCCGAGGCGCTGCGCCGCCAGTTCCCGGTGTTCGACCGCGCCTTCACCGCGGCGGCCGAGGCCGTGCGCGCCGCCGACGGCCCCGATGTCGCCGCTTCGATCGCCGACCCCGGCAGCATCGACAGGACCCGGCACACCCAGCCCGCGCTCTTCGCCGTCGAGGTCGCGCTGTTCCGGCTGCTGGAGTCCTGGGGCCTGGCCGCGGACCTCCTGGCCGGGCACTCCATCGGCGAACTGGCCGCCGCCCACGTCAGCGGCTCCCTCGGCCTGGCGGAGGCGGCCGCGCTCGTGGTGCTGCGGGCGCGGCTCATGCAGGACCTCCCCGAGGGAGGTCTGATGGCCGCCGTCCAGGCGTCCCCCGACGACGTCGCGCCCTTCCTCGGGGAAGGTGTGGACCTGGCCGCGGTGAACGGTCCGGGCTCGGTGGTGCTGTCCGGCGACGCCGAGGCCGTCGCGCGGGCGTCGGCGGAACTCGCCGCGCGCGGCCACCGCGTCCGGCGGCTCACCGTCAGCCATGCCTTCCACTCCGCGCACATGGAGCCCATGACCGGGCCGTTCCGCGCCGCGGTCGGGACACTGCCCGCGCGGCCGCCCCGCGTCCCGGTCGTCTCCACCCTCACCGGCGCCGAGGCCTCCGCCGAGGTGCTCGGCTCCGGCGCGCACTGGGCCGCGCAGGTGCGCGGGACGGTCCGCTTCGCCGACGCGGTCACCCGGCTGCGCGCCCTGGGCGCGGCCCGTTTCCTGGAACTAGGCCCGGACGCCGCGCTCACCGCGATGGTCAAGGAGAGCGACCCGGACGCCGCGGCCCACGCCGTGCTGCGCCGCGGCCAGGACGACACCGCCTCCCTGTGGGCCTTCGTCGCCGAAGCGTTCACCGCGGGCGTCTCCTGGGACTGGCGCGCCCTGTTCGGCGCGCGCGCCTCCGTCGTCGCGCTGCCCACCTACCCGTTCCGGCGCGAGCGGCTGTGGCTCATGCCCCCGCCCGGCGACGCCACCGCCGCCGGGGTCGGCGCGGACGAGCCGGCGCACCCGCTGCTGGCCGCCTCGGTCGGCACCCCCGACGGCGGGCAGGCCGTGCACACAGGGGTGCTGTCGCACCGGCGCGTCCCCTGGCTGGCCGGGCACGCGCTGCGCGGCGTCCCCGTCCTGCCCGCCGCCGCCCTGCTCGACCTGCTCGGCTCGCTGGCCCGCGAACACGGCGCCGCGGGACTCGCCGAGCTGACCCTGCACGCCCCGCTGCCCGTCGCGGCGGACGAGGAGGTGCGGCTGCGCGTCACCGTCCAGGGCGACGACGTGCGCGTCCACGCCCGAGCCGCGGCGGACGAGGAGTGGACCCTGCACGCCGAGGCGGTCCTGAGCGCGCAGGCCCCCGCCTTCGAGCCGATCGAGCCGCCCGCCGCGACGCCGCCGGAGGACCTCGGCGGCCTCTACCCCGCCCTCGCCGAACAGGGCTACGACTACACCGGGCCCTTCCGCGCGCTGCGCGCCCTGCACCGGGCGCCCGACGCCCTCTACGCGGAGGTGGAGGCCGAAGGGACCGGCGAGGACGAGGACGTCGCGGCGGCTCTGATCGACGCGGCCTTCCACGCCCGCGTCGCCGGGGCGAGGGCGACCGGCGGCGGCGGACCGCTCCAGGTGCCGCACACGTTCCGGTCCGTGCGCCTGCACGCGGCCCCGCGCGGCCGCCTGATCGCCCGCCTCGCGCCCACGGGCGAGGACTCCTTCGCGCTCGACCTCGCGACGCCCGACGGCGACCCCGTCCTGTCCGTGGCGGAGGTCCGCACCCGGCCGCTGCCCGCGGACGCCCTGGCGTCGCGGGCCCCCGCGCTGCGGCCCTACGAACTCGCCTGGGTGCCCGCGCCGAAGGCGGCGCCCGCACCCGCCGCCCCGGTCTCCGTGCTGTCCTTCGGCCCGTTCCGCGCCGACGCCCTCGCGGCGTCCGGACTGCCCGTGACGGAGGCCCCTCAGGACGCCGCGGGCACGCTCATCGCGGAGGCCCCCGAAGGCGCCCTGCGCGAAGGCGTCCTCGCCGTTCGGGACCTCCTGCTGGCGCTGCCGCCGGAGGCGTTCCTGCTCGTGGTCACGCGCGGCGCGGTGCGCGCCGCCGTGGACGACGCGGTCACCGGCCTGGACGGCGCCGCCGTGTGGGGCCTGGTCAGGACCGCGCTCCAGGAGCACCCGGGCCGCGTCGGCGTCCTGGACCTCGACGGGCATCCCGACTCGCTGGCGGCGCTGCCCGCGCTCGCGGCGGCCCGCCCCGGCCAGACCGCGCTGCGGCGCGGCGTCCCGCACGTCCCGAGGCTGCGCCCCGCCGCGGCCGAGGCCCCTCCCGCGCCCGACTTCGGCGACGGCACCGTCCTGGTCACCGGGGCGGGGGGAGCGCTCGGCTCGGCCGTCGCCCGCCACCTCGCGGCCCGCGCGCCCGGGTCGTTCGACCTGCTGCTGGTCAGCCGCAGGGGCGGCGCGGACCCGGTGCTCGCCGGACTCGCCGCGGAACTGGACGCCGAGGCCGCCGCCTGCGACCTCGCCGACGCCGCCGCGGTGGCGGCGCTCGTCGCGGGCCGGAGGCTCACCGCCGTCGTGCACGCCGCCGGCGCCCTGGAGGACGCCGTCCTGGAGAACCTCACCCCGGAGGCGCTCGACCGCGTCCTGCGGCCCAAGGCGGACGCCGCCTGGAACCTGCACCGGGCCACCGAAGGCCACGACATCAAGGCCTTCGTCCTGTTCTCCTCCCTCGCCGGAACCCTGGGCAACGCAGGCCAGGGCGCGTACGCCGCCGCGAACGCCTGGCTGGACGCGCTCGCCGAGCGGCGCCGCGACGAGGGACTGCCCGCGGCATCCCTCGCCTGGGGCCTGTGGGAGGACGGCATGGGCGCCTCCCTCGACGCCGCCGGGAGGGGCCGCCTGCACCGGCTCGGGATCCGCCCCCTCAGCGTCCCCGAAGGGCTCGCGCTGTTCGACCGGACGGCCCAGGCGGCCCGCGCCGTCTCGGTCCCGGCACGGCTGAGCCCCGCCCCGGACACCGACGTGCCCGAGGTGCTGCGCGACCTCCTGCCGCCGAGCGCCGCACGCGCCGCCGCCGTCCGCGTCCCCCTCAAGGAGCGGGTGGCCGGGCTGACCGAGGAGGCGGCCGAGGAGGAGATCGAGAAGGCCGTCGCGGCGAGGGTCGCCGAGGCGCTCGGGCTGGGCGAGGCGTCCCGGGTCCCGCGCGACCGTGGCCTGTTCGACCTGGGTCTCGACTCCCTGACCGGGGTGGAACTGCGCACGAGGCTCGGCGCCGACCTGGGCGAGCGGCTCCCCGCGACCGTCCTGTTCGACCACCCGACGGTCCGCGCGCTGACAAGCCACCTGCTGGAACGCTGCGCGCCCCCCGGGTTCGACGCGGACCTGCTGCACACCTGGGTGGACGGCGCGGCCGGTCGCGCCCGCGACGACCTCGCCGCGGCCCTGCGCGCGGCGCTCGTCGCCTTGGACGGCGAGAACCCGGACGGAGAGAACCCGGACGAAGACGGCTTCACCGTGGGTTCGGCGTCCGACGACGAACTCTTCGGGTTGCTGGACCGAGAACTGAGCGAGTGAGAGGAGCGGTTCATGGCCGACGAGCAGAAACTGCGCGACTACCTCAAGAGGACCACCGCGGACCTGCTCCGCACCCGGGCCGCCCTGGAACGGGCCGAGCAGGCCGCCCGCGAGCCCCTCGCGGTCACCGCGGCGGCCTGCCGGTACCCCGGCGGCGTCCGGAGCCCCGAGGACCTGTGGGACCTCGTCGCGGCGGGGACCGACGCGATCGGCCCGTTCCCCGGCGACCGGGGCTGGCCGCTGGAGGACCTCGTGCACCCCGACCCCGACCGCGAGGGCACGACCTACGCCGCGCGGGGAGGCTTCCTGCACGGCGCCGCCGACTTCGACCCCGAGCCGTTCGGGATCAGCCCGCGCGAGGCGCTCAGCATCGACCCGCAGCAGCGGCTGCTCCTGCTCACCGCCTGGGAGGCGTTCGAAAGAGCGGGACTCGACCCGCGCTCCCTGGCGGGCGAGCCGATCGGCGTCTTCGCCGGGATCATGTACGCCGACTACGGATCACGGCACGCTCGCGCCCCCGAGGGGTTCGAGGGCCACATCGGCACGGGCAGCGCCGCGAGCATCGCCTCCGGCCGCGTCGCCTACACCTTCGGGCTCGAGGGCCCCGCCGTCTCCGTCGACACCGCGTGCTCGTCCTCGCTCGTCGCGCTGCACTACGCGGCCCAGGCCGTGCGGCGCGGGGACTGCCGCATGGCCTTGGCGGGCGGCGCGACGGTGATGGCCACGCCGCAGACCTTCGTGGAGTTCAGCCGGCAGCGCGGCCTGTCGCCCGACGGCCGGTGCAAGTCCTACGCGGCGGGCGCCGACGGCACGGGCTGGGCCGAGGGCGCGGGGCTCGTCCTGATCGAGCGGCTGTCGGACGCGGTCGAGGCGGGCCGTCCCGTCCTCGCGGTGCTGCGGGGCAGCGCCGTCAACTCCGACGGGGCGAGCAGCACCCTGTCCGCGCCGAACGGCTCGGCGCAGCGCCGGGTGGTGCGGGCCGCGCTCGCCGACGCGGGCCTCACCCCCGCCGACGTGGACGCCGTCGAGGGCCACGGCACCGGGACCCCGCTCGGCGACCCCGTCGAGGCGGGCGCGCTCCTCGACGTGTACGGCGGGGCGCGCCCCGCCGACGACCCGGTCTGGCTCGGCTCCCTGAAGTCGAACCTCGGGCACACCCAGGCGGCGGCGGGCGTCGGCGGGATCATCAAGATGATCGGGGCGCTGCGCCACGGCGTCCTGCCCGCGAGCCTCCACCTCGCCGAGCCGTCCCCGCACATCGACTGGTCGTCCGGAGCCCTCGCCCCCCTCACCTCCGCGCGCCCCTGGCCGGCCCGCCCGCGTCCCCGTCGCGCCGCCGTCTCCTCTTTCGGCATCAGCGGCACCAACGCCCACGTCATCCTCGAAGCCCCGCCCGCCCCCGCCATCCCGCCCACCCCCGCCGACGACGCCGACCCGGCTGCCCCTCCCGCCCACGCCGCCCAGGCCGACGACGCCGCGCAGACGGAGGAGGAGCGCTTCGGGGAGCACGTCGTTTGGCTGGTGTCGGGGGAGGGGCGGGATGCGCTGCGGGCGCAGGCCGGGAGGCTGCGGGAGGCGCTGGGCGCGCGGGACGGCCTGCGGGCGGGGGACGTGGCGCACACGCTGCGGGCGGGCCGGGCGCTGCTGGGCGCGCGGGCGGTCGTGGTCGGGCGGAGCCGGGCCGAGCTGCTGGACGGCCTCGCCGCGGTCGCCGCCGGTCTGCCGACGCCGCGGAGTGCCGCGGGCGAGGCCGGACCCGCCGAGCGGCCCGTCTTCGTCTTCCCCGGCCAGGGCGCGCAGTGGGCGGGCATGGCGCGCGAGCTGCACGCCGCGTCCGAGCCGTTCCGCGCCGCGTTCGACAGGTGCGCGCGGGCGCTGCGGCCGCACCTCGCCGACGACGCCCCCGACCTGCTCGACGCCGTCACCGGCGAGGGGGCGGCGCTGGAGCGGGTGGACGTGGTCCAGCCCGCGCTGTTCGCCGTGATGGTCGCGCTCGCCGAGGCCTGGCGCTCCCTCGGCGTCGAGCCCGGCGCGGTCGTCGGGCATTCCCAGGGGGAGATCGCCGCCGCCTGTGTGGCGGGCGCGCTCACGCTGGAGGACGCCGCCGCGCTCGTCGCGGGACGGGCGCGCGCCGTGGCGCGGCTGTCCGGGAGAGGCGCCATGGCCTCGGTGGCGCTGCCCGCCGCCGAGGCCGCGCGCCGCGCGGGCGTCGGGGTGACGGTGGCCGCGCTCAACGGCCCCGCCCAGACCGTCGTGTCGGGCGAGGCCGAGGCCGTCGCCGCGTACGTCGAGGCGTGCGCCGCCGACGGGGTGCGGGCCAGGCTCGTCCCGGTCGACTACGCCTCGCACGCGCCCTCGGTGGAGCCGCTGCGGGCGGAGCTGACCGAGCGGTTCGCCGGGCTCGCGCCCCGGGCGGCCGGGGTGCCGTTCCACTCGACGGTCACGGCCGGCCCGCTCGACGGGCGGGAGCTCGACGCGGCCTACTGGTACGCCAACCTCCGCGAGCCCGTCCGGCTCGCCGAGACCGTCGGCGGGCTGCTCGCGGCGGGGCACCGCCTGTTCGTCGAGGTGAGCCCGCACCCGGTGCTCGTGCCCGCGCTGCTCGACACCGCCGAGGAGACGGGCGTCGCCGCGGCCGCGGTGCCGACGCTGCGGCGCGGCGACGGGGGGCTCGGCCGCCTGCTCACCGCGGCGGGCGAGTTGCACGTCGCGGGCGGCGCGGTCGACTGGTCGCCGCTGACCCGCGGCGCGCTCACCGACCTGCCGACCTACGCCTTCCAGGAGCGCCGCTTCTGGCTGGACACCGCGGACGCGCCGGGGCACCCGCTGCTCGGGCCGCCCGTGGAGGCCGCGAGCGGGCGGGGCACCCTGTTCACCCGGCAGCTTCCGGGCGGCTGGACCCGGCGGCACTCCCTGGACGGCCGCACGCTCCTGCCGGGTAGCGCGCTCACCGAGCTCGCCCTGGCCGCGGGAGTGCGCCTGGGCCTGCCCGTGCTCGCCGAACTCGCGTTCCTCGCCCCGCTCGACCTTCCCGAGGGCCCCGTCACCCTCCAGGCGGAGGCGGCCCCCGACGGGACGGTGACCCTGCACGGACGGCACGGATCCGGCCCATGGCGCGCGCTGGCGTCCGGCCTGCTCGCCGAGGACGCGGGAGACGACGCGCCGGCCTTCCCCTACGCCGTCTGGCCGCCGGAGGACGCCGAGCCGATCGCCGTCGAAGCCGCCTACGCCGAGCTGGCGGACCTGGGCGTCGAGTACGGGCCGGGCCTGCGGTCGGTGCGCGCCCTGTGGCGCGACGGCGAAGGACTGGCCGCCGAGATCGCGCTGTCCGGGCATGCCGGAGGCCACGAGATCCACCCGGCCCTGCTGGACGGCGCCGTCCAGGCGTTCCTGCTGGCCGGGGACCGGACGCGGTCCGTCCCCTTCGCCTGGCGCGACGTGCGCCTGTCCGGGGCCGACGCCGCGCGGGCCCTGCGCGTGCGCCTGGTCCCGGTGGGCGAGGAGGCCGTCGCGGTGCACGCCGCGGACGAGACCGGCCGCACCGTCCTCACCGCGGGCGAGCTGCGGCTGCGGCCCGCCGGAGACCTCGCCGCGGCTCCCGCGCCGTCCGCGGCGGCACCTGCGCCCGTCCCGAGGGCGAAGGCACGGGCCGAGGCGCGCGACGGCCTCGACACGGTGCGCCGCGCCGTCGCCGCGATCCTCGGGCACGGCTCGCCGCGTGCGGTCGCGCCGGACCGGCCCTTCCGCGACCTCGGTCTCGACTCGCTGCTCGCGGTCCGCCTGCGCGACCACCTGAGCGAGGCCACCGGCCGCCGTCTTCCGAGCACCGTCGTGTTCGACCACCCGACGCCCCGCGACCTCGCCCGCCACCTCGACGGGCTTAGCCGGAGCGAGGCGCCGCGCGGGCGCGCGCCCGCCACCGACGACGACCCGATCGCCGTCGTGGGGCTGGCGTGCCGCTACCCCGGCGGGGCCGACACGCCCGAGGCGCTGTGGGAGCTGCTGGAGTCCGGCGGTCAGGCCTCCGGCCCCTTCCCCGCCGACCGGGGCTGGGACCTCGCGACGCTCTTCGACGACGATCCCGACACGCCCGGCACGTCCTACACCCGCCGCGGCGGATTCCTCTACGACGCCGCCGAGTTCGACGCCGACTTCTTCGGGATGAACCCGCGCGAGGCGCGCGCCGCCGACCCTCAGCAGCGCCTGCTTCTGGAGACGTCCTGGGAGGCCGTCCAGCGTGCGGGCATCGACCCGACGAGCCTGCGCGGATCCCGTACCGGCGTGTACGTCGGCCTGATCTACACCGAGTACGGCGGCCGCGCCCAGGACGACCCGCGCGAGCACGGCGGCTACCTCGGGACGGGCAGCGCGGGCAGCGTCGCCTCCGGCCGGATCTCCTACACCCTCGGGCTCGAAGGCCCCGCCGTCACCGTGGACACCGCGTGCTCGTCCTCCCTGGTCGCCCTGCACCTCGCGGCGCAGGGCCTGCGCCGCGGCGAGTGCGACCTGGCGCTGGTCGGCGGCGCGACGGTGATGGCGACGCCGCAGACCTTCGTGGAGTTCAGCCGGCAGCGCGGCCTGTCGCCCGACGGCCTGTGCCGCGCCTTCTCCGACGACGCCGACGGCACCGGGTTCAGCGAGGGCGTCGGCCTGCTGCTGGTCGAGCGGCTGTCGGACGCGCGCGCGGGCGGCCGCCGCGTGCTCGCGGTGCTGCGCGGCAGCGCCGTCACCCAGGACGGGGCGAGCAACGGCCTGACCGCGCCCAACGGGCCGGCGCAGGAGCGGGCGGTCAAGGAGGCGCTCGCGGACGCCGGGCTCACCCCCGCCGACGTCGACGCCGTCGAGGCGCACGGCACCGCGACGCGGCTCGGCGACCCGGTCGAGGCCGAGGCGCTGCTCAACACCTACGGCGCGGCCCGGGAGGGCCGCCCGCCGCTGCTGCTCGGCTCCTTCAAGTCCAACGTCGGCCACACCCAGGCCGCCGCGGGGGTCGGCGGCGTCATCAAGATGATCCTCGCGCTGCGGCACGGGGTCCTTCCGCGGACCCTGCACGTCGCGGAGCCGACCCGGCACGTCGACTGGTCGCGCGGGGGCCTCGCGCTGCTCACCGAGAACACCCCCTGGCCCGCGGGCGGCGCGCCGCGCCGCTTCGGCGTCTCGGCGTTCGGGATGAGCGGTACCAACGCCCACGTCATCCTGGAGGAGCCCGCACCCGGGGACGCGCCGCCGCCGGAGGGCCGCGCGGCCGCGGCCGGTGCCGCGCCCTCGCCCGACGCGGACCGCACGGCGGAGTACGCGTCGCGCCCCGTCGTCCTGGTGCTCTCCGCGCGGACCGGGAACTCGCTGCGCGCGGAGGCGGGAAGGCTGCGCGAGTACCTGGAGCGGCACCCGCGGGTGGACCTCGCGGACGTCGCGGCCGAGGTGGTGCGGACCCGCGCGGTGTTCGACCGGCGGGCCGTGGTCGTCGCCGCGAGCCGCGCCGACGCCCTCGCGGGACTCGGCGCGGTGGCGGCCGGGGAGCCGTCGGCGTTCGCGGTGACGGGCCGCGCCCGCGCGGGCGGCAGGTCCCCGGTGTTCCTGTACCCCGGGCAGGGGACGCAGTGGCGGGGCATGGCGCTGCGGCTGCTGGAGGAGTCGCCGGTGTTCGCGGCGCGGATCGCCGAGTGCGCCGCGGCGCTCGACCCGGTGACGGGCTGGTCGCTGCTCGGCGCGCTGCGCGGTGAGGCCGACCTCGCCAGGGTCGAGGTGGTCCAGCCGGTGCTGTGGGCGGTGATGACCGGACTGACGGCGCTGTGGGAGTCCCTCGGGGTGGTGCCGGACGCCGTGGTCGGACACTCGCAGGGCGAGATCGCCGCCGCGCTGGCGGCGGGCGGGCTGCCGCTCGCCGACGCCGCCGCGGTGGTGGCGCTGCGCGCGCGGGCCCTGGTGCCGCTCGCCGGGACCGGCGCGATGCTGTCGGTGGCCGCTCCCGCCGCGGAGCTGTCCGGGCTGGACCCCGCGGTGGCCGTGGCCGCCGTCAACGGGCCGGAGTCGACGGTCCTGGCGGGCGAGACCGCGGCGGTCCACCGGGTGCGGGACCTCCTCACCGGCAGGGGGGTGCGCGCCCGGCTCGTGGACGTCGACTACGCGTCGCACTCCCCCCAGGTCGCAGGGCTGGAGGCGGAGCTGCTGGAGGTCCTGCCCGACCCCGGACCCCACGCTCCGCGGCGGACGACGGTCTTCTCGACGGTCACCGGCGCGCCCGCCGACGCCGCCTTCGCGCGGCCCGCGTACTGGTTCGACAACCTCCGCCGTCCCGTCCTGCTGGAGGACGCGGTGCGCGGCGCCCTCGCGGCCGGGCACGACGCGTTCGTCGAGGTGGCCCCCCACTCCGTGCTGCGCCTGCCGCTCCAGGACGTCCTTGACGAGGCGGAGGCCGTCGCGGTCGGCACGCTCCGCCGCGACGAGGGCGGCCTCGCCCGGTTCCTCCTGTCGGCGGCCGAGGCGTGGACGCACGGCGTCGAGGTCGACTGGGCCGCGCACACCGGCAGGGCCCGCGAGGCGGTGCCCGAGCTGCCCGCCTACGCCTTCGACCGCCGCCGCCACTGGCTGGAGGCCGCCCGGCCGCGCGGCGCGGCCCCCGGCGTCGGCCCTGCCGCGCACCCGTTCGCGAGCGGCGTGGTGCGGCCCGCGGGCACCGACGGCGTGCTCCTGCTCGGCAGGGTCGCGTCGGCGGACCAGCCGTGGCTCGCCGACCACGCGGTGGGCGGCGCCGCCCTGCTCCCCGGGGCCGCCTTCGCCGAGCTCGCCGCCTACGCGGGCGGGCTCACCGGGACGCCGCACGTCGCGGAGCTCGTCCTGAGCCGGCCGCTGCCGGTGGACGAGCCCGCCGACCTCCAGGTGGCGGTCGGGCCTCCCGAGGCCGACGGCACGCGCACCCTCACCGTCCATTCCCGGCCCGCCGCCGCAGCCGACCCCTTGACCGAGCCCTGGACGCCGCACGCCGAGGCCACCCTCACCGCCGAGCCCCAGCAGGAGGCCGAGCCCCTGCCCGCGGCCTGGCCTCCGGAGGGGGCCGAGGAGCTGCCGGTCGGCGGCCACTACGGGACGCTGGCGGCTCGCGGCTACGGGTACGGCCCCGCCTTCCGCGGGCTGCGCCGGGCCTGGCGGCGCGGCGGCGACGTCTTCGCCGAGATCGCCCCGCAGGAGCCGGGCGGCTTCGCGGTGGCGCCCACCGTTCTGGACGCCGCCCTGCACGCGGCCTCCCTCGCCGGGCTCTTCCCCGACGACGGGGCGGTGCGCCTGCCGTTCGGGTGGCGCGGCTTCACCGCGCACGGCAGGGGAACGGGCGCCGTCCTCCGGGTGAGGCTGCGCGCGACCGGCGGCGGGGTGGGCGCCGTCATCGCCACCGACCTGGGGGAGCCCGTCGCGTCCGTCGCGGAGGTGACCTTCCGGACGGCGCCGACGGCGGGGGAGGACGCGCTCTACCGCCTGCGCTGGGAGGGCGCCGCGACGGGCAAGGTGCCGCGCCCGGAGAACGTCCGTGTTCTAAATGTGCCGGACGTGCCGGGCGCCGGCGAGGACGTGCCCGGCGGCGTGCGGCGCGCCGCCCTCGCCGTCCTGGACGGGCTGCGCGAGGGGCTCGCCGGGGAGGGCCTCCTGGTCGTCCGCACCCGGGGCGCCGTCGAGGCCGTCGAAGGAGAGGGCGTGCCGTCGCTGGAAGGCGCCGCGGTCTGGGGACTGGTGAGGTCGGTGCAGTCGGAGGAGCCCGGACGGATCGTCCTGGTGGACGTCGGGTCCGCCGCCGACTCCGGCGCCGACGCCGACGGCCTGCTGGAGGCCCTGACCTCGGGCGAGGAGCAGATCGCGCTGCGCGCCGGAAGGGTGCTCGTCCCCCGGCTCGCCTCCTGGACGCCCGGCCCCTCGACCCCGCAGGAGGACTGGCGGCTGGAGGCCGTCGAAGGCGACCTCGTCCCCCGGCCGCTGCCGCGCTCGCCCCTGGCCCCGACCGAGGTGCGCCTCGCCGTCCGGGCGTCCGGCCTGAACTTCCGCGACGCGATGCTGGTCACCGGCATGTACCCGGGCGCCACCATGCCCGGCACCGAGGGCGCGGGCGTCGTCCTGGAGACGGGGGACGCCGTGCGGACGCTCGCGCCGGGCGACCGCGTCATGGGCCTGGTGCCCGGCGGGATCGGGCCCGTCGCGGTCACCGACCACCGGCTGCTGGTGCCGATCCCCGCGGGACTGACCTTCGCCGAGGCGGCGACGGTCCCCGCCGTGTTCCTCACCGCCTACTACGCGCTGTACGACCTCGCGCGGGCGAGGCCGGGGGAGCGGCTGCTGGTGCACTCCGCCGCAGGAGGCGTCGGCGGGGCGGCCTTGCAGCTCGCCCGGCACCTCGGCCTTGAGGTCTTCGGCACGGCGAGCCCCGGCAAGCAGGCCTCGGTGGATCTGCCGCCCGAGCGCCTGTCCAGCTCCCGCGACCTGTCCTTCGCCGAGGACGTCACCGCCGCGCTGGGCGGCGCGGACATCGTCCTGAACGCCCTCGCCGGCCCGTTCGTGGACGCCTCGCTCGGCCTGCTCGGGCCCGGCGGCCGCTTCCTGGAGATGGGCAAGACCGACATCCGGGAAACCGTTCCCGACGGGGTCGCCTACCACGCGCTCGACCTCAACGAGGCGGGCCCGGACCGCATCGGCGCGATGCTCGCGGAGCTCTCCCGCCTGTTCGCGTCCGGTGTCCTGCGGCCCCTGCGGGTCACCGCCTGGGACGTGGCGCGCGCCTCTACGGCGGTCCGCCACCTCGGCCTGGCGCGGCACACCGGCAAGGTGGCCGTCCGCCTGCCCGCCCCGCTCGACCCCGAAGGGGTGGTCGTCGTGACCGGCGGCGCGGGCGGGATCGGGCGGCTGGTCGTCCGGCACCTCGTCCAGGCCCACGGGGTGCGCAGGATCCTGGTCCTGAGCAGGTCGGGCGCGCTGCCCGACCTGTCCGGCCTCGCCGGAACCGCGGACCTCGACCTGCGGGCGGCGGCCGTGGACGTCGCCGACGCGACGGCGCTCGCCGCGGTCCTGGACGGCCTGGACCGCCCCGTCACCGGAGTGTTCCACGCGGCGGGCGTCCTGGACGACGCGACGCTCGCCTCGCTCACCCCGGACCGGCTGGACGCCGTCCTGCGCCCCAAGGCGGACGGCGCCTGGAACCTGCACCGGCTCACCGAAGGGCACGACCTCGCGGCGTTCGTCCTGTTCTCCTCGGCCGCGGGGATCGTCGGGAGCCCGGGACAGGCGGCCTACGCCGCGGCGAACGTCTTCCTCGACGCGCTCGCCGTCGCACGGGCCAGGCGCGGCCTCGCGGCCACGTCCGTCGCCTGGGGCCTGTGGGAGTCGCAGAGCACGATGCTCGGCTCGCTGACCGCCACCGACGCCACCCGGATGGCGCGCTCCGGCCTGCTGCCGCTGCCGCCCGCCCGCGGCCTCGCCCTGCTCGACGCCGCGCTCGCGGCGGGAGACCCCGACCTCGCCGCCGTCCTGCTCGACCCGTCGAGGCTGCCCGCCGAGCCATCGCCGCCGCTGCGCGGCCTGGGCCGCCCGGCGGGGCCCGCGCAGGCCGCGCCCGCCGACGTGCGGGCCCTCGCCGAACGGGTGGCCGCGGCGGCGCCCGGAGACAGGGAGGCGATCGTCGCGCGGACGGTGCTCCAGCACGTCCAGGCGGTGCTCGGCCGCGCCCCCGGCGAGGGCGTGGAGGAGGGCCGCAGCTTCCGCGAGCTGGGGTTCGACTCCCTCACCGCCGTCGAGCTGCGCAACCGGCTCGGCAAGGCCGCGGGCGTCCGGCTGCCCGCGACCGTCGTGTTCGACCACCCCACCCCGGCCGCGCTGGCCGCCCACGTCCTGGGCCTGATCGCCCCGCCCGAAGACCCCGCCGAGGCCGGCGACGGCGTCGCGGAACTGCTGGCCTTCATCGACTCCGAGCTGCGACCTTAGGGGGACGCCATGGCCGACGAGAAGAAACTCGTGGAGTACCTGCGCTGGACGAGCGAGGAGCTGGCCAAGGCCAAACGGCGCCTCGCCGAGTTCGACGACGCGGGGCCCGTCGCGGTCGTCGCGGCGGCCTGCCGGTTCCCCGGCGGGATCGCGACCCCCGAGGACCTGTGGCGGGCGCTGGCCGGCGGTGTGGACGCGATCGGGCCTCCACCGGAAGGGCGGGGCTGGGAAGGCGACCTCCCCGGAGGGTTCCTCGACGACGCCGGAGGCTTCGACGCGGCCTTCTTCGGCGTCTCGCCGCGCGAGGCCATCGCGATGGACCCGCAGCAGCGCCACCTCCTGGAGGTGTCCTGGGAGGCCCTGGAACGGGCGGGGATCGTCCCCGGGACGCTGCGCGGCAGCCGCACCGGTGTGTTCACCGGAGTCATCTACCAGGACTACGCGCCTCCCGCCTCGGCCGTCCCGCCGGAGCTGGAGGGCTACTTCATGACGGGGAACGCCTCCAGCGTCGCCTCCGGCCGCATCGCCTACACGCTCGGCCTCGAAGGTCCCGCCCTGACCGTGGACACCGCGTGCTCGTCCTCGCTGGTGGCGATCCACCTGGCAGCCGGGTCGCTGCGCCGCGGCGAGTGCGACCTCGCGCTGGCGGGCGGCGTGACGGTCATGGCCACGTCGCGGGTCTTCACCGAGTTCGGCCTCCAGGGCGGGCTCGCCGCCGACGGCAGGTGCAAGGCCTTCGCCGCAGGGGCCGACGGCACGGGGTTCGGCGAGGGCGCCGCCGTCCTGGTGCTGGAGCGGCTCGCCGACGCGCGCCGCCTCGGCCATCCGGTGCTCGGGGTGATCCGCGGCTCGGCGGTCAACTCCGACGGCGCGAGCAACGGGCTGACCGCGCCCAGCGGGACCGCGCAGCGCAAGGTCATCGAGGCCGCGCTGCACTCCGCCGGCCTGCGCCCGCAGGACGTGGACGCGGTCGAGGCGCACGGCACGGGGACCGCGCTCGGCGACCCGATCGAGGCGGGCGCGCTCATCGCCGCCTACGGCGACCGGCCCGCCGGGACGCCGCCGCTCGGCCTGGGCTCGGTGAAGTCCAACCTCGGGCACACCCAGGCCGCCGCCGGCGCGGCGGGCGTGCTGAAGATCCTTGAGGCGCTGCGGCACGAGACGCTCCCGGCGACCCTGCACGCCGAGGCGGCCTCGCCGCTGGTCGACTGGCCGGACGGCGTCGAGGTCCTCGCCGAGCCCCGCCCATGGCCGCGCGCGCACGGCAGGCTCCGCAGGGCCGCGGTGTCCTCCTTCGGCATCAGCGGCACCAACGCCCACCTCCTCATCGAGGAGGCGCCCGCCGCCGAGGAGTCGCATCCGGAGGAACCGCATCCGGAGGAGGCGTCCCCGGGAGCGGTGCCCTGGATCCTCACCGGCAGGACCGAGAGCGCGGTGCGCAGGCAGGCCGCCCGGCTCCGCGACACCGCCCTGTCCGGCGCCGACCCTCTGCGGGTCGCCCGAGCCCTCGCCCTCCGGCGCACCGCCTTCCGGTACCGCGCCGCAGTCCCCGGCGGCGACGTCCAGGCCCTCGACGCGCTGTCCGGAGCCTCCTCCGCCGTCAGGGAGGCGCACGGCGCCCCCATGGTCGCCTTCGTCTACAGCGGGCAGGGCACCCAGCGGCCCGGCATGGGGGAGGCGCTGAGCGCGCGCCACCCGGTGTTCGCCGCGGCGTACGAGGCGGCCTGCGCGGCGGTGGACCGGGCGCGCGGCGACGGGACGCGGCTGCGCGCCGTGGTCGCCGCGGGCGGCGCCGACCTGGACCGGACGGAGTTCACCCAGCCCGCGCTGTTCGCGTTCCAGACCGGGCTGGCCCGGCTCGCCGAGAGCTGGGGAATCCGCGCGAGCGCGCACGCGGGCCACTCGATCGGCGAGATCGCCGCCGCGCACATCGCGGGTGCGCTCACCCTCGACGACGCCGCGCGCCTGGTCGTGGCCAGGGCCCGCGCGATGCAGGCCGCGCCGGGCGGCGGCGCCATGGCCGCGGTGCGCGCGTCCGAAGACGAGGTCGCCCGGGTGCTCGCCGAGTCCGGCGCCGCCGCGGAGATCGCCGCGGTCAACGGGCCGCGCTCCAGTGTGGTCTCCGGCGACGCGGACGCGGTGCGCGCGCTGGCCGCGCGGTTCCGGGCCGAGGGCGTGCGCACCAAGGCGCTGAAGGTCTCCCACGCCTTCCACTGCGCGCACATGGACGGGGCGCTCGGCCCGCTGCGCGAGGCGGCCGCGGCGCTGGCGCCCGCCGAACCCCGCGCACTGCTCGTCACCGGGGTCACCGGGCGGCCGGTCGGCGCGGCCGACCTGACCCCCGCGCACTGGGCCGCGCAGGTCCGCGCGCCCGTCCGCTTCCACGCCTGCGTCCGCGCCCTGCACGAGCGCGGCGTCCGGCTTTTCGTGGAGATCGGCCCGGACGCGACGATGACCGCGATGACCGCCGACTGCCTCACCGGCGCCGGAGGCGGGGCCGCCGCCCTCGCCCTGGTCCGCGACCCCTCCGACGAGGCGGGGGCGGCCGCGCTCGGCGCCGGAGAGGCGTTCGCGCACGGCGTCGCGGTGGACTGGACCGCCCTGCTGGGCGAGGGCCCCGCCGCCGACCCCGCGCGGATACCGAGCTACCCGTTCGAGCACGAGCACTACTGGCTCGTCCAGGACGCCGCGCCCGCCACGGGCCGCGACCGCGCCCTGTGGGAGGCGGTGGAGGACCCCGACCCCGAACGGTTCGCCGCGCTGGTGGGCGGCGTGCCCGTCCCCGGCGAGGCGCTCGCGGAGGTGCTCGCCGCGCTCCGCCGCTGGCGCCGCGCCGCCCCGGACGCACCGGCCCGCGGCACCCCGGCAGGGCCGCGGGTCCAGCCCTCGCCGCTCGCCGGGGTGCCGGAGGCGGGACGGCGCGCCGCGGTCACCGGGATCGTGCTCGCCGCCGTGGCCGACGCGCTCGGCCATCCCGAGGGCGGGATCGGCGCCGGCGACGACCTGACCGAGGTGGGCATCACCTCGCTCGGCGCGGTGCGGATCGCCGAGCGGCTGGGCCACGACCTGGGGGTCGAGGTCGGGCCCGGCGCGGTCCTCGACCACCGCACCGCCGACGCGCTCGCCGGGCTCCTCCTCGGCCTGCTGGAGACCGGGGACGGCGCCGAACCGGCGGCCGGCGGCCTCCGCGAGGCCGAGACGGCGTGGGCGGGCGGCCGGTGAACGCCCGGGAGCGGCTGCGGTCGCTGCACAAGGACGGCCTGCTGGAGGCCCGCTACGACGAGGTCGCCGGGCTCTTGGCCGAGATGGGGCCGCAGGACGCGGCGCGCTCGGCGCGGCTGCTGACGCGGGTGGACGCCGCGCGGGCCAGGGCGGCGCACGCCGGGCTGCCCGCGGTCCGCGTCGCGGTCACCGGCCACGGCATGCTGGAGGCGCTGCGCACCTCCCTGACCGGGGAGCTGGCCCGGCACGGCTACGTGCCCGAGGTCGCGCTGGGCGACTTCGGCACCTACGCCTTCGACCTCGACGACCCCGGCGGCGCCCTGTACTCCGCCGACTTCGCGGTCTGCGTGCTCGACCACGCCGCGGTGTTCGACGAGGTCCCCGTCCCGTTCACGCCCGAGGACGTCGCGCGGGTCCTGGCCGACAAGCTCGCCCTGTGGCGGCGGCTCGCCGGGAGGTTCGCCGACCGGGGCGCGGGCGTGCTGGTGCTCAACACGGTCCCGCTGCCCCGGGACGTTCACGTCCAGATCCTCGACTACCCGGGCCGGGCCCGGCTCGGCGCGGTCTGGCGCGAGGCCAACGCGGCGCTGCTGCGCCTCGCGGGGCCGCGCGTCGTCGTCCTCGACCTCGACCCGCTGCTCACCGAGGGGGAGTCCCTGGCGGAGCCGCGGTTCGCGGTCTACGCGCACGCCCACCTGTCCGACGGACTCCTCGCCGCCTACGCCCGGGAACTGGGCCACCTCGTCCGTGCGCACACGGGCCGGGCCAAGAAGGTGCTGGCGCTCGACCTGGACGAGACGCTCTGGGGCGGCGTGCTCGGGGACGACGGCGTGGAGGGCATCGAGGTCGCCGACGGAGGGCGGGGCCCGGCCTTCCAGCGGTTCCAGGGCGTGGTCCGCCAGCTCCAGGCCCAGGGCGTGCTGCTGGCCGCGGTGAGCAAGAACGACCAGGACACGGTGCTGGCGGCGCTGCGCGACCACCCGGACCTGCGGCTGCGCGAGGAGCACTTCGCCGCGGTCCGGGCGAGCTGGCAGCCCAAGCCCGCCGCGCTGCGCGCGCTGGCCGGCGAGCTGAACCTCGGCCCGGACGCCTTCGTCTTCGCCGACGACAGCGCGTACGAGTGCGCGTCCGTCGCCGCGGAGGTCCCCGAGACGACGGTGCTGCACCTGGCGGGCGATCCCGCCCTGCACGTCCGCACGCTGCTGGCCGACGGCTGGTTCGCCGCGGCAGCCCTCACCGCGGAGGACAAGGCGCGGACCCGCCTCTACCGGGAGGAGGCCGAGCGGGCGCGGTTCCTGGACGCGGCGGGGCCGGCCGCGTCCCTGCTCGCGGACCTGGAGGTCGCGGTGGAGGTCGCCCCGGCCGCGGCCGCGCAGGCCGGGCGGCTCGCCCAGCTCACGCTGCGCACCAACCAGTTCAACCTGACCACCGAGCGCCTCACCGAGGCGGAGGTGGCGGCGCGCTCGGCCGACCCCGCGGCCCGGGTGCTTGCCGTGACCGCCTCGGACAGGTTCGGGGCCAACGGGACCGTCGGGGCGCTGTTCCTGCGCGCCGAGGGAAGCGCGCTGCGCGTCGAGAACATGCTGCTGAGCTGCCGTGTCTTCGCCCGCGGGATCGAGCAGGCGGTCCTCGCCGCGGTCCTCGCCGCGGCGCGCGTCGCCGGGTTCGCCGAGGTGCGGGCCGCCTACCGGCCGACGGCCAAGAATGCCAAGGTGCGGGACCTGTACCCGCACTACGGGTTCGCCGTGGACGGGGCCGACCCGGACGGGACGGTGCGGCACACCCACCGGCTCGGGGAACTCCCGGAGGTCCCGGGGCACCTGGCGCTGACGGCCGCCGACGGCCTGGTCCCCCTGCCGTTGACAACCTGAGGATCGCTCGAATTAAACTTGGCCACAACTTTAAACTGAGGTTGCCTCAGGATGGGAAAGGACGGTTCTGCGTGTTGCTCTCGGTCCACGACACGGTTCCGGTATGGCGCGGGGACACCGGCGGTGACGCCCTGCGCCGGACGATCGACCTGGCCAAGGCGGTGGAGGGCTTCGGGTACGCCAGGTACTGGGTGGCCGAACACCACAGCACCCCGGCGCTGGCCACCTCGGCCCCCGCCGTCCTCGCGGGGCAGATCCTCAGCGCCACCACGACGCTGACCGCAGGGTCCGGCGCGGTCCTGCTCCCCAACCACGCGCCCTACGCGGTGGCCGAGCAGTTCGGCGTGCTGGCCTCGCTGTACCCGGGGCGGGTCGACCTCGGGCTCGGCAGGGCCACCGGAGGCTCCCCGCAGGCCTCGGCCCGCCTCGGCGACCCGCGCCGCGGCGCGTTCCACGACCAGATCGCCGAGCTGCGCGGCTACTTCTCCGGCGGGCACGGCGGAGTACGCGCCATCCCGGAGCCTGAGACCCCGCCGCGCCTGTGGCTCGTCGGATCGAGCGCGTCCAGCGCGGCGACCGCCGGACGCCTCGGCCTGCCGTACGTGTACGCCCACGCGATCGTCGGCGGAGGGGCCCCCGAGGCCCTGGACGCCTACCGGGAGTCCTTCGTCCCGTCCGCGGACCTCGCCGAGCCCTACGCGGGCGTCGCGGTCATCGCCGTGGTGAACGACGACGAGGCGCGCGCCCACCGGCTCGCGGGCGCCTTCGTCCTCGGCCAGATCCTCATGCGCACCGTCGACCCGATGACGGTCCTGCCCACCGAGCGGGAGGCCGCGGCGCACAGGTTCACCCGCTCGGAGGAGGTCTTCCTGCGCCAGCGCATCGACCCGCAGTTCGTCGGATCGCCCGCGACCGTCGCGCCGCGGCTGGAGGCGCTGCTGCGCAGGACCCGCCCCGAGGAGCTGTTCGTGCTCACCCAGGTGCCCGACCACGCGGCCCGCGTCCGGTCCTACGAACTGGTGGCGAAGACGGTCTCCTCGCTCTGAGCGGGCGTTCCCTGTCCCCGGGCGGCGTTTTCAGCCGCGCTTTAGCGCTCCCGTGCAGGGTGTGCGCAACACGGCCGCCCGAGGACAAGGACGAGGATGGGTGCGAGCACAGCGTTGAGATGGAGTGCGGCGGGAGCCGCGGCGGCGCTGTTCCTGGCGGCGGGCTGCTCCGCCGGCGGGGACGGCGATGGCGGAGGCGGCGCCGCGGGGCAGCCGCGCGACGGCGGGGTCCTCAAGCTCGCCATCGAGAAGGAACCGGAGTGCCTCGACCCGCACCAGACTCCGACGCAGTCGGGCCGGCTGCTGTCCCGCCCGATCCTCGACTCGCTGGTCTACCAGGACCAGAAGGGCGCGCTGCACCCGTGGCTCGCCACCGCGTGGACGGTCTCCGACGACGGCCTGAAGTACACCTTGAAGCTGCGCCAGGGCGTCACCTTCACCGACGGCGCGGTCTTCGACGCCGCGTCGGTCGTCGCGAACCTCGACCACGTGGTCGACCCGAAGACCAAGTCGCTGCTGGCCTCCAGCCTCGTCAGCGCCTACGACTCGGCCAAGGCCGTCGACGCCCAGACCGTCGAGGTCACCCTGAGCGAGCCGGACTCCGGCTTCCTCGCGGCGCTGGCCACCCCGAACCTCGGGATCCACTCGCCCAAGACGCTCGAAGGCGACCCCGCCGACCTGTGCGCGAAGATCGTCGGATCGGGGCCGTTCGCGAGCGCCGGCGGATTCGTCCCGCAGCAGGGCATCACCTACACCAGGAACACCGCCTACGCCTGGGGCCCGGAGGGCGCGGCGAACCAGGGCGCGGCGCACCTGGACGGGGTCGAGGTCCAGGTCCTGCCCGACGACCCGGCCCGCGCGGGCGCCCTCACCAGCGGCCAGGTCGACGCGGTGACGGCACTGCCGCCCACCACCGTCCGCGAGCTGAAGGGCGACGCCTCCTTCAAGGTGCACACGGTGCCCTACCCCGGCGCCAACTACAGCTACTGGCCCAACACCGCGCAGGGCCCGCTGAGCGACGTGCGGATCCGCAAGGCGCTGCGCGCGGGCATCGACTGGGACAAGATCGTGCGAAACGTCTTCTTCGGCGTCTACACCGGCGCCGAAGGCGTGCTGTCCGAGTCGACGCCGGGCTTCGACGCGTCCGTCAAGCCCTCCTACGCCCACGACCCGGCCGCCGCGGCGGCGCTGCTGGACGAGGCGGGCTGGACCGCGCGCGACGCCGACGGCTACCGCACCAAGGACGGCAAGCGGCTCAAGCTCCGGCACATGTGGTCCGATCCCTCGGTCGAGACGCTCGCCGTGCAGATCCAGGCGGCGGCCAAGGAGCTCGGGATCGAACTCGTCGAGGAGAACCTCGACGGCGGCACGTTCGTCGAGCGCCTCCTGAAGGGCGACTACGAGCTCATCGACACGAGCTTCTCCTCGCCCGGCCCGGACGTGCTGCGCGTCCTGTTCGGCAAGGAGAACATCCCCACGCCCGAGCGCGGCATCAGCAACAACATGGCCCGGTACGACAACGCCGAGGTCGAGGCCGACTTCGACAAGGCGCTGCGGGCCAAGGACGCCGAGGAGCAGTACGGCGTCTACGGTGCGGTCCAGCGGCGGATCACCGAGGACGCGGCGGTCCTGCCGATCTACACGCCGCTGTCCTCGCTGTCGACGCGGACGGGCGTGGGCGGCGTCGCCTTCGCCGTCGACGGGACCGCCAACCTCGCCGAGATATGGCTGGAGTCCTGAAGACCGGCCCGGCGGGGAGCGGCGCCCCCGCCGGCGCCGGCCGCGGCGAGCTGGCCCGCCTGGTACTGATCCGGGCGGGCGGCTCGGCCGCGGTCCTGTGGGGCGCGGTGACCGCCACGTTCCTGCTGATGCGCCTCATGCCGGGCGACACCGCCGACGTTCTGCTGGCCCGCACGACGGTGACGCCGGAGGCCAGGGCGCGGATCATCGCCGACTACCGCCTGGACGATCCCGTCGCCGCCCAGTACATCGCCTATCTCGGCCGGATCCTGCGCGGCGACTTCGGTGAGTCCTACGTGCTGCGCAGGCCCGTCACCGAGGTCCTCGGCGCGCAGATCCCGCACACCATGGCGCTGCTGGCCGCCACGCTCGTCGTGACCGTCGCGGCGTCGGTGGTCCTGGCCCTCGTCAGCGCCGGGGCGGGCCGGGGCACCCGCGCCCTGTTCGCGGCGGTCGAGGCCCTGCTGGTCGCGGTGCCGCCGTTCTGGCTCGGGCTGATGCTGCTGACGGCGTTCTCCTTCTCGCTCAGGCTGTTCCCGGCCTCCGGCTCCTCCCTGAGCGCGCTGGTGCTGCCCACGCTGGCGCTGGCCGCGGGGCCCGTCGGGCTCGTGACGGGCGTCCTGCGCGAGGGCATGCTGCGGGCGCTGGAGGAGCCTTTCGTGCTCACCGCGCGCACCCGCGGCATCAGCGAGACCGCCGTGCGGGCCAGGCATGTGCTGCGGCACTCGCTGCTTCCCGCGACGAGCCTCCTCGGCTGGATCGCCGGCACCCTCATCGGCGGAGCCGTGATCATCGAGATCGTCTTCTCCCGCCAGGGCGTCGGCAGGCTCGTGCTGACCGCCGTGCAGAACAAGGACCTGCCGCTGGTGACGGCCGTCGTGCTCCTGTCGGCACTGGTCTTCGTGCTCTTCACCATCGTCGTGGACCTCGTCACCTGGTTCGCCGACCCCAGGACCAGGGAGGACGCGTGAGGCGTTCGCTCACCGGCGTGCGGCCCGCCCTGTGGCCCGCGCTCGCCCTGCTGGTGCTCTTCGCCGCGATGGCCGCCGCGCCAGGGCTGTTCACCGGCACCGACCCCGACGCCGCCGACCTGTCGGCGACCTTCGCCCCGCCCGGCGCCGAGCACTGGCTCGGCACCGACGAGAACGGCCGCGACCTGTGGGCCCGCATCGTCTACGGCGCCCGGCCTTCGCTGCTCATCGGCACCGGCTCCGTCGTCGTCGCGCTGCTCGGCGGCGCGGTCGTCGGCGTCGCCGCGGCCCAGCTCGGCAGGTTCGTCGACCAGGCCCTCAGCCGCTCCCTCGAGGTGCTGCTGTCGGTGCCGTGGCTCCTGCTGGTGTTCCTCGTCGTCGCGGTCCTCGGCCCCGGCACGTTTCCCGCGATGGTCGGGCTCGCCCTGGTCACCCTGCCGGGATTCGCGCGGGTCGTGCGCGCCGAGGTGCTGCGCCTGCGTGCGGCGCCCTTCGTCGAGGCGGCCCGCGGCTTCGGGTGGAGCCGCTCGCGCGTCACGCTCCGGCACGTCGTGCCCAATGCGCTCGGACCGGTGCTCGCGGTGGCCACCGTGACCCTCGGCGCGATGATCGTCGCCGGGTCCTCGCTCAGCTTCGTCGGGCTCGGCCCGCAGCCGCCCACCGCCGAATGGGGCGCGATGCTCGCGGCGAGCCGCCGCACCCTCTCGGTCGCCTGGTGGCCCGCGGCGTTCCCCGGCATCGCCCTCACCCTCGCCGTCCTCGCCGTGACCGCGGTAGGCCAGGACCTCCAGCGCCGTGCCGACGGGAGGCACCAGTGACCCATCCGGCGGCGGAGCCGCTCGTCACCGTCAGCGACCTGCGGGTCGCCTTCACCCGTGCCCGCGGGCGCGCCCGGGTCGAGGCCGTGCGCGGTGTCTCCTTCACCGTCGCGCCCGGCCAGGTGGTCGCGGTGGTGGGGGAGTCGGGCTCGGGCAAGAGCGTCACCGCGCGCAGCCTCGTCGGCCTGGCGGGGGAGCGCGCCGAGGTCCGCGCCTCCGCCCTTGAGTTCGACGGCCAGGACCTCACCCGCCTCGACACCCGGGGCTGGCGCGCCCTGCGCGGGCGGCGCGTCGGCTTCGTGCTGCAGGACGCGCTCGGCTCGCTCGACCCGCTGCGCAGGGTCGGCGCCGAGATCGCCGAACCCCTGCGCGAGCACCGCACGGTACCGCCGTCCGCGATGCGCGCGGAGGTCGAGCGGCTGCTGGACGAGGCGGGGGTGCCCGCGCCCGCGGTGCGGGCCCGCCAGTACCCCTACGAGCTGTCGGGCGGGCTGCGCCAGCGGGCCCTCATCGCCTCCGCGCTCGCCGCGCGCCCCGACCTGCTCATCGCCGACGAGCCCACCACCGCCCTGGACGCGACGGTCCAGCGCCAGGTGCTGCGGCTGCTGCGCGCCCGCGCGGACGCGGGCACCGCGATCCTGCTCATCACGCACGACCTGGGCGTGGTGGCCGAGATCGCCGACCACGTGCACGTCATGCGCGACGGCGCCTTCGTCGAGGAGGGTCCGGCCCGCCGGGTGCTGGAGAAGCCCGGGCACTCCTACACCCGCGCCCTCGTCGGCGCCACGGCGCGGCGCCGCCGCGCGGAGCCGCCGGCCGAACCGGTCGCGGTCCTGGCCGCCGAAGGACTCGCCAAGTCCTTCAAGCTCCCCGGCGGGCGCCTCCTGCGCGCCGTGGACGGGGTGTCGTTCACCGTCGAGGCGGGCCGCACGCTCGGGATCGTCGGAGAGTCCGGCTCAGGCAAGACGACGGTCGGACGGCTGCTCATGGGGCTCGTCACGCCGGACGCGGGCGCCGTGCGGGTCGGCGGGCGCGCCTGGCACGAGCTGCGCGGCGCCGACCTGAGGGCCGCGCGCCGCCGCGTCCAGATGGTCTACCAGCACCCGGTCGGCTCGTTCGACCCCCGGCTCACCGCGCGCCGCCTCCTGGAGGAGCCGCTGCGCGCGGCGGGCGCGGGCGCCACCGAGCGCGCGGAACGCGCCGCCGAGCTGCTCGCCCAGGTGGGCCTGTCCCCGGACGTGCTGGACCGCAAGGGGCGCGAGCTGTCCGGCGGCCAGGCCCAGCGGCTGGCCATCGCCAGGGCGCTGGCCTGCGACCCGGACGTGATCGTCGCCGACGAGCCGGTCTCGGCGCTCGACGCCTCGGTCCAGGCCCAGGTCCTCGACGTGTTTGCCGAGGTCCAGGAGAGCCGCTCGGTCGCCTACGTGTTCATCTCCCATGACCTCGGCGTCATCCGCAGCCTCGCCGACCGCGTCGCGGTCATGAAGGACGGGTCGATCGTCGAATCCGGAGAAATGTCGAAAGTATTCGACGCACCAGAGCACCCGTATACGAAAGAGCTACTCGACTCCGTTCCCCGCCTTCGGCTTAACCCCTTCTAAGGCCCGGCTTAACCGCCCTTGTTCCCCATTCGAATAATGCCTACCTTTTGCAGCAGCGCATCGACCGGAAAATGCAGAAGAAGCGAAAGGGAGCGAAAGATGACGGAGGCTCCGCCGTATCCGCAGCCCCGCACATGCCCCTATGAGCCGCCCCCCGGCTACGCCGACATCGGCGCCCGCGGACCTGTGCTCAAGGTGAGGCTCTACGACGGACGTGAGGCCTGGATGGTCACCGGCTACCGCGAGTCCCGCGAGATCCTCACCCACCAGAACCTGTCGTCCCAGCGAACCCACCCGAACTTCCCCATCGTCGCGCCGCGGTTCCGCTCGCAGATCGCCAGGACCCTCGCGCTCATCGCGATGGACCCGCCCGTGCACGACACCTACCGGCGCTACCTCAACCCGCACTTCAGCCTGAAGGCGGTCCGGCGCATGCGGCCGGAGCTGGAGCGGATCGTCGCCGGATACGTCGACGACATCCTCGACCACGGCCCGCCGGCCGACCTCGTCAAGCTCCTCGCGGTGCCGCTGCCGTCCCTGGTGATCTGCCGCCACCTCGGCGTGCCCTACGAGGACCACGAGTTCTTCCAGGACGCCAGCGGCGCGGTCATGCTCGGCACCGAGGAGGAGTCGGCGACCGCCGCGCAGCAGCTCGTGGACTACATCGACCGGCTGGTCGCCGATCAGGTGAAGAACCCCACCGACGGCCTGCTGGGCACGCTGGTCCGCGAGCGCGTCGCCACCGGCGACATCGGCCACGACGAGCTGGTGTCGATCGCGCTGGTGCTGCTCATCGCGGCGCACGAGACCACCTCCTCGTCCCTCGCGCTCGGCGTCATCACCCTCCTGGAGCACCCCGGGCAGATCGCGCAGCTCCGGGAGGACCCGGACCTGGTGCCGGGCGCGGTGGAGGAGCTGCTGCGCTTCATCGCCACCACCGACCTCGTGGCCACCCGGGTGGCCAAGGGCGACATCGAGATCTCCGGGCACACGATCCGGGCGGGCGAGGGAGTCCTGGTCTCCGGCACCCTGGCCAACCGCGACGCCGCGGTGCACGAGGAGGCCGACGTGCTCGACATCCGCCGCGAGAATCCCCACCACGTGACGTTCGGGTTCGGCATCCACCAGTGCCTCGGGCAGAACCTCGCCCGGCTGGAGCTGGAGATCGCCTTCCGCGAGCTGATCACCAGGATTCCGGGGATGCGCCTCGCCGCCGACGTCGCCGACCTGCCGATCCTGGGCGCGGGCACCGTCCAGCGCGTCCTCAGCCTCCCGGTGGAGTGGTGAGCGCCGTGCTGGTGGAAGCCGACCGCGAGTCCTGCATCAGCGCGGGCCGCTGCATGGCCGCGAACGGAGCCGTCTTCGACCAGGACGAGGAGGGCATCGTCGTCGTGCTCGCGCCGGCTCCGGCGGCCGAGCACCGCGAGAGCGTCCGCAAAGCCGCCTATCTCTGCCCCGCCGGGGCGATCAAGCTCAGGAGCGAGCCGTGACCGCCCACCCCGCGCCGCCGTCCGGCTCCCGCCTGCCCTCCCTGACCCGCCTGCCCTCCCTTACCGGGATGCGGTTCTTCGCCGCCTTCCTCGTCTTCGTCTGCCACTCCCTGGTCACCGGCTGGTTCCACCCGGGCACCCAGGCCGCCCTCGGCGACTTCGCGTTCGCCTCGGGCTGGCTCGGCGTCGAGTTCTTCTTCGTCCTCAGCGGGTTCGTCCTGGCCTGGGCGGTGCGGGAGGGGCAGAGCCGCAGGGAGTTCTGGCGCCGCCGCCTGACCAAGGTCTACCCCAACCACGTCATCACCTGGCTCGGCGCGCTCGCCCTGGCGGCCTGGGCGGGCCGCACCCTCGACCTGGTGGACCTGCTGCCGTCCCTGTTCCTCGTGCACACCTGGCTGCCGCGCGCGGAGTACATCCTCACCGTCAACGTCGTCACCTGGTCGCTGGCCTGCGACCTGTTCTTCTACCTGGCCTTCCCGTTCCTGTGGGCGCTGGTCCGGCGCATCCCCGAGCGGCTGCTGTGGGCCTCGGCCGCCGCCGTCGCCGCACTCGTCATCGCGCTCCCCGCGATCGCGCTCGCCGCGCTGCCCGGTGAGCCGAGGCTGCCCGGCCAGGAGATGTCGCTCACCCAGAACTGGTTCCTGGTGTCCTTCCCGCCCGTGCGCGCGCTGGACTTCACCCTGGGGATCCTGATGGCCCGGATCGTCCGGGCCCGCCGCTGGATCGGCCTGCCGCCGCTCGCGGCGCTCGCCCTGCTCGCGGTCGGGTTCGCCGCGCAGATCGCGCTGTGGCCCACCGTGTACGGGCTCACCGCGGCCGTCGTCGTCCCGATCGCCCTCCTCATCCCGGCCATCGCCGTCTCCGACGTGCGCGGGGACCGGTCGTTCCTGCGCACCCGTCCCCTGCGGTGGCTCGGCGAGGTCTCCTTCGCCTCCTACCTCGTGCACTTCCTGGTGCTTTCCTTCGCCCACGTGCCGTTCGGCGCCACGCGGAGCTGGGACGCGCCGGTCGCTTTCGCGATCGTCGCGGGGCTGTGGATCGTCACGACGGCGCTGGCGTGGGCGCTCTACCGCTTCGCCGAGACCCCGGCGATGCGCCTGTGGGCCGGTCCTCGCGGGACCCGGCCGCCCTCCCGTCCCGCCGTTCCCGGCGGCGGGGCGCCCGTTCCGGAACTCTCGTGAGAAGGTGGCCGCGGCAATGACCGTCGAAACGAACCTGCCAGCCTATCCGCAGGACCGGCAGTGTCCCTACCAGCCCTCGCCCGGTTATCAGGAACTCGGCGAGCAGGGTCCGCTGCACCGGGTCCGCCTTTTCGACGGTAAATGGCTCTGGCTCGTCACCGGCCATTCCCAGGGGCGGCGCCTGCTCGGCGACCCGAGAATGTCGGCCGACCGGTCCCGCGAGGATTTCCCGGTGGTGCTCCCGCGGTTCGAGGCGCCCATCTTCAAGCCGCTCGCGCTCATCGGTTTCGACCCGCCGGTGCACAGCGTCCACCGCAGGCTCCTCGCGCCGGACTTCAGCCTGAAGCACGTGCGCGCGCTCCGCGAGCAGGTGACCGCGCTGGCGCACCGGCTCATCGACCGGATCGTCGAGGCAGGCGCCCCGGCCGACCTGCTCGACGCCTACGCGCTGCCCATCCCGTCGATGGTGGTCTCGGAACTGCTCGGCGTCCCCTACGACGACCACGAGTTCTTCGAGGCCAGGACCGTCGACCTGCTCCAGGCCACGTCCCCCGAGGGAGCCGAGCAGGCGGGCCAGGCCCTGTGGGACTACCTCGACCGGCTCATCACCGCCAAGGAGCGCGACGGCGCGGACGACGGCGTGATCGCCAGGCTCGCCGCGCACGTGGACGGCGCGGACCTCACCCGCGACGACCTCCTGCGGATCGCGCTCGCTCTGCTCCTCGGCGGGCACGACACCACATCCCAGATGATCGCGCTCGGCGTCGTCACCCTCCTGGAGCACCCCGACCAGGTGGAGCTACTGCTGGCCGAGCCGGACCGGGTCCCGGCCGCCGTGGACGAACTGCTGCGGATCGTCTCGGTGACGGACGTGTCCGGGGTGCGGGTGGCGCTGGAGGACATCGAGATCGACGGCCACACCGTCCGCAAGGGGGAGGGCGTCCTCGTCTCGTCCTCCATGGCCAACCGCGACCCGGATGTCTACCCCGACCCGTACCGGTTCGACGTCCGCAGGACCGAGGGCTCGGTCGGCCGCCAGCACCTCACGTTCGGCTTCGGCATCCACCAGTGCCTCGGCCAGAACCTCGCCCGCATGGAACTGGAGGTCGCGTTCACCGTCCTGTTCCAGCGCCTCCCCGGCCTCCGCCTCGCCGTCCCGCGCGAGGAGCTCGCCTTCCGCAAGGGCGGCACCATGCAGGGCGTGCACCGCCTCCCCGTCGAGTGGTAAGGACATCCATGAAGGTCACCGCCGATCGCACCCGCTGCATGGCCGCAGGCCACTGCGCCGTGACCGCGCCGACGGTCTTCGACCAGGGCGACGACGGCCTGGTCGTGGTCACCGACCCCGCCCCGGACGCAGCCGCGCACGCCGACGTGCTGCTCGCCGCGCGCCTGTGCCCGTCGCAGGCCGTCTCCGCCCACGACGCCTGACCCCGCTCCGGGACGCGCGCGCGTCCCGGACCCCTGACCCCGCCCGGGTGACACGGCGCGTCCTGCCGTGCCCCGGGCGGCGGCACGCCCGGAGCGCTTCCGGGGCAGGGCCGGGGCCGCCGAAAGGCCGGGGCCGCCGAAGGCCGGGGACACAGAAAGGCCGGGGACACAGAAAGGCCGGGGACACAGAAAGGCCGCCGGCGCCCGAGGGCGACGGCGGCCGGATCCACCGGATCAGGACTCGATATAGGCCATGCTCTGCTCGTTCCAGCGCGTTCCGGCGACCGCCGCCGGTGGGACGGCGGCCTCGACCGCCGCGAGGTCCGACGGGCTGAGCGACAGGAACGCCGCGTCGATGTTCTCCTCCAGGTGGCTGCGCCGCTTGGAGCCGGGGATCGGCACCACGTCTGGGCCCTGGTGGTGCAGCCACGCCAGCGCGAGCTGCGCCGCGGTGGCGCCGAGGCCGTCGGCGACCGCGGAGAGGCCGTCCACGAGCGGCAGGTTGGCCGCGAGGTTGCCGGGGGCGAAGCGCGGCAGTCCGAACGCGCGGAAGTCGCCGTCGCCGAACTGGTCGGCCGAGCGGATAGTGCCGGTCAGGAAGCCGCGGCCGAGCGGGGCGTAGGGGACGACGGTGACGCCCAGCTCCCGGCAGACCGCCAGGATCGAGTCCTCCAGCCCCCGCGACCACAGCGACCACTCGGTCTGAAGGGCCGCGACCGGGGCCACCGAGCAGGCGCGCCGGAGCGTCTGCGGCCCCGCCTCGCACAGGCCGATCTCCCTGACCTTGCCCTCGCGGACGAGCTCGGCCATCGCCCCGATGGTCTCCTCGATGGGCGTGGCGGCGTCCACGCGCGTCAGGTAGAGCAGGTCGACGTGGTCGGTGCCGAGCCTGCGCAGCGAGGCCTCACAGCTCTGCCTGACGTAGGCGGCGTCCCCGCGGACGCCGGCGCCCACGCCCGGACCCGGCCGCACGACCCCGAACTTGGTGGCGAGCACCGCCTCGTCCCTACGTCCCGCCACCGCCCTGCCGAGGAGCTCCTCGTTGGCGCCGTGGCCGTACACGTCGGCGGTGTCCAGGAGCGTCGCGCCGAGATCGAGGGCACGCCGCACCGTCGCGATCGCCTCGCGCTCGTCGGTCGGGCCGTAGAACTCCGACATGCCGAGGCAGCCGAGGCCCTGGGCGCCGACGGTGAGCGCGCCGATCCTGCGGGTGGGAAGGCGGGTGAGCGTCATGGTCACGCCCGGTACAGCACGATCGACGACGCGTACGTGGTGTGCGCGTCCTTGAGCGGCCGGAACTGGCGGAAGCCGATGGCGCCGCGCAAGGGCCCGTCCACGACCACCGCGGGGAAGCCCGCGGCCTCGCCCTCGGTGAGCAGCGCGTCGTCCACCAGGCCGCCCGCGCGGATCACGTTGCCGTCCAGCAGTTCGATCCGCTCGCCGAAGTAGGCGATGAAGTGGCCGTCGGACTCGCGCCGGTAGAGCATGCGGCCCGCGCCGGCGGTCCGGCCGAGCGGCTCGCCGTCCGGGCCGAAGATCTCCAGCTCGACCTCGGCGAAGTCGTCGAGGGTGGGGGTGCCGCCGGTCGGGTCGGGGTTGGTGGAGTGGTACTTGACGACCTTCTCGGTCAGCCCGTGCAGCAGCAGCGCCGCCTCCGGCCTGGCCAGGCCCGCGATCCGGTCGTCCACGGTCGCGGGCGGGGCCGCCACGAGCGGCACCGCCCAGGTGCCGAGGGTGTCCAGCAGGGGGCCGATCTGGTCGGCAAGCAAGCGCAGGTCCACGGGCACGGTCGCCTCCGTCGGGCAGGCCGGGCCGCCCGCCGCTCGGGCGGCCCTCCGGAAGGCCGACCTTAGGCAAGCCCGCAAAAGCCGTCCTAAATGTCGACTCTTTCCCGTGCTCAGCTCTCTGCCGCGCCCGCCTGCCGGACGGCGAGGGCGAGCTGCATCCGCGAATTGACCCCCGTCTTGCGGTACACGCGGGTCAGGTGCACGTCCACGGTCCGCTGGCTGATCGAGAGCCGCTCGGCGATCTCCCGCCGGCTCAGGCCCGAGCACAGCAGCAGCGCCACCTCCCGCTCGCGCCCGGTGAGCGTGCCGAACGCCTCCAATGCCGCGATCGGCTCGCCGGGGCCGCCCTCGGGGCCGGCGGCCTTGGCGCGCAGCCACGCGGTCATCGTCTCAGCGCCCGCCCGGCGGGCGATCTCCAGCGCCAGGTCGGTGAACTGCGCGGCCTGCGTCGCACGGCCCAGCTCGGCATGCGCGCGCGCCGCGTGGCCGAGCGCGTAGCACTGGGCGATGGCCATCCCGACCGACGCGAACGTTTCGGCGGCCCGCCGATAGAGGCCGCCCGCCTCGGCGAGCGAGCCTTGCACGCGGCACAGGTGGCCGTGGCACAGGTCCGCGTAGCCGAGGTTGTGCGGCAGGGGAGCCTCGGCCGTGTGCGCGCGGGCGGCCTCCGCCCACTCCCGTATGGGCGTGCCGGCGTCCATGCCCGCGGCGCACAGCAGCTCCCACATCATGGTCCGCTGCCCCGAGGGGACGCCCGGGAGGCCGGGGCCGCGGCCCTCGTTGAGCAGGAGGGCGACGCAGTGCGCCGGGTCGCCGTCGAGCCACGCGCACTGGGCGAGGGTCAGCACCGCGAGCGAGGCACTGCCGTTGACGTTGACCCGCAGCGGCGTGTGCCTGCCGAGCGCCTGCTGGGCCAACGCCCGCGCCCGGTCGCTGCCCGGGGGTTGCGTCCACACCTCGGCCGCGGATTTGAGCGCCACCGCCTGGCAGTGCCGCAGCGCGTTGCCGACGGCGGACTCGATGATGGCGGCGTCGGCGGAGTCGCGCGCCTGGCGCAGCAGGCCGAGATGCCGCTCGGACTCGCTCAGCATCACCAGGAGCGTCGGCAGCAGGTACGTGCCCTGCCTGCGCCGGGCGATCTCCACGCCGCGCCGCAGGTGCCGCTGGGCCTCGCTGTAGCGGCCGAGGTACAGGCCCGCCAGCGCAAGGGTGCACACCGCCTCCAGGTGGCGGGCGAGCTGGTGCTCGGGGAGGCGGTCGAGCAGCCTGCCGGTCTCGGCCACCGCCTCGGCGGCCTCGGCGACCCGCCCTTCGGCGATCGCGGTGAGCCCCATCAGGGACAGCAGCCCGGCGCGCACGGGGTCGGCGGCGTCATGGGCGCGCAGAGCCTCGGCGACCTCCGCGGCGTCGGCGGGACCCCCGAACATCACCTCGCGGAATCCGCGGGCGAACACGACGCGGGCGCGGGCGGGCCCCTCGCGCAGGGACGGCCTGCGCGCGTATTCCTGGAGCAGGGCGAGCGTCTGCACGTCCTGGCTCAGCACGGCCTCCACTCCCGAGACGAAGGCGGCGCACGCGGCGATCGCGTCCTCGTCGGGGCGCTCGGCCTGGGTCTCGTGCACCAGGAACAGCAGCTCGCGGCTCTCCTCCAGGCGGCCGAGCCTGCCGAACGCCGTGCTGAGCGCCAGGCGCGCTCGGACGCCCAGCGGGTCGGCCGGAGGCGCTTCGGCGAGGACGGGGGTCAGGCAGAAGACCGCCTCGCTGACATCGCTGTCGAGGATCTCCTCGGCGGCGGAGACGATCTGCTCCAGCTCCCCGGCCCGCACCTTGGCCGAGGCGCTGACCAGGTGGAAGCCGAGCTGCGGCCCGGCCTGGCCGCGCGCCGACAGCCGCTGCACCGCGCGCTGGTGCGCGCTGGCCGCCCAGCACGGGTCGATCGTGCGGCGCAGCAGCGTGCCGAACACCTCGTCGCGGATGGAGAACAGCGTCTCGATCGGCTGCTCGACGCGCACGAGGTCGCGCCGGACCAGGCTGCGGATGACCGCGGAGACCACCACGGGGTCGAGCCCGGCGACCTCGGAGAGCAGGTCGAGGTCGAACCGGCTGCGCAGGATCGCCGCGGCGTGCAGGACGTACCGCTCGTTCAGCCCGAGGTCGCGGGTCTCGTGCAGCACCGCGAACTCGAAGGGCGCGACCGCCGCGCCGTCGCGGGTGCGCGCGGCGTGCTCCAGGGCCTGGAGCGCGCGCAGCCGGAACGGGTTGCCGCCGCTGCGGCGGCGCAGCTCGTAGGACGGCCGCACCTCGGAGATGGCGGTCATCTGCTCGTCGGTCAGCGGTTCGAGGTCGATCCGCGCGGTCCTGCCGAAGGCGGTGGTGAGCGAGATCGCCTCGATCAGCTCGGGCGGCGCCTGGCCGGGGCGCAGCGACACCACGACGTCGACGAGCGGGGCCGGATCGCCGTGCGCGAGCGCGACGAGCTCGCGGACCGTCCGCTCGTCGGCGAGGTGGGCGTCCTCCAGCACCAGCAGTTCGCGCGAGGGCCTGCGCCGCCGCGGCAGCACCGTGACCTCGGTCGTCTCCGCGCGCGCCCGGGCCCGCCGCAGCAGCGTGCGGGCCGTGTCGATCGCGGCCCCGCCGCTGCCGTCGCGCGCGCACCGGTGCACGGTGGCGGGCAGCGCCGTCCACTGCCGCTCCCGCACCAGCGCGGCGAGCAGGTGGGTCTTGCCCGACCCGGGCTCGCCGACGACGGCGATGAGCCTGCCCTGCGGCCCCGCCTCGTGGGTGAGGGCGCCCAACCGGTCGAGCAGGTCGCCGCGGGCCGAAGTCGGACCGTGCTCCGGAGACTCCGTCATGACTCACCTCCAGGGATACCCAACTTAAAAAGTAGATTTAGTAGAACTTCAAGGCGAGGGGCTGGCTGAGGCCGGTCCTATGATTCGGATCACATCCTGTGGGTGGTGATGCCGGAGAGGAACAGGTGCAGGAAGCGGACGCCGTCGTAACGGCCCGTGTTCTCGTGTACCCAGGCCGCGGCCGTCACGAGGTCGAGGACGTCGCCGGGCGTGACGTCCCGGCGCACCGCCCCGGCGGCCTGCGCCTCGGCGAGCAGTCCCGAGCCGCTCGCGTGCAGGACGCCGCACACCGCGCCCGACGGCGTGCCCTCCGCGCCGTTGGCCAGGATGCCGACCAGCCCCCGGTAGGTGCCGAGATGGCGCACGGCGCCCCGCATCCACGCGGTGAGCGCGGCCAGTGGGTCGGGCGAGCCGGCGAGCCGCGCCGCCTCGGCCTCCAGGGCCGCGAGGCCCTCGCGGGTGGCCGCCTCGACCAGGGCCTCGCGGGTCGGGAAGTGCCGGTACAGGGTCCCCACCGCGACACCGGCCCGCGCCGCGATGTCCTCCAGTGACGCGGCCGAGCCGGACTCCTCGAACGCGGCGCGGGCCGCGGTGAGGATCGCGTCGTAGTTGCGCCGCCCGTCGGCGCGTCCCGGGCGCCGGGCGACGCCGGATCCGTCCCCGGGTGACGGGTTGGTCTTCGCCACGGCAGATCTCCCGCTTGACTAACTGAGGATGCCTCAGGTTAAACTCGCATCGCCTAAACTGAGGCTGTCTCAACATAATATGCGCGCCCATCTTGGAGGCTCCGTGAGCGCTGAGACCGTCCCCGGCCCGACCAGTGCGCCGGTGGACCGTACCTGGGCCTTGGCCCTTACCGCGATCGTCGGGGCGGAGTTCATGCTCCAGCTCGACGGCACGGTCGTGAACGTCGCGCTGCCGACGCTCCAGTCCGACCTGGGGCTGTCGGTCGCCGACGGCTCGTGGATCCCGAACGGGTTCTTCCTCGCCTTCGGCGGCCTGCTCCTGCTCGCCGGAAGGCTCGGCGACGTCCTCGGCCACCGGCGCGTCTTCCTGTCCGGCATCGGCCTGGTCGTCGTGGCCTCGCTCGTCGCCGGGCTCGCACAGAACCTGGAGGTCCTCATCGCCGGGCGCGTCCTGCAAGGCGCCGGCGCCGCACTGGCCGGGCCCACCGGGCTCGCGCTCCTCGCCGCGGTCTCCTCCGCGGACCGTCAGCAGCGCGCCTTCGGGCTCTACTCGACCGTCACCGGGCTCGGCGCGTCGGCGGGCATGGTGCTCGGCGGCCTCCTCACCTGGGCCGGCGACTGGCGCTGGAGCCTGCTCGTCAACGTCCCGGTCGGGCTCGCGCTCATCGCCGTCGCACTGAAGGCGCTCGGCCTGCGCGACCCGGAGACGAGACGGCGCCCGCTCGGCCTTCCCAGCGCGCTCCTGGTCACCGCGGCGCTCACCAGCGCCGTCTACGGCCTCGTGCACGCCGCGGAGAAGGGCTGGGGCGACCCCTGGACGATCGGGGCGCTCGCCGCCGCCGCGGTCCTGGCCGCCGTGCTGCTGCTCGTCGACGCGCGCGCGGCCGACCCGCTGCTGCCGCTGCGCATCTTCGCCTCGCGCGACCGCGCGGGCGCGGTGCTCGACCTGCTGCTCCTCGCCGCGGTCCTCACCGGCTTCCTGATCTACCTCGTGCAGTACCTGCAGAACGTGCTCGGCTTCGACGCGCTGCGCAGCGGCCTCGCGATCCTGCCGTTCGGGCTCGCCCTGCTGGTGAGCACCCAACTGCTCACCAAGCACATCGCGCGCTTCTCGCTGAAGGCCCGCGGCGTGGCCGGGCTGCTGCCGATCCTGGCCGGCGTCGCCTGGCTCACCGCGCTGGACGGCGGCAGCGACTACCTCACCGGGGTACTCGGCCCGATCGTCCTCATGGGCCTGGGGGTGGGTGTCGCCATCATCCCCTTCAACATGATCATCCTGACGACGGCGCCCGCCGAGTACGCGGGCGTCACCGCGGGCGTGCTGCAGACCGCGCTCACCATCGGCGGATCGCTCGGCCTCGCCGTGCTCCTGCTGCCCTACACCGCGGCGGGCGGTCCCGCCGAGACGATCTCCGGGGTCTTCACGGTGGCGGCGGGGATCCTCGTCCTCGCCCTCCTGGTCGCGCTGGCCTTCTGGTTCGGGCCCGGCGCCCGGCGCGCCGAGGCCGCGCAGGAGTGAAGGGGGCGGGCGGGGCGCGGGCCGATCGGCCCGCGCCCCGCCCGCGCTCAGCCCGCCACGGCCAGCAGGTCGGGGTCGGCCTCCATGATCGCGGACTGGAGCCGGCGCATCGTGTGGCGCGGGTCGAGCCCCAGCTCGTCGCGGAGCACCCGGCGCGCGGCCTGGAACGCCTCCAGTGCCTCCGCCCGCCGGCCCGACCGGTGCAGCGCCAGCATGAGCTGCTCGCGGAACGTCTCGTTCAGCGGATGCTCCTCCACCCAGCGCGACAGGTCGCGGATGAGCTCGCGATGCCGTCCGGTGCGCAGCGAGCACTGCGCGATGGCCTCCAGGCACTCCAGCCGGACCTCCTCGGCCCACCGCGCGAACGTCCCCACGATGAGCCCCTGCGGCACGCCCGAGAGCACGGGGCCCCGGAACAGCGCGGCGGCGGCGGTGAATCCCGCGAGCGCGCGCTCGGGGTCGTCGCGCAGCGCCGAGACGCCCTGGGCGTGCAGCCTCTGCAGGTGATGGGAGTCCACCAGCGTCTCGTCCACCGCCAGCACGTACCGCTGGGCGTGGGTGTGGATCTCCGCGCCGCCCGGCGGCAGCACGTTCTTGCGCAGCTGCGAGATATAGACGTGCAGCGCCGCGCGCGCCCGCCGCGGCGGCCCGTCGCCCCACAGCTCGTCGATGAGCTCGTCGGTCGAGACGGGCTGGTTGGCGCGGATGAGCAGGGCGGCGAAGAGCGCCTCGACCTTGGGCGCGCTGATCGTCCGCGGCTCCGCGCCGCCCATCCGCAGCGGTCCGAGCAACTGGTAGTCCATGGGTCCTCCCACAAGGCCACGGCGGCCCGGGGTGGACGGCCGACTCCCGACAAATCCGACAGGAAAGATTTTCATCCCTCCGGCCCACCCGCACATCAGCGAAAATGCGTACTTCGCCCCACTTCGCACACTTACTCCCCCCACCGACCCCGTGCGCCCCGCCCACCCCGTCCGCACCCTCGCCCACAGCCGCCCCGACAGCCCGGGAGAACCCGGCTCCGACCGCGCCGCCCTCCTGCAGGTCCAGGGCAGAAGCAGGCGGACCAGGGCGAAATGGGCGAGGTGGTTGACCGCGAAGGTCTCCTCGAATCCGTCGGCGGTGGTGCGGGTCCCGGAGACGACCTGCACGCCCGCGTCGCAGACGAGCGCCCCGATCGTCCAGGGGTCGCCCCAGCCCTTCTCCGCGGCGTGCACGAGGCCGTAGACGGCGCTGGTGAGCGCCGCGGTGACCAGGAGCGCGCTGGGAAGGCCGAGCGGGCGCCGTCTCGTCTCCGGGTCGCGCAGGCCGAGCGCCTTCAGTGCGACGGCGATGAGCGCGAGCCCGACCGGGACGTTGACGAGCAGGCTCCAGCGCCAGTCGCCGGCCCAGGTGAGGAGGCCGCCGAGCGCCGCGGCGCCCGCGGCCAGAAGCGCGCGCATCCGCTCCTCCGCGGTCCCTTCGAGGCTCTCCCAGGCGGGAAGCCCGGCGAACCACCACGCGGCGCCGCGCTCCATGACGGCGGCGAGCAGCCCGTCCTTGCTCCCGAAGTACCAGTACACCGACGGCGCGGGCACTCCCGCCTCCCGGCACACGACCGACACCGGGGTGCCGGCGAAGCCGCGTTCGCTCATCAGCCTCTCGGCCGCAATGAGCGTTACATATATTCGCAGGGTTCCGCACGCCGGGCCTTCGAAATTGGGCCTGGGCAGGCTGCCGACATTGCTCTACGACTTGTAGTACTACAAATCGTAGACAAGGAGGCCGGGATGCGGGTTCTGGTGGTGGGGGCGGGCGTGAGCGGGCTCGCGGCGGCGCTGGGGTTGCTGCGGGACGGGCACGAGGTCACGGTGCTGGAGCGGGCGGGGGAGCCGCGCACGGAAGGCGGAGCCGTCATGCTGTGGCCGAACGGGGTCACGGTCCTGCGCGACCTCGGCCTCGACGGCGTCGGCACCGTCGTGTCCGGGGTCTCCCTGCGGAGCGCGCGCGACCGGCCGGTGATGGAGCTGCCCGGCGCGGAACTGGAGGAGCGGCTCGGCGCGCCGAGCGTCTGCGTCACCCGGCGCGACCTCACCGGGCGGCTCCTCGCGGCGCTGCCGGAGGGGACCGTCAGGTTCGGGGAGCGCTTCACCGGGTTCGCCGACGACGGCCGTGCCGTCCGCGTCGCGACGGCGGCGGGGACCGCCTACGAGGCCGACCTCCTCGTCGGCGCCGACGGCATCCGCTCGCGCGTCCGCGCCGCCCTGTTCGGCGCGGAAAGCCCGCGCTCCACGGGCTTGGCGACATGGCAGGGGCTCACCCCGTCGAAGATCGACCTCGGCGGGCGGTCCCTCCTGCTCCTCGGCAGGCAGGGCGACGCCGGGTTCACCCAGGTGGGCGACGGCCTCCTGCAGTGGTTCTTCAGCGTGCCCGAGACCGCCCCGACGGCCCGTCCGCTCGACTACCTCGCCGACCGCTTCGGCTCGTGGGCGGCCCCCGTGCCCGAGCTGCTGGCCGAACTGGCCGACGCCGACGTCGAGCACTACCCGAACCGCCGGCGGCGCATCCCGCGGCAGTGGGGACGGAACCGCTGCGTCCTCATCGGCGACGCGGTCCACGGCATGCCCCCGATCCTCGCGCAGGGCGCCAACCAGGGGCTTGAGGACGTCTCGGTCCTTCTCGCCCTCGTGCGCACCGGCCGCCTCGCCCGCCTCGGCCCCCTGCGCGCCCGCCGCGCCCGCCTCGCCTCGTTCGTCGCCGGCCGCACCCGCTACGCCGAAGGCCCCGCCGCCCTGGCCCAGTCCGAGCCCGCCCTGCGCCTCATGGCGCTGGCCCCGTCGGCCGTCACCAAGGCGGCCCTGCCCGCCCTCATCAGGGCCACCAGCAACAGGCTGGCCGGCGTTCCGGCCGGATGACCCGCATCGCGGGGGCCGGCCGGGCTCAGCGCGCGGCCGGCCAGCGGCGGACGGAACGGGGGAGAAGCGGCCAGGCGGTGCCGACGGTGCGGGCGTAGGCCCGCAGCCTTCGCTCGTCCGACGGGGTGACGGTGAGGTCGAGGAGGTCGCGGGCGCGCTCGGGCAGGAGCGCCGGTACGAGCCCCTCGGGCAGCAGCCGGGGCAGCCAGACGTCCGGGTGGAGGAGCTGCTCGCGGTACTCCTCCAGGGCCGGGCTCGCCTCCAGGACGTCGGCGCACACCTCGGCGAAGTAGCGGGTGAAGGACGCGTGGTCCGGGGGGACGCCGCGCTCGCTGACGCCGTAGCGCCGGTACCACACGCGGCACTCCTGGTAGAGGCGTTCGCGTCCGTCCGGCGTGAGCGGCCGGTCGAAGAGGTCGATCATCGTCATCAGCGCGTCGACGTAGGTGGCGTGCTCCCAGAAGAAGACGTCCGGGGCCAGGGCGTCGTAGCGGCGGCCTGCGTGGTCCTGCCCCGCGACCCGCCGGTGCGCCCGGCGGACCCGGGCCGCCGCGTCGGCCCGGTAGACGACGGCGACCGCCCGCGGCACGGCGCGCGCCTGCTGCCGCCACAGGGATCCGGCGTAGCGGTGGTGCTCGACGGCGGCCGCCGCGATCGCGGGGTGCAGCAGTTGCAGGGCCGCCGCCCGCGGCATGACGAGCCCGTAGCGGCGGTCCCCGGCGTAGCGCCGCAGCACTGAGCGCGGCCCGAACTCCTCGCTCACGCGGCGGACGCGACGGGCCGCCGCCCCTGGTACCGCTGCCAGCGCGTCCTGCGGGCGACGCGGACGAGCCCGCGGACCGGCAGGTGCCGCACCTGCTCCGGCACCAGGCGCAGAACGGCCCCCAGAGCGGACACGAGCAGGCGGAAGGCCAGCGCGTGCGCGGGGCTCCAGCGCAGCCCGTACTGGCGCCGGATGGGCTCGGGCAGGAGCCCCGCGGTGATCAGCCGGTTGAGCGGGGCGGCCGGCCGCAGCGACCACTGCCGGGGGTAGAGGACGGCCTGGGCTTCCCCGCGGGCGACGTCGCCCACCTGGAGCGAGGCGATCTGCTCGGCCCAGTAGCGCGCGAAGGCCTCGGCGTCCTCGGGCACCGCCTCGCGGGGCGCGCCCAGCAGCGTCGCGAGCGAGACGGACTCCTGGTAGAGGCGTTCGGCGGTGGCGGGGTCGAGGGGGCCGTGCAGGCGCTCGTGGAAGTCCCGTGCCTGGTGGTAGAGGGTCGCGAAGACCCAGGTGAGCAGTTCGGCGTCGTGCGCGGAGTAGCCGGGGCCCTGGACGCGGTCGTGCGCGCGCATCGCGTGCCAGGCGATCCTGTGCGCCTCCTCCTTCGTGCCGAAGACGACCATGCCGAGGTAGTCGAGGGTGGAGTAGAGGCGTACGCGCGGATTGTCCTTGAAGTCGCTGTGCTCGGCGACCCCTCGCGCGACGTTCGGGTGCGCCAGCTGGAGCAGCAGCGCGGAGGCTCCGCCGAGAACCGTCTGCGGTTCCGCGGTGATCCGCCGGATGGTTGCCGTGTCCTCGAACAGTCCGGTTCGCATGCCGTTCCCCTAAGAGAAAAGATTACGTTTCTCTTAGGACGATAACCTGGAGGGCATGGTGCTGCAAGTGTTCACTTACGTGACCCTTCCCCGGCATCGGCACGGCCTCGCCCGCGCCGAGGTGGGGTCCGCGCAGCGTGCGCGCATCCTCAACGCGGCGGCCGAGACCGTCGCCGCCCGCGGATACGGCAAGGCCACGGTCACCGAGATCACCCGCCGGGCCGGGGTCTCTACCAAGACCTTCTACGAGCTCTTCGACGGCAAGGAGGCGGCCTTCCTCGCCGTCTACGACGACCTCGACGTCCTCATCGAGACCGCGCAGCCGACGGCCGGGCAGGGGACCGGCACCGGAGACGAGCCGCGCGTCCGGCTGCACGCGGCCCTGGACGCGGCCCTGGAGATGCTCGCCGCGGCGCCCCACCTGACGAGGATGCTCGCCATGGAGGCGGTGGGCGGCGGCCCCGTCATCCTGGCCCGCCGCAACGCCTCCTTCCGCCGGTTGGCCGCGCTCGTCGCCGACCTCCTCGACCGCCCGCCGACCGACCTCCTCGTCACCGCCTACCTCGGCGGCCTCGCCGAACTGGTCGTCCAGCACCTCACCGGTGCCCTCCCCGACCCCGCCCCCGAAATCCACCGCTTCACCGACGCCCTCTTCTTCCCCACCGAGGCCAGGTAGCCGAAGCCAGGGTTCGGTCCTGGCCACGATCAACTCCGACGACCCCGCCTACTTCGGCGGGTATGTCGCCGACAACTTCGCGGCCGTCACCCGTCGGCTGAACCTCACGGCCGAGACCGTGGGCGCAGCGTTCCCGCAGCGAGTACCGAGGCGAAGCGAACGGAAACAGGAGGCCGTGCGCGCGCATGGCCGGGTCCCGGACGCAGGAACGGTCAGGGCTCTTCGGGGTGGGCGGCGTCTCGTTCGATGCCCTCGACGAGGTAGCGGAGGTGGAGCCGGAAGAGGTGGTCGGACTCGGCTCGGGACATCGCGGGAGGCGCGGCGGCGCGGCTGCGGGCGGTACCGCCGCGGCCTTCGAAGCGGGCGGGTTCGACCAGGGTGCCGGCGACGGCCGTCCACACGACCAGGCGGCAGGCGCGGGTGGCGGCGTCCGGGGGGAACCCCGCCGCGCGCAGCGCCGCGTGCAGCGGCCGGGAGACCTCGACGTAGGGGGAGCTGCGGTGTCCCAGGAGGCGGAGCAGATCGGTGGTGGCCAGGAGGCGGTCGCGCAGCGCCGTCGCCCAGCGGAGCGCGTAGTCCTGCCAAGGCTCGTCCGGCTCCTGTCCGGGGACGGAGCCGGCGAGGAGGTGGCACGACATGGCGTCCAGAAGGGACTCCTTGTTGCCGACCCGGCTGTACAGCGGCACCGGAGAGACCCCGAGGCGGGCCGCGACGGTCCGCATGCTGACGGCGTCCAGCCCCTGCTCGCCGAGGATCTCCACCGCGGCCCGGACGATCTCGTCGGCGTCCAGGTCGAACGCGGGACGTCCGGCCACGGTCAGGACCCCTCCCCGTGCGGGGCGGTGGCGCCGGTGCGTTCCAGGGCCATCGGTCTGCCTCGTCTCCCTTCGGCGGCACGCCTTCGCACCCTGCCGCGTTCGGCCCCGCCGGTGACCACGGTAGTTCACCGACGGGGCCGGGACCGCCGGGCTACTCTCCGGTGAAGACCGGCTCGCGCTTCTCCAGGAACGCCCGCGGGCCCTCCACGGCGTCCTTGGACTGCATGACGGCACCGCCCAGGGGCATCTCGATCGCGAAGGCGTCCTCCTCGGACAGGCTCTCCGTCTGCCGCAGCGTGGCGAGGATCGCCTGTACGGCGAGCGGCCCGTTGCGCGCGATGCGGTCGGCGATCTCCCGGGCCTTGGCGAGGGCCTGGCCGTCGGGCACCACGTGGTTGATCAGACCGAGCTCGTGGGCGCGGCGGGCCGTCAGGTCCTCTCCGGCCAGCAGCATCTCGGCCGCCACGGCGTAGCCCATCTGACGGCGCAGGCGCACCGCGGAGCCGGCCATCGGGAACAGGCCGCGCTGCACCTCGGTGACGCCGAACACGGCGCTCTCCCCGGCGACGCGGATGTCGGTGCCCTGGAGGATCTCGGTGCCCCCGGCGCGGCAGAATCCCTCGGCGGCCAGGATGACGGGCTTGGTGGGCCGGTAGGTCTTGAGGTAAGCGTGCAGCGAGATGCCGGGCTCGTCCTGCAACCGGATGATCCACTCGTTGTCCCGCACACCCTCGCGCAGACGGAGGATCTCGCGCAGGTCCATGCCGGCGCAGAAGGTGCTGCCCTTGCCGGTGAGGATGGCGACCCGCAGGGAGTCGTCCCGGTCGAGCCGCACCCAGGCGTCGTAGAGGCGGCAGAGCACTTCGGCGTTGGTGGCGTTCCGCTTCTCGGGCCGGTTGATGGTGACGGTCAGCACGGGGCCGTCGGCCTCGACGAGGACGAGCGGGGCGGGGGTGGGTTCAGACATGGGCGTCGGCCTCCTTGGCGAGTTCTTCGGCCAGGTCGCGGAGCTTGTTCTTGGCCACCTTCTCCAGGGTGGCGCGCGGGAAGTCGGCCACGACATGCACGGCCCTGGGCACCTTGAAGTCGGCGAGGGTCGCCGCGCAGCGCCCGATGAGGGCGGCGCCGAACGCGGCGTCGTCGCCCTCCGCCGCGGGACCCCGCACGACGAAGGCCACAGGCACTTCGTCCAGCATCGGGTGCGACCGGCCCACGACGGCGATGTCGGCGACGCCGGGCACCTGACGGCAGACGTCCTCGACCTCTCGGGCCGAGACGTTCTCGCCGCCGACCTTCAGCAGGTCGGCGTCCCGCTCGCTGTAGACGAGGCTGCCGCCGTCGGACCAGCGGACGATGTCGCCCGTCTTGAACCAGCCGTCGGCGGTGAAGCTCTTGGCCATGGCCTCGGGGTTGTCGTGGTACTCGAGGAAGAGCTGGATGCCGCGGGTACCCCGCACCCACAGCTCGCCGGGCTGGTCCTTGGCGCACGGCTCGCCGGTCTCCCGGTCCACGACGAGCATCTCGTAGCCGGGGGTGGGCCGGCCCATGGACCGGGTGACGGGCGGGACGCCGGGGCCGGCCGTCGTCGCGTGGACCACCGTCTCGGTCATGCCGTAGGCGGGGACGACGCGGAAGCCCAGGGCGGCTTCGAGTTCCGGCACGATCAGCCCGAACACGCCCACCTTGAGCGCGTGCTCGGGGACGGGCCCGCCGAGGACCGCGTTGATGACGAACGGGAGCAGCGAGATGTGGGTGACCCCGTGGCCGGTGACCACCTCCCAGAAGCGCGAGGAGGAGAACTTGGGCTGCAGCACCACGGTCCCGCCGACGCCCAGGGTCGTCCACAGCGCCCAGCTCTGGGAGTTGACGTGGAAGAACGGGAGGTAGACCAGGTACGTGTCGTCGGCCGTCATCCCGATATTGGTGGGCCCGACGCGGCCGGCCCACAGGGCGTTGGCGTGGGTGTGCACCACGGCCTTGGGCCGCGAGGTGGTGCCCGAGGTGAACAGGATGCCCGCCGGGGCCATGGGCTCCGGCTCGCGGTCGGGGAGCGCGTCGCCGTCGCCGTAGAGGGAGGCGAAGGAATCGAGACCGTGGTCGGCCTCCCGCGCCGTCGGCTCCTCGCCGCCGTTGTCCCGAGTGACGGCGATCCAGGGCAGGCCGGGAGCCGCCTCCCGCACCACGGCGGCGTACCGGGGCTGGGTGACGGCCCCGACGCAGCCGGTCTTGCGCACGAAGAAGTCGACCTCGCTCGCGGCGCTGCGGGTGTTCGTGGTGACCGCGACGGCGCCCAGGGTGGCACAGGCGTACCAGGCGAGCACCATCTCGGGGCAGTTGTCGGAGTGCAGGAGGACCTTGTCGCCCTTGCCCACGCCGCGCCCGGCGAGTCCGGCCGCCAGGCTGCGCACATCGGCCCAGAACCGGGCGTAGGTCCACGTCGCGCCCTCGCCGTGGCGGGGTTCCCAGATGAGGAGAGCCTTGTCCGGCTGCCGTTCGGCCCAGCTCCGCAGCAGCCAGGGGATGTCCTGGCCTGCGAACTGCAAGGCGGTGGCCTGCGCTTCGTCCATGCGGATCTCCCTCCGTCGCCCCGGGTGCGCAGGAAAAATAACACCGTAATCATGGTGTGATCAATACTCTGGCACCGACGATCGAAAGGCCGCAGCGCCGCTCCGCGCGATGGCCGTGCAGGGCGAGCGGGTCTTCGCGTTCGGCGCGGCCGAGGGTGCGCGAGGCCCCCGCCCGCGGTCGGCGGGCTACTTGGAGGCCGCGGGCCTCAGGTCGTGATCATCGCGTCCATGAGGCGTTCGCAGGCGGCCGAGCAGGCGCGGCACGACTCGGCGCAGACCCGGCAGTGGGCGTGGTGCCCGGCGTGCACGGCGCACTCGTCGGCGCAGGTGTCGCAGGCGACCATGCAGGATTTCAGCTGGGCCACGCTGATGCGGGCGTCGTAGCCGGTGTGGCGCGAGAGGATCTTGGCCGTCGTCGCGCAGATGTCGGCGCAGTCCAGGTTGGTGCGCACGCACTTGCCCAGCATCGCCAGGTCGGGCTCGCTGAGGCACGCGTCGGCGCACGCGGTGCAGGCCTGCGCGCAGTCGATGAGCACGCTCACGGTGTCGGCGATGAGGTCACGGTCGAGGTTGATGTCGGCCGGGTAGGTCCTGATCATTTCTAGGACGGGCATGACGATCTCCGTTCGCGTGGAACGTCCGTCTATTGAGCCCGTGCCCCTTTCATCACTTCTGAAACTCTCGTAGACGGGCTTCCTCGACAGTGCCCGGCCGACGAGATCCTCGCCCGGTGCGGCATCCTCGCTTCCGCGCCGGACGGATCCGGAAAGGTGGCGGATCTCCATCAGCGCCATCGACAGCAGGAACGCGGCGGCCCGGCGATCCGATGCCGCGGCCGTGGACTCCCCGCGAACACACGGCGGGTCCTTCCGCGCCGGGCCCCGTCCTGAAGGCGGTTTCGCCGTCGAGGCCACGCTCTCGCGCGCTCATGGCAGCGGCCGTTGAACGCGGCAGCGGCCGTTGAACGCGCCGATCCGGGTGCTGGTGGCCGACGACCAGGCGTTGCTGCGCGGCAGCTTCCGAGCCCTCATCGAGACCGCCCCCGATCTCGCCGTCGTGGGCGAGGCCGCCACCGGGGCCGAGGCCGTCGAACTCACCCGCGCCCTGGCGCCCGATGTCGTCCTGATGGATGTGCGGATGCCGCACGTGGACGGCGTCGAGGCCACTCGCCGCATCCTGCGCGACCCCGGCACCGCGGACGTGCGGGTGACCCGCCGCCTCATCGAGGAGTTCGCCGCACGCCCGGCGGAACCCGGCCGGCCGCTGCGCCGCACCCTGCACGGCGTGACCGAGCGCGAAGTCGAGGTCCTGACGCTCATCGCCCGCGGCCTGTCCAACACCGAGATGGCCGCGCACCTGCACCTGAGCCTGGCCACCGTCAAGACCTACGTGGGCCGCCTGCTCACCAAACTCGACGCCCGCGACCGCGCCCAGCTCGTGATCATCGCCTACGAGTCGGGGCTCGTCGGCTCCCGCTGAGCCGTCCCCCGCATCCGTTGCCTCCCAAGGACCTCGGGGCCGCCATGGCCGAGGACGGCACGTCCTGAACCGCGCACCCGCTCCGGCGGCCATAATGGTACCGATCGGTTCTATTTGCTGCTAGGTTCATGATCGAACCGATCGTTCTCATGTGTAAGGCGGGATGGCCGTGGACTTTCTCCTGGAGGATCCGCCGCTGGACGCAGGACCGCCCGCCGGGACGCTGGCGGTCGCGTTCGCCAGCGGAGGCGAGCTGCTGCTGGGGGTGCTGCATCTGCCGGCCGGGCCCGGGCCGCATCCCACGGTGGTGCTGCTGCACGGGTTTCCGGGCAACGAGCGGAACTTCGATCTGGCGCAGGCGCTGCGGCGGGCGGGGTACGCGGCGGTGGTGTTCCACTACCGAGGCTCGTGGGGAGTGCCGGGCGAGTACTCGTGGACGCACGTGCTGGAGGACGCGGCGGCCGTCACCGCCGCCGTCCGGGAGCCGGCCTTCGCCGCCGAGCACCGGCTCGACCCCGGGCGGGTCGCGCTCGTCGGGCACAGCCTGGGCGGGTTCGCGGCGCTGATGACCGCCGCCGCCGACGAGCGGGTGTGCGCGGTGGCCTCCATCGCGGGCTTCGACCTCGGCGCGGCCGCTGCGGCGACCCGGAGCGACCCCGCGGCACGCGGCGCCCTGGCCGCCGCGTTCGCCGGCGAGTTGCTGCCGCTCCGCGGCACCTCCGCCGAAGCGCTGGTGGCCGAGATGGAGGCGGCCGGCGACGCCTGGAGGCTGGCCCGGCTGGCTCCGGAGCTCACGGGCCGCCCCGTGCTGCTGGTCGGCAGCGGTACGCGCGACGAGGTCACCCCCGCGGCCTTCCACCATCACCCGCTCGTGGCCGCCTACACCGCGCGTCCCGGCCCCGCCCTCGAACACCACGTCTTCGAGACCGACCACGCCCTCTCCGACCACCGCGTGTCCCTCACCCGCACCGTGATCGCCTTCCTCGCCCCCCTCCGCACCCCGAACCCCTAGGCCGGCTCGGACGACGTGGCGAGGCCGCGAGCGCGACGCCCGTCGGCCCCGAGCCGCCCGGCGTGCGCCGCCGAGCTCAAGCGCGTCCTCTCCTGTCCCACCGGCGATCGCGGCCTGCTCGATCCTCGGCGGCCTCCGGCGGTACCGGGGGCTCAGGGGGCCGCGAGGAAGCGCAGGATCGCGCGGTCGGTCGCGGCGGCGCCGTGGAACGGCATGCCGTGGTGCGAGAGCCCGGGGAGGACCTCGACGCGGGCGCGGGGCAGGGCGCGCCGGGCCGCGGTCTCCACGCGGCCGACGCGATGGGCGCGGCTGTTCCCGGCGAGAAGAACGAGCACCGGGACGGGAGAAGCACGCAGGATCGCGGGATCGGGACGGCCGCCGGTGATCACCTTGACGCCAGGGAACTCCGCGGCGAGGCAGTAGAGGCGCAGCCACTCCGGATCGACCGGAGCCCCTCGCGTCTCCCAGGCCAGGAAGGCCCGGGCTCGCCGGGCGGACGGGCGCAGCAGCACCGGCAGGGCGCGCAGCAGGTAGGAGGGGGCGAACCCGGCGAAGCACTGGGTCGGGTCGAGGAGGACGAGCCTGCGGGTCCGGTGCGGAGCGCGCAGGGCGTACGTCAGGGCGATCCACGCGCCATAGGAGTGCCCGCACAGGTCGGCGCGCTCCACGCCGAGGTCCGTCAGGACGCCGTCGAGCCAGGCGAGGAGATCGTCGACCGACCGCGGGGGCCGCTCGCCCCGAAGGCTGCGCCCCGGCTCCCCGATCCTGTCGACGGCATAGACGCGCCGCGCGCTGCTCAGCTCCGCCACGTTGGCGAACCACACCGCCGACGTCGTGCCCCCGCCGTGCAGGAGGACGAGCGGCTCCCCGTCCGCGGGACCGCACGCGATGACCCGGGTCGTCCCGAACTCCGACTCCAGATCGAACACCTCGTGAGCCACGGGCCAGCGGTCGAGCACGGCGTCGTACGCGGCGAAAAAGGGGGCGAGGTCACCGGACACGGCGGTCTCCATCATCTCGGCGAGCAAGTATCTCGTTGAGCGAGATACTATGCGCCGGGAGACGCGTGCGGAAGGAACCGGAGATGGACGACGAGCAAGGAATGCGCCTGGTGCACGGGCTGCGCGCCCTCACCGTCAAGCTCGACCTGCTCGCGGGCGCCTTCGCCCAGCGCCAGGGCCTCCACCCGACCGATCTGCGCGCCCTCATCCTGCTCCTGGACGCCGCGCGGGCCGGGGAGCCCGCCACACCGGGAAGCCTCGGTCGCGGGCTCGGCCTCAACTCGGCCGGCACGACCGCGCTGATCGACCGGCTGGAACGTCTCGGCCACGTCCGGCGGGCACGAGATCCCGACGACCGCCGACGCGTCCTCCTTGAGGTGTCCGACGAGGCGGCGGCCCTCGGCTGGGCCTTCTTCGGCCCCCTCATCACCGAGATGGTCACCGCGCTCCGCGCTTTCTCCGCGAGCGACCGCGCCGCGATCGAACGCTTCCTCGCCACCGCCGCCGACATCGTCGCCCGCCGTCCAGAGCAGGGCCCTTCCCGCTGACCTCGCGGCCGCCACCAGTGCGGGCGCCGGAGCGGCCGAGGGAGCCCGATGCCGCCCGACCAGCCGGCCCGCCAGAGCCCGCTGGTCCTGCTGCTCGCGCTCATCCCGCCGCGAACCGGTGATTCCGGCGGGCCGGGCAACCTTTTTCCGGTGCTCGGTGGTCTTAGTCGCGAAGTCCTGAGGAAGGCGGCTGACAGATGCGGGAACCCCCCGAATATGCGACCTATGTGCGGGAGCGCTCGCCCCGGCTGCTGCACACCGCGTACCTGATCTGCCGGGACCGGGCACTGGCCGAGGATCTGCTCCAGACGGCCCTGGCGAAGGCCTGGACGGCCTGGCGGCGGATCGAGGAGGACCCCGATCCGTACGTCTACCGGATCATGGTCAACACCTACAGTTCCTGGACGCGGCGGCGCTGGCGGGGCGAGATCCCCGTGAGTGAGCCGCTTCCACTCGCACAGTCACCGGACACGACGGGCGACCTCGACGACCGGGCGTTCCTGTGGGACGCGCTCGGACGGCTGCCCCGGGGCCAGCGGGCCGTGCTGGTGCTCCGCTTCTTCGAGGATCTGCCCGAGACACAGGTCGCGGGCATCCTCGGCTGCTCGGCCGGGACCGTGAAGAGCCAGGCCAGCAAGGCCCTGGCCAAGCTCCGGATCGACCCGGAGATCGTTGAGACCCTCGCGGACAGGAGTTTTTGAGATGTCACCCAGCATGCGGGATCTCCGCGCGGCCATGGAGGCCGCCCGCCCCGGGATCGACCATCCCGCCGACCGTCTCGACCAGATCCGGCGCAGGGTCAGGCGCAGCCGCCGTCGCCGCCTGGCCGCAGGGGCCGGCGCCGTCGCCCTCGGCACCGGTGCCGTGCTCGTGTTGGCCCCCTCGGGGGGGACGGCGCCGCAGCTCGTCCGGCCTGCCGCGGCACCGTTGCTGACCGGCCGCCCCGTCACGGGTCTCCCCGCGAGCCAGGAGGGCATGAGCCTGGTGACCGCCGTCAGGTACGACACGCTCAACCAGGCCGCGCGCCTGACCTTCACCCCGACCGGCCCGACGTCGCTGATCGTCTTCCGCTGCGAACAGCCGGGCACCACCTACCAACTGGGCCGCAGCGCGGCGGAGTGCGGCTCCCCTCCGACGCCCGACACGCCCCCGACCGAGCCGAACGGCGGCTCCTCCTACCGCGAGACCACGGCAGGAGTGCCCGTCTCGGTCGATCTGTTCGCCACGGGCGAGGGCGTCAGGACGGACATCTTGGACGCCGCCTCCGCCGGTCGCTACCTGTCGGAGGCCGTGCGGGAGCGCGGCGGCTGGACCGTGGCGGTCTACAGCGGGATCTGCACCAGCCCGCACTGCCAGGCCCGTGAGGAGCGCGGAGAGCACCCCGGACCGCAGGAGCACGAGGATCCCACCGCGGGCCGGAACCCGATCGCGACGAGCACCGGCATCGCCGACTCCAAGCGCACACCCGTCCGGACGAACGGCCACCGCGTCGACCTCCACCTGGTCTGCACCGAAGGCGCCGCCTGGGCCGTCACCTGGCTCGACGGCAAGATCTCCCAGCCGATCCCGTGCGAGGCCGCCGAGTCGTCCGGCGTCCACTGGTCGGCGAAACCCGGAAGGCTGGAGATCGCGGTCTTCCCTGCCTCGACGAGCCCGACCGCGGACCGGGCCGAGATCGCCCGGCTCATGAAGAGCCCCGACCCGATGGGCGCATGGACCCTCAAGGTCTACGAGTGAGCCGGCCCGCTCTGGGATTGCCGTGACCGTCGAGACCCTTTACCTAGAGCAGCGTATTCGCTACTTTAAGTATTTGTGACCGTACTCAGAGATCGCAAATACCAGCAGTGGTTCAGGGGCGCCGATACCGACGGCGACGGGGTCATCACCCGGCAGGACGTCCTGCGGATGGGCGAGCGTTACATCGCCGCTCGCGCCGCCGGGCCGGAGTCCGAGACCGCTCAACGGCTCACCCAGGGACTCGACGCGTTCTGGACCCACGTGATCGCGCCGATGGACCAGGACGGCGACGGGAGGATCGATCTGCGGGAGATGACCGAAGGGTTCCGCCAGGCCCTGACCGACCCCGCCCTGTACCCGCAGCAGATCCAGGCGGTGGCCGACTGCTACTTCGACCTCATCGATCTCGACGGCAACGAGAAGATCGACCAGGAGGAGTTCCAGCAGATCTTCGGCCTGGCCGGTGACATCCCTTTCGAGGATTGCGCCGAGGTCTTCGACGCGCTGGACCTGGACGGCTCGGGCACCCTGGACCGCGCCGAGTTCCACCGGGCGCTCGCGGAGTTCTTCTACGGCGACGACCCCGACGCCCCCGCCAACCACCTGTTCGGCAGGCTCATCGGCTGACGGAGCCCCGCCCGGCCGGACGCTCCTCCCCGCGGGGAGGAGCGTCTGTACCGGCGCGTCAGTGCCGCCGCGACCGGATGCCGCTATCGCCCATCAAGGCCCGGTGGTGAGAAGGCGAGCACTTCGGGAAGGGGGCCGTCGTAGCGCTCGACGTCGACCAGCGCGCTGAGCGCACTCGGTCCCTGGGACAGTTTCGAGCACGGCCGGTCCGCCGTGAGGACGTTCGGATTGCTGTGGCGGTCCAGGGTTCCGCTCCGGCCGGGCCGGACCGGATCCCACCAGGCTCCCGTGGACAGTTGCACCACCCCTGGCATGACGTCGTCGGAGAGGACCGCGGCCGCCAGGCAGCTGCCCCGGTCGTTGTGGACGCGCACGATCATGCCGTCCTGGATGCCGCGCGCGGCGGCGTCCAGCGGGTGCATCGTCGCGGGCTCACGGCCACGGATCTTCGCACCGAGGCTGTGGCCCCCGTTGTCGTATTGGCTGTGCAGGCGCGAGGCCGGCTGGTTCGAGATCAGGTGGAGCGGGTACCGGCCCGCCAGGTCGGCCCGGAGCCATTCCGCCGGCTCGTACCACCTCGGATGCCCGGCGCAGTCGTCGTAGCCGAACGCGTCGATCGTCTCGGAGAAGATCTCGATCCGGCCCGACGGCGTCGGCAGCGGGAAACGGTGTGGATCTGCGCGGAGGTCCGCGAAGCCGCCGGGAAACGGCCCGGTGGACGGCGGCAGCGCAGCGGTGGAGACGCGCCAGAACTCCTCGAAGCCCGGCAAGGCGGCATCACCGCCGAGCTCGGCCCTCGTCTGCTCGTACAGGTGCCGGACCCATTCGCTCTCCGAGCGCGCCTGCGTGAACTCTTCCCCGTACCCGAGGCGGGAGGCCACGGCCGCGAAGATCTGATGATCGGTGCGCGACTCGCCGGCGGGCTCGCGGACTTTCGGCATCGCGACGAGGTGGGGGTCGGAGAATCCGGCGGCGAAGTCGTCGCGCTCCAGGCTGGTGGCGACGGGAAGGACGATGTCCGCGAACTTGGCCGAGGTGTTCCACCAGGCTTCGTGGACCACGACCGTGTCCGGGGCCTGCCACGCGCGGGCCAACCGATGGAGGTCCTGGTGGTGGTGGAACGGATTGCCCCCGCACCAGTAGACCAGGCGGAGCTCGGGCAGCGTGACGCGTCCGCCGTCGTAGTCGATGACCTTCCCGGGATGCAGCAGGGCATCGGCGATCCTCGCGACCGGGATGAAGTCCGCGACGGGGTTCGCAGCCGCCGGGACGGTCGCCACGAAGGGGCGGTCAGGGGCGACGCCCGTCGCGTCCATCGTCGCGTAGCCCGAGCCCCAACCGCCGCCGGGCCGGCCCATCGAGCCCGCCATGGCGGCCAGCACGACGGACATCCAGATCGGCTGTTCGCCGTGGTCCGCCCGCTGCACCGCGTAGTTGACCATGATGAGAGAACGCCGGGTGGTGAGGCGGCGAGCGAGGTCGGTGAGCACGTCACGACCGATGCCCGTGATCGTCTCCGCCCAGGCGGCGTCCTTCGGGATGCCGTCGACCTCGCCGACCAGGTAGGCGGCGAAACGGTCGAACCCGACGCAGCACCGGCGAAGGAAGTCCGCATCGTGCCACCCGTTCACCAGCATCGTGTGCGCGATGCCGAGCATCGCGGCGGTGTCGGTGTTCGGGACGACGGGCAGCCACTCGGCGTCGAGGAAGCCGGCGGTGTCGCTGCGGAGGGGGCTGACGTTCACGAACCGCACCCCTGCCTCACGGCACCGTCGTTGCAGGTCCCGCGTCTGGTGCCTGGCCAGCCCACCGGGGTTGATCTGGCTGTTCTTCAGGGCGAGCCCTCCGAACGCCACCACGAGCTCACAGTTCTCCGCTATCTCGTCCCACATCGGCATCCGGGACTGGTAGCTCCACGGATGGCCGCCGATCACGTGGGGGAGGATGACCTCCAAAGCCGCGGTGCTGTAGGTGTTGCGTGAATCGGTGAATCCGCCGCCCAGCGCCAGGAACCGGTGCAGTTGACCCTGCGCGTGGTGAAACCTGCCCGCACTCGCCCAGCCGTAAGAGCCGCCGAACACCGCGCCGTCCCCGTGCTCTGCACGCACGCGCCGGAGCTCATCGCTCACCAGGGTGATCGCCCGTTCCCAGCTCACCTCCACGAAGACGTCCTCGCCCCTGGCCCTGCCGTGCGCTCGCGGCTCGCCGTCCAACCAGCCCTTGCGCACCGCCGGCCGCAGCACACGAGCACCGTCATCGGCAGCCACCACCATCCCAGGGCCGATCGGCGACGGCGCGGGGTCACCCGGCTCCGGCTCGATCCGCACCAACCGCCCGGAATCGACCACGGCGACATAACTACCCCAGTGCGTCGCAACCGACCTGCGCTGTTCCGCCATACATCGACTCCTCAGATCCTCATTCCCGCGACGACGCGACCACACGGGTTACCTCGGTATCGGCACACCACAAGAGAACCCTCCGACCACGCCCGGCGAAAGAGCAATCGCACAAGGTGATCGAAGTGTCACTCCGCCGTGGCGCACGCTGCCGTCAGCGCCATGGGCGACGAGCCGACCCCCGGCCCACCGGATGCGCTGCAAGAGCACGTCGACGCCCGCGGGACCGTCAAAAGAGGCCCTCGTCCTGGTCCTGGAGCGCCTTGGCCAGTTCCCACAGAGTGCCCCGGTCGCCGGGCGCCCACCGGCCGGGCCCCTGGACGGCGACCGGATGGTCCTCCCAACCCGCGTGCCGCCAGATCGTCGACACCAGCCCGGACGGCGAGTACTGCCTACTGTCGTACTCCCAGACCTGTGGCCGCGTGCGGTGGTTGACCCACCGCGCACGCGAGCGCTCGGGGTGCCCGACGAGCCACGGGTTGAGCGCCGCGGCCTCCCGGGGGCCCGACGTCTGGAAGCACAGGGTCTCCCCGTCGGCGATGGCGCCCGCGTCCACCAGGGTCGGCACCGCGTTGCGGCGGCGCGGCCGCTCGGCACGCACGGCGAGTTCGCTGTTGTCGTGCGCGAGCGCTGCGTGCCTGGCCGAACAGCCCGCCTCCTCGGACGGATCGTCCTCACCTGATCCCTGTGGCGCTCGTCGCCGTCGGCACGTTCTTCGCGCTGCGGCCGCTGCCGTTCGAAGGGCCTTTCGGGCGTCCGAGCTACTACACCGGGCCGGCCGCCAACGAGCTGCCGTTCGCCGCGCTCTTCTGGCTGCTGCTGCTCCCGACCCTGCTCGCGTTCGCCCAAGGCGACATCGACTCGGCGGGCGGGTGGGCGGTCGTCGCCCTGGCCGCGGTGACCGTGCCCGGACTGGGGGTCATCGCCCGCCGCGGGATCGGGGACCGGGCGCGGATCGGCCGCGCCCTCGACGAGGGGCTGGGGGCCGGTTGGCGCGCCGAACTCGACGCCGATCTCGCCGCCGGGCTGCGGCGCCGGCCCCCGCTGGTCCGCATCCTGTTCTTCCCCGTCTTCCGGCGCGTGGCCGATCTCCGCCGGCCGCCGCAACCTCCTCGACGTCTACCACCGCCGCTCACGTCCGCAGGGCGCGCCCGTCATGATCCACCTGCACGGCGGCGGCTACTACCACTCCTTCCGCTTCGAAGCCCTCGTCGACGCCATCGAGGCCTTCACCGCCTGGGTCAGATCCCAGGAGCGCTCTCACCGGGCCTTAGGGCGTCGAAGGCCTTGACCCGGGCGGGTTCGGGTGGCGGCCTACCGGTCAGGTGGCGAAGACTATTTCGACGCGGCGGTTCTCGGCGCGTCCTGACGGGTTGTCCTTGCCGCCGATGGTGTTGGGCGCGATCGGGTCGGCTTCGCCGAGGCCGCGGGCGGTGAGGCCCTGGACGCCGAGGGCGGCGAGTGCGTCCTTGACGGCGTTGGCGCGTCGCCGGGAGAGCGCGAGGTTGTAGGCGGGGGCGCCCAGGGAGTCGGTGTAGCCCGCGACGCGGGTGCCGCCGCCCGTCAGCCGTGCGGCGATCCGGGCGAGGTGGGTCTTCGCCTGCGGCGTGAGCGTGGCGGAGTCGAACTCGAAGAGCACGTCCGAGCTGATCCGCAGGGTGGTCGACGCGCCGGTCTGCTCCTCGTGCTCCAGCGGGATCACCGACTCCTCGAGCAGCAGGTCGAGGACTTCGGGCGCGAGGGTCTCGATCGAGGCGGCCGGGTCGGGCACGGACGGCTCGGCCGCGGCGGAGCCGGGAAGGAGCAGCGCGAGCACGAAGGCGGTGGCCGCGCGCCTCATCGGCTGACCGGGATGGTGCGGAAGGGCGGGAAGCCGGCGAAGTAGACGTCGAGGGTCGTGACGTCCTCGGGCGGCGCCGCGAAGGTGTAGCTCAGGGTGTTGGGCTGGTCGATGTTGTAGGCCTCGTTGCCGGCTCCGAGCATCTTGCCGGAGGAGTCCTTGACCACGAGGTAGCGCTTGAGGTTCACCGGGTCGACCAGGGTGACCTCGGGGTAGACGCCGGTGAAGTAGCCGACGGCCAGGACCGAGGGCTGCGGCAGCCCGGGATAGTGCGGCGTCAGCGTCAGCGTGAGGTCGGCCAGCTTGCCCCGCGCGGTCAGCCCGACGACGCCGAGCTCGAACTTGCCCTTGGGCCCGTCGAACGAGGCCTGCTGGATCACCTTGCCCGGATCGGCGACCGAGGCCGTCTGCTGCGAGGCGGCCTCCCCGGGCTCCGCCTTCGTGTCCGGGGCCGGGTCTCCCTTGATGCCGCTGCATCCCGTCGCCAGCACCAGCACCACCGCACCCGCGAGCCTCAGAGATCTCATGTGATCTAGATATGCCAGACATTCAGCGCAAGTTCCACACATATGCAATGACTGACCGAAACTCGACCCGCCGAGTGCGGCCCCCTGAGCCGGGACCGGTCCGGGGCCTTCTGGTCCGTCGCCTCCGAGGGCGCGGACCTGACGTGGGACGAGATCCCGCGCGTCTCCCGCTCCGGCGAGGTCGTCGCGCATCCCTACCCCGGGCCTGGCGCGCGCGTCTCGCTCAGTGAACGCCGCGGCGCCCGGGTCGACGCCTTCCCATGCCGATGTTCGTCAAGCCCCCGACACGCCGGGGATCGCGCGGTCACGAACGGCTTCGCGGAGGGGTGTTTCTCCGCCTGATGTTCAGTGGGGATGTTTGGGACGGGTCTGGAGGAGGGGTTCGAGGCGGGCGGCGGTCTGGCGGTATCGGCTGACGGGGACGAGGTGGACGCCGTCGAAGGCGCCGCTGTCGCGGATGGCCAGGACGTGTTCGCAGGCGGCGGCGACGCCGGCTTCGGGGTCGTGCTCGACTGCTTGGACGAGTGCGTCCGGGATGGTGATGTCGGGGATGGTGGCGGCGAGGTTGCGCGCCATCGTCGCGCTGGCCAGGACCATCACCCCGGCGTAGACGGGTGCGTCGATGGTGACGGTCTCACGCCAGCGCAGCAGGTCGTCGAGGCTGTAGCTGACCTGGGCGAAGACGAAATCGGCCTGCTGCTTCCAGGCGGGCAGGGGCCGCATGCCGGAGGCGACGCCGATCTGGAAGTGCGGATGCCCGGCGAAGACGGGGTCGGAGGTCGCGCCGCGGGCGTGGTCGAGCATGGACCGGACGGTGAGTTCGCCGGTGCGGTCGCCGGAGGCGGGTTTGTCGCCGTAGACGAACAGGAACCGCTGGACGCCGTAGGCGGCGGCGGTCAGCAGGTCCCGTTGGAAGCCGAGCAGGTTGCGGTCGCGGGCGTTCAGGCAGGCGATGCCGGTCGCTCCCATCGCCTGCACCTCGTGCGCGACCGCCACGCTCGACACCGTCGCCCGCCCGATGTGGTTGTCGGGGATCAAGAACGCGTCCGCGACGGCGTCCAGTACCCCGATCTGGTGCCGCACCCGCCGGAGATCCGGCCGGGTCGGCGGCTCGATCTCACACACCACCTCGAACCCACGTGTCATACCCTCACCCTAGACGGCCGGACACCGGCCCCCTAGAGACATGCTCGATCTCAGCGCCGTCGCGGCCGACGCCCGGCCGCCCGATACCGCGTCGGCCCGCGGCACTCGCGAAGACGGGCGTCGCGCGGACGCCCGTGGTGTCGGACGGGGCTTCGCGGGCGTCGGCTACGGATGCCGACGAGCATCGCCAGCGCCGATCTATCGAGATCACCGGCCGGCTCTTCACGAGATGATGGGGCTCATGAGATCTCCCCGGCTTCTGGCCGCCGCGGTGTTCCTTTTCCTGGCAGCCGGATGCGGTGACGAACCCGCACCCGGCGTGGCCGGTCCGGTCAGGACCGTTGCGACGGCGGCGCCACCCGAATGCCCGGAGTCCGGCCTGACGCAGTGGTTGGGCGCATCCGGCGACGACTCGGGAATCTCGACCCTGAACATCGAGCTCTACAACTGCGGTCAGCGGGTGGCCCGGCTGAAGGGCTACCCGCGGATCACGGTGCTCGACGCGTCGGCAAGGCCGGCGGACGTCAAGGTGACGCACGGATCAGGGCAGGTGGGAGGGCTTCCCGGGTTCGACGACCCGGTGGTGGAAGTCGTGCTGGAACCCGGCGAAGTGGCCGGCTTCGGCCTCGCCTGGCGGCAGAAGTCGGCGCCCTCCCCGCAGCCCCTGTCGACGCTGGACGTGTCGGGCGGCGGAGCCCCGGCGGCAAGGCTCGACGATGCCCCGATCGACGCGCGCACCGTCCGGCTCGTCGGCTTGTCCCCGTGGCGGAAGGTCAGAGAGCGGAACGGCGCCGAGCCCGGGGACGGAGCGCCGCACTATCAGGACAACCACGCCTGGAAGCAGCGACTCGACGTCTCTCTCCCCGACCACCTGCGGGCCGAACAGGCCGCGGGCACGATCCGCACGATCATGCGCCGACTGATCAAGGCGCGGACCCTGACGCCGGAGGCGGCGACCGAGGCGATGCGCTCGGCGGGGTTCAACTTCGAGGGAAAGACCGTCTACGACCCTCTGCCCCAGGCCTACCTCCACGCCGACGGGCCCGACGGCCTCGCCTTCGACGCGTTCACCGGCGGCGGCGCCTGCCTCTACGGCAACGCGACCTCGCAGGGCGTCGGCGTCACCGTCTCGTCCATCCTCAATGAGGGCGGATGCCGTCCCCCCACCGGACCACCGCCGCATTGAGCGCCGTCCAACGCTGCGGCGGACCTGCTCGAAGAGGTCTCGGGCGTCGTACCCGAGTTCCCTGACCATCACGAGTTCGCCATCTCATCGGCTCACCAGCGGCCGCCGTTATGTGCCTTCTGGCCGGCTGGTCGAGCCCTGCTAGGCCAGGGTGCGTGCGGCGTTGCCGGAGAGGCCCAGGGAGCGGATCCAGATCTTGTTGATGGTGTCGATCAGGGTCTGGGCGTCGTACTCGACGCCCTCGTAGGACCAGGCCATGACCACGCGCTCGACCATCAGGGTCAGGGCGTGGGCGGTGTGGCGCGGGTCCAGGTCCGGGTAGGCCACGCCGGCCTTCTGCCACTCGGCGATCGCGCGGGTGACCCTGCTCTGGAAATGGTCGGCGACCTCGGCCCACTGGGCCTGGAGCCGCTCGTCCTCGTCGCGTGCCTGGTAGACGGCCTGCAGTACGCGGGCGTTGCGCCGGAACGCCTCGATGTAGACCCGGTTGACCTCCTCGATGCGGCGGACGGGGTCCTGCTGGGCGCTGACATGATCCGCCGCGATTCCGGTCAGATCGGCTGACACTTCCTTCATCAGCTCGAACAGCAGATCGTGCTTGGACCGGTAGTAGTTGTAGAGCGTCCCCGCCCCGACCTTCGCCTCGGCGCTGATGTCGGCGAGTCGGGCGTTGTGGAAGCCGTCCCGCTCGAAGACGACCCGCGCCGCGTCGCGCAGCCGCTGCGGCGTGGTCTCGCGGCGCCGGTCGACACGGGTGCGCGCCCGGCGCGCGCCGTCGGTCTCGGCGGCGGGTTCGGGCATGGCCGACACCTCGTCTCGATGATCACGGGGAACGACGACACTACCAGCCGCCTCCGCGCGGCAGGGCGCCCGCAAAAGTAGAGATTGACGTCAGTCTCACTCTTAAATTAGGTTCATGCCCGCGTGACACGGCTCACACCCCCCTGGGCCGCGGGCCTGCCAGGTCTCCCCGAGCAGGCGCACGCGAACCAGAAATGCGAGGGCATTCGATGAAACCGACCACGCACAGGGGCTCGGCCCTGTCGCGAGTCCTGCTGAGCGCCGGGATGGGCCTGCTGCTGACGGCCGCCGCCGCCTGCGGCGGCTCGGACCAGCCCTCCGACGAGCCGACCCTGACGGGAGCGCCGATCAAGGTCGGCCTGTTCAACCCGGACAAGGGCGCGGTGTCGGTCCCCTCGGTGAAGTCCGGCATGGACGCGGCGGTGAGCTACATCGCCAAGGAGATGAAGGGCGTCGACGGACGTCCGATCGAGGTCGAGGCCTGCTCGGTCGACGGCACGCCGGAGTCCACCATCGGCTGCGCCAACAAGTTCGTCCAGGAAGGCGTCGTCGCGGCCTTCGACGGCTTCAACCTCAGCTCCAGCGCCGGCATCGGCATCCTCGAGGCCGCCAAGATCCCGCTGGTCGGCCAGATCCCGTTCGACCAGACCACCGGGAGCGCCGCGTCCGGACGGGTCTTCCTCGGCTCGCCGCAGGCGTCGTTCCTCGTCGGTGCTCTCCAGGGGTTCAAGGCCGAGGGCAAGACATCGGCGACGCTCACGCTGGTGGACACCCCCTCGTCCCACAAGACCGTCGAGACTCAGCTGAAGCCGCTGGCCCAGGCCATCGGGATCAAGGCGACCGGCCTGTACTTCTCGCCCACGAACCCGAACTTCAGCGCCCTGGCGGCCACCATCGCCTCCACCAAGCCCGACGTCGCGGGCCTGATCGCCTCCCCGAACGCCTCGATCTGCACCCAGCTGATCAAGAACCTGAGGTCGGTCGGCTACACGGGCTCCGTCTTCGTCGCCGCGTGCACGGCCTTCGTCCAGTCGGACCCGGCGGCGGCGCCCGGCGCGACCCTGTACTCGTCGGTGTGGCTGCCCGGCACGGAGAAGTACGCCCCCAAGGCGGCGGTCGACAACCTCAAGACGGCGACCGAGTACGTGTCGAAGACCAGCGGACCGCCCGACTTCTACGCCTACGCCCAGTTCGCCACGGTCGTGGACTTCGCCCGCGCCCTGGCCGCCGCGCCTTCCCTGGACGACCTCACCGGCGCGACCGTGCTGTCCACGCTCCAAGGCCTCAAGGACTTCGACACCTTCCTCGGCCCCAAGATCACCTGCGGTAAGGCCACCACGCCGAACTGCACCACGCAGATGCTCCTGTTCACGGTGCAGGACGATCTGACGCTCAAGCCCGTCACCGGCGACTGGATCACCCCGCTCCCGGCGATCATGGCGAACATCCCCGGCGCGAGCTGAAGCGACTGAACCCCCCATGAACGATCTTCTGCAGTTCGCCGTCATCGGCTTCTCCACCGGAGCCGTCTACGCGGTGCTCGGCGTGTCCCTCGTCAGCCTCTACGTCGCCACCGGCGTCATCAACTTCGCCCAGGGGTCGGTGGCGCTGTGGGCGGTGTGGCAGACCGCCGGGCTGCGCACGAACGGCGTGCTCGTCCTGCCGATCGGCAGCGTCCAGCTGGGCTCCGGCCCGATGGACGTGTGGCCGGCGGTGCTCATCGGCGCGGCCAGCGGGCTCCTGTGGAGCCTGCTGGCCCACCTCCTGGTGTTCCGGCCGCTGCGCCGGGCCCCCGAGCTCGGCCAGGTCGTCGCGTCGGTCGGCGTGATGCTGTTCATCCAGGCCCTGGTCCCGCTGCGGTTCGACACCGAGACCCTCGGCGCGGACCCGAGCAGCCTCATTCCGCTCCCGGCGCTGACGGCCAAGGTCGTCACCTTCGGCGGGACCACGATCGCGGTGAGCAACCTGATCCTTGCCGCGGCCGCGATCGCGGTGGCGCTCGCGCTGGCCGGCTACTTCAGGTTCACCAGGATGGGCATCGCCACCAGGGCGGGCGCCGAGGACGAGCAGGCGCTGCGCCTGATGGGCTACTCGCCCGACAGGCTCGCCGCGTTCATGTGGGGGGCGACGGGCTTCGCGTCCGGGCTGATCGTGATCCTCGCGGCGCCGGCGATCGGCGGCCTCGACCCGACCAGCTACATGCTCTACGTCGTCCCGGCCCTCGCCGTCGCGCTCGTGGGCCGGCTGACGTCGATCGGCGTCGCCTGCGGCGCCGGTCTGGCCCTCGGTTCGGTCCAGCAGATCCTGCTGTTCCTGACGGCCAAGACCTGGTGGCCGTCGTGGGCGCAGGCCGGCGTCGGCGACGCGATCCCGTTCGTCATCGTCGTGGTGGCGCTGTTCCTGCTCGGCCGCGGCATCCCGGAGCGGGGCGCCCGCGACACCGGGGCGCAGCAGCCGGTGCGGGTGCCGCGGTTCCGGCCGCTCGGGATCGCCGCGCTGATCGCCGCCACGGCGCTCGCCATCGTCCTCACCACCGGCCAGTGGCGCTTCAGCCTGGTGATGTCGATCATCCTGACGCTGATCGCCGCGTCGGTGGTGCTGCTGACCGGCTATCTGGGCCAGATCTCGCTGACCACGATGGCCTTCGCGGGCGCGGCCGGGTTCGCGCTGTCGAAGCTGACGACGAACCTGCACCTGCCGTTCCCGTTGGCGGTGCCGCTGGCGGCGCTGACCGCGACGGCCCTCGGGATCGTGGTCGGCGTGCCGGCGCTGCGCATCAGAGGCGCGCAGCTCGCGGTCGCGACCATCGCGGCGGCGCTCGCGATCCAGAGCTTCGTCTTCAACAATCCGGCCCTGACGCCCTACACGGGCAACCTGATCGCCGAACCGTCCCTGTTCGGGTTCTCCCTCGCCGTGCGCCAGGGCACCGACCTCATCACTCTCCAGTTCTCGTTCATGGTCCTCGCGGTCGTGGCGGCGCTGCTGATCGCGGTGGCGCGGCTGCTGTCCGGGGCCACCGGGCGGGCGTTCCTCGCCGTGCGGTCCAACGAGCGGGCCGCGGCGGCGGCGGGCGTGAACGTCCCGGCGGTCAAACTGCTCGGCTTCGCTCTGGCGTCGTTCCTGGCCGGCGTCGGCGGCTGCCTGATCGGCTACAGCCACGGCCAGTTGTCGTCGGCCTCGTTCACGGTGCTCGTCGGCCTGGCCGTCCTGGCGACCACCTACGTCGGCGACATCACCCGCCTGTCCGGCGCGGTCCTCGCGGGCGTCGCCGGACCGCTGGGGCTGCTGTACCTGGTGTTCACCCAGACGATCGACCTGGGCCACTACTACACGCTCGTCGTGGCGGCCGCGATGCTGCTGCGCGTGGTCGTCTTCGCACCCCACCGCAGCGCCGTCCCCGAATGGCTGCTCATCCGCCGTGCCCGGCGGGCTCCCGCGCAGCCGCCGGCCGTCGCCCACGCAACGGAGTCCGCCGATGTCCGATGACCTGAGCCCGCTGTTCCACACCAGCGACATCTCCGTGCAGTACGGAGGCGTCCGGGCCAACGACCAGGTCGGCATCGAGGTCCGGCCCGCGGAGATCGTCGGCCTGATCGGGCCCAACGGCGCGGGGAAGACGACCTTCGTCGACGCCGTCACCGGCTTCGCGCCCTGCACCGGCACGATCGAGCTCGACGGCGTCCGGCTCGACTCGGCGCCCGCGCACCGGCGCCGCCGCCTCGGACTCGCCCGCACGTGGCAGTCCGGGGAACTGTTCACCGACCTGACCTTGGCGGAGAACCTCGCCGTCTCGGTCGACCCGACCGGCCTGCGCGGCGTGCTCGCCGACCTCGGCAGGCGCCGGCACCGGGCCGACGAGGAGATCCGGCAGGCGCTGAGCCTGGTGGGCCTGGGGGAGATGGCCGACCGCCGACCCGACGAACTCTCCCTGGGCCAGCAGAAGCTGGCCGGCGTGGCGCGGGCCCTGGTCGGCGCCACCCGCGTGCTGCTGCTGGACGAGCCCGCCGCGGGCCTCGACACCGAGGAGAGCGCCGAGTTCGGGCGCGAACTGCGCAGGATCGCCGACTCCGGCCCGGGCGTGCTTCTGATCGACCACGACATGACGCTGGTCATGGAGGTCTGCGACCGCGTCTACGTCATGGACTTCGGCAAGATCATCGCCTTCGGCACACCGAACGACGTCAGCGGCGACGACCAGGTGATCGCCGCCTACCTGGGAAGCCCGGTGACCCCGTGACGACCGACGCACTGGACATCCGCGGCCTCAGCGCCGGCTACCGCGGGATGCCCGCCATCCGCGACATCGACCTGCGGGTCGCGGCAGGCTCGATCCTGGCGCTGCTGGGCCCCAACGGCGCGGGCAAGAGCACCACGCTCCGCGCGGCCACCGGTCTGCTCCCCGCGCTCACCGGGACGGTGACCGCCGTCGGCACCCCCATCACCGGAAGCGTCGAGCGCGCCACCCGGGCAGGGCTCTGTCTGATCCCGGACAACCGGGGCGTCTTCCACCGCCTCACCGTCGCCGAGAACCTCAGGCTGGCGAAGGCCAAGGGCGGCTACGGCCCGGCACTCGACAGGTTCCCGCGACTGCGGCCGCTGCTGAACCGGCGCTGCGGCCTGCTCTCGGGCGGCGAGCAGCAGCTCCTCGCGATCGCCAAGACCCTGCTGCTGCGACCGAAGGTCCTGCTCATCGACGAGCTGAGCATGGGGCTGTCCCCGGTCGCGGTGCAGCAGATCCTGCCCGAGCTGCGGCGGCTCGCCGACGAGGACGGCACCGCGATCGTGCTCGTGGAGCAGCACATCGACCAGGCGCTCAGCGTGGCGGACGAGGCGGTCGTGCTCCACCACGGCCGGGTGGTGCTCACCGGCGCCGCGGTCGACCTCCGGGACGACCGGGACCAGATCCAGCGGGCTTATTTCGGAGACAAGGACAGCTAGACCATGACACTCGACACCCGCCAGCGGGCCGCGCTCACCGCGATCTGCGACACCTTCGCCCCCGGCGACGGCGCGGCGGTCCCGTCCGCCGGCGCGCTGGGCGCCGTGGACATCGCCGAGGCGCTGGCCGGCGGCCAGCCCCGTGCCAAGGACCGCAAGCAGTTGGGGACGCTGCTGTCCCTGTGGGACACGCGGGCGATGGGGCTGGTCCTCGGCACGGGCGGACGCCGGTTCTCGCGGCTGCCGGCCGCCGACCGCGAACGCGTGCTGCTGGGGCTGGGCGACTCGCCCTCGGAGTTCAAGCGGGTGCTGTTCCAGTCCCTGCGCGGCCTGGCAGCCTCCTCCTACCTGCTCGCCCCGGGCCCGACCGGGACCTCGCCGGTCTGGGACGCCATCGGGTACCCCGGGCCGCTGGGGACGCTGGAGTCCGCCCCGCGCCCGAAGCTCAACCCGGTGTCGCCGTCCGCCGACACCGCGCTCGACTGCGATGTCGTCATCGTCGGATCCGGCGCCGGGGGCGGCACCGCGGCCGGTGTCCTGGCCGCCGCGGGCCTCGACGTGGTCGTCCTGGAGCGCGGCGGCTACTACGACGACGCCGACTTCGACGGTCAGGAACTCGGCGGCCTCGGTCGGCTCTACGCCGCCGGGCCCGCCTCCACCGCCGAGGGCCAGGTCGCGCTCGTCGCGGGCTCGTGCCTGGGCGGCGGCACCGTCGTCAACTGGACGACCTCCTTCCCCACCCCCGACGGCGTCCGCGCCGAGTGGGCCGCGCTGGGCGCCGAGCAGTTCGCGCAGGAGGAGTTCACCCGCGCCACCGACGCGGTGCTGGCCCGGCTCTCGGTGAACACCGACCACAGCAAGCCCTCGGCCCGCGACCAAGTGCTGGAGCGCGGCCTGCGCGCCCTCGGCTGGCACGTCGACGCGATGCCCCGCAACGTGGTGGGCTGCGACATGGGCACCGACTGCGGGCGGTGCGGCTACGGCTGCCGGCTCGGGGCCAAGCAGTCGGTCGCCAAGACGTGGCTCGCCGACGCCGAGGCCGCCGGGGCGCGGCTGGTCATCGACACCGACGTCCGGGCCATCGAGGTGAAGCAGGGCCGGGCCGTCGGCGTGCGCGGCGTCACCACCGCGGGCCACACGGTGACCGTGCGGGCCCGTGCCGTCGTCGTGGCCGCGGGCGCCATCCAGACTCCGGCGCTGCTGCGCCGCTCCGGGCTCACCGATCCCACCATCGGCCGCTACCTGCGGCTGCACCCGGCGACGGCCGTGTGGGGCGTGTTCGACGAGGAGATCCGCCCGTGGGAGGGCGGGATGCAGACCCGGTACTCCAGCCAGGACAGCGACCTCGACGGCAACGGCTACGGCGTCATCTACGAGACGGGTCCGGGCAACCCCGGCTCGCTCCAGGGCTTCATGAACTGGCGCGGCGGCGCCGCCCACCTGGCCGCGATGAAGGACCTGGCCCACACGGGCGGGATCGGGGTCATCACCCGGGACCGCGACCACGGCGAGGTCAAGGTGGCCCGCGACGGCGAGCCCGTCCCGCACTACCGCCTGTCGGACTACGACGCCGCGCACCTGCGCAAGGGCATCGAGGGCGCGACCCGCATCCTGGAGGCCGCCGGCGCCCGCCGGATCTCCTCCGCCCACCAGGCGGGCCCTTCCTACGAGCCGGGACGGCGCGGCACCTACGACGAGTTCGTCGCCGCCTGCCACTCCGCCGGCCTGGAGCCCGGCCGCTGCGCGATCGCCGCCCTCCACATCATGGGCACCGCCCGCATGGGCGGCGACCGCGCCACCAGCGCCACCGACCCCGACGGAGCCACCTGGGAGGTCCCCAACATCGTCGTCGCGGACGCCTCCTGCTTCCCGACCTCCTCCGGCGTCAACCCCATGATCTCCATCGAGGCCATCGCCCACATGAACGCCACCCGCCTCGCCGCCCGCCTCCGCACCACCACCTGACCCACCCGTCCTGGCCGACGCCGCGCACATGGCCATCACCGCATGATCGACGGCGGTACGGCCATGTTCGTCGACAGGGCGCCTGCGGGTGCCGCGGGAGGCCGGGCAGGCGCAGGACCGCAAGCGGGCGAACAGCGCCTGCACCGCTTTGACGCGCGTGGACTGCGACCGGTCCACGCGTGGACCGGCGGGTTCGAGCGGTTCCGGGACGCGAGCTTCGACCGCCTGGACTCCACGTGCAGGACCTGAAGCAGGCAAGCGCAGCAGCGGGGACCGGGTGCCGGGCGATGGCGACGAGCCGTGCGGCGAATGCTAAGTGGCGATCCAATGGTCGGTGCTCCACAGGTCGAGGAGGAGGTCTTCGGGAGGGAGATGGGAGTGGGCGGCGACGGTCGGCCAGGTGGCCGGCGGGAGGCCGTGGGAGGTGATGAGGCGGTGGGCGGCCGCGTCGCCGCCGAGGGCGAGCAGGGCGGTGAGGATGCGGACGTCTTCGGGCGCCGCCTGGGCCTCGGCGGCGAGGGTGAGCAGCGCGTGGCCGAAGCGGGCGAAGGCGCGGAGGCCGTCCTCGCCGGTGGCCAGGAGCCAGTGGCTCGACTCCGCGGAAGGGGCGGCACGGCCGTCGGCGAGCAGCCGGGCGATCTGCACGCCGTCGGCCGAGGCGAGGACCGGGATCCAGTGCGGACCCCAGCCCCGGACGGCCGCCGGGGCGTCGGGACGGGTCTGCGCGAGGATGGCGGTGTCGCGGGCCGCGGCGGGGCCGTGCTCGCGAGAGATCGCCAGCAGGTCGTCGGTGATCGGCAGCGGGCCGAGCAGCCGCGCCAGGGCGCGGTCCTCGGGGCTGAGCCCGCGCGCGAGCGCCTCGCCGGCCTGGGCCGCGGTCAGGTCCTCGTCGAGCATCAGGCGGACGATCGCGGCGGCCGAGGGATGGTCGAGCAGCCCCGGCAGCGCCTCGACGACCGGCTGCACGACCAGCGAGCGGCCGGGGTCGGCGAGCGCCAGGCGCAGCAGGGCCAGCCGCTGACCGGGGAAGACGAGCGATCGGGCCAGGGCGAGCAGCCCGGGCTGGGCCTCCAGCAGTTCGACCAGCGCCCGCCCCTCCTCGGGCGGGATCGCCAGCGCGTCCGTCTCCGCTCCGAGGACGCCCGTCAGCACCCGGCGCGGCAGCCGGTCCCCGGTGACCAGCCAGGAGCGCATCAGGCCCGGGTTCTCGATCAGATCGGCCATCGTGTCGGCCAGGGAGGCGCCGTCGGCCAGTCGGGCGGTGGTCCACGCGCCGGCGGCCGGGGTCCGGAACGCGTCGATGTCCTCGGCCGATGCCCCGAGGTCGAGGTAGGCCATCAGGACGTCGGCCGGATCGGCTCCGGCCTCGGCCGCATACGCCGACAGGTGGCCGAGCAGGTCCTCGGTGAGGTCGACCGAGGCCGCCGCCCGCAGCGCCGCGGGCGAGAACGCCCGCAGCAGGAAGACCGCGTTCGGGAACGCGGCGAGCACCGGCGCGAGGTCGAGCCGCCCGAACTCCGACAGCCACGCCGCCGACGCCTCCGGCGCGCCGAGCACCACCGGCCACTCGGCCGGAGGCACCTCGAGCAGGGCGCGGACGGCGTAGCGCGCCTCCTTCCCCGAGAGCCGGGCGATCTCCAGCAGCGACCTGGCGTCGACCTTCCCCTCGGCGTCGCGGTCCACGAGCAGCGCCCAGCCCAGTCCCAACGCGCTGAGGTGCTCGGGCTGGCGCAGTCCGTCCAGGAGCAGGCTCCAGGCGCGCGGCGGGAACCGGCCGAGCAGGTCGAGGTCGGGCCCCTCGATGAACGGCTCCAGCACCTCCAGCAGCCGCGCTGAGCCGAGTTTGCCGACCAGGAACTGCAGGCTGGGCGCGGGAACGTCCAGCAGCGCGTCGACCTGGGCCTGCGTCAGCGCGGCCACCGAGTCGAGCAGCGAGCCGACGTCGTGGGAGGGCAGCGCGGTCGCGAGCCGACCCAGGAGTCCGAGCCTGCGGATGCCCTCGATGGTGTAGAGAAGGTCGTTCAGTGGGGTGCCGCCGAGCCGCAGTTCCGGGGCGTACACCTCCGCCAGCCGGGGCGCGACGGGCAGGAGCCGCCGCGTGACGTCCTTGTACAGCGTGTCGGTGGTGCGGCTGAGCAGAGCGTGCATCAGGTCGTTGCGCAGCGTGCCGGTCGCGGGCATGCCGGAGAGCACGGGCGCGGCCAGCCGCAGCCGTTCGCGCATCCGGTTCCAGCGCTCGGCGCGCAGGGCGGGCCTGCCCCAGAGGTCCACGACGCGCAGCAGGAGTTCGGTGCGCGCCCCGTACAGGGAGCTCAGCTCGGCGAGTTCGTTGCGCAGCTGCCGGCCCTTGTCGCGGGCGGCTTCGGCCTGCTTCTGCCGGAAGGCATCAGCGCTCAGCCGCAGCGCCCATCCGGCTGCGAAGGTCCGGCGGCGCAGCGAGGCGCCGCCCTCTTTGTGCAGCAGCTCGGTGGAGAACGCACTGAGGTCGGGATCGGCGATGAACGGCAGCGCGGACGCGCTCCGCCCGCCGATCGAGGGACCGGCCGCCGCGGTGGGCAGGACCTCCTCGTACCCGGCGGGGAGCGCCGCCGCCAGGATCCGCCCCGCCCGTCCGGCGACGACGATCCGCGCCGACGGAGCGCGCCGCGCGACGGTTCGCGCGATCGCCGTGAACTCCTCCTCGGAGACCATCACCCAGCCCGCGCCCGACAGCAGCGCCGCCCCCGGCGAGGACCGCCGATCGGGGGCGACCGCCGCGACGGCCACGACCTCGGGCCCGTGCTCCTCCAGCAGGCCGAGCCGCACCGATTCGGCGTTGACGCTCACCGCCCGGGCCTTCGCACGAGCCCGCGGCTCCTCTCCGTACCCGTGGACGATCTCCGCGATGGGCGGCTTGATCTGTGAGACGACCGCGGTGACCTGCTGCCCGACGCGGTACAGCCGGGTGAGGTCGAGGTGCCCCTTCTGGTTCTTGCCCTCCGGTGTCTGACGCCGCAGGACGTTCACCGGCCAGCGTTCGCCGCGGCCGTCGAACTGGATGCGCACCTTGTGCGGCTCGACCTCGATGACGCGTGCGTCCAACTGCTTGCCCAGCAGGCTTTCCTGCCACTCCTCCCGGGTCCCGGTGGAGCCCTTGCCCGCCGCCTCGTCGAAGAAGAGCACGCACGCGGCCCGCTCGACCCGCTGCCGCGCCTCGCTCGCCCGCTCCGCGACGGCCGCGTCGGCGAGCGTCTCGGCCAGCCGTCCCGGCTGCAGGGCCGGATGGCTGGCGAACCCCGACGCGCGAAGGTAGGCGGCCTGCCCATCGGCCCTGCCGACCTGCCCCCAGGAGCCGGGCGGCAGCCCGCCGCACATCCAGCCGGCCAGCCGCAGCAGCAGAGCGACCTGGAAGTCGCGCCACTCCGCCATCGTCGCCGACGGTCCCGGCAGCTCGCCGCAGAGCAGCTGGCTGGTCGGCAGCGACATCCCGTAGGGGTTGGGCAGCCTGCCCTGCGCGGGCAGGTAGAGATGGCGGCCGAGCCCGACGAGCCTGATCCCGCCGCCGTTCTCGATCAGATGGTCGGGCGACAGCTCGACGGGCACGAAACCGCGGGCGGCCAGGCGGTCCAGCGCGCGGCCCAGCGGGATCAGCAGCCGCAGCGCCTCGGCGGGTTTCCAGCGATGGCCCTCCTCGATCCTGGCCAGCAGGTCGTCCGCCTCGATCAGTTCCGACAGCGGGACCTTGGACTGCCCGGGGGCCCAGGCGGTGACGATCGAGTACGGCGACTCCGCGGCGTCGACGATGTCGAGCAGCACGGGGGCGATGTGCCCGGCGATCCCGAGGAAGGTGAGGGCGTGCGCCCGCTCGTCGCGGCCGGCGAAGCGGCGCAGCGCCCCGTAGGTGCTGCCGCCCGCCACAAGGTCGACCTGGTGCGGTCTGGCGCCGTCGTGCGGGCGTAGGTGCCCGGTGCGGACCTGGGAGCGCTGGACGGTCCACTCGCGCAGCGACCGGCCGATCATCGGGCGTCCAGCAGGGCCGCGTAGAGCGCCGCGCCGTCCCTGGCCCTGGCCAGGTCGGAGAGGATCGACTGCACGTTCGTGGTCCGGAACTCCGGCTCGGCGAGGCAGCTGCTGATCAGCGTGGTCAGGATCGGGCCGCCCCCGTGGCCGGCGAGCTTCTGCTTGGCCAGGCCGTGTTCGCGCAGTGTCCCGTAGAAGCTGCGTTTGGTGTCCTCGTCGAGCTGCTCCAGGGTCAGCGCCTCGGCCAAGGTCGCGCCCAGCATGTAGATGTCGAACTTCTCCGTCGCGCGGTGGCATTCCTCGCTGCGGCGGGCTCCGGGCGGCGCGGGCGGCGCGTAGGCGTCGGTGGTGGTCGAGATCGGCGCGCCGTCGACCACCGCCGCGTCGTAGTCGATCAGGACGTACTGGGCCGGCGGGCCGAGGACGAGCACGTTCTCCGGCTTCAGGTCGGCGTGGATCCAGTACTCCTCCTTCTTGCCCACGGCGCCGGAGGCCTTGCGGCGGGTGTGCAGGGCGCCGAGGGCGCCGCACAGCTGCTCGGCGAGCTCGATCAGCTCGTCCTCGGTGAACGGCCTGCCCTCGCGCCTGCGCTCCTTGATCTCGTCCAGCAGGGTCAGCACCGGGCGGCCCTCGACGCCGACGAACTCCATCACCACGAAGTACTCGTCGGCGACGGGCTCGATCTGCTCCGCGATCAGCGTCGGCGACGGTTCGGCGATCACGTCGATGACGGCCGGAGCCTGCTGGGTGAGCTGCATCGCCTGGTAGACGGCCTTCAGCCCCTCCTGCTGGCGGGCCTTGTTGAGATCGAGCCCGCTCTCCCACAGCCCGCTGTTGAGCTCGCCGCGCTTGAACCACAGGCCCTTGAGCACGGCCTTGCCCTTGCACCAGGAGTCCTCGACCAGCAGCGCGTACCCTTGGCCGGCGACCGCCAGGCATCTGATGACCTTGTACCGCTCGCCGTACCGCTCGGCCTGGTAGGCGACCGAGGTCGAGTCCTTGGCCTGGATCTGCTCCATCAGTTGCCTTCCTCGAAGGAGATCAGCAGCCTGACCCGTCCGGCGCCGAGCACCAGCTCGTCGTCATCGTCCAGGGGGTAGCGGGTGCCGGGTTCCAGCCGGTGGTCGGCGGGCAGGCCGTCCGGGCCGAAGCGGGGATTGAGGAAGCTGCTGCCCGCCTCGCTCTGGTGCACGACGACGGGCCGGCCCTCGTCGTCGAGGTCGATCCGCAGATGCCGGCGGCCGATGTCGTTCTTGGCGCCGCCGTCGAGGAACGCGGTGACGTCGGCGACGTCCGGCCTGGTCGGACCGCCCCTGCCCAGCACGACGCCGTCCGCGGCCAGGTCGAGGCGAGCGCGGTGCACGCCGTCGACGACGAGCGTCAGGGTGGGGGGAGCCGGCGGGACGGTCGCGTAGACCTGTTCCTCCGCCGCGTAACTGCACCGCGCGCAGTAGTACTTGTTCAGGGTCCGCTTCGGGGTGGTCGGCAGGCCCGCCTGCTTGCAGCGGCCCGCCGGAGCCCTGCAGATCCAGATCTGGCCGTCGGACAGGCCCATGACGCCCGCCTTCAACGCCTTCTTGCGGCGGGCCGCCGCGACCTCCTCGTCGGTCACCGGACGCAGGCGGCGGGGCGCCAGGGTGACCTCGCCCTTCTCCCAGGTCCAGTTCCACACCCGGTCGGGGTCCTCCAGCCACGGGTGGGTCCGGCGGGCGTCCTTGAACTTGTCGCGGCTGACGACGGCGGCCCGGTGGTCGCCGGCGAACTCCAGGATCAGGTCGTCGGCGTCGCCCGGCGCGATCTCCAGCCAGCCCGCCTGGCGGGCCGAGCGCAGCCTGTCGCGGTCGGCGAGCCTTCCCTCGGCCGACGCGTCCATCCACGCCCGCACGAGCACCCCGTCCCACCGCCGTTCGCAGGCGGTCTTCACCTGGTCGACGTAGGTGAAGCGCCAGTCCGCCTTCTTCCCCCTCGGATTGTGGGCGGCGAGGTTGGCGGCGTCGAGGACGACCGTCTCCACGCGAGCGCTCACCATCCCTCCGTCCGCTCCTCCGTGCCGGAAGTGGGGTGGTCCGACCGGGTCCGGTCGATGACGCGGGGACCCTCGGCGCGGGCGGGACCGATGCGCGGGTCGAGGATCGGCCGCTTGCGCAGGGTCTCGTTGGCGCCGCCCGCATTGGTGCTGGACCGCGACCGCTGCTCGTTGCGGACGTCGTTGGCGTCCAGCCCGGACTCCAGGCCGCGCAGCGCGAGCTGGTAGGTCTCGGCGAGTTCGTCGAGACCCTCCGACAGCGCGCGCTCGATCGCGGCCCGGTAGATGTCCGGATGGGCGCCGGGCGCGTTCTCCTTCAGCCGTCTGGCGATCACGGCTTCGAGGTCGATCGACTTGATCTGGACCATGACCCGGTCGAGCTGGATCTCGGGCTTCTCCGCGATGCCCCGGATCGCCGCCGTCGACGGAGCGAGGGCGACCACGCCGGCCTCGGTCCGCAGCGATCCCGACGCTTTGACGATCTCCAGGCTCTTGTTCACGATCTTGTTCGGCGCCCTGAGCCGCAGCGCGTACACCGGCTCCTGGTCGCCGGTGCCGACCGCGCCGAGCGGGATCCGGACGGTCTGCGCCCCGTCGGGACCGGAGCCCGTTCCCGTCTCAAGGCGCCGCCGCACCGGAGTCAGCTCGTAGACGGCCTCCACCGGGAACAGCGGATGGATCTCCAGATTCACCTCGCCGCCGGAGGCCGCCAGGTTCTGGCCCTGGCGTGCCAGCCGCCCCACGGTCTCGGCGATGACCCGCCGGGCGCCCTCCGCCGAAGGCACGTGCCCGTTCGAGCCCCGCGCGCTGATGCCCATCAGCAGGTCGATGTCCGCGCCCGCGCCCATGCCGATCGTGTCGGTGTAGATGTCGCGGTCGGCGGCCCGACCGGCCAGCGCCGCCAGCACCTGCGGCGAGGTCGCGCCGTCGTTGGGCTCACCGTCGCTCAGCAGGATCGCGCGCCTGGCCGGCGCCGTCGAGCGGCCCAGCAGGTCGTAGGCGAGCGACAGCCCCGCCTCGATATTGGTGGTGCCGTATTCGGGCGCGGGTTCCCTGGCCACCCTTCCCGAGGCCCGCAGCTCCGCGACGGTCGTGTCCCGGACGATGGCCCGCGCCACGTTGTTGAACGCGACCACGTGGAGCTCGTCGCCGTCGGGCAGGAGCCTCAGCAGCTCCTCGACGGCCTGGAGCGCGAGCGCCCACCGGCTGATGCCGCCGCTCGGCTCGGCCTCCCAGCTCATCGACTGGCTGGCGTCCAGCACGATCGCGTAGGAGGCCCGGTGGGTCCGGCGGACAGGACCGCCGCCGGACCGGGTGGTCCGGACGGCCACGGCGAACTCCCCACCGGCGCCCAGGGGGTCGCGGTCGAGGGAGATCTCGGCTGCGGGCATGGCTGCTCCCGTCTGTCAGGGGGTCGGGTGGATCTCTGCGATGACCGCCGTGGCGTTGTCGTGGCCCCCGAGCCGCTCGGCCCTGGCCATCAGCGCGGCGGCCAGCGCGGGGGCCTTGGGGAAGGCGTCTGCCAGGGCGGCCAGCTCGAAGCCGAACCAGACCTGGTCGCGCACCGAGGCGCCGTCGCTCAGCAGGACCAGCAGATCGCCGGGCACCACCCGGACCGTGCTGCGGTACGGCTGGTCGGCGTCTCCGCCGAGGCTCTGGACCAGCTGGGAGCCGCCCGCCACCGCGTCGGGGTCGATCCGTCTGGTCTCGGCGAGCAGCGTCTGCTCGGGGGTGAGGCGGAAGGCGACCCTGCCGCCGCGCTTGCGCCGCCGCACCAGCCAGGCGGGACTGTCGCCGATGGAGTAGAGGTCGGCGACGCCGTCCCGGGTGATGGTCGCGACCAGCGCGGTGCTGGCACCGGTGGTCTCCTTCTGCACGGCCCGGTCGGCGGTGGTCAGCGCCAGCCGGATGTCGCCGTCGCCGGCCAGGACCGTGCGCAGTTCCCGGACCGCCGCGCGGGAGGCGAGGGCGCCCGAGCCGTCGCCCGGTCCTGTGACGCCGTCGCAGACCGCGAGCGCGAGCGCGCCGTCGGGCAGCGGGAGCACCAGGTGGGAGTCCTCGTTGTCGAACTCGGGGTTGTAGCGGGCCTTGCCGGAGCCGACCGCGGTCTCGGCCGCCGCGAGGGCCTGCACCCTGCCGGGAGGCGGGGGCCGCAGCAGGTGGTGGACCTGGGCGGGGTTGCCGCCCGTGAGCAGGGTGTGGACGATCGCGTCGAGCCCGTGCACCACGCCGGCGTGCAGATCGAGCAGGTCGAAGGCGTCCGCCTGGTCGCGCGGGGCGCGGCCGACGGCGATCTCGATCAGGGCCGAGGCCACCACCCAGGCGTCGTGCTCTCGGGCCCCGGGCGTCGCGGGCACGGGCAGCTCGGCTCCGTGCGGAGGGACGATCAGCAGCTGCCAGTGCTCGTGCTCGTCCCAGCGCAGCCCCCACAGGCACCCGGGCCCGTGGGCGGTCTCGGAATCGGCGAGCAGCGGCCACAGCGCGCCGAGCTGCTCGATGAGCTGGGCCGCGGGCAGAGCCAGCTCGGGCAGCGGCTCCGACGGCCAGGCGACGCTGACCTCCGCGCGCAGCAACGGCCCGTGCGACGCCGCGTTCTCGAGTGCGAGAACCGCGGTGCCGGCCGGATCGGGGTTGGCCGACGCGGGTTCTTCGGTTTCGGGCAACGGGTTCAGCCTCCGATGAAGAGCACGAGGACGAGGCCGAGCCAGCCGACCGCGGCCACGGCCATCAGCAGGTCGCGCGCGCGCCTGGCGGCGTCCCGGTCGCGTTCGGCGCGCTCGTGCTCGTCGGCGGCGGACCGGAGCTGCTGGTACTGCGCGTTGGCGTACTCGTGCGCCTGCTTGATCTTGGCGTCGGCGTCGGCCCGCATGCGGGCGATGGCGCCGTCGGCCTCTGCCTTGAGGCGGGCCGACTCCTGCTGGAGCCGCAGGTCGGCCCGCTCGACGGCAAGCCGGCCTTCGACCTCGGCCTTGCGCTCGGCCTGGTCGGCGCGCAGCCTGGCGTCGCGTTCGGCGAGGGCGGCGCGGCGCTCGTAGTCCTCGCGGGCGCGGACGGTGCGCGCCTCGAAGGCCGCACCCAGGTCACCGCCCTCACCGACGGGGAATCCCGGTGGACGGCGCGGGGGCGGCTGGTTCGGCAGCGCGGGGAAGAGGAGCGTCGGCTCGTGCCCGATGTTCCGGGCCGGCCGGGCGACCGGGACCTCGATGATCTCGGCGCGGAGCGTGGCGGCATCGGTGATCCGAGCCCTGCGCCAGCCGCCGATCCCGTCGGGAACACCCGCGGGAACGTACAGGTGCTGTCCCGAGCCGAGGGCGACCGTGCTGCCGGAGACGTTCGCCCACACGACTTCGCCGTCGGTGAGCTGGGCCGCGGTCAGCTCGGCGGGCGGGAGTTCCGTGGCGGGCCTGGTCGGCTCGAAGGAGGGGGAGGGCGCGGTGGCCGTCGCGTCGTCGTCGAGGGAGGCCCAGCCCGAGGTGGGCGCGGGGGCGGGCTCGTCGTCGTCCAGCGACGACCACTGGGAGGAACCGGCGGGCCGGGCGGCAGGGCGCGGCGGGTCGTCGTCGTCGAGGAGGTCCCATCCCGGCATGCAGAAACCCCCGTCGTTGACGACAAATAACTGATTTTGGAGTGTGGATACTAGGCTAAATGCGGATCTGTCGTCAATGTAGTGCATCTTGCCGATCTGAGAGGGCTGGGCCGCAGAGATGAGCGATTTCCTTACCTCCGATATCGATCGCGCCGACGCGCTGATCGACCTTTCGAACGTCGTTCTGGAACGGAGTCTCGGCGGTTCCGGAGCGGGCGACCTGCTGAGGCTGGAGCGGGTCGGTCAAGCACTTTCGGCGCTTTACGGAACGTCCGAAACGAGGATGTACGCCGTCGCCGACGAGAGCCTCCTCCGGCGCAAGCACTATGCCGACGAGCGGCAGTTCCGCACCCTGAAGAGATGGCGGGCCGAGCAGGTCGTCCACGTCGCCGAGGACGCCGACCCGGTCCTGCTCGAACTGGCCGACCGGACCGGCCTGCCCATCATCACCAAGGACAGGTTCCGCAACCACCGCGAGGACTTCCCCTGGCTGGACGGCAGCGACGACAGCATCCTCGAACCGCGCGCCGGCGCCCGAGGCGAGGTCCTCCTGTGCCATGTGGTGGTCCAGCCGGTCCTTGAGTACGAGGTCTCGCGGGCGGCGGAGGGCGATCTCCTCAAGCACAAGGGGGTGCGGGCCCGCCAGGACCTCCTGACCCGCATCTGGGGCTGCCCGGAACCCCGGTGCCCGTGGCACGACCCGTTGCGGACGGGCCTGCTGTTCGTCCCGCGCTGGAACGGCGACCGGCTCTACTGCGAGCTGCACGGTCGCGACGTCGTCGACCTCGGGCCGCGCCCCGAGACCGCCCAGGTCAAGGTGATCTCCAACGGCGCGGAGGTCGCGCGCTTCTCCGTCCGCGCCGGGCAGCGGGTCCCGGTCGGCCGCGCCGCAGGCGGGTTCGTGCTGACGCCCTGGCTGAGCGCGGACACCAAGCTCAAGATCAGCCGCGAGCACCTGGTCCTGGAGCTGGCCGGTGACCGACTGGTCTTCACCGACTCCAGCCGGAACGGAACCATGGTCGTCAACGCCGGCGGAGTCCGCCGCAGGGTCCACCGGGCCTCCGCGCCGTTCGGCTACAAGAGCCGGATCGAGCTCGCGCCGGGACTCGAACTGATCCGCAGCGGCCGACGCTATCCCTCCGAACTCCAGCTCGACCGCGCCGTGGCCACCGCCGCCGAGCCGCCACCCGAACCCACGGTCTCCTACTGACCTCCGACGACCGCCCTCGCCGAACTTCTCCACGGGGCATGAAACGCGAAGGGAGATGTTAGGTGGTTTTTGTGCGGATTCAACCGAATTGCAGTCAACGCCTTTGTGTCGTGTTCGACGAACTGTCGCACTGTGTCGGAAGGGCATCCCGACGGTCATGACAGGGTGCGGTAATTCGGAAGGGTGAGTTCGGATGGGCCGCGCCGTGTTTCAGGGGCGGGGCGGGTGAGGGGGTGCCTGGTCCTCCCGGAAGGCGAGGACCGGGCATTCGGGGTTAGGTGAGGTCGAAGCGGTCGAGGTTCATCACCTTGGTCCAGGCTGCGACGAAGTCGTGCACGAACTTCTCCTGGGCGTCGTGGGAGGCGTAGACCTCGGCGATGGCCCGGAGTTGGGAGTGGGAGCCGAAGACGAGGTCGACGGCGGTGGCGGTCCATCTGGGTTCGCCCGTGGCGCGGTCGCGGCCGTCGAACACGTCGTCCTCGGCGGCGGACGGCTTCCACTCGGTGCCCATGTCGAGCAGGTTGACGAAGAAGTCGTTGGTCAGGGTCTCCGGCCGGCGGGTGAGGACACCGTGGGCGGACTGCCGGAAGCCGGTGTTCAGGGCGCGCATGCCGCCGACCAGGACCGTCATCTCGGCGGCGGTGAGCGTCAGCAGGCTGGCGCGGTCCAGCAGGAGGGTCTCGGGCGACAGCTTCTCTCCCGCGCGGACGTAGTTGCGGAACCCGTCCGCCCTGGGTTCGAGCACCGCGAACGACTCCACATCGGTCTGCTCCTGCGAGGCGTCGGTGCGCCCCGGCGCGAACGGGACCGTGATGTCGTGCCCGGCGTTCTTCGCGGCCTGCTCGACGGCCGCGCATCCGCCAAGGACGATCAGGTCAGCGAGCGAGATCCGCGTTCCGCCGGACTGGGAGGCGTTGAAGTCCTGCTGGATCTGCTCAAGGGTCCGCACCACCTCGGTCACCTCGGGCAGGTCGTTGATCTCCCAGCCTCGTTGCGGCTCCAGCCGGATCCTCGCCCCGTTGGCCCCGCCGCGCTTGTCGGTGCCGCGGAAGCTCGCCGCCGCCGCCCAGGCCGTGGTGACCAGCTGGGAGATGGACCGTCCCGAGGCGAGGATCTTGGCCTTGAGGGCGGTGATGTCCCCGTCCTCGACGAGTTCGTGATCGACGGCCGGGACCGGGTCCTGCCACAGCTGGGGCTCGGCGACCCACGGGCCGAGGTAGCGCGAGAGGGGGCCCATGTCGCGGTGCAGCAGCTTGTACCAGGCCTTGCCGAACGCCTCCGCGAGCTCGTCCGGGTTCTCGTGGAAGCGTTTCGCGATCGGCGCGTAGACCGGATCGAGCTTCAGCGCGAGGTCCGAGGTCAGCATGATGGGAGCGTGCCGCTTCGCCGGATCGTGGGCGTCGGGCACGGTGCTCTTGGCCGCCGGATCGGTGGGCGTCCACTGCTTGGCGCCGGCGGGGCTCGTGGTCAGCTCCCAGTCGTAGCCGAACAGGTTGTCCAGGTACTCGTTGTCCCACTTCGTCGGCTGGGTGGTCCACGCGCCCTCGAGCCCGCTGGTGAGCGTGTCGCCGCCCTTGCCGCTGCCGTACGTGTTCTTCCAGCCGAGGCCCTGCTGCTCCAGCGGGCAGGCCTCGGGCTCCGGGCCGAGGTACTGGGGATCGACCGCGCCATGGCACTTGCCGAACGTGTGGCCGCCGACGATGAGCGCGACGGTCTCCTCATCGTTCATCGCCATCCGGCCGAACGTCTCGCGAATGTCCCTGGCGGAGGCCAGCGGATCCGGCTCACCGTTGGGCCCTTCCGGATTGACGTAGATCAGTCCCATCTGCACGGCGGCCAGACTCCCGCTGAGTTCCCTGTCGCCGCTGTAGCGCTCGTCTCCGAGCCAGGTGTCCTCGGGCCCCCAGAAGATCTCCTCGGGTTCCCAGATGTCCTGGCGCCCGAAGCCGAACCCGAAGGTCTTGAACCCCATCGATTCCAGGGCGCAGTTGCCGGTGAAGATCAGAAGGTCGGCCCAGGAGAGCTTCCGGCCGTACTTCTGTTTGACCGGCCAGAGCAGGCGCCGTGCCTTGTCGAGGCTCGCGTTGTCGGGCCAGCTGTTGAGGGGGGCGAAGCGCTGGGCGCCCGCGCCGCCGCCGCCCCGGCCGTCGTCGATGCGGTAGGTCCCCGCGGCATGCCAGCTCATCCGGATGAAGAGCGGCCCGTAGTGGCCGTAGTCGGCGGGCCACCAGTCCTGCGAGGCCGTCATCAGATCGAGGACGTCCTGTTTCAGCGCGTCGAGGTCGAGCGTGGCGAATTCCTCGGCGTAGTCGAAGTCCTCGCCCAGCGGAGTGGACCGCTGATCGTGCTGACGCAGGACCTGGAGGTCAAGCTGGTCCGGCCACCAGTCCCGGTTCCCCCTGGGCCGCGTCGGCGTGACTTCTGGGGAGGGGATCACCGGGTTCTCGCTCTCGCTGCGGGACACGTCAGCCCTTCTTTCGCTCGGTGTTTCCTGCTGCCGAGCGCTCACCCCTGAGGTGGTCGCCCTGCCGATGCCGCCGCGACGCCGGTGAGGTCCCGCGCCGGAGTCCGCATGATCGCTTGTCACAGAGAGCATCGCCAGGGGAGCACTCGGTGAAACCGCCGAGCCTCCTGCCTCAGTCGGTGACGGGGATCTCCACGTAGCCCGTGGCCCCGCGTTCCACCGACGCCCTGCCCGCCACGGCCTCGGCGACCCACGCCTCGAACTCCTCCAGGCCCTCGGCCGGGACCGCCACGTCGGCCTCCACGCCGGCGCCGTAGCGCACGGCGCTCGGATGACGGCCCCGCCCGTGCAGATCTCCGAGGAAACGGCCCGCCAGCGCGTGCTCCACCCGCACCGTGACCGTCACCACAGGACGCAGCTCCACCATCCCGACCACGTCCACCGCCGCCGCGACGGCTTCCCTGTAGGCGCGCACGAGACCGCCCGCGCCCAACTTCACGCCGCCGAAGTACCGCGTCACCACCGCGGCAGTGTCGGTCAGCCCCCTGCGCACCAGCACTTCGAGCATCGGGATCCCCGCGGTCCCGGCAGGCTCTCCGTCGTCGCTGCTCCTGGTGATCTCGCCTCGTTCACCGAGCACATAGGCGGTGCAGTTATGAGAAGCGTCGCGATGGGCACGCCGGTGACCGCTCAGGAACTCCGCCACCTCGGCCTCGGTCCGCACCCGGGCCAGCGTGCAGACGAACCGCGACTTGCGGATCACCAGCTCGTGGGACCCCGCTCTCCCGATCATGCGCATCGTGCCATCGAGTCTACGGCCGGAGGCCTACGGGCGTTCCCGTGCGCGGTGGTGCTCGCCGGGAGGTCCGCTGCGGATCGAAGACTCGGCAGCGGTCACCAGGGGATCGGGCCGTCGTCGTCGAAGAAGCCGCCGGTGGGGCCGTCGTCGGGCAGGGTCGCGAGCTTGAGCATGATCGCCGCGCCCTGCTCGGGGGTGCGGGTGCCGCGGAAGCCGTTGAGGTCGGTGGCGGTGAAGCCGGGGCAGCCCGCGTTGATGAGGATGTTCGTGTCGGCCAGCGCCTTGGCGTACTGGAGGGTCACGGCGTTCAGGAACGTCTTGGACGGGGCGTAGGCGATCGCCAGCGGGCCCGTCGAGCCGTCCGAGGCGCTCTGCCGGGTCAGCGAGCCGACGGTGCTGGAGACGTTCACGATCCTCGGCGCGGCCGAGCGGCGTAGCAGCGGCAGCATCGCGTCGGTGACCCGGATGACGCCGATCACGTTGACCTCGACGGCGGTCCGGACGGTCGCCAGGTCGGCCTTGGTCGGCTCCTGCGCCATCCCTCCGGTCACCCCGGCGTTGTTGACCAGGACGTCCAGGCGGCCGAAGCGCTCGTCCAGCAGCCTGACCGCCTCAGCGGTGCTCGCGTCGTCGGTCACGTCGAGGGGCACGCCGAAGGCGTCGAAGCCCTCGGCGCGCAGCTTCTGCACCGCGGCGTCCCTGCGGTCGGTGTCGCGGGCTCCGACACCGACGCTCCAGCCGAGGGCGCCGAGGCCCGCCGCGATCTCGAACCCGATTCCCTTGTTGGCGCCGGTGACCAGCGCGACAGTCTGTTCGTTCATGATTCGATCGTGCGCCCGGCGGCGGTGGAACTCCAACACCGTTCGAGTAAACGGCAATACCCCTACGGTATCGGCGCTGGCCGGATACCGTAGGGGCCATGGAGACACGGGAGCTGCGCTACTTCGTCGCGGTCGCCGAGGAACTGCACTTCGGCAGGGCCGCCCAGCGGCTCGGCATCGCTCAGCCGCCGCTGTCGCGGGCGATCCAGCAGCTCGAACGCCGACTCGGGGTGACGCTGCTGGATCGCGACAGCCGCTCCGTCGCGCTGACCGGGGCAGGTGAGGTGCTCCTGGCCGAGGGGCGGGCTGCCCTCGACGCGGTCGAGGCCGCGACCCGCCGGACCCGCCGCGCGGCGACCGGCGATCCGGGGCTGGTCCTGGTCACGAAGGCGGGGGCGGCCGGCAGACTGCTGGCCGATCTCCTCGACGCCTACGCCGCCGAGCCCGGAGCGGTCGAGGTCGAGGTGCTGCTGTGCGGGATCGGCGAGCAGGAGCGGCTGCTGCGCACCGGCAGGGCCGACGCCGCGCTCCTGCACCTCCCCTTCGATTCGATCACGGGGCTCGACGCCGAGGAGCTGCACTCCGAGGGCCAGGTCGCCGTCCTTCCGGCCAGGCATCCGCTGGCCGCCCGGTCCGAGCTGCGGATGGCCGAGATCGAAGCAGTCCCCGACTTGCCGCTGCCTCGCTGGCCCCGCCCCGACGGTTCCTACCCGCAAGGACCAGGGCCAGAGGTGCACGAGCACGCGCAGCTCTACCAGCTGGTCGCGCTGGGCCGGGCCTCGGCGGTCCTTCCCGAGTCCGCACGCGCCCACCTCGGCCACGATGTGGTCGCGGTGCGCGTCTCCGACGCCCCGACCGTCACCACGGTCATCGCCTGGCCGCCCCACAGCCGTTCCCTGGCCCTGGCCGGCCTGATCCGCACCGCCACCCTGCTCTCTTCGGGCAGGCCGAGGTCTTTGCGCAGCGGGCCTTTCGCCGCTGCTCACCTGTAGCCGTTCGGGGTGGAGCCGTTGGGGGGTCAGTTCTGGTCGGGGGCGGCGATGATGTCGCCGTTCTCATCGAGGGTGCGGGTGTCCCAGTAGAGGTCCCACTTGTCGCCGACCTGCTGGGGCACCTTGCCTTCGGGGTAGCGCGCGTACCCCGCGGCGGGCTCCGCCCCGTCCGGGAAGCAGGCGGAACCTGTGCCGCCCACGGACAGGGCGGGGTATTCGGCGGTGTTGCAGATGTCCTCCCGGTATTCGAACCCTGAGCACCCGGTCAGTGTCGCCAGGGCGGCGGCGCCCGCGAGGGCGGCGCCGCCGACGCGGGCCTTCGCGCGGCGGGAGGTGGTGGCGGTTCGCTCGGTGCCGCGGTGCGGACGCATGGTTCTCTTCAGTTGCTCGACTACCCCGAGTCTCGCGGTCGGGAGGCCGCCCCGCCCTGAGCGCGGATACTCAAGATCGCGCGTGCGGATACTCATGCGCGGTGCCGGGACCGGGTCGACAGCCGGGACGCGCAGGGTCAGTCCGGGTGGCCGGTCCAGCGTTCGTCCGGAGGGAGCAGGACGATCTCCAGGGCGCGGGCGCAGGCGTGGGCGCGGTCGACGAACCAGGCGAGGCGGGCGGTGGTGATGACGGAGGGGGTGGCGCGGACGGCGAGGGCGTAGCGGGCGTGGCCGGCGCGGTCGAGGACGGGGACGGCGAGGGTGCGGACTCCGGCCTGTGATTCGCCGTCGTTGACGGCGTAGCCGTCCTCGCGGACCTGGGCCAGTTCCTCGCGCAGTTCGGCGGGGTCGACGATGGTGCGGTCGGTCAGGGCCGGCAGCGGGCCCAGTTCCGCGAGGTCGCTCGGCGGGGACCAGGCCAGCAGGACCTTGCCCAGCGCCGTCGAGTGCAGGGGCCGGCGCAGTCCGAGACCGGTGTCCGGGCGGACGGAGTCGCCGACGAGGATCAGCACCTCCCGCTCGGAGTGCAGGGCGAGGTCGACCGTGGCCGAGGTGGCCCGGCCGAGGGCCGCGAGCTCCGGACCGGCGCGATGCAGTCCGCGCTGGTGGAAGCTCAGCTGGCCCAGTTCCGCCACGGTCGGGCCGAGCCGGTAGCGGGCGCCCGCGGCGTCCTGCTCGAGGAAGCCCGCCGTGGTCAGTGATCTGGCGAGCCGGTGCGCGGTCGAGGTCGTCAGCTCCAGGCGCCGCGCGAGGTCCGAGACGCCGAGCGTCGGCCCGCCGTCGCGGAACGCGCGCAGCACCGCCAGGGCCCGGTCGACGGACTGTGTTCGCTGCGTCATCGTGCTCCTTCCCGTATCGCGGGACTAGACTTGTCCTACCAGAATAGTAGTGATTAGCTCTCCCGCATGGCTCCACCGACCCTCTGGTTCACCCGTTGTCCGGTCCCCACCGCGACCGGAATCGCCGCTGACCTGGGGTGGCTCTCCGACGAGTTCGCCCCCGACGGGATCACCGTCCGGTCCCTCCAGGACGGGGTGACCCCCGAAGAGGCCGAAACCCACTTCACGCACGCTCTCACGGGGCTCTTCCGCGAGGGCGGCAACGTTCCCGCCCTCTGGGCCAGGGCGCGCGGCGAGCGCACCCGGCTGCTCGGGCTCACCTGGATCGAGGAACGCCAGGCGATCCTGACTCGGCGCGGCGAGCCCGCCACGTCCCTGGACGGACTGCGCCTTGCCGTGCCCCGCCGCGACATCCCGATCGACTTCTGGCGGGCGATGGCGCTGCACGGCTTCGCCGGAGCCCTCCGCGCCGAAGGCCGCGACCTCACCGGCGCCGCGCTCGTCGAGGTCGAGGCCGCCGTGGACGCGCCCCAGTGGGAGGCAGAACTGGCGGCCCTGGCGAAGGGCGAGGTCGACGCGGTCTACGTCAAGGGGGCGCTGGCCGTCGAGGCGGCGCACCGGTTCGACGCCGAGGTGGCCATCGACCTCGACGCGCTGCCCGACCGCCGCACCCGGATCAACAACGGCACCCCGCGGCCGATCACCGTCCACCAGACCCTGCTGGACGAGCGGCCCGAACTCGTCGTCCGGTTCCTCGCGGTGCTGTTGCGCGCCGCCGACTGGGCCGAGAGGGAACCCGCCGGGCTCCGGCGCATCCTGTCCGCCGAGACGGGCGCGGGCGGCGACGCCGTCGCCCGCGCCTACGTCCACCAGCCCCTGCACCCCGATCTCTCGGACGAGCGGCTCGATCTGCTCGCCGAACAGGAACGCTTCCTGCGGGCGCACGGCTTCCTCGACGACGCCGTCGACGTCCGCGCCTGGGCCGACCCCGCGCCCCTGACCGCCGCGCACGCACTGATCCGCCACGAACTGAATCGCCACGAACTGAATCGCCACGAACCGAATCGCAAGGAGACCCCATGAAGCCCCTCGCCCTGCTGGCGGCCGGACTCACCGCCCTGCTCGGCCTCACCGCGTGCGGCGGCGGTGCCGACGACGGCGCGCGGTCGTCGGGGACCATCACGATCCGCATCCCCGACCCGGGCAACACGGGTCCGCTGGCCGTCGGCAAGAAGGACGGCACGCTCGCCGCCGCGCTGGCGAAGGTGAACGCCGAGGTGGAGTGGGCGGGCGAGTTCGGCCCCTTCGCGCCGGCCGCGCAGGCCATCAACGCGGGGTCGCTGGACATCGCGACGGGCTCGATCACCTCCGGGATCGGGGCGCTGGCCGTCAAGCCGAGCTTCAAGATCTTCGCGGTGCAGCCGCCCGCCGCCGGCGAGGGCATCCTCGTGAAGGAGGACTCCCCGATCACCTCGGTCGCGGACCTCGCCGGGCGCTCCGTCGCCGTCAACCAGGGCGGCACGGGCGAGTACCTGCTGCTCAAGGCGCTGCAGAAGAACAACGTGCCCGTCGACAAGGTCAAGCGCGTCTACCTGCCGCCCGCCGACTCCCCGGCCGCGTTCAACTCCGGCCAGGTCGACGCCTGGGCGACCTGGAACAGCTTCACGGCGCCCGCGATCGCCAACGCCGGCGGCAAACTGCTGGTCGACGGCGCCGCGATCGACTCCGACAACTACACGATCTACGTGGTCGCCGACGCCTTCCACAGCAAGCACCCCGAAGTGGTCAAGGCTCTGACGACCTACCTGCACGACGGCAGCGTCAAGCAGCAGGCCGACCCCGCCCCGTTCGTGAACGTCAACACCGAGGCAGGGCCGCAGGCCGTCACCGGGAAGCTGAAGGACGTCACGCTCGGCTTCCTCAAGGGCACCGAGCCGGTTCGGCCGGTCACCGCCGAAGACGTCGCCCGGTTCGAGACGGTCTCCCGGTTCTTCACCGACCAGAAGGTCATCAAGCAGCCGGTGGACGTGGGCGCGTACACGCTGGTCGGGCTGTCATGACGACCGCGACCGCGGGCCTGGTCGCCCCCGAACCGCCGAAGGCGCGCACCCGCCCTCCCGGCCTGTCCCTGGCGCTGCGGACCCTCGGGCCGATCGCCCTGTTCACCCTCTGGTGGGTCGGCAGCGCACGCGGCTGGATCCGGCCCGACGTGCTCGCCTCGCCGGGCGACGTCGGCGCGGCGTTCGGCGAGCTGTGGGGCGACGGCCAGCTCCAGGAGGCGCTGCGCGTCTCGCTGACGCGCGCCGGCCTCGGCCTCGCCCTCGGCATCTCCGCGGGCCTGGTGCTCGGGGTGGTCAGCGGGCTGACCCGGCTCGGCGAGGAACTCGTCGACTCGTCCGTGCAGATGCTGCGGGCGGTGCCGTTCCTGTCGCTGGTGCCGCTGTTCATCGTCTGGTTCGGCATCGCCGAGGCCTCGAAGGTCCTGCTGATCGCGGTGGCCGTCTCGTTCCCGACCTACGTCAACGTGCACAGCGGCGTCCGCAACGTGGACCGCAAGGTCGTCGAGGCGGCCCGGACCTTCGGGCTGAGCGGGCCGCGCCTGGTCTTCGAGGTGATCCTCCCCGGCGCGCTCTCCTCGATCCTCGCGGGCGCCCGGCTGGCCCTGACGATCAGCGTGATCGCGCTGATCGCGGCCGAGGAGATCAACGCGACCGCGGGGGTCGGCCACCTGATGAACCAGGCGCTCAACTACGTGCGCACCGACATCCTGGTGGTCTGCATCATCGTGTACGCGGCGCTCGGCCTCAGCGCCGACCTGCTGGTCCGCGTGGTCGAACGGCTGATCATGCCGTGGCGGCGCCAGGTGGCGGTCCGATGAGCCGGGCGGTGGAGGTCCGCGGCGTCCGGCGGGTGTTCGACGGACGGGCCGTCCTGGACGGCGTCGACCTCGACGTCCCGCAGGGCGAGTTCGTCGCGCTGCTCGGCGCGAGCGGCACCGGCAAGACCACGCTGCTGCGCATCCTGGCCGGCCTGGAGCGCACCGACGGCGGCACCGTCCTGGTCCCGCCGGAGCGGACCGTCGTGTTCCAGGAACCGCGCCTGGTGCCGTCCAAGCGGGTGCTCGGGAACGTCGTCATCGGCCAGCCGCGCGGCGCGCGCGGACGCGGGCTCGAAGCGCTCGCCGAGGTCGGGCTGGAGCGGCACGCCAGGTCGTGGCCCGCCACGCTGTCCGGCGGCGAGGCCCAGCGGGTCGCGCTCGCCAGGGCGTTGGTGCGCGAGCCGCGGCTGCTGCTGCTCGACGAGCCGTTCGCCGCGCTCGACGCGCTGACCCGCCTGCAGATGCAGGACCTGATCGGCGCGCTCGTCCGGCGGCACCGGCCCGCCGTCCTGCTGGTCACCCACGACGTCGACGAGGCGGTCCGCCTCGCCGACCGGATCCTCGTCCTGCGCGACGGACGGCTGATCACCGACCGCCGGGTCGGGTCCGCCGGCGAGTTCGACTCCGCCGAGATGCGCGCCGACCTGCTCGCCGACCTCGGCGTCGCCGGGACGCCCGTGCGAAAGGACGTCTCCCTGTGAACCCCGTCGAGATCCACGTGCTGGCGCCGACCCGCTTCGCGGACCGTCCGGCCCTGCCCGGGTTCGTGACCGACGTCCGCCCGGCCCGCCGGGACCCGATCGGGCGGGCCGCGAGGGCCGCCGACCTGGCGGGACTCGCCGGGCTCGTCGTGCCGTTCGACCCGGAAGGCGTCGAGTCGCTGGTCTCGGCCGCCGGGGCGCTGCGCGCGACCCGGCACGCCCGGGTCGCCGCCGAGTTCCACCCCGCCGTCACCACGCCCGTCTACGCCGCGAAGCTGTCGGCCTCGCTCCAGCGGTTCTCCGCCGGACGGCTCGACTGGAAGATCGCCGTCGACCTGGACCGCGGTGTCGCCCGCGCCCAGGGCGACTTCCTCGAAGGCCCCGCGCGGTACCGGCGGGCGGCGGAGTTCCTGACGATCGCCAAGGGCGTCTGGACCGCCTCGTCCTTCGACTTCGACGGAGAGTTCCACCAGGTGCGCGCAGGCGGGCTCAGGTTCCCGGCGTACCCATCGGGCCCGGTATCCGGCAGTTCGGAGCATGCGGCTTCGCCGGGGAGCGCGGGTCCCGGGCCGTTCCCCCGCGTGTACCTGTCCGGCTCATCGCCGGAGGCGCTCCGGCTGTCCGCCGAGCACGCCGACGTCCACGTCCTCGACACCGCCGACCAGGAGATCCCCGACCTTCCGGGAGTCGCGCTCGGGCTGCGGCTGCGGCTCAGCGACATCGACGCCCTCGCCGCCACGGTCCGCGAGCAGGCGGCCCGGGGCGTCGGCGTCTTCCTCATCGACGCCGAGCCGCTGCCCGACGCCGCCTACCTCCTCGGCGAGTCCCTTCTCCCGCGGCTCGCACGGCAGGACAAGGAGACCGTCCATGGTTGACCTCTACTGGCGGCTGCACATGGAAGGCGACCAGACGTCGCTGCGCCGCCGCGTCAGCAGCCGGGGCGGCTTCGCCCCGGACGCGCCCGGCCGGATCGCCCCGGGCGTCCGCGACGGAGCGCCCGACGGCTTCAGCCATCTGGACTACCTCGCCGAGGTGGCCCTCGCCACCGAGGACGCCGGCCTCGTCGGAGGCCTGCTGCCGTCGTTCCCGCACACCGACGACCCGTGGGCCGCCGCCGCGTCGCTGGCCGCCGAGACGTCGGCCTACCGGTTCATGATCGCGTTCCAGCCCGGGTTCCTGCACCCCGTCCAGGCGGCGCGAATGACCGCGACGCTCCAGCAAGCCACCGGCGGCAGGGTCGTCTTCAACATCATCTCCGGTGGGGGAGGGCCGCCGCAGCTCTGGTGGGGCGACAAGGTCGACCACGATGACCGCTACGAGCGCACCGCGGAGTTCCTGGACGTCCTCAAGGGCGTGTGGAACGGCCCGTTCGACCACAAGGGCCGCTTCTACCAGGTCGAGAACGCCGGGCTGCCCGACCGGCTGAGCGGCCAGCCGTTCCCGGAGATCTTCTTCTCCGGCTCCTCGCCCGCCGCGATCGCCGCCGCGGGACGGCACGCCGACCACTACCTGTCGTGGCTGGAGCCGTTCGACGCGCTGGCCGAGAAGTTCGCGCTGGTCCGCGCGCACAGCGCGACCCCGCCCAAGCTCGCCGTCCGCGTCGACGTCCTGGCCCGCGAGACCGAGGACGAGGCGTGGGAGGAGATCCGTCAGGGCTGGGCCGCCCGACCGGCGCGCGCGACCGAGCACGGCGACTCCGTCGGCGTCCGGCGCGGCGCGTCCTTCCTCGAAGGCGCGGGCGACGGCTTCCGCGACCGCGAGGTCCAGCCCAACGTGTGGGGCGGCTTCAGCGAACTGCGCGACGGCCCCGCGTTCGGCCTCGTCGGCTCCTACACCCAGGTCGCGGCCCGGATCGACGAACTCCTCGCGCTCGGCGTCGACTCCCTCATCCTCGCCGGGATGCCCCATCTGGAAGAAGCCCGCCGGATCGGCGCGCACGTACTGCCCCTCCTGAAAGGACCCCTGTCATGACCGTCCGCGTCGGATACTTCCCGCAGAACAACTCCCTCTGGGTGCTGCGCCACCTCGGCATCCTGGAGCGCGCCCTTCCCGACGTCGAGTGGGTGAACCTGCGCGACCTTCCCTCCGGCGAGCGCGTCGACCCCACCCGGGGCCTGCCGTCGGTGCACAGCGACCATCTCTTCGACGGCGGCTACGACTTCATCGGCACCGGCTCGACCCCGCCGATCACCGCCCAGAGCCTCGGCCGCGACATCGTCTACGTCGCGATCTCCGGACCGCGGATCGAGAACGGCCGCCTCGTCGTCAAGGAGGAATCCGACATCAGGGACGTCGCCGATCTTCGCGGCCGCAAGGTGGCGCTCGGCCACGGCTCCTGGCAGACGACGCTGCTGCTGCTCGCGTTGGAGAAGGCGGGCCTGGGCTGGAAGGACATCGTCCCCGTGGATGTCTACGACGACGCCGCGCAGCGGTTCCTGTCCGGCGAGGTCGACGCGTGGGTCGGCTCCTACCCGTACCTGACCGAGGTCGAGGCGCGGACCGGCGTGCGCACCCTCATCGAGACCGACGGCCTGTTCAGCCACCGCTCCCTGTGGTTCACCCGCCGCGACTTCGCCACCGGCCGCCCCGCCGAACTCGCCGCGATCGTCGCCGCCCTCCAGGAGGCCGACGCCTGGACGGCCGCCCACCCGCGCGAGGCCGCCGCCTTCTTCGCCGCCTCCGACGGCCGCGACCTCGACGCCTGGGAGCACGCCCTGCGCACCCGCCCCTGGGGCCTCCTGCCCGTCACCCCCGACTTCGTCGCCGAACAGCAGCACGCCGCCGACCTCTTCCACACCAGCTCCCTCATCCCCCACCCCATCACCGTCTCCGACGCCGTCCTCCCCGCCCTCACCGACCTCCTCCCCTCCCCCCACCCCGCCTGACCCCCTCCCCGAACGCGCTCACGACCTTCCGGCCTGTCGGCTCCGCTCCCCGGACCGGAGCCGACAGGCCGTCCCCGTTCCCAAGGCCGGCCGGGCAGGCCTGCTCCGCCGACCCGCCGGGTACGGGGCTCAGGGCGGGGTGATGAGCCAGCGGGCGAGGAGTTCCACCAGGGCGGAGACGAGGAGGTTCTCGTCGCGGGGGGCGTCGAGGGAGAGCCAGGCTTCGACCACGCCGGCCGCGCCGTGGGCGATGAAACGGCTGTAGGCCTCCGTGCGCCATTCCGCCGGGTCGCCTCCGGCGGGGGGCAGGCGGGGGTCCTCGTGCAGGAGGACGCGCGCCGAGCCGAGGAAGTGATCGACCAGGATGCGGTAGAGGACGGGGCTGCGGCGGCCCATGAGGCCGACGGTGTAGACGCCGTCGTGGCGCTCCAGGTGGTCGGCCAGGGCTTCGGAGGAGCGCCGCCAGACGTCCACGGGCGCTCCCGGCTCGGCCACGGTGCCGCGGACCCAGCCGGCGCGGACCTCGTCGAGGTCGGCGTAGAGCGCCTGGGCGAGGACCTCGGCGGGGGTCGCGGCGTGCTTGTAGAAGGTCGTGCGGTTCACGCGGGCGGCGCGCACGAGGTCGGCGACCGCGATGTCCTCGACCGGCCGCTGCGCGGCGAGGCGCAGCACGGCCTCCTGAAGGCGGTTCCTCGTCCGCACGATCCGGACGTCGAGCGGCTCCCCGGCGCCGGTCGCGCCAGGTCCCGGCGGCCGTGCGGGGCCGTCCTCCGGAAGGTGATCACTGGTCGGCACACCCCCAGGCTATCGCGGCAGCCCCTCGCGGCTCCCGCCGATGACAGGCCCCCCACCTGCATTAATCAACAACTGTCTCTTTTCTTTCGGGCGTCGCGGTGCCATACTCGTCTGTTGACGGACCCGCCGGACCCCTCCCGGTCCGCGTCTCCGCCCGCCCCCGGCCGCGGCTCGTACGACGAGCCCACCGGCTCCGGGCGCGCCCTCCGAAGGCGGGGTGCCACCGCACGGCCGCCGACGGCAGTCCACGCATGTGAAAGAAGCAGCATCATGAAGGCATCGGTCACCAAGGGTCTCGGCCAGGGCTTCGTCGTCGAGGAGGTCGACCTCGCCGAGCCGATCGGGCACGAAGTGCGCGTCAGGGTCCAGGCGTCGGGCCTGTGCCACTCGGACCTCAGCGTCGCGACCTTCATCGGCGGGGAGTTCCCCGTCGTCCTCGGGCACGAGGTCGCCGGGATCGTCGTCGAGACCGGCCCCGCGGTCACCCAGGTCAAGGTCGGCGACCACGTGGTCGGCAGCCTCATCCAGTACTGCGGCGCCTGCGTCAACTGCCTGAGCGGCCGCACCCACATCTGCCTGAACCCGGACGCCACCCTGCGCGCCGCCGGGCAGGGCTCCCGCATCAGCTGGAACGGCGCGCCCGTCGCCCAGGGCATGGGCCTGGGCGGCTTCGCGCAGGAGGCGCTCGTCCACGAGAACCAGCTCGCCGTCGTCCCCGACGAGATGCCCTGGGCCCCGGCAGCCCTCATCGGCTGCGGCGTCCTCACCGGCGCCGGCGCCGTCCTCAACAGCGCGGACGTGCGGCAGGGCGACACCGTGGTGGTCATCGGCGCCGGCGGCGTCGGCATGAACGCGGTCAGCGGAGCCCGGATCGCCGGTGCGGAGAAGATCATCGTCACCGACATCGAGGACGGCAAACTGGAGCGGGCCAAGGCGTTCGGCGCGACCCACGTCGTCAACTCCCGCACCGCCGACCCGGTCGCGGCGGTCCGCGACATCACCGGTCACGGCGCCGACCACGTCTTCGACGTCGTGGGCGCCCGCCCCGTCACCGAGCAGGGCTTCGCCATGCTCGGCAAGGGCGGCGGCCTCTACCTGATCGGCGTCTCCAGCATGGACGCCGGCCTCGACGTCAGCAGCATCGGCGCCCTGTCCTCCTCCCAGAAGGTCCAGGGCGTCTACATGGGCTCCTCCAACCTCAAGAAGGACATCCCCTACTACGCCTCCCTGTACCTCCAGCGCCGCATGAACCTCGACGACCTCGTCTCCAAGGAGATCGGCCTCGCCGACATCAACGCCGGATACGAAATGCTCAAGGACGGCACCACCGCCCGCGTCGTCATCACCGACTTCTCCTGACCCGCGAGTTCGAAGCACCCCGGACGGGGGCGTGCCGGACGGGCACGCCCCCCCGACCGGGTCGGGCGAGGCGGTCAGGCGGTGCCGGGGCCGGTGAAGAGGTTGAGGGTCGGGGTGTAGGTGCCGGCCAGGAGGTGGGTCAGGTAGCGCGCAGACCTGGACAGATACTCGTCGGTGCTCTCCGCCGCCGTTCTCACCGCGGGGAGGGCGGGCTTGGCCGCGTCTCCCAGGTAGGTGAGGGCGTTGACCGCCTGGAGGCGCACCCTGACGTCCGGATGCGTGGCGACGGTCTGGGTGAGGAACGCGACGGCGGTGTCGGGGTCTCCGGCGTGCGCGAGGGCCTCCGCCAGCACGACGCGGACCTGCGGTGAGTCCTCCGCCTGCAGCCGTTCGCCGAGTGCGCGCCGGGCGGGCCCGGCTTCGGCCGCGAGGATGAGCAGACCTGTGGCGGCCCAGTAGCGGACCGCCTCGTTGCCGTCGTCGAGCAGCTCGGTGAAGCGGCGGAGGTTCGCGCGCTTCCGGGTGATCGCCAGATCCGCGACCTCCTTGACCCTGCGCAGCGGGTACGCGCCCGGCGCGCGGCTCGCGTCGTAGCCCTCCAGCGGGGAGCCCTCGGGGATGAAGCCGTTGTCGTTGACGCGCTCGATGTGCTCGTCGAGCGCCTTGGACAGGCGGCGCAGGCGTGCCCTGTGCCGCGGGTCCGCGGCGAGGTTCCGCACCTCGTCGGGGTCGGTGTGCAGGTCGTAGAGCTCCTCGGCGGGCTTGGCGCGCCAGAAGCGTTCCTGCACCTCGGTGAGCGACCCGTCCAGGTGGGCCTGCTCCCAGACCTGGTAGCCGCGCTGCTGCCACGCGTAGGCCTGGTGCTGCCCGACGATCCGGTGCGGCGCGTAGTTGCGGATGTAGCGGAAGCGCTCGTCGCGGACGGTCCTGACCATGTCGTACCGCTCGTCCATGCGGTTGCGCATGCCGAACGCGTACTCCGGGCGGCGGCGTCGATGTCGTCGACGGCGAACATGACCTGGCGGCGCGGTCAGCGTCGTGCCGTGCAGGTGCCGCGGCACCGTCAGGCCGGCGAGGGTGAGGACGGTGGGCGGGAGATCGATCGAGCTGACGGGGTCCGTGACGACGGAACCGGCGCGGGCGGGCGCGAGGTGCGCCCACTTCTTCGGGTACCGCACGATCAGGCCGGTCCGCAGCCCGCTGTCGTAGCAGTACCGCTTGCTGCGGGGCAGCACTCCGCCGTTGTCGGAGTAGTAGAAGACGATGGTGTCCTCGGCGAGCCCGGCGGCCTCCAGTTCGGCGAGCCGGGCCGCCACCTGGGCGTCCATCTTCTCCATCAGGTCGTAGTAGCGGGCGCGGTCCGCGCGGAGCTCGGGCAGGTCGGGCAGGTAGGCGGGGAGCCGGACGGCCGCGGGATCGGTCGTCCCGGCGGGGGCGTTGAAGATCGACGACTCGTGGGTGGTCATGAAGTTGAAGACGGCGAAGAACGGCGCGTCCGCGGGCCGGTTGCGCCAGTGCGCCGAGCCGCTGGAGGCGTCCCAGGTCCGGGCCATGTCGATCGGGGCGTTGTAGTCGGTCTTGCTGTTGTTCGTGCAGTAGTAGCCGGTCTCCCGGAGGTACTCGGGGAAGCCGCGCAGGAAGTCCGGGATATTACCGTTCGCCCGCATGTGCTCGCCGGGTCCACAGCTCTCGGCGTGCATGCCGGTGATGATCGAGAAGCGCGTCGGGGCGCACACGGGCGCGCTGGAGAAGGAGTTCTCGTACCGCACCCCCTCCCGGGCGAGGGCGTCGATCGCGGGAGTCCGCGCCAGCCGGTCGCCGTAGGCGCCGATGTAGGGGTTGTTGTCCTCGCTGACCAGCCACAGGATGTTCGGCCGCCCGGCCGGCGCCGCCTGCGCGGCTCCTCCGCCGGGCAGACCCGCCGCGAGCAGCCCGCCCGCGCCCGCCGCCAGCACACCCCGCCGCGACACCGAATCACCTATAGTCACTTAAACCTCCCAAAATTATATGAAATCCCGAGGTTAGCGACGACGAGTGATCTTGTCCAGCTTCGTGCCGTTCATTGGCGAATCGCCCGATGTGCGTAGGCGCGGGCAATGGAATCGCGTCATCTATCGAGGCCCGCCGGCGATCCGGAAGGGATCGCCATCGAAGGCCGCCTCCTCCAGGACGGCCGCCACGGGCATGATGCTGTCATCCCCGCCGAGTCCGGGTAGGCGGCCCGTCCTGGGCTACGGATCAGCGCGGTGAGATGTGGGACCAGACCCATTTGCCTTGCGGGGGAGTGGGGGTGTGGCCGCAGGCGGTGCTGAGGGTCTGGACAAGGGGCAGGCCCCAGCCTCCGCCGTGATCCCAGGCCGCGTCGGGTGCGTCGTCGATGGCGGCGAGGGTGAGGGCGGAGGAGCGGGGCGCGGGGGCTCGGGTCCCAGACGCGGAAAAGGACGCCGTGCGGGTTCTGGATGCGGCGGAGGTGGAGGCGGAGTTCCGCTCCGGGGGCGGCCTCGACGGCGTTCACGAGCAGTTCTGAGGCGACGATGAGCGCATTGTCTAGAATGTCGTCCATATTCCATTTTGTAAGGCGTTGGGAAATGAGCGTGCGGGCGAGTCCGGGCGTCGCGGGAGATGCCAGAAGCGTCAGGAAAAGATCGTCTTGGGTCATGAGCTGTGCCTTTGTTTTCCCAGGTCAGATGGGTGTAGAACTGGGCTGATCGTCGCAGCGGGTGACTTCCCGACTGCGATTTTCGCGCCAAAGGGAAACCGCGGAGGAAGAATGCCCAACAACCGGGACCCGCTCGACCCGCGCGAGTCCATGTGGCACTGGCTCGCGTTCCAGCTGCGCTACCTGCGCGAGTCCAACGAACTGACCCTCGACCAGGTCGGGGCGCTGATCGCCGCCGCCAAGTCGACCGTCTCCAACATCGAGGCGGGCCGCCTGCGCATCGACGAACGCCAGGCCTTCAAACTCGACCAGCGCTACAACACGGGTTTCCTGCTCCAACTGCTGCTCTACTACGCCCGCATGAACCACACCCCCGCGTGGATCGAGCAGTACACGAAGTACGAGGCGATGGCCCGCGTCCTCAAGGTGTACAGCGGCTCCACTATCCCGGGGCCGCTCCAGACCGAGGGCTACATGCGCGGGCTGCTCGCCACCGGGGTTGCCGCCGACGACGAGGAGAAGATGGCGGCGCGCATCGCCCGCCAGGAAGCCCTGCTCTGCCGAAAGGACCCGCCCTGGATCTGGGTCCTGATGGACGAGGCCGCGATCAAGAATCCGATCGGAGGCCGACAGGCGCTCCGCGAGCAGCTGAAGCACCTGCTCGACCTCATGGAGAGCCCCCGAGTCTCGGTGAGAATCCTGTCGGAGGAGTGCGGCGGGCACCCGGGGGTCTCCGGTATCTTCCGCATCATCAGCCTGGAGACGCGCGAGGTCGCCTACGCCGGTGCCCAGAAGGGGGGCCGACTCATCGAGGAACCGCTTGAAGTTCGCGATTTCGAGCTGGCCTTCGACCGCATCGCCGAGGTTGCTCTCAACAGGGACACGTCCCGGGCTCTGATCGAGAAGAGACTGAAGGAGCTATGACACAGCCCGTCTGGCGCAAGAGCTCGTACAGCACCACCGGAAACGACGAGATCTGCGTGGAACTAGCCCGCTTCCCCTCCGGAGTCGGCGTCCGCGACTCCAAGAATCCCGAGACCGGTCCCCTCACCCTCACCGCCCGCCAGTTCGCCTCCCTGACCGCCCACCTCCGCTGACCCCTCGCCGGGAGGCCCGCCTCCCGGCACCCCGAATGCCTCCCGCGCGGTGTGCCGGAGCCGGAGCGGGCCCTTGGCCCTCTGCCGCACGGCGAACCGTTCCGCTCGGCCATCGCGTCGGCTTTGCGAGACGAACCTGGTCCTGGCCGAATGGCATGATATTTCCGAAGATCTTCTCCGTAGCCTGAGGAGGCCGGACATGTCGGGGATGGCGCGGGGGGTCGCTCTCATCGGGCGCTACCAGCTCGACACGCTGGTCGGCGAGGGCGGGATGGGCGAGGTCTGGCGGGCCACCGACCTGCGGCTCCGCCGCACCGTCGCGGTCAAAGTGCTCGCCAGGGAGCGCGCGTCCGACACCGCCGCCCGGCGGCGGTTCGAGCGGGAGGCCGCCGCCGCCGCGCCGCTGCGCCACCGCGGCATCGCCCTCGTCTTCGACAGCGGCTTCGACGAGACGACCCGGCAGCTGTTCATCGTCATGGAGTTCCTCGAAGGCGAGGACCTGCAGAGCGTCCTCGACGGGCACCCGGACGGGCTCCCGCCCGAGATCGTGCGGGACTACGGCGCCCAGCTCGCCGACGCCCTGGGCGCCGCCCACGAGATCGGCGTCGTCCACCGCGACATCAAGCCCGCCAACGTCATCGTCCACCGTGACGGCGACCTCAAGATCTGCGACTTCGGCGTCGCCCGCCTCGCCGCCCACACCGGCACGCTCACCCAGGGCGCCATAGGCACCCCCTCGTACATGGCCCCCGAACAGCTCAGCAGCGACCCCGTGGACGGCCGCGCCGACCTGTACGCCCTGGGCTGCCTCCTGTACGCCCTCGCATCCGGCCGCCCGCCCTTCGTCGCGGACTCGGTGCCCGCCATGCTGTACAAGCATCTGAACGCGATACCGCGACCGCTCACCGAGGCCGTCCCCGGTTTCCCCGCCGACCTCTCGGCGCACATCGCCCAACTGCTCGCCAAGGACCCGGTGGACCGGCCGCACTCGGGCCGGCTGCTGGCCGAGGCACTGCTCGGCCGGGCCGCCCGCACCACCGCGCCCACCGGACGGTCCGCCTCCCCGCGCTCCCACCCGACGCTTCCGTCGCGCCGCAAGCGCTCGCGAGCCGGGATCGCGGCGGCCGTCTCGGCCGCGGTGGCCGTCGCCACCGTCGCCACCGTGGGCTACGCGCTCGCCACCGACGGCGCGGACAAGACCGGCGCTTCGGGCGCTCCCCCCGCCGCCGACCCCGGCACCCCGACCCCCACCGGCCCGGCCCTGCCGCCGGGCGTCCCGGAGGGGTGGACCGTTCACGCCCCGGCCACCTACCAGGCGCCCGACTACTGCCGCACCTCCGGCGCCTCCGGTTCCTCCTACCTCCTCGACGTCGACGGCAAGCCCGACTCCGTCACCTTCTGCGACATCTCCAAGGCGCAGTACGACGACGTGGCCGTGAGCGCCACCGTCACCCTCACCGGCACCCGGTGCGCCTCCTTCGTCCTGCGCCGCAGCGAACCGTACTCCTACGAGTTCGTGATCTGCGGCGACGGCGGCGGCTTCGCCCGCAAGTGGACCGACAAGGGACAAGAGGTCCTCACCGCCAAGAAGTCCCGCTCCGTCGCGGTCCCCGCGAAGTCGGTCCTCACCGCCGTCGCCGACTCCGCGTCGCTCACCCTCTACCTGAACGGCGTCCCCTTCCACAAGGCCACCGACCGGGAGATCAAGGCGGGCGGAATCGCCCTCGGCTCCTCCGTCTTGACCGCCCACCCCGCCGGCACCCTCCGGTTCACCGAACTGACGGTCTGGAGACCACGAACGGACTCCCCATGACCGCGCGAGTCAGCAGGCGTTGACGAGGCAGCCTGGCTGGATGGTGTGCGGGATGTTCCAGTCGGCGTTGATGTCGGCCAGGTCGTGGGAGTCGAGGTGGAGGGGCCAGATATCGGTGCGCATGCAGGAGTTGTTGTCGGTGTCTCCGGAGACCGGGCGGTCGGCGAGGTTGCCGGTGTGGCCGATCTCGTGGCAGCCGAGACTGCGCCAGTCGTTGACGCTGCGGGAGTCCATGAGGGCGTTGTTGAAGACCACGTCCATCTTGTCGCAGGCGTAGTAGGTCGTCATGTCGTAGCACTCCGACCAGCCGAAGTCGTTGGCGTGGACCTGCGAAGCCCAGTCCCGCACGCGGACATCGCCGTCACCGCTGTAGACCGCGATGTCGCTGACCGCCAGTTCCGTTCGGCCCCAGTCGTAGGCGGTGACGCCGTTGGCGGTGAGATAGGCGGAGGTGAAGTACTGGTCGACGCTGTCAGGGGTGATGCCCTCCCCACCGTGGCCGGCGTGGGCCGGCCCGCAGAGTCCAGCAGCTGAGGCGAGTACGGTGGCGGTGGTCAGAACGGTCAGATGCCATGCCCTCACTTGCGCTCCTTACGGCTGCTTCGGCTTGATCTTGCCGTCCTCGGCGTCCTTGACCGCCTTGACGACCTTCTCCTCCACTTGCTCCCGGCTCATCTGCTCGATCTCCTCGTGCAGCGGCGAGATGTCCCCGGCGCTCGATTCGAGCCGGCCGTCCTTGAACAGCACGCGGCCTTCGGAGCTGATGAGGAGGTAGACGCCGGTCTTTTCGTTGAGGTCGAGGAAGTACAGCCCGGACGTCCCTTCGCGGGTCCAGGTGACGTTCCCGTACTGGATGCCGACGCCGTCACCGTTGAAATGCCCCTCGTAAACCCGGACGGTCTCCGGTGCGGCGTCCGCCGCCTTGTACACCTCGTAGACCTTCAGTGTGACGATCCGCGCCGTCAGCACCGGCTTCCCGCTCGGATCCCCGGGGTCGTACTCCGGCTCGCCCGCCTCGACCTTGACGACTTTCCCCCGCACCACCAGGTCGGCCGTCGCCGTCATGGACGGCAACTCTCCGAAGTAATACTTCTCCCGCCCGTGCGCCTGCCCGCCCGGCGTGTACAGATCGAACTTGTTCGTCTCGGCCTGGACGGTGGCGTCCGCTGTAGGGGCGCCTGTCTTCCTCTCCGGCGGGGCCTCCCCGGGCGAACTCGTGCACGCCCCGGCTGCCAGGACGACCCCGACCACGACCCCGACGGTTTTGTAGGTGAAGCGAGCCAAGTGCGTCAGCCTCTCCGCAAGATCCACAAAGGTGGGCAAAACATAGCACAATGAGAATTTCAGGAATATGCCTAAAGGCCCGGCGGCCTTGCCCGTGACGACCTCCTCGAATACGCCGCCCGGGTCTTCCGGTGGCGGGGAGGGATATCGTGAAGCGGCCCTCAGGGGCGACGCCCCAGCCAGGAGGATCACCTCGTGACAGTGACCGTGACCGGATCCGTTCGGCGGCCTTCCAGCCCGTGGACGCTGTGCGCGCTCGCCTTCGGGGCCGGCCTCGCGGGCGGCGTGCTGACATCCTTCGGGCAGAGTGTTCTCACGGGCGGCTGGCACGCGCTGGTCAATTCGGCGGCTCCGTGGGTGATGGTCGCCTTCCTGGTCGGCCTCTGCGCCCGGGGGCGCTGGCGCGCCGCCGTCGCGGCGGGCCTCATAGCGCAGGTCGGCCTGGTCGCGGGGTACTATGTGACCTCGGAAATGCGCGGCTTCGCGGCAGGCATGGCGTCCGTGGTGATCTGGGTCGCGGCGGGCGCGATCGCGGGACCGGTGTACGCGGCCGCCGGGTCGCTGCTCGCGGACGGACGGCGCTACGTCCGGGTGACGGCGGCAGGCGTCACCGGTTCGGTCTGGATCATGGAAGGCCTGAACTTCCTCTACCTCGCGACGGACGCGAACTCCAACAGCGGACCGGGCAGGACCGCCGCCTGGTGCTACCTCCTGATCGGTGTGGCCCTCCCCGTCGCCCTCGCCCGCTCCCCGCGCGAGCGCGCCTACGCCCTGCCGGCGCTCCTCGGCACCGCGGCCGCCGCCATCCTGGCAGCAGTCCTCATCAACAAGGCCTTCCTCCTCTGACCCCGACCCCGCGAGGCGCCACCCCGAACAGAGCCCACCAGGGTGCCGAAGCGGCCGCCTGTCAGTACTCTTCGTGTCAGTATGGTGACCGGAAAGAGTGAGGGGTGCGCGTGAAGTACTTCAACACCACCGGCCCCTGCGACCCGGAACTGCACTACATGCTGCCTGCCGGTCCTCGGCTTCCGGAGGCGCGCGAGCTGATCGAGATGGACCGGTTCTTCGTGGTCCACGCTCCGCGCCAGACCGGGAAGACGACCACCCTGGGGGCGCTCGCACGGGAACTCAGGGCGGAGGGCTCCGCGGTCGCGCTGACCGTGTCCTGTGAGGCGGCGTCGGTGGCAGAGGACGACTTCGGTGCGGCCGAGTCGATCCTGCTCGACGACCTGCGCGAAGCCGCACGGTCCGCGGGCCTGGACGAGGCGAGAATGCCGCCCGAACCGTGGCCTGACGCCGCGCCGGGTGCGCGGCTGGGCGCCGCGCTCAGCGCTTGGGCGGCCAAGTGCCCGCTGCCGCTCGTGCTGCTTTTCGACGAGATCGATGCGATGCGGGGGCAGAGCCTGCTTTCGGTACTGCGACAGTTGCGCAACGGCCACAACATGCGCCCGCAGAGTCGCCCGTTTCCCAATGCGGTGGTGCTCTGCGGCCTGCGGGACGTGCGTGACTACAAGGCGGCGTCCGGTGGCGATCCGTCCAGGTTGGGGACGGCCAGCCCTTTCAATATCTCGGTGAAATCGCTGCGGATGGGTGACTTCACGCGCGAGGAGGTCGCTGAGCTGTATGCGCAGCACACGGCAGCGACCGGGCAGGAGTTCCGCCCCGAGGCCGTCACCGCGGCGTTCGAGGTGACCTGCGGTCAACCCTGGCTGGTCAACGCGCTCGCCTACGAGATCACTCGCGAGATGCGGACTCCTTTGCAAGAGCCGATCACCGCGGAGCACGTCGATCAGGCCAAGGAGCGGCTGATCCGCGCTCGCGCCACCCATCTGGACTCCCTCGTCGCCAAGCTGCAGGAGCCCCGGGTCCGCCGGGTGATGGAGCCGATGGTCGCCGGCACCTTCCCCGGTGCCGACGACACCTTCGACGATGACGTCAGCTACGTCCGGGATCTCGGCCTGATCGCGCAGGGTCTTCCGCTGCGCGTGGCCAACCCGATCTATCGCGAGGTGGTCCTGCGCGTGCTCGGCGGCCGTGCGGAGGGCTTTGTCATGGCAGAGCCGCGCAGTTTCGTTCTCGCGGACGGGCGCTTCGACCTGCCGCGGTTGCTCCGGGAGTTCACCGGCTTCTGGCGTGAGCACGGTGAGGTCCTGGTCCGTGGCACCGTCTACCACGAGGCGGCCTGCCATATCGTGCTGATGGCCTACCTACAGCGCCTCGTCAACGGCGGCGGCTACCTCGACCGCGAGTACGCCACCGGAACCGGCCGCCTCGACGTCCTCATCCGCTGGCCCTACCAGGGCCCTGACGGCGATCGCCGGGTGCAGCGCGAAGCCCTGGAAGTGAAGCTCTGGCATCCCGGCCGTCCCGACCCGCACGATCAGGGGCTGGAGCAGCTCGACGGCTATCTCGACCGCCTCGGGCTGGATACCGGTGTCCTCGTCGTCTTCGACCGCCGCCCCGAAGCCCCGCCCTGGCACGAGCGCACCACCCTCGGCTCCGCCGCCACCCCCCGAGGGCGCAAGGTCACCGTCCTGCGGGCCTGACGTGATGGCCGCAGACCGAACCTTACTGCGTAAAGGACGCGGGGTCGGTTGCGCGGGGAGACGACCGCGTAGAAGGAACGGCATCGCGTCCGGCGCCTGCGGTCAGGTGGCGAGGGCGCCCTGGAGGAGGGTGTCGAAGTGGGTGAGGTCGTCGGGGGCGTCGATGCCGCGGAGGGGGCCGGGGGAGTGCAGGCGGCGTTCGGTGAACAGCTTCGCGACCAGGGGGCGGCCGTGTCGTTGGAGGAGGGAGGCGGTGTGGACGTCGGTCAGGAAGGTCGCGAGGGGGTGCAGGCGGGCCTCGGCCACGTCGTCGGGCAGGGCGTGCCATGCGGCGACGGCCTTGTCGAGGTCGGTGAGGGGGACGTCGGCGCCGGTCTCGGCGATGCGCGCCCGGAACTCCTCGTAGGCGCCCTTGCGCAGGGCGCGGCGCACGTCGAGGCACAGGATGTTGTCGCCGCCCTCCCAGATCGGGTTGACCTGGGCGTCGCGCAGGATGCGGGCCATCGGCCACTGCTCGATGTAGCCGTTGCCGCCGTGCAGTTCCAGCGCGTCGCTCGCGGCCGTCAGGCCGAGGCGGGCGGCGCGTAGTTTCGCGAGGGGAGGGGTGAGTCGCTGGCGGTGCAGGAAGCCGTCGAACACGAGCGCCTGCGCGGCCTCGACGTCGACGATGAGTTCGGCGAGCTTGCGCCGCACCAGGGGCTTGTCGATGAGCGGTCCGCCGAACGCCTCGCGCGCCCGCGTGTAGAGCACGGCCTCGACCAGGGAGCGCCGCGCGCACGCCAGACCCATCAGCGCGATCCCGAGCCGCGCCCCGTTGGTGAGCTCCATCATCCGGCCGAGTCCGCGTCCGTCGCCGGTCCCGCCCTCGCCCTCCGTGCGGGCCGGTGCGAGCAGGAACGCCTCGGCGCCGGTGAACTCGATCTCGGCGGAGGCCACCGAGCGGGTGCCGAGCTTGTCCTTGAGCCGCCGGACGACGACCGCGTTGCGCGAGCCGTCGCGGCGCTCCTTCAGCACCAGGAAGGGCGCGACCTGGCCGCCGGCCCGCGCCATCACCACGAACGCCGATCCACCGGCGTTGGAGGCGAACCACTTCACTCCTGACAGCTCCCACGCGTCGCCGGAAGGCACCGCCGTGGACTCCATCGCGGCGAGGTCGGAGCCGCCGGTCCGCTCGGTGAGCAGCTGGGCGGCCTCGCCGGAGTACATGCCGGCCGCGAAGATCTCGCGGACGCGCGCTTTGACGTCGTCGGGCGCGAACCGTTCGGCCAGCAGGACGACCATGTCGCCGCCGGTGCCGAGCGCGCAGCCCATGCCGATGTCGGCCTGGTAGAGCAGGTAGTTCCAGGCCATGCCGAGCGCGATCGGGTGCGCGCCGCGCGTGCGGGCCTCGGCCACGAACTCCGGGCGCGAGAAGGAACCCTCGATGAGGGCCGCCCTGGCCGTCTCGAACGACGGCGGCATGACCACCTCGCCGACCTCGTGTCCCCACCGGTCGTAGCGTTCCAGACGGGGCGGGTTCCGGTCGGTCTCGCGCGCGCAGGTCTCGACGAGGCCGCTCATGAGCGCGCCCGCCTCGGTCAGCCGCGCCTCCGCCCATGACCGGGCGTCGCCGAGGTGCGGGCGCAGGGCCGTGCGCAAGGTGGGGTCGGTCGTGTACCAGTTCAGCGCCGCGGCGCCCCGGTACCGCTCGGTGGCGTACCTCTGAGCCGTGTCCATCCCCGGACGTTACATCTCTTCGACACGTGTGTGAAGACTGTAATGGGCGGTAGGGTCGCCGGCATGGAGTTCCGGCCGCTCACGGCCCGTTCGGTCGTCCTCAGCACGCTGCTGGGCGCCCATCCGCCGCGGCTCGCCGCGCGTCACCTCGTCAGGGTGGGGGAGCTGTTCGGGGTCGCGGAGGGCACGGTGCGGGTGGCGCTGTCGCGGATGGTCGCGGCCGGCGACCTGGTGCAGACCGAGCGCGGCTACGCGCTCGCCGACCGGCTCGTGGAGCGCCAGCGCCGCCAGGACGACGGCCGCGAACCCCGCACCGTCGCCTGGGAGGGCTCCTGGGAGATGCTCGTGGTCGTCGCCGAGCGGCGCGGCGCCGCCGACCGCGCCGCGCTCCGCGAGGACCTCGCCGGGCTCGGCCTCGCCGAACTGCGCGAGGGCGTCTGGACCCGGCCGGCCAACCTCGCCCGCCCGCTCCCGGAGTTCCCCGCCTGCCTGCGCCTCGACGCGACGGTGCCGGACCCCGTCGCGCTCGCCGCCCGCCTGTGGGACCTGCCCGCCTGGGACACCCGCGCCCGCGCCCTCAACGCGGCCTTCGAGGAGGCCGCCGACCTCCGCGCGCGCTTCGTGATCTCGGCAGCCGCCCTCCGCCACCTCCGCGACGACCCCCTGCTTCCCCCCGCCCTCCTGCCGCAGCCCTGGCCCGGTCCGACCCTCCGCGCCCACTACGCCGGCTTCCGCGAAGACCTCGCAGCCTTCCTCCGCACCGCCTCCACCGCCTGACCGCGTTCGGTCCGCGCGCAGCGGGCCGCGGATGCGCGCCTTGACAGGCAGCCGGTTGGCTGCCTAAGTTAAAGGCAGCCGAATGGCTGCATATCGGGGAGTGGGACCGGGGTGTGAGAACGGACATGGACGAGGTCTTCAAGGCGCTGGCCGATCCGAGCCGGCGCGCGCTGCTCGACTCGCTCAACGCACGCAACGGGCAGACGCTGCGCGAGTTGTGCGCGGGGCTCGACATGGCCAGGCAGTCCGTGAGCAAGCACCTCGCGGTGCTGGAGGAGGCAGGGCTCGTCGCGACCGTGCGCCGCGGGCGGGAGAAGTTGCACTACCTCAACGCCGCGCCCGTGCACGAGATCGCCCACCGGTGGATCAGCCGTTACGACCGCGCCAGGGTCGATGCCCTGGCGGACCTGAAACTCGCGCTGGAGGAGACCACGATGGACGCGCCGACCTTCGTCTACACCACCTACATCCGCACCACTCCGCAGAAGCTCTGGCAGGCGCTGACCGAGCCCGCCTTCACCCGCCGGTACTGGGCCACGGAGTTCACCACGGACTGGTCCGTCGGCTCACCGATGACCTGGGACAACCACGGCGTGCTGATCAGCGACCCGGAGCAGGTCGTGCTGGAGGCCGACCCCTACAGCCGGCTCTCCTACACCTGGCACACCATCACCCCGGAACTTGCCAAGCGCTTCGGCTGGGACGACGAGCTGCTCGCCCGGCTCTCCGCCGAGGCCCGCTCGAAGGTCACCTTCACGATCGAGGAGACGGGGCCGGTTGTGAAGCTGACCGTCGTGCACGACGGCTTCGAGGCGGGATCGGGCATGGCCGAGATGGTCCAGCACGGCTGGCCGGGCGTGGTGGCGAGCCTGAAGACGCTGCTGGAGACCGGTGAGCCGCTCCCGGACGACTCCTGACGGTCCCGCCTCGCGCCGGATCTCGCGGCCTCCCCTGCTCCCTAGAGGAAATCTATGATGGCCAGTGTAGACATTGGGGCTTGGTGTGGGTAGAGTTCCTGTCGTAGCGAGAAACGAGATCAGAGATACCCGGCAGATGACGAACTGCCGGGGCAGGAAACGCAGTACGGCGGTACGTCGCAAGGCCGAGCCTGTGGAGTAGGGGCTTTGCGACGACGAGACGCCCGCGCGGCGGCCGGCAGTGCGAAGGCCGTGGGCAGGGCGGCGTCGCCGAGAGAAAAGGCAAGTGCAGTCACCGCTGGTGCATAACGGCAAGTGAAAGATCAGAGGAGAAGGGAAGGGTCTTACGCCGTCGGATCGCCCGTCGCAGGCAGTTCGTCTCGCCGGGCGGGTACCGCAGTCCCATCAGATTGGAAGGTGGTTCTCGGTCACGCATTCGCGATCCCCGCACACCGGGCCTTTTCGGCCGGTGAACGCGGAACATGCAAGCCGGTGTACGTACCGGCGGATGGTGTAGTACCCGCAAACCCTGGGCCCCGGCGGACACCGCCGGGGCCCTCGACGCGCGCAAAAGACGGACCGGTCGCGGGGCCTGGTTCGCTGCGCCTCGTCTCGTCGCCGCGTGAACTGTCGGTGGCGGCCGCTAGGTTCTGATCGAAGTCGTGCCGACCGGGTGCGCCGCGGAAGCGGGAACCGGTCGGCGGACCGTCGCGGTGGAGACGCCGCGGTGAAGGCGTATCGCAGATCCCCCGCCCTGCGTTCGCCGTGCCCGCCCCGGAGGAGATCCGGGTCCGGGTCATGGGCAGCGAGCGCCGCGGCGGCGTGCCGTCGCGCGAGGGGAGAACCGATGAACGAGACGATCGACGACCCGTCCGAGGGCGCGACGGCCCAGGACCTGAAGGCGGGCGCCTACCTGCACCCGGACACCGCCGACCCGGGTGAGGGCGTCCCCGTCACCGCCCGCGCCTACCGGCGGCCCGGCCTTCCCGGGCGCACGGTCGTCCGGCTCGTCCCGGAGCGGACCGGCGCGGCCGAGGACGCCGCGGCGGCCTTTCACGGCCTGGAGCGCTTCGGGCCCGCCGAGGTCGTCGGGTTCGGCGCGGGCCGGAGCGTCGCGTTCCCCGAGTGGGTGCTGGTGCACCATCCGCAGGACGCGCCCCGCGCGCTCGCGCTGCTCCCGGAGATCGACCGGCTGTCGGGCCTCGCGGCGGCCCGCCCGCAGGCCGCGCTCGACGGGTTCCTCGCACTCGGCGAACGGCTCGCCGAGTCGCTGCCGCACCTCCTGCCCACGTACTTCGAGCGGGCGGCCAGGGAGTTCGTCGCCGCCCGGCAGCCGGCCTGCGCGGTCCGCATGTTCGGCGCGGCCCGCAAGGCCGAGGACGTCCACGGCCTGCCGATCGACTGGGACAGGCTCGACGACGTCTTCACCGAGTTCTCCCTGACGGGCCTGCTCCCTTCGGGTTCGCTCTCGGACCACTCCCGGGAACTCGCCCTGCGCCTCCCCGCGGACGAGGCCCTGGCGCGGTATCTGCGGCTGGCCGTGCGCCGGACGTCGGGCGGCGTGCCTCCGGCGGTGTCGATGGCGTCGGACGTCAGGCGGCTCGCGAAGGCGGCGTCCGCGGACACCGGCCGGATCGAGCGCGACCACCTCGCCGAACTGCTGACGTTCCCGGCCACCGCGCTCGCGCCGCAGAACTGGTGGACGAAGCAGCAGGCGACCCTGAAGGCGCTGGCCGCGGAGCGCCCGGAGATCCGCCGCGTCGTCCTCGACCTCACCCCCGCCGTCCTGCGGCACCTCACCTTCCGCGCCACCTGGCGCACCAGGACCGGGCTCGTCGAGACCTGGATCGGCGTCCTGGAGGCGAGCGGCGCGGCGTCGCTGCTCGCGGAAGGGGAAGCGGGGGAGGGCGGCGCGGTCGACTTCCTCGAGTGCCTGCTGGAGGCGCTCGGCGAGGACTTCTCGGGCAGGTCGATGCCCCTGGAGACGCTGATCACGCCGCTGGCGGGCCGGTTGCGGGCCGAGATCGCGGAGCGGGGCGCTCCGCCGGCCGCGCCGAGGAGCGCCGAGCTGCTCGATCTGCTGCTCGCGCTCGGCCTGCCCGTCGCGGGCCCGTCCCGTCGCGGGCTGTCCCTCACCGAGTGGACGGCGAACGAGAACCGCCGCGATCTCGCCGCGCTGGGCGCCGACCCGCGTTTCGCCGAGGGCCTTCGGGACGAGATCAGCAGGGCGCACTACCACGGGCCCGACCATGAGCGGGTCCTGTACCAGGCCCCCGCGCTGCGCCCGCATGTGCGGGGGCTCGCGGTCGAGCGGGCGGGGCGCGTCGCCGGGTCGGATCTGCCCACGTGGGGTGTCCGGCTCGGCGGCCTGCAGGAGCTCCGCCCCGAGATCCTGCGGACCGCCGGCGCGGAGGCGCGCACCGCGCTGCGGTCCGTGGACCCCGCGGACCTGCTGGCCAGGACCCTGCGCGGCGGCCTCTTCGCCGAGCTCGTCTGGCCGGCCTTCGAGGAGGCCATGGCCGGGTTCTTCCCGCCGGACGGCGCGGGCACGCCGCTGATCGCCGAGGAGTGGCCCTACCTGGTCCTCGCCGACGACAGGCGCGCCGTGGTCCTGGACGGCTCCGGCGTCGTCCTCGACCACGAGCTGCACGTGCCCGCCCGCCGCCCGACGGGCTTTCGCTACGTGGACGGGAGGCTGCTCGTCCAGTGGAGGGCCGTTGACGGCGAGATCTCCGGGTACTGGCACACCGCTCCCCACAGGGTGCTGCGCCTGGCGGGCGACCACCTGAACCGCCAGGTCCTGAAGGGCACCTGGAGGTTCCCGAGGATCAGCCTGGAAGCGCCGGACGGAGGCCGGCTGACCGGCACCTCGGTGATCCGCCCGGGCAAGGCGGCGGCGCCCGGCTCGGCCGAACTCGTCTCGGACGGCGAGGCCTTCTGGGCGCGCGTCCCGCAGCCGGAGGGGCCCTTCTGGCACAGGCTCGACCCGGGCACCGGGCGGCCCGCCGAGCCCGGCATGCCCGACTTCTTCGCCGAGCCCGGCGAAGCCTTCCTCGACGGCTTCCTCGCGCCCCTCCCGGAGGACGGCCCGACCCCGGTCGGCGCGGTCGTCGGCGGGCTGTTCGGGCAGCGGACGGTCAGGCTGCCCGACGGCACCGCGCGCGGCGAGGACCTCGCGGGCCGCGCCACCCCCGCGGTCGCCGGATACGACACGCTGTGGCCGCTGACCCTGCCTGGGGACGACGCGCCGCGCGCGCTCGCCCGAAGCGGAGACGGAAACTTCGCCTACTGCCACCTGATCGGTCCGGACGGGCTCGTCCTCGCCGAGACCTGGATGTCCGGCGGGCACGGGGAGCGGTTCCGGATCCCGCCGGCGCACTACTGGGTCAGGCTCCGGCCGCGTGACGAGCGCGGCTCGAAAGCACTGCGCCGCGTCGACCGGGACCTCGCGGCGCGTCTCATGGCGGGGCCGCAGGAGGCCGTGGAGGAGCGCGTGCGCGCCGAACTGCCCGACGTGGGCGACACGGTGCTGATCGAGGGCGTCGCGCGCGCCGTCGTCGACGCGATGCGGCTGGCCGCTCAGTTGACGGACGTGGCGAAGCACGTCGAGGACGTGCTCAGGCCGGTCTCCGGCCTTCCCGCCGAGCGTCCGGCGTCGCCGGGGGACCACGCGGTGTTCCGCGCCGTCGACGGCCTGCGCGAGGACCAGAGCGGCCGCTATTTCGGCAGCCGGACGACCGAGACCGCCCACCTGCTGTGGAGGCTCGCCGGGTTCAGGGAGGGCAGGTACGGGCAGGCCGGCGCGTGGATCGAGCTGCCCGTCCAGGACCTCGACCTCACCTGGGCGCCCGACGCTCTCGCAGCCTTCACGCTGCTGGCCGCGACCGGGATCGTGCCGGAGCCCAGCCGGGCCGCCCTGCGGGAACTGCTCGCCCTGCTCGACGCCGCCGGCCTCGTCGACGCCGACCCGGCCGCCTGGCGGCTGTTCAGGGTCCGGCCGCGGACGGAGGAGGCCGAGCGCGAGCCCCGCCGCGGCTACCAGCGCGAGGGCGGGGCGTTCTTCGCCGTCGTGGGCGAGGAGAAGGGGGCGAACGGCGCGCCGACGGAGTACTGGGCGGTCTGCCACGACCCGTCGGGCGGGTTCGAGGCACCGGGGGAGTACGAGGTCCTGAAGGTGCTCCCCTACGCCGAGAACACCGCGGGCATTCCCGTCGCGGCGACACTGGCGCTGCTCGACGCGCAGGGGCCCGCCCCGTGGCACGCCGGTCCGGCCAAGGAGTTCGCGCGGCTCACCGGGGCCACGCCGACGGTCGCCGGGCTCGTGGTGTCCGGCCTCATCGGCCTCTCCGGACACACGGGCTCCTCCCAGCTCGACGGGGTGCGCAAGGCGCTCGGCCGCAACGCCGCCGAGACCGAGGCCGCCCAGGCGTCCCTGCGGACCCTGCCGGGGAAGGTGCGCCGCGCGCTCGTCGGCGCGCTGCTGCCCGCCGACCCCGCACTGCTGTGGAGCCGGGGCCCGGACGTCGCCGCCGCCGCCGACGTGTGGAACCGGAGCGTGCCGTGGCGCACGATGGTGCCCGAGGACCTGCTCACCAAGGCGGAGCAGGAGTTGGGATCAGGGACGGGGGCGCAACGCCACCTGCGCGCGGTGCTCGACCCGGAGAACTCCCCGGGCCTTTCCCGGGACCTGGAGTTCAAGCCGCGCGGCTACGGCTTCGAGCCCGTCGTCAGGGACGGGTTCACCGCGGACGTGCTGGAATCGTCGGTGCGGTCGCTGGCCTGGCTGGCGCACCGGCTGCCCGCGGGCGACCGGCTGCGGAAGCTGCTCCCGGAAGGGCTCGCCGCCGTGCGCGAGCGCCTCGCCCACCCGGGGCTCGTCCTCGGGCTGCCGGACCAGATCGACATCGCGGACTTCAAGCAGGCGGCGGGAGAGGCCCCCGAGGAGAAGGGCGACGGATGGGAGCGGTACGGCGCGATCCTCCTCAAGACGGGCGTCCCCCGGTACCGGCCCGGCCTTCTGGCCGCGCGTCTCGCGGAGGAGCCGCGGCTGCCCCTGCTGCGCGGCGAGCCCGAGCTGCCGCACGCCGTCGAGATCGCCTTCCGGACGGCGCTCGACGAGCGTTTCGCGGCGCTGCTCGCCGATCCGGGCGACCCCGCCGAAGGCGACCGGCTCAAGGACGGCACCTGGTACCCCCAGGACCCCTCGCGCTCCGTGCCGGGGGTCGTCGCCGAGGCCGCCGAACGGTGCGGCGTCTCGCGGGACGCCGCGGCGGTGTACCTCATGCTGCTGGCGATGCCCGATCCGACCGACCGGAACACCGCCCGCTGGACCGGCTGGCGCCCCGCCCGCCTGGCCGCGGCCCGCAAAGAGCTCGCCGCCACCGACCTCGTCGTGATGGTCCGCCGCCCGAAGGCGGGCCGGGGCCTTTTCCTGCCCTGCCCGTGGGCCGAGGCCCCCGGTCCGCGGGTGCCGATGGAGGAGTGGAAGCACGCCCTGTACCCCTTCTCCGCCCGCGGCGCCGCCCCGCTGACCACGGTGGTGCCCACCGAACCCGTCGCCGACGTGTACCGTCGCGCCTGGCGCCGGATCACCGAAGGCGACCGCCCGCACCTCCCCGCTGAGGAGCCCCCACCCGGGCCTGCGGCACCCTGACGCCGGCCCCGCCCGCGGCCCCGCACTCACGCCCGGGGCCGGGGCGTGGGTGCGGGCTGCGTCGGTGTCCCGGGAGGCGTGGGCGGGAGTCCCTGGGGCGTCGGACGGGGTCGGGCGCACACTGGGCGTCGAGCGGGGAGGTCGCCGGGTGCGGGCAGAAGTGGTGGCGGGGGAGGAGGACATGCCCGACGGCCTGTGCGGCGATCCGCTGGAGGGGTACACCGCGCTCGCGCACCGCGCTGCGGCCGACGAGCGCCGCGACGCGTCGGCGCACCTGCCGTGCCCGCACGGGACGCGCCTGCTCGGCACGGCCGCGTGGGCGGTCCAGACGGGCGAGGTGGTCGGCAGGTCGGCCCTCTCCGGTCTGACGCTGACCGGCGCGTTCCCCGACGAGTCCCTGGCCCACGCCGTCGTCTCGGCCGCCCGCCACCCGGACCTCGCCGACGCCTCGACGCCCTGGGCGGTCGGCGGCGTCGGCTTCTGCGCCATCGTCCTGAATCGCTGACCACCCCACCGACGCCCCGATGTCGGCGGCTACCGGACGGCGAACGACACAGGTTCGGCTGCCGCGCCGCCGCTCACCGTGCCAGTTCCCAGGCCGCCACCCTGTCGGCGCACGTCCGCCCCTCGGCGGCGCCCGACGGCTCCGGTCCGGGAGGACCTTCCCCCGAGCAGGCGGACAGCATCACGCGACAGCAGACGAGGACGGCGGTGCCCCACCGCAGGCCGGCCATAGATCACTCCGGTCTCAGAAGACGACTGCCCACAGCGTCGGCCACGAGGGGGTTCCGCGAGACCTGCGGCGGATCCCCGACGGGAGTGCGGGCCCACCTGGCCTCGATCGGCGCCGCCCTGGCCGAGCGGTACGGCCGGAACCCTCCCCCTCCGGCGGAGGGCTGACGCCGCGGCGGGGTCGGCGGTCAGGGGCGGGGCAGGGGGAGGCGGAGGACCAGGCGGGCGCCGGGGGAGCCGTCGGGGCGGTCGGTGACGTGGAGGGTGCCGCCGTGGGATTCGGCGATCTCGCGGGAGATCGCGAGACCCAGGCCGCTGCCGCCCGGGTCGGCGGTGCGGGCGTCGGGGCGGCGGTAGAAGCGGGTGAAGACCTGCTCCTTGTCGGCGTCGGGGATGCCGGGGCCGTCGTCGATCACCTCCAGGACTGCCGTGTCCCCTTGCGCGGTGACGCGGGCCTCCACGCGGGAGCGGGCGTGGCGTTCGGCGTTGGCCAGCAGGTTGCCCACGAGGCGGGCCAGGCGGATCGGGGAGGCGTTCACGACGACGCCGAAGTCCAGGTGGGTGGTGGTGGCGGTCCCGGGGTCGGAGCGGGCCAGTTCGTCGCGCACCAGGCGGGCCAGGTCGACGGGTTCGGTCGGGACTGCCGCGCCCTCTTCCAGCCGGGCCAGTTGGAGGAGGTCGCCGATGATGTCGCCGAGCCGTTCCGCGTCCCGCAGGGCCGACCGCAGGATCGCGCGCGGGTCGGCGTCGGGGTCGGCCAGGGCGTCCTCCAGCCGGAGTTGGAGGCCGGTGACGGGGCCGCGCAGGTCGTGGGAGGTGTCGGCGACCGCCTCGCGCTGGCGCCGCACGATCTCCCGCAGCCCCTCGGAGATCCGCCGCTCCTGGTCCCCGGCGCTGCGGAGGCTGCGGTTGATCTCCTGGAGCTCCCCGGCCTGGGCGAACAGCCGGGCCTCGACGGCCGCCGCGTGCGTCGCCCCGGCTCCGGAGAACGCGGACAGGCCGCCCGCGCCGATCCCGTCGACGGACGACGTGACCTCCTGGACCCGCACGACCACGCCGCCGATCGTGCCGTCCGGCTCCGGGAACGCCGTGGCGGCCACGATCCAGTACCGCTCGGTGCTCTCGCCGGAGCCGCCGGGCACCTCGATGTCGTACCGCTGCAGCGTGAGGACGTCGCCCTCCTCCCCGGCGAGCGCCCGCTCCAACGCCGCCCGCAGGCTCTCGGCCCCCTGCGGCCAGGCGCGCCCGGGGAAGACCTCGAAGACGTTCCGGCCGACGCACTCCTCGCGGGGGAGCCGGAACAGCCGCTCATGCGCCCGGTTGACCGAAACGTAGTCGAACTCCGGCGACATCAGCGCCAGCGCCACCGGAGCGACGTCGAACAACGTCCTGAAATCCACCTTGTCCATGTCGGCCCCCTCGCAGTCCCTCCCAGCATAGAAAACCCCTGACCTGCACGAAAGTTCAGTGTTCGAGGGTGCGGTAGTGGAGGTGGACGACGCCGTTGGGGAAGCGGCGTTCGTCGAGGAGGTCGAGGTCGGTGCGGGTGCCGGTCGGCAGGCCCGGCTTGCCGCCGCCTACGGCGAGCGGCCAGATGAACAGGTGGCACTCGTCGACCAGGCCGGCCTTGAAGGCCTGGGTCGCGAGGTTCGCGCCGCCTATCGTGAGGTCGCTGTCGGCCTCGGCCTTCAGGCGCCGTACCGCGGCGGGGTCGAAGTGGCGTTCGATCCGGGTGTCGGCGGTCGGCACCGTGGCCAGGGTCGTGGAGTAGACGATCTTGTGCGGGGCTTTCCAGGCTTTCGCGAAGTCGGCCGTGAGGTCGGACCGGGCGGCCAGAGCGGGGTCGGTCTCCCAGACGGCCATCGATGTGTACAGGCGCCGCCCGTAGAGGAGCGTGCCGGCGGACCGCAGGACGCCGGTGGTGAACGCGAACACCTCGTCGTCGCCGGGGAGCCAGGAGAACACGCCGCGTTCGTCCTCGATGTAGCCGTCGAGCGACACGTTCGTCACGTAGATGAGCTTTGCCATGCCTATGCCTCTCGGTGATCGGCTGCGACGGCCTGGACCCTCGTCAGCGCGGCGTCCAGCTTGGTGAACGCCTGGCGCCAGCCGTTCTCGCTGGGGTGCGCCAGGTGTTCGGGGAGCCACTGGCGGATCTCCAGCCGGGTCCGCCCGTCGGCCTCGTCATGGAACTCGATGCGGAGCCTCGTCTCGAACGCCTCGACGCCCTCCGGCAGCCGGCCGCCGACGTGCATGACGCCTTCGAGCAGTGCGCCGCCGACGACGCCCGTGAGGTCGAAGTGGACGCGCACGCGAAGGCCGGGTTCGGCCGCGTTGACCTCCGTCCACCGCTGATGGCCGCCGGGGCGCACGTCGAACTCGATCTCGTCGCGCGGCAGCGAGTTCCCGGCCGGACCCCACCACGCCGCCAGGTGGTCGGGGTCGGTGAACGCCCGGTAGACGAGGTCGCGCGGCGCGTCGAACACGCGCGAGATGACGAGTTGCGGAGTTCTGGTGTTCATTCGACCTCCCTGGGGTCGTCGGTCGCCCGTTCGGCGGCTTGCACTGCGGCGAGGTGGGCGTCGAGGCGGGTGAGGGAGGAGTCCCAGAACCGTCGGAAGTGGTCGATCCAGTCGGCGGCCTCGCGCAGGGGGGCGGGTTCGAGGTGGCTCGCGCGCCATTTGCCCGACCGGGACCGCGAGATGAGCGCGGCGTGTTCGAGCACCTTCAGGTGCCGGGACACCGCGGGCATCGAGATGGAGAGCGGAGCGGTGAGTTCGGTGACGGTGGCGTCGCGTTCGGCCAGTTCGGCGAGGATCGCCCGTCGAGTCGGGTCGGCGAGCGCCGCGAACACCGCGCTGAGCTGATCGGAGCCGGCCATGCGAAGCCTCCCTTCACTTAACGACCATGTTAAGCGTATCGGAGAGGGCGATGCCGTCAAGGGGATGCGCCTGGACGCTTCCCTGAGCTCCTGGGCGTTCACGTGGTGACCGTCGGAAAGAGATCCGTAACGGACACGGCCGCCGACGGGCGGTCGGGACCGTGTCCGCGGAGGAGCGTCTTGTGGGTCAGCTCCAGTGTTGGGAGTCCGAGAGGAAGGCGTGCAGGCGGGAGAAGGCCTGTTCGGCGTCGGCGAGTTGGCCGGGGGCGGGGATGGTGGTGCCGAAGGAGTGCCGGTCGTCGGCCGCCAGCGACCGCCAGCCGAGGATGGGGTTGAAGGCGAGCATGCACCGGCTCAGGCACCAGGCCATCGGTCCGTGGCAGGACGCGACCGCGATCGCGATCGCGGCCAGGCCCTCACGGAGCGCCTCCAGCCGGCCGCGCAACGGCTCCTCGGGGCGCGGCCCCGCAAAGGGCGCCAGCGCTTGGCGCAGCTGACTCGCGCTCAGCCGGTCCGTGCGGGAGGTGCGCCACCGGCCCGCCGCCAGATCCTGGAGGGCTTCACCCACGACGAACTCGACCGCCTCATCCATCGCCACCCCTGAACCTTACGATCAGAGAGCGCCGCGGGACGGGCGGTCGGCGACCTTGGGACGAAAGTCCGTGCCTTGCGGGACCTTGGGCGCCGGGAGCGGATCGTGATGAAGCCCGCCACCTGCCCGTCGTCGACTCGGGCGGCGGCAGGCGGCCACCAGGCTCCGCCGGTCCCGGGATGTCCCTCGGCGCCTCTCAGGTTTCGGAGGGGTAGGTCATGATCTCCATGTTGTGGCCGTCCGGGTCGGCGAAGTAGGCGTTGCGCCAGCCGCCGTGCTCGCCGACGGCCGCGGGACGGGTGTGGCGGGGATCGGCGTAGTAGGTGACGCCGGACCGCTCCAGCCTGTCGATCATGGTGTCGAACTCCGCAGCGGGGACCCGGAAGGCGTAGTGCTGGCTCTGCACGGGACCGCCGGTGTAGGTGTAGAAGTCCAGGGTGAGTCCTCCGTCGACGACGACGGGCACGAAGGGGCCCGTCGGCGCGCCGACCTTCAGCCCGAGGATGCCGGCGAGGAACGTCGCCGACACGGTGCGGTCGCTCGCGTTCACCACCGTGTGATCAAGTCGCACTCCGGAATCAATGTGCTGATCGGACACGATCGCTCTCCTTCTCTCCGCCGGCCTTCCCCCGACGCTAGAACCTCGACCGAACTCGAGGTCAAGACCCGAACCGCCGCCGGTTCGCCTGCCTGGGCGCTTCCCGGATCTCTCGCCCGACCCGTAGGGCGACCGACGTCACCCGTCCCGGCAGGTCGGCCACGCGAGCGCGGCCGCGCTTCGCGAGGGGAGATCTCCAGGCCGGAAGGCGGCGACATCGCTGAGCGGGGTCTGGTCGCTAGTGCGATGAGGGACCTTGGCCCACATCACGACCCATTTTCGCCGATCACGGTGCTATATCGGAGTCGTCATTCCCTGCCCATGTCACCGGTCGCTTCATCCGAAGAGCACGGGCGGTCGAATTCGCGATCGCCACGGATTTCGTGCCCTCTGCGGTCGGCTTGATCTGTCTCCGAGGTTCCGGGGTGAAATGACAGGGCCCGGCCGAGTGGGACCTCCACTCGGCCGGGCGGGGTTCATGCCCTGGTGCCTACAAGTTGAAGATGCTGACGCCGCCTGGCCCGACGAGCAGGCCGATGACGATCAGGGCGATGCCCAGGAGGACATTGCGCTGGGCGATCAGCACGTAAATTCCGTAGATCACCAGGACCACTGCAATCAGCCACAAAAGAGTAAGCATGTATTCGTTATAGCCCTTTCCCCAATCAGGTAAACGTCCCTATCCGACAGATCCGGAATTGCGACCCGCATCACAGTGGCTTCGCCGGTCCGCGCAAGGACCCTGCGGGGGTCTGACCGGCGCCGACGGCGCCGGGCCGGGACGGAAGGGTCGGATCCGACGACGGCGCGTTCCTCACCGGGACCGAGATCCGCATCGACGGCGGAGCCCACCACTGACGAACGCCGGGGCCGCGACCCGAGGTGGCGGCCCCGGCCTGATCTCAGGCGCTGGGCGGCGCGTCCAGGCCGGCGGTCAGGAAGTCGATGATGGCGGCGCCGGATATGGTCGGCGGCTTCTCGCTGGGCCCCGCGGCGAGGGAGCTTCCGTAGATCTCCAGCAGGAGGGTGAAGGCGAGCCGCCAGCGGTCGGAGATCTGGCGGACCGACAGGTCGGGTCGGGCCCGGCCGAGCATCACCTCGAACGGGGTCGAGCTGAACCAGGGCGAGGAGATCGGCATCCGCCGGCGCTGAAGGGTCGCCCGCGCCAGAAGGTGGCACAGCATCCGGCCCTTCTCGGTGCTGACCAGGTCCTCGAAGGGCTCCACCAGCGCGGTCACCAGGTCGCGGACCGACGGGGTGTCGGCCGCCGCGTCGCTCTGGGAGCGCTCGGCCAGCGGACCCAGCCGATCCGCCCAGACGGGCACGAGCTCACGCTCCAGCAGGGCGGCGACGAGGTTCTCCCGGGAGCCGAAGTGGTAGTGCACGGCGCCGGGATTGAGACCTGCCTCGGCGTTGATCGCCCGCACGGACACCCGCTCGGGCTCCTTGGACAGGAACAACCGCTCTGCGGCGGCCAGCAGGCGGTCACGGGTCGAAGAAGTCTCCTCTGGCATCTGGCCATTGGACCACAAGATGCGCAACCATCATTCAATCAGTGATTGACTGATGATGGCCCGGGAACCCCGGGACCCCCAGAGAAGGGATGACCGATGGCTACCTATGCCGTCACCGGCTCGGCCTCGGGGATGGGCGCCGCCACCGCGGCGCTGCTCACCGACGCCGGGCACACCGTGATCGGGGTGGACCTGCGCGACGCCCAGGTGATCGCGGACCTCTCCACCCCCGAAGGCCGCGCCGCGGCCGCCCAGGGGATCCTCGCCGAGTGCGGCGACACCCTGGACGGCGTCGCCGCGATCGCCGGCGTCGGCCCGAACATGGCCGACGCCGCGGCCGTGATCTCGATCAACTACTTCGGGCAGACCACCCTGCTGGAGGCGTTGCGCCCCGCCCTGGCGCGCGGAGGCGGCGGACGGGCCGTGGTCATCAGCTCGAACTCGGCCTCCACCGTGCCGCTCGTCGACGACGACCTGGTCGGGCTCGCCCTGTCCGGCGACGAGGAGGCCGCCAGGCTCCGCGCCCGCGAGGCGCAGGCGGCGATGCCGAAGGAGATCACCGACCTCGTGCCGTCGATCGGCGCGTACGCCTCCTCCAAACTCGCCGTCAGCCGCTGGGTCCGTCGCACGGCGGTCACCGAGGAGTGGGCCCGCAAGGGCGTCACGCTCAACGCCGTCGCTCCCGGCGCCGTCATCACCCCGCTCATGCTCGGCTCCACCGGCCGCCGCGAGGACCTGGACGCCGACGCGTTCCCCACCCCGATGCCGCTTGGGATCTTCGGCGAGCCCGAGGACATCGCCTTCTGGGTGCACCAGTTCCTGCGCCCGGAGGCCCGCTACACCACCGGGACGATCCTCTACGTGGACGGCGGCACCGACGCCGCCATGCGCCCCGACGCCTACCCCACCGCCATGACCTTCTGAACCGGAGCCCCGCGATGACCACCCCGAAAACGACGATCCCCGACGTCTTCAGCCCCGCGAAGCTCGGCCCCGTCAACTTGCGCAACCGCACTATCAAGGCCGCGACCTTCGAAGGCATGACCAAAGGTGCCCTTGTCAGCGACGAACTGATCGAGTTCCACCGCGCCCACGCCGCGGGAGGCGTCGGCATGACCACGGTGGCCTACTGCGCGGTGGCCCCGGAAGGCCGTACCGAACGCGACCAGATCTACTGGCGGCCCGAGGCTCTGCCTGGGCTGCGCCGCCTCACCGACGCGGTGCACGCCGAAGGCGCCGCCGCCTCGGCCCAGATCGGGCACGCCGGACCTGTGGCGAACGGCAAGTCCAACGGACTGCCGGCGATCAGCTCCGCGCGTTTCTTCAACCCGCAGGCGCTCGCCCTGGTCCGCGGCGCCACCAAGGACGACATCGAGCGCGTCACGAAGGCGCACGCCGACGCCGCCCTCATGGCGATCGAGGCGGGCTTCGACGCCGTGGAGATCCACTTCGGCCACAACTACCTGGCCAGCTCGTTCCTCAGCCCCAAGCTCAACAAGCGCAAGGACGAGTTCGGCGGCTCCCTCGCCAACCGCGCCAAGGTCCCGCTCGGCATCGCCCGCGCCGTCCGCGAGGCGGTCGGCGATCGCATCGGCATCCTCGCCAAGCTCAACATGGACGACGGCGTGCCCGGCGGTTTCTGGCTGGATGAGAGCCTCCAGGTCGCTCAGTGGCTGGAGCGCGACGGCAGCCTCGACGCCCTGGAGCTGACCGCGGGCAGCTCTCTGCTCAACCCGATGTACCTCTTCCGCGGCGAGGCTCCGCTGCGGGAGTTCGCGGCCGTCATGAAGCAGCCGGTCAAGCTGGGCGTCCAGCTCGTCGGCAAGCACTTCATCCGCAGCTACCCGTACCAGGAGGCCTTCCTCCTGGAGAGCGCGCGCCAGTTCCGCGCGGCCCTGGACCTGCCGCTGATCCTGCTCGGCGGGGTCAGCGAGAAGGCGACGATGGACCAGGCGATGGCCGAGGGCTTCGAGTTCGTCGCGATGGCCCGCGCCCTGCTGCGCGAGCCTGGCCTGCTGAACCGCATGCAGGCCGACTCCTCAGCCCGCTCGCTGTGCATCCACTGCAACAAGTGCATGCCGTCGATCTTCACCGGCACGCACTGCGTCCTGGCGGAGACCCGGTGACCGGCCGGCTCGCAGGGCGAGTGGCGCTGATCACCGGAGCGGCCTCCGGCATGGGAGCCTCCCACGCCAGGGCCTTCGCCGCCGAGGGCGCGCACGTCGTCGTCGCCGACGTCTCCGACGAGCGCGGCGCCGCACTCGCCGAGGAGATCGACGGCCTCTACGTCCACCTCGACGTCACCAGCGCCGCCGACTGGGCGGCGGCCATCGAATCCGCCCTCGCGCGGTTCGGGCTCCTCAACGTCCTGGTGAACAACGCGGGCATCCTCGACGGCGGACCCCTCGGCGCGTACACCGACGAGCAGTGGCGCCGGATCCTCGACGTCAACCTCACCGGCGCGTTCCTCGGGCTGAGCGCGGCAAGGGACGCGCTCGTCGCCGCCCGGCCCGCCTCGGTGGTGAACATCTCCTCGGCGGCCGGCCTCCAGGGCGTGTCCGGCATGCACGGATACACGGCCTCCAAGTGGGGGCTGCGGGGCTTCACCAAGTCCGCGGCGCTGGAACTCGCCGAGCACGGCGTCCGCGTCAACTCCGTGCACCCCGGCGCGATCTACACCCCGATGATCGCGGGCATGGCCGCCGAGCACGGCGTCGCCGACGTGGACCTGACGGCGAGCACCCTGAAGCGCATGGGGCTGCCCGAAGAGGTGTCCGCCCTGGTCGTCTATCTCGCGAGCGAGGAGTCGGCGTTCTCCACCGGAGCCGAGTTCGTCGTGGACGGAGGCATGACCGCCGGTTCATCCTTCTGACCAGCGCACCGAGGTCCCGCCGGGATACCCGGCGGGACCTGAGGGCGGGGCGCGGGTCCTTCCGGGGTGGTGCCCGCGTGTTGGGCTTGTTCGTCAGGGCTCGTCTGGGGGTGGGGTGGTGGTGCGAGGGAGGCGGATGCGCAGGCGGGTGCCGAGGGGGGAGGTGGTGGCGGTGGCGGTGCCGTGGTGGGCTGTGGCGATCTCGCGGACGATGGCCAGGCCGAGGCCGCTGCCGCCTTTGTCCTTGGTCTGGGAGTCCTTCAGGCGGGTGAACCGATCGAAGATCGCTTCGCGCTGCTCGGCGGGGATGGTGTCGCCGTCGTTGTCGACGTCGAGGACCGCGTCGTCGCCGTCGCGGTAGATGTGGATGCGGATGTGCCGGTCGGCGTGGCGGCAGGCGTTGTTCAGCAGGTTGGCGACGAGTCGGGACAGCTGGGAGCGTGAGCCGTCGATGAGGACATGCTGGGCGTGGACCTCGACGCGCTCGTCCGGCTCGCGGTGCGTGATCTCGGCGCCGACCAGTGCGGCCAGGTCGAGGCGTTCGCGGGCCGCGGGCGCCGCCGCGTCCAGGCGGGTGAGGGCGAGCAGGTCGTCGACGAGCCGCTGCAGCCGGTCGACGCTGCCCGCCACGCGGTGGGCGAGTTCCTCGAAGTCGGTGTCGTCGGGGTTGTCGAAGGCGTCGTCGAGTTCCATGCGCATCGCGGTGATGGGGCTGCGCATGTCGTGGGAGGCGTCGGAGGCGAACCGGCGCTCGTGCTGGATCGACTCCTCCATGCGGGCCAGCAGCGCGTTGACGGTGACCGTCAGCGCCCGCAGTTCGTCATCGTGGGCGGGCAGCGGGACACGGCGGCCCTCGGCCTTGCGGTCGGCCACGTGGTCGCCGATCTCGGCAGCGTCCCGCCTGATCTGCTCCACCGGAGACAGCGCCCGCCCGACCACCAGAGCGGTCCCGCATGCGGTGAGCAGGATCAGCAGAAGCGAGCAGGTGAGCAGCTGGCCGACGAACTGGACACTGATGTACCAGGGGACCGGCTCACCGAACGCGTACGCGTACCAGTCGCCGTCGCCCTGGTAGACACGGAACACCGCGACGACCAGGCACCCGGGCGTGTCGGCCACGTTGCACATCGTGCCATCTCGGGTGGTGTCGTCCTTCGGGGGGACGAGCCTGGACAGCCGGTCCTGCGTGCCGAGCGCCCCGGTCCCCGCGACGACCTCGCCGCGGGCGTTGACGACCTGGAGCGCGGTGGTGGGCGGTCCGGGGTCGGCCAGCACCGTGGTGAGGGCGCCCCGTTTGATCAGGTGGACGGTCTTCAGCGCGGACGCCTCGATCTGCTCGGCCCGGAACACCCCGGCCTGCTCATAGTTGAACACGGTGATCAGCACGCACCCCAGGACGCAGAGCAGGGTCATCACCACAGTGGCGAGCACGGTCAGCCGCACGCGGATCGACCAGCCACCCATCCCCGCTCCCGTGTTCCCGACGCACCTCCGCCCGCACAGCGAGGACACGACTCTTCATCCCTCATGCCCACCGGCGGACAAGCGATGGTGAAGAGAGCGTCAATCCCCGACAGGCGGCCGCTGCGGGGGAGCAGTGCCGGTTCGCAGGGGGCCGGTGATCCGCCGGCGGGTCCGATGGTGAGGCCGATGTGGGTGGTGTCGGTGAGCGGCGGGGTGAGGCTGGGGTCGCTGGATCCGTCGAGGAGTCCTGCGGGACGGGCTCCGGCGGGGCCGATGAGCCAGAGTTCGTAGGCGTGGAGGCTGGGGGCGGCCGGCAGATCGGTCGTGGAGTCCGCGCAGCCTTACCGTCGTGCCCGGCTACGGCCGCAGATCAGGCCGCCGGTGGTCCGGTCGATCCCTGATCACGTGTTCGATGAGCTGTTCGCCCGGGCCCCGGCAGGCAGGGAAGGGCTCCGCGAGGTGGTAGATGCATTCTTCGACTTTGTGGTGGACCATCCTGAGGCTCCAGCTCTGTGGTGGCATCGAGTGCTCAAGACTGATCGGTGCAGCCCCCGACGGTTGCATGCCTGCGCATGCACGACGGCTTCCTCCCGAGAGCGGGAGCACTGTCCGCGACCTTCGGGGCGGTCACTCAGCGGCGCGAGCGCGCCGGAGAGTTCCGCCGGACGATCGGGGCCGCTCAGTAGGTGAGGCCGTGGCCGAAGCGGTAGAGGGGGTCGGCGGTGTCGTGGGGGACGTCGGGGCGGCCTGCCTTGACGGCCGCCATGGAGGAGGGCAGGTCGAAGGGGAGTCTGCCTTCCGGCTGGTGGGCACCGGTGAGGACGGCGGCCAGGGCTTCGTCGTCGGCGCCGTATTCGCCGAGGACGGCTGATGCGGCCGCGTCGATCTCCGGCATGACGGCGGGGCGGTCGAGGTGGATGACGATGACGGTCGGCACGCGGGAGGCGATGGCGGTCACCCGCTGGATCTCCTCCTGCGGGAAGGAGAGGTCGCCCGCGTGGAAGAGGGCCTCCAGGAAGTTGCCGCTGCGCGCCTCGTAGGGCGCGGTCAGGTGCAGCACTGCCGCGTCGGCCTCGTCGGGTGAGGACGCCGCCGGGAAGGCGGCGCCGAGGTCGATGCCTTCGGTGTAGACGCGGGCGCCGGGGCGCAGCGGGAGGACGCCGTCGTTCTTCAGGAGGGTGATCGAGCGGCGCTGGGCCTTGCGGCCCGCCGCGCGGAAGTCGGCCCGTCCGACGGTCGCGGCAGCCTTCTCGGGGTCGAGCGGGGCGGCGTCGAAGAGGCCGAGGCGGAACTTCTCGCGCAGGAGGCGGCGGACGGAGGTGTCGATGCGCTCTTCGGTGATGTCGCCGTCGCGGACGAGGGAGACGATGAGTTCGGGGCAGGCTTCGCCGCCGAACTGGTCGACTCCGGCGTCGAGGGCCTTGCGGGCGCGTTCGCGCGGGGTGAGGTCCTCGACGCCCCAGGCGCGGGCGACTTCGGTGGTCTCGCCGATCTCCATGTCGTTGAGCAGGCCCCAGTCGGTGCAGACGATGCCGTCGAAGCCGTACTTCTCGCGTAGGAGGGAGGTGATGACGCCGCGGTTGAAGCCGAAGGCGACTTCTTCGAGCTCGGTCCCGACGGGCATGCCGTAGTACGGCATGATCTGCGACGTCCCCGCGGCGAACGCCGCTTCGAAGGGGATGAGGTGGTGGTCGAAGCGCCCGCCGGGGTAGACCTGCTCGCGCCCGTAGGGGAAGTGCGGGTCTTCGCCGTCCTTCTGGGGCCCGCCTCCGGGGAAGTGCTTGGTCATGGCGGCGACGCTGTGCGGGCCGAGTTCGTCGCCCTGGAGGCCGCGGATGTAGGCGGCGACGAGTTCGGCGGCGAGTTCGGCGGATTCGCCGAAGGTGCCGACGGCGCGGGCCCAGCGGGGTTCGGTGGCGAGGTCGGCCATCGGGTGCAGGGCGACGCGGATGCCGACGGCGAGGTACTCCTGGCGGACGATGTCGGCCCAGGCGCGGACGAGTTCGGCGTCGCGGGTGGCGGCCATGCCGAGGAACTCCGGCCACTGGGAGAACGCGCCGGAGAACAGCGCGGTGGCGGGGTTGTCGGTGAAGCTGTGCCGCGGGTCGGAGGAGATGGTGACCGGAATGCCCAGACGGGTCCGGGACGCGAGTTCCTGCAGACGGTTGTGCCAGCCCGCCATCTTCGCGGGCGAGGCGACCTGCAGCACGTTGAAGTGCGTCATCAGCCTGCCGGAGACGAACGCGTCGGTGGAGAGGGCGCCGAACGGGCTCTCACCCTCCCAGAGCTCTCCGTCGGGGCCCATGAGGAGGATGGTGTGGAACATCTGTCCCGCCTTCTCCTCCAGGGTCATGCGGGACAGCAGGTCCTCGACGCGGGCGTCGATCGGGGCTGCGGGATCGCGGTAGGTCATGTTCTTCTCTTCGTTCAGCGGACGGATCGGATGGGGCGGATGGCGAGGGTGCCGGGGACGGCTCGGCGTGGGTGGAGGCCAATGCGACCCTTCGTACTTCTTGCGGTGAAAGGGGTGGGGTGTGAGCTTGGGTTAAGCGCGCAAGTAGTATCACTTAGGCGCATAAGTTAATGTCGCGTCACACAGGCGTCAAGCAGCGCCGAGGAGGGAATCGCGATGGGCGGGCGACCGAAGCGGGTCACGAGCGCGGACGTCGCACGGGAGGCTGAGGTCTCGACCGCGACCGTCAGCTACGTGCTCAACGACAAGCCGGGACAGACGATCCCGAAGGAGACGCGGGAACGCGTCCTGGCGGTGGCGGCGCGTCTCGGCTACACGCCCTACGCCCCGGCGCGGGCCCTGGCCCGCGGCGCCAGCGATCTCATCCTGTTCGCGCACCGGGCGCCGATCGTCCCGCCCAGCTATGCCCCCTATCTTGAACCGCTGGCCGACGGGCTGCGCGCGAGAGGCCTCAATCTGGTGTGGCAGCTCGGCTACGACCCCGCCGCGAAGGTCCGGCACCCCGCCAACGAACTCGCCCCCGCGGCGGTCCTGCACCTCACCGAGCCCGACCCGCAGGAGAGCGCCTACCTGCGCGCCTTCAACGCCCCGGTCGTCGTGGCGCTCTCCGACGCCGCCGTGGGGGAGCGGCCACCCGTACTCCAGGTACGCCACCTGGCGGAGCGCGGCCACCGCGTCGTCGCCTACGCGGGGACACCCGATCCCAGGCTCGCCGCTTTCGACGCCTCGCGCCACCAGGACGTGAAGGCGACCTGCGGGGAGCTCGGCCTCTCCGATTCGCCCTCCCAGGCCGTGCCGGCGCGACGGGAAGCCGCACGCGCCGCCGTCGCCGCGCTGCTGGACGCCGGAGCCACGGGAATCTGCGCCTACAACGACGAGACCGCCTTCGCCGTCCTGGCGGCCCTGGCGGACCTGGACGTCTCGGTCCCGGACGAGGTCGCGGTGATCGGCATCGACGACCATCCCCTCGCCGCCCTCTACACGCCGTCCCTCACCACGGTGGCCGTCGGCGACCCCTCCAGCAACGCGGCCGACCTCATCGGCCGCATCGTCGCCGCGCTCCACGGCGAGCCGGTGCCGCCACCCGCCCCGCTGAACGCCGCCGACGTCATCGTACGGACCTCGGCCTGACCGCCGAACGAAGGCGGTCCGCCTCTTCTCACGGTCAGAGGAGGCCGCGGGAGACGACGAGGCACTCGCGGGTGCAGCCGCTGCCGCCCAAGACCTGGACGGCGTCGGTGGTGACGCGGCAGCCACCCGCCGTCCATGGGGTCGAGAGCCGCACCGGACCGGGGGCTGACGGGAGTGGAGTTCGGCTGTCCTCGGCTCCCGGAGCGGGGTGCATTCTGTTGTGGGGGACTTGTCCGTCAGGGTGGTACTGCTGGTCCCATGGCCGGGTTCTCCCTGGTGTATCAGCGTCACCCCTGAGCGGCTCGACGCGATGATCGAGTGGTACTCGGACAAGCTCGGCTTCGTCCTCGAACGGCGCTTCGAGGCGCACGGCACCACGTTCGTCTTCATCGCCAACGGGGACGTCAAGATCGAGCTGCTCTCGGGTGCCTCCCGCACCCGCTCCGCCCTGCCGGATGACGTGCTCGCGAGCATGGATCCCGCACGCGGCGGCGTGACCGGCCACCGCGAGGACCACCGAACTGAGCCGGAGCGGACGAGGCCACACGGGTTCCGGCCCTCCGCTCCCGAACGTGGTCCCAGCCGCCGGACAGCTGTGGGTGCACCTTCGCCGAGAAGATCTTTACCGGGCCAGGACGCTCCGGGCGCACCGCTGAGGGGGCCGAGCAGATGCTCCAGGCGGTCGAGGTCCGTCGCCGCGTCAGCTGGGGATGAGGTCGAAGCGGGCTGAGTTGTCGTTGGCGGGGTGGTTCGCGATCAGGGGCGCCGTGCCGTTGTTCGCCGTCACGTACTTGTTGTCGGCGCGCGACAGCAGACTGACCGAACCGTCGGAGTTGCGCACCAGGAGGAAGGTCTCCCAGTCCGAAGCCGCGTCGCGGTTCGCGATCAGGGGCTTCGTGCCCTCTGGACCGTCCGCGGTCACGAACTTGCCGTTGGACTTCACCTTCAACTGAATATCGTTATGGCCGACATACGTCACGGTGAACTTCGCCCCCTGTCCGGCGCCGGTGCGGTTCGCGGCCAGCGTCAGCGTGTCCGGGTCCAATGCGACGAATTTCTTGTTGGAACGGGCTCGCAGCCTGATCGTGGTCGGCTTCCCAGATGCGGTCGGCTTCTTGGTGTGCGGCACGGCGGCGGGCTTCTCGACGGTTTCGGGCGACGGCGAGATGGTCGCCTCCTGGCTGCCACTCGCCAGGGGTTTCACGGACGGATCACCGGCCGCCTTGCTGGGCGTCGGCGCGGCCGAGTTCCCGGCTCTCGTTTCGGGACGGTGCGCCGCCGCAGAGTCCCCGGTGTCGTTGGCCCCTATGCCTATCGCAGCGGCGGCCACCGCCACCAGTACGGCGCCGGCCACCGCGGCGAGGAGTACCGGACCCGTCCGCGTCCGGTACTTGACCTGTGCCGCCGGTGACGTGGCGAGGTCGTTCGGCCGCCCCTGCCCGTCGTCCCCGGGCGAGGCGGCGGGTACGGGCCCGGTGCCCTCGCCGGGCGGGTTTCGCCGCGTCAGTTCAACCTGGGGATCAGGCTGGGGCCATGAGCCGGCAGGGCTGTCCAGGCCCCGGCCTTCCACGATCTTCGCGAGACGATCAGCTGTGGCGCGCGCGTCCAGGCGATCGGCGGGATCCGGTGTGAGCAGGCCGAGGATCACCGCACTGAGCGGTCCGCCCCGCCGCAGCGGAACCTGGTCGTGGGTCAGGATGGCTGAGGCGATCACCATGGGGGTGTTTCCCTGGTACGGGGGATGCCCCTCGACCGCGGTGAAGAGAACCGCTCCCAAAGACCACAGATCGGAAGGCGGTCCGGCCGGGTCGCCTCGCAGCCGTTCCGGAGCCATGTAGCCCGGCGTGCCGATGAGAAATCCCGAAGCGGTGAGGCGGGCGTCGCCTTCGATCGTGGCGATCCCGAAATCGGTCAACACCACATGGCCGTCGTCATCCAGGAGAATATTGGCGGGCTTGACATCACGATGCAGGATGCCCAGGTCATGAACGGCCTGGAGCGCGCCCACCAGGACCGCGCCGATGCGGGCGACCTCGGCCACCGGCAACGCGCCGCGATCTTGCAGGTGATCGTCCAGCGACCGCGCCTTGATGTACTCCATCACGATCCAGTGGTGATCCCCCTCCATGACCACGTCGTGGATCGTCACGACCGCCGGATGCCGAACCTGCGCCGCGGCACGGGCCTCGCCGACCGCCCTGCCGCGCGCCTCCGCGAGGTGCTCCTGGTCCAGACCCGGCGGCAACACGATCTCCTTGACGGCGACCTCGCGCCCCAGGAGTTCGTCACGCGCCCGCCAGACCGCACCCATCCCACCGCGCCCCACCCGGTCCAGGAGCCGGTAGCGCCCGCCAAGGATTCGCGCATTTAGTTGCGACATGATCCAAAATGCTACCGAGGTTGAAGGCCGGGGTCGCCAGGGTTGAGCGAGGAAGTCCTTTCCCGGCGATCAGGCGGCCAGGGGCGTCATCGGGGAATCGGGTCAGGGCAGTTTGATGGCCGACATGTACATTTCGAGGGTCGGGCGGTAGAGATCGACGTCGTCGAGTCGGGTTCCCAGGACGACGGAGTCACTGGTGGCGATGAGGACGTGGGCGAAGGTCAGGGCGGGCATCAGCAGGGTTCCGCCGATCTTGTCCAGGCCCTCGACGATGAAGGCGGCCAGTTCCTGGGCGACCTTCAGCCTTTTCGCACTGACCCGTTCCCGGGCCTCCGGGTTGCGGAGCAGGTACAGGGTGAACTCGTGGCCGAGTGCGGCGTGCTCCACTCCGCGGTCCTGGCTGAGGCGGCGCCACCGGCGGGCGACCTCGTCGAGTTCGCGGGCCCCCACCGAGGTCGCCGCCGCCAGTACTTCGGTGAAGTTGTCGAAGTAGCGGCGCCAGTACTTGTCGCTGACGGCGAGGAAGAGGTCTTCCTTCGTGCCGAAGTGCTTGTAGACGGCGCCCTTGGTGAAACCCGCCGTGTGGGCGATGTCGTCGATGGTCGCCTGGGTGAAGCCCTTTTCGGCGAACACCTGCTCCGCGGCGTCCAGGAGCAGCGATCGAGTGTGCTCCAGACGTCGCTCCCTCGTCCAGCGCTCGACCATGCCAGCGAGTATGTCACAGGGCCGTGGCCTGGCCTCGCGCGCCGGGAGAGGGTGCCGATGCCCCGTCGATCGCCCCCGCTGACCGGTTCAGGACGCTCGGTCGCGTTCACCTGCCTCAACGACGGGCCCCCGAGAAGCATCTCAGATACTCATTCCCCTCTCAGATACCGATGAGTACCCTGCGGGTGTGCATGCCGGGGCAAGTCGGGCGCCAACGAGGAGGGTGCTGTGAGTGACATGCCGGACGGAACGAAGGCCGATGCCGTCACCGAACCGCGGGAGGCGACGGCCGAGCCGGGAACGCGGCCCGAGTCCAGGCCGGTCCTGATCTGGGCCGCGGCGGGCGGGCTGATCCTGGCGCTCGAGCTGTACGTGTGGACCCGGTGGGTCACCGGGCCGTACTTCGAGCGGGTGCCCTCGGGGCCGAGCGACCCGCCGACGTACATGAAGGTGGTGCTGACCGCGAACATGGTCGCCATGTGGGTCCTGGTGCCGCTCTGTGCGTGGTGGTTCATCATCAGGCCCTGGCGGCGCGAGCGGCGCATCACGCTGGACGGCATGCTCAGCGTCTCCATGGGCCTGATGTTCTTCCAGGACCCGCTGCTGAACTACGTCAACACGTGGTGCACGTACAACGCGTGGCTGTTCAACCGAGGCTCCTGGTCATCGAACATTCCCGGCTGGGTGTCCCCGGAGGAGCCGGGCCACCAGGTGCCGGAACCCATCTTGACGAACGCGCCGGGCTACGCGTTCGGCGTCCTCCTGATCACGATCGCCGGATGCCGGCTCATGCGCGGGATCAAGGCGCGATGGCCGAAGATCAGCGATCTTCAGCTGATCGGCCTCACCTATGCGATGGCCATCGTCTTCGACTTCGTCATGGAGGGCTGCGTCATCCTGCCCGCCGGAATGTACTCGTATCCCGGCGCCATCCAGTCGCTGTCCATCAACGCGGGTCACTACTACCAATGGCCCGTCTATGAGGGGCTGATGTGGGGAGCCGTCCAGGCGGCGCTGTGCTGTCTGCGCTACTTCACCGACGACCGCGGCAGGACCGTCGTCGAGCGCGGCCTGGACCATGTGCGCGGAGGCGCAGCGCGCCGGCAGCTCACCAGATTCCTCGCGATCTTCGCCGCGGTCAGCGCGTGCTTCTTCACCTTCTACAACGTCCCGGCGCAGTGGATCGGTATGCACGCCGACCCTTGGCCCGTCGATGTGCAGAAGCGTTCCTACTTCAGCGGACCCGTCTGCGGTGGGGGATCGGACCGCCCTTGCCCCGATCCCGCGCTGCCGATTCCCACCAAGCGCTCCGGCTACGTCGACATCGACGGCGAGTTCGTCCTGCCGCCGGGCGGGGAGCAGCCGAAGGTCGTTCCCTTCGAGCAAGGGAGATGATGCGTCCCGGCTGAGGAGACCGGGGGCGTCAGGGTGCTTAGGAACGGACCGAGACGCCTCGCCCGCTTCGCACTCCTCGGGCGCTCCTCAGAGGGTGAGCAGGGTTTTGATGGCGCGGCGCTCGTCCATCGCCCGGTAGCCCTCGGCGGCGTCCTCCAGGGGGAGGGTGAGGTCGAAGACCTTTCCGGGGTCGATGGTCCGGTTCCAGATGAGGTCGATCAGCTCGGGCAGGAAGCGCCGGACGGGGGCGGGCCCGCCGTGGAGGTGGACGGAGGAGAAGAACAGCTCGTCCCCGGGAAGCGAGACGTCATGGGAGACGCCGACGTAGCCGACGTGCCCGCCCGGGCGGGTCGATCGGATGGCCTGCATCATCGACTCCTGCGTGCCGACCGCCTCGATCACCGAGTGGGCGCCGAGCCCGCCGTTCATTCCCTTCAGCGCCTTCACCCCCTCGTCGCCGCGCTCGGTGATGACGTCGGTCGCGCCGAACTCCAGGGCGAGCTTCTGCCGGTCGGCGTGCCGGGAGAAGATGACGATCTTCTCGGCGCCGAGTTGCCGGGCGGCAAGGACGCCGAGCAGGCCGACCGCGCCGTCCCCGACGACCGCGACGGTCTTGCCCGGGCCCGCTTCGGCTGCGACGGCGGCGAACCAGCCCGTCCCGAGCACGTCGGAGGCCGCCAGCAGCGAGGGGACCAGGTCGGCGTCCGGCAGGCCGGGGGTGGCGACCAGGGTGCCGTCGGCGAGCGGGATGCGCGCGTACTGCGCCTGGGTGCCGATCGCGCCGATGAGTTCGGCGTGCACGCAGCGGGACTGGTAGCCGGCCCGGCAGATCTCGCAGGTGTTGTCGGAGGCGAAGAACGAGCCGACCACGAAGTCGCCGACCTTGACGTTCTTCACCTGGTCGCCGGTCTGCTCGACCACGCCGACGTACTCGTGCCCCATCGGAGCCGGGCCGCTGGTCTTCTCGATGCCGCGATAGGGCCACAGGTCCGACCCGCACACGCACGCCGCCGTCACCTTGATGATCGCGTCGGTCGGCTTGCTGATCTTCGGGTCGTCGCGGTCGACGACCTGGACGTCGCGGGGCCCGTTCAGGACTACTCCACGCATGGGAGATCTCCTCGTTGTCTCGGTGAATGCTCGTCGTCGATGCGGGCGCCGGTCAGGCGCGGGTGCCGGAGCGCTGCGCGCCGTATTCGGCGTCGGTGACGTGCTCCAGCCAGGAGGTGTCGTCGCCCTCCCACAGCGCCAGGTGGGTCATGAAGTGGTCGGGGGCGGCGCCGTGCCAGTGCTCCTCGCCCGGCGGCGTCCAGATCACCTCGCCGGGGTGCGCCTCGATCAGCCGTCCGCCGCGCGACTGGATCAGTGCGACGCCCTCTACGATGAGGAGTGTCTGGCCCAGGCCGTGGGAGTGCCAGGCGGTGCGGGCGCCGGGCGCGAACCTCACCGTGTTCGCCCGCGCCCGAGACGGGTCCTCGCCCCGATAGATCACGTCGAACCAGACGTCCCCGGCGAACCACTCGGCCGGGCCCTTCACGGTCGCCGGTTTCTGCACCAACTCCATGATCAGCTCTCCTCGACGATCTGCGGCCGACCCAGGTCGGGGACCAGATCCCCGAACATCGGCCGGGCATCCGACGGCTTGTCCAGACCCATCACATACCTCCTCAAATAGGGCTATTCCTTGAGGTGGGCGGCCTACTGCTGACAGGCGGCGGAGTTCATCCGCGGCAGGGCTGGTCTTTGCCTTCAGCCGACCCCCGCGCCACTCCTGACCTCCCTCGTGGCCCCCTCGCCCATACAACCTGCGAAAACGGCCTGGTGGCAGTGGCTGGTGTTCCAGGGGTCGACAGCACCCCCCTCATGGTGAGTCCGGCTCGTAGGCTGGGGGCATGGACAACAGGGACGACATCCGCGAGTTCCTGGTCTCCCGCCGGGCCAGGATCACCCCGCAGCAGGCCGGGCTGACCGTCTACGGCACCAATCGGCGCGTCCCCGGCCTGCGCCGCGAGGAAGCGGCCCTGCTGGCCGGGGTGTCCATCGACTACTACACCCAGTTGGAACGCGGAAGGCTCGCCGGCGCCTCCGAAGCCGTCCTGGACGCCATCGCCAGGGCCCTCCAGCTCGACGAGGCCGAGCGCTCCCGCCTGTTCGACCTCGCCCGCACCGCAGGCAGCGGTCCCCGGCAGCGGCGCCGCCCCACGCACAAGATCCGGCCCGGCCTCCAGCAGGTCCTCGACGCCCTCGCCGACGGGCCCGCGTTCATCCGCAACGGCCGCCTGGACGTCCTGGCCGCGAACGATCTCGGCCGCGCCCTGTACGCCCCGGCCTTCGACACCCCGCACCGGCCGGTCAACCTCGCCCGCTTCTGCTTCCTCGACCCACGCGCCCATGACTTCTACCCCAGCTGGGACGCCGCCGCCGACACCTCGGTCGCCATCCTGCGCACCGGAGCCGGACGCGACCCCTACGACCGCGACCTCTCCGACCTCATCGGCGAGTTGTCCACCCGCAGCGACGACTTCCGCACCCGCTGGGCCGCCCACGACGTCCGCCTCCACCACACCGGCAGCAAGGGTTTCCACCACCCCGAAGTCGGCCACCTCCCCCTGGACTTCGAAGCTTTCGCCCTGCCCGGCGACCCCGGCCTCACCCTCACCGTCTACACCGCCCCCACCGGCACCCCCGCCCACGACGCCCTCCGCCTCCTGGCCAGCTGCGCCGCCACCCTCCCCACCACCCCCGCCGACACCACCCGAACCTGAACGTCCACCGACCGATCAGGCCGGGGAGATCAGGAACGGCGGCCGGTACCGCGTGATCGCCCTCGACGCTTCGCGGGTCGGCGTCATGCGCCCGCGTGGAGGTGTGCCGCCCAGAGGGAGGGCATGCCGGGCGTGGCGGCGTATCGGGTGCGAATGGCTCGGTGCAGGGCGTGGGCGGCGTGTTGCCAGCGCAGGGAGCCGTCAGGGGCGGCCAGGTGCGCGTAGAAGTCGTCGGCGATGTCGACGGCTGCGCGGTCGTTGATGGGCCACAGCGTGCCGACGACGTGGGGGAACCCCGCGAGCTGGAAACCCGACGTGAGATGGACTGCCTCGTCCAGCAGATCCTGATGGAAGGAGACTGCTGTGGAGCAGGCCGACAGATAGGCCAGGCGGACGTGACCGAGATCCAGCGGCGCGAGACTGGCCACGGTGAGCGGATCGCCGGCGTGGTCGTGCAGCAGCAGCCGACTGCGCGACGGATCGGCGGGATCGTTGAATCCGTGGCAGGCGAAGTGCGCGACAGTCGCCTCGCCCAGCCGTGCGAACACCCGCACACGGGTCGGGGCCTCTGGATCGTCGCCCTCGGGAGGCGTGTTCCGGGGGGCGGGCTCTGCCAGAAGCGTGACGTCGGGCAGCCGGTCGCTCAGGAGTTCTGCCTCACGCGTCACTTGGGGCAGCGGCGCTCCACCGGCGAGTCCCGGAGTGGTGGGCATCGCCACGATCAGCGACCGGTCCGGCGCCGGGCGCACGGGACGGCGGGCGTGGCGCAGCGCTCCGATGGAAGGGGTGTAGGAGGAGACGACCCGGTCCAGCACCACCCGCCGTTCCGGCCCCGGCGGATCGGTGTGGTGTCCTGCCGCGTGCAGCGGCAGCAAGCCCAGCAGTCCGCCCGGCGCCCACCACACGCGCGGCCACCGATCATGCGCCGACGGCGCGCCCGTGATGCCCAGCGCGCCGAGCACCGGCCCGGCCGCCGTGTCCCACAGCCACTCCAGAGTCCGTCCCATCCTCCGCTGGGCCGCGATCCGCGCCCCCATCGGGCCGTGGCCGGTTTCCTGCAGGGCCTGGTGGAAGCCGTTGACCTGGTCGATGAGGGCCTCATGGCTCAGATCCGGAAGCCGGACGAGAACGACGCCCGCGGCCGTCAGGAGCAGAGCGTCACTGCGGCGCGGGGTGACGTTGAACGTCACCACCGGGCCATGGCCGGCCTGCGCCTTGAGTTCCTCGACCGCGGGCGGCCCGGCGAACGACGTGAAACCGTCAAGGCTCCGGATCCGGGCGAGAAGTCCCCGCATCTCCCGCGCGGCAGCACGCCGTTCGTCACGCGCCGCACCCCCTTCCAGCCCGGAGAACCCTCCGGGAGAGTGCGACGTCGGCTCGGGCCGGTCCAGCAGGGCTCGCAGCTCCTGAAAGCGGTCGGCCAGCCGCGGATGCCGCTCGCCCAGCTCGCTGAGATCGGTACGGGTCTCCAGCATCTGCGCCATCACCCTCGCTCTGCCGAACTCCAGCGACCGCAGTGCCGACTCGGCCCGCTGCCGCCCGGGGCGCGACTCATCTTCAAGGATCAGCGCCGCGGCCTCGCCCGCCAGGCCGGTCAGCGCGCCCACCGCGCGAAGCTGATCGCCCCGGCCCAGCTCCCGGGAAGCCACCTCCTCCAGCATGCCGACCGACTTCTCCAGCAGCGCCGCGGCCCGCGCCGTCTCCGCTCCGGCCAGCAGGCGACCCGCAGCACGCCCGGCCTGGACGCGCATCGACGGTGCCGCGGCCTCTGCCGCGAAGACCCCCTCCAGCGCCGCCACCGACGCCTCCAGATCCTCCGCCGCGCCTGAGATCTGGAACCTGGCGTGCAGTGCGGCTCCCAGATTGTTGAGCAGCAGGGCGTGATCGGGTTGATCATCGGGCACCCGGCGCACCGCCTCCTGAAGCATCCCGACCGCCTCGTTCAGATCCTCGACCGCCTCCGAACGGCTGAACCGGTCCTTCAGCGTGCTCCCCAGGTTTCCGAGCACCGCCGCGTGGAGCGGGTGGTCTGCGGGGATGGTCCGCACGGCTCTGCGCAGCACCTCGACCGACTCGCCCAGGTCCTCCGCCGTCCCCGCCGTCCCCGCCGACTCGGCCCGCACGGCCAGCGCGTTTCCCAGATTCGCGAGCATCTCGGGGTGGTCGGTGTGGTCGGCGGGGGTGGCCCGCACAGCCTCGCGAAGCAGCTCGACCGCCTCGTCCAGGTCGCCTGCCGCGCCCCGGCGCTCGAACCTCGTGCGCAGCGCACTCCCCAGGTTGCCGAGCGCCTTGGGGCGGTCGGCGTGGTCGGCGGGCAGGTGCCGGACGGAGGCGAGGCCCGCCTCGATCGCCTCGTCCAGGTCGCCCTCGGCACCTGACCTCGCGTACCGGGTGCTCAGCGCGCTGCCCAGGTTGACGTACCATGCCGGGAGGTCGGGATGGCCGGACGGGGTGTCCCGCACCGCCTCTCGGAGCGCTTTGATCGCCTCGTCCAGATCCGCCGGCGTGCCCCGGCGCTCGTACCTCGCGCACAGCACGTTGCCCAGACCGTTGAGACGTGCCGGACGGTCGGGATGGCCGGCGGGAGTGCGCTGAGCCGCCAGAAGGCAGATCTCGATCGCCTCGTCCAGGTCACCCACCTCGCCGGTGCGTTTGAACCGCCCCCGCAGAGCGCCGCCCAGACCGCTGAGCATCGTCGCGTGGTGCGGATGGTCGGCGGACGAGGTGCGCACCGCCTCACGGAAGAAGCCGATCGCCTCCTCAAGAACCTCGGCCTCACCCGAACGCGCGAACCGCGCGGCCAAGGCGTTCCCCAAGTTGACGCTCCTATGTTCCGGCAAGGGTCCGCTCTGGGGAAACGTCAGCGCATCGAACCCATCGTCGTGCGCACGAGCGCCCCGGTGAGAGGGATGGGTGAGCCCTCGGCGGTGAGGGTTGGGAAGGGAGGCACACGCCTGAACTTGTTGCGTACTTGCTGTTGTTGCGAGTTACTTGCAATAGTAGGGATCATGTCGACCTACTCACTGCCGGACCTGCCGTATGACTACGCGGCGCTGGAGCCCGCGATCACCGGCGAGATCCTGGAGCTGCACCACAGCAAGCACCACGCCGCCTACGTCAAGGGCGCCAACGACACCCTGGAGCAGCTCGAAGAAGCGCGCGACAAGGAACAGCTCGGCGGACTGGTCGGCCTGGAGAAGACCCTCGCGTTCAACCTGTCCGGGCACGTCCTGCACTCGATCTTCTGGGACAACCTGTCCCCCGACGGCGGCGACCGCCCCGACGGCGAGCTCGCGGCCGCACTCGACGAGCACTTCGGCTCGTTCGAGGCCTTCAGCAGGCAGCTGACGCTGGCCACCCAGACCGTCCAGGGCTCCGGCTGGGGCGTCCTCGGGTGGGAGCCCATCGGCAAGAAGCTGATCGTCCAGCAGGTCTACGACCACCACGGCAACGTCGGCATCGGCTCGACCCCGCTGCTGGTCTTCGACGCCTGGGAGCACGCCTACTACCTGCAGTACAAGAACGTCCGCCCGGACTACGTGGCCAAGCTCTGGTCCCTGGTGAACTGGGCCGACGTCACCGCGCGCTTCGACGCCGCCCGCGGCTGAGACCGCCCACAAGCGCGGCGCCGGCAGTGGTGGGTCGGATCGGATCTTGTAACCCTTGAGAAGACTTCCCCGTCGGCGCCGCACCCGCCTCTCCATCCCGTGGAGGGGCGGGCATGTTCCGGTAAGGGCCCGCCCCGTCCAAGCCGAACATCCTGTGCAGAACGCGAACGACATCCGCCCCACCACCCGAGTGCGTCCTGCGGCCTCCTCGGTGATCGACCTCAGCCACCTGCCTCGTTTACGGTTCCGGCATTGGTTGCCCTGGTGGGAGCAAGTTATGCGTTTAGACCGTCTTATCGACGGCCGGGCTGTCCGGCCGTGGTGGCGGGGTGGGCTTGTCCGGGGTCCATCGCTTTGATGATCACCTGGTAGACCTCGCGGGCGACGTAGCGTTTGAGGCAGCGGATGATCTCTTTCTTGGTTTTTCCTTCGGCGGTGCGGCGGGCGACGTAGGTCTTGGTGCGGGGGTCGCGGCTGAGGCGGGTCAGGACGATGGTCCACAGGGCGTTGTTGGCTTGGCGGTTGCCGCCGCGGTTGAGTCGGTGGCGTCCGCTGGTGAGGCCGCTCCCTGTAGGGAGGGGCGCGGCGCCGGCCATGTGGGCGAAGCTGGCTTCGCTGCGCAGGCGGGTGGGGTTGTCGCCGACGGCGGCCAGGAGCGTGGCCGCGACCGCGGCTCCGACGCCTTGGAGTTCCAGGAGTTGCGGGGCGCAGCGCTGGACGAGCATGGAGATCTCGGCGTCGACGTCGGCGACTTCCTGAGTGAGCGCGATGCAGCGGCGGGCCAGGCGGCGCAGGCTCCGCTTGAGCGAGCCCTCCAGGCCGCCGTCGGGGCCGGGACGCAGGCGGGAGCAGCGGTCGATCAGGTCGGTTTTGGCGGCGCCGCGGAACTGGTCGCGGAGCTGGTCGGGGGCGGAGACGAGGATGCCGCGCATGGAGTTGATCGCGGCGGTGCGGGCCTTGACGGCGCTGCGCCGGACGACGTTGAGGGTCCGCAGGGCTTCAACGTCCCCGTCGCGGCTCTTGGGGACGATGCTGAGGTCTTCGGCCAGGAGCCCTTTGGCGGCGCGCAGGGCGTCGAAGCTGTCGCTCTTGCCGTCGTTGCGCTGGGCCATCCGGTCACGGCGCGGCCGGGTCGCCTCCACGACGGGCACGCCCTCGGCCTGGAGGTGGCGGGTGAGGCTCGCGCCGAAGGTGCCGGTCCCCTCCACCGCGAACCCGCGAACCCGGTCGCCGAGCCCTCGCGCCCAGGCCACGAGTTCGGCGTTGCCCTGCCGGGTCGTGTCCACCGAGATCTCGCCGAGTCGCCGACCGCGCTCGTCCAGGGCGACCGCGACGTTCACGTCGCGATGGGTGTCGACGCCGACCCACACCTCATGGGCGCGGGCAGGCTGGTGGGTGATGGTCACATCGCCTCGTCTCGGGTCGTGCTGACGTTCTTGCCGGCGGCGGTGCGGACCTGCTGGACATCACTGGTACGAGCCCTGCCCGGGGGCGGGGTCATGCTCCTATCAGGTCACTGCGTGGTCCGCTCCGGCACCACCCACGCCGCCCGAAGGCTCCTCGGACGGCGGGTCGATTACCGGACAACCGGGGGTCAATGAAATGAGCAGGGGCCAGCACGAGGCGGGAGACGCGGTCAACACCCATCCCACCATCGAATGATCTTCAACAGGACCGGTACGGCGACGGCCAGGGCGCTCCGCTGCGACGGACGACAGCTCAACTTCAAGGCACCAACGGGCCCGTATGCAATCGATGGTCAGGCCGCCGCAGCGGAGCGGATCTACAACTACCAGTGCAGTCGGCCGGGTCGGCCCGGGTGGCGTGCGGGGGTCGCCTGCACGGCCTGTCGCCCGGCGGCGATCGCCGCGTCGAGATCCGCCGCCTCGCCGAGCCGGTCGAACCTCGCCTCCAGCGCGGCCCCGAGCGAGTCGAGCATCGTGGGGCGGCCGGGGTGGTCGGCGGGGGCGATTCGCGCCGCTTCGCGAAGCACGTCGACGGCCTCGTCCACATCAGGCACCTCGCCCCGCCGGTCGAACCTGGCCTGCAGGACCGCGCCCAGAGCACCGAGTCGTCCGGGACGGTCGGCGTGGTCGGGGGAGGTGACGCGCAGGGCTTCCCGGAGCACCTCCACCGCCTCGTCCAGATCCGCCGCCTCGCCGAGCCGGTCGAACCTGATCCGCAGAGCGGTGCCGAACTCGCCCAGATGCACCGGATGATTCGGCTGCCCAACGGAGCTGGACCGTGCTGTCTCGCGGAGCAGGTCGGTCGCCTCGTTCACGTCCTCCACCGCGCCCGCGTGCTCGAACCTGGTGCGCAGCGCCACGCCCAGATGGCTCAGGTGCACAAGGCGGTTGGGGTGACCGGGGGGAGTGCTCCGCACGGCCTGGCGGCCGATGTCGACGGCCTCGTCCAGATCCGCGGCCACCCCTGTATGCCCGAATCTGGTGCGCAGCGCGGCACCGAGACCGCTGAGCCGTCTGACGTGTTCAGGATGATCGGGCGAGGTCATCTGCACCGCCAGGCGGCCCACGTCGATGGCCTCGGCGAGGTCCGCCACCGCACCCGTGTACTCGTACCTCGTCCGCAGCGCGATGCCCAGGTTACTGAGGGCGAGGGGATGGTCGAGGCCGTCGGCGGGAGCGGCACGCACCGCGAGACGGCTGATCGTGATCGCTTCCTCCAGGTCCGCCGCAGTACTAAGAAGCAGGAATCTGCTCCGCAGCGCTATCGCCAGATTGTTGAGGTACCCGACGGGGGGACCGTCCGCAGCGGTATGGGTGAGGATGCGCCGCCACAAGTCGATGCTCGCGGACAACTCGGCGGGATCGGGCAGATCCAGCGATCGGCGCAGGAAGTCGGCGGCTGCGGGCGCCGACAGGTCCGCCAGAGAGGGCAGCAGGCTCGCCGGGAGGTCGCCGTCGGGAACGTCGTTGATGAAGCAGACGACCAAACTGTCCAGCGCCGCCTGCAGATCCGCCGCACCGATCCCGTCCGGCAGCGCCTGGTAGCGGTTCCAGTGCAGCCAGCCCAGGAGATGCCTTCCGATGAGGTCGTCATCGTGCTCCAGGTGCTCGGCGAGATGCCGGGCCTGAACGAGGACCTCGGCGCCCAGGATCGCGGCCGGGTCCTGTTCTTCGACCGACCGGCTCAACCGCCGGCGCAACGCCGCGATGAGCTCATCGCGTTCGCTCACGCGCCCTGCCCTCGATCGCGGCACGGCGGTCGGCGCCAGGCGGTCCGGATCACATCGACGACCATGTGGCGAGTCTCCCGTGCCACCTGCGGGCCGGGGGCACGGTTGTCCGTCCTGGCCGTTAACGGTCCGCGTGACCTCGGGGACGTCGGTTCGGCCCTCAGCCGCGCGCCAACTGTACGGCTACCGATGTGGGGAGGCGGCCGACATCGGCGGATCGGACCGCCAGCACCGCGCGCTCGCCCGGGAGCCACGCGAGCAGCAGGACATCGTCGACGCTCTGGGCGGACGTCGCCTTGTCCGGCGTCCATCGGAGCGTCGCGGTGTCGCCGCGACGGACGATGATCGAAGTGCCGGACGCACAGGCGAGGGTGACCACTGAGCGGCCGTCCAGTGCGCCGACCGCCAGTTTCGGGCCGAGCGCCTTGCCGTCGACTTCCGCACCGGACCCGATCGGCGCGACGGTGTACCGGCCGATCAGCCGGTCCGCCGGGCCCTTGAGGTCCGCGACCGCCAGCTGGTGGAAGGCGGGCACGCCATGGCGTGCGGTGACGGGTTCGTCCCTGCGCACTTCCGCGATGACCGTCACCGCGACGGTGACGCAGCAGAGAAGGAGCACGGCAAGGCCGAGATCACGCCCGAGCCGGGCGCCTCGGCTCGGAAGCGGTCGCGGATCTGCGGGCGCGGTCGACGCGGGAGCCGCCGGTGCGGTCGCGGGCGCCGGAGGCGACGGCACCGGGCTCGCGACCGGTGGTGGCGGAGGAGAAGGCGCCGGGCCGGGGGCAGCCGCCTGAAATGTGCAGGCACCGGCTGCCGGGTCGGGCGGCAACTGTTCGAACGGGTAGCGCAGCAGGTCGGCCCGGTCGGAGTCCGGCCCGGCCCCCGCCCACAGCTTGGCGAGCTGGTTCCACTGGGCCCGCTCTTCCCCGTAGGCGGTGGGCAGACGCAGCCCCGCCTCCTGCAGCAGCTTCCAGCGGTGGACATCGAAGGCCGCCCGCACCTGGTTCGCATACGGCAGGGCCGCCCGGACCGCCGCCAGATAGCCGAACCAGAACACCGACACGCCCGCCAGCAGCACCAGCGGCGCCGCCCACCACGGCAGCAGCACCGCCGACACGACGGTTCCGGCGACCGCGAGGACGAGCCCGAGGAAACTCATGGTGATCATCAGCTCGAGTCCGGCGGCGGCCGAGGCGAGCGTGGCGCGGAACATCTCGGGCAGGACGCTGTACAGCCGTGGCCAGAAGATGACCGCGGGGATCCCGTACTGGAGCCTCGGATGCTCCTCCGCCGCCCGCAGCACGTTGCCCAGCCTGGTCGGCAGCACCCGGCGCGGCGCGCGCGGATAGGCGGCCGGCCACGGGTCGGCACCGGCGAGGCCGCGATGGATCTCCTCATGACGACCCCGGTACCGCTCCACCAGCCGGGCAGGCCAGTAGCCCTCGTAGATCTGGATCAGGCCGGGGCGAACCGCGTTCAGCACCTGGGCCAGCAGGGTGGTCACCGCAAGGCAGGCCAGCCCTGCGAGCACCCGGAGATCCGCGGGCACCGTGCTCCACACCGACATCAGCGAAGACCAGCCGGTGCCGGCGGCAGCGAGCAACGCCAGCACGGCAAGCAGCACGAACAGCGGAATCCAGGTCGTGACGACCAGACGCCTGCTGAGCAGCCCGGCGGCGCTGTCGACCAGTCCACCCATCGGCTATTCCGGCCTGAGCACGGCGGCGCAACGGACGCACGTCGTCTCGCCCGGCTCGATGTAGTCGTACCTCGCCGTGTGACCACACGAGGGGCAGCGGACGTTCGAGCCCCCGATCGGCTCGTTCTTCGGTTCTCCGAAGATCTGGGCGTCGTGGCCGAACAGGTCGCCGCCGCGCATCCCGCTCTGCGCCGTCAGCGCGTACACCAGATGCTCTTGCGGGACGACCCCGCTCGCGGCGCCGCCGGAGTCCACCAGCACCACGACGACGCGTTCGTACAGGACCGCCGTGACGACGTCGTAGTCCGACAGCAGTCCCTCGACCGTGGTGTCGTCGGCGACGACCTGCAACCGCAGGGGGCCCGTCGCGTCTCTCGCGGACTCCGGACGGCCTTCGGCATCGACCTGGACGATGATGCCGGGGGCGGAGGAACGCCCCGTCGGGTCCAAGGTCGCCGCATCCGTGGTGAGCTCGCTGAGCAGAGGCTGATTCAAGCGCCGACCACCTTTCCTCAGCAAGCAGCATGCCCCATCGGCTCGCTTCTTGACACGGGCTTTGCCTTTCACCGCGGAAAGGCGCGCCACCGGGAAAGGCTGCGAGGCGTCGCCGTCCGGACGGCGCGGCACGAGGATGCGGTCAGGAGCCGAAGTGAACGAAAGCCGCCCAGAGCCCGGCACGTCCGGGATCCCGGTCGCGGGCGCGCCGCAGGCACTGGTGCAGGGCCTCCGGGGCTGCGCCGACGTCGATGCCGCCGGAGCCGGACAGGGCCGTGTAGACCTCATGAGTGGTCCGCGCGGCGAACCAGTCGGAGATGGGCCAGAGCGTGCCGATCACGTGCGGGAATCCGGCGAGCTGGCAGGCGGCGGTCATGTGCAGCGCCTCGTCGGCCAGCGCCGGGGAGGTCGCGGCGGTCTGGCACGCTGACAGATAGGCCAGCTGGGCTCGGCCGAGGTCGCTGCGGCTGAGGTCGAGGACGGTGAGCGGGCGGCGCTCGTGATCCCACAGCACGAGGTGACTGTGCGAAGGCCTGACCGGGTCGGAGGTCGCGTGGCAGGCGAAGTGCGCGATCCGGTGTGCGGCCAGGGCCCGCAGGACGCGTTCGCGGGTGGCGTCCCGACCTGCGAGAACCGTGCTGCCGGGAAAGCGCCGGACGAGGTTCTCGGTCTCGTGCAGGACACCGGGCAAGGGCTGCGCGCCCGGGGCGTTCGGAACCGACACCACGACGATCTCGTCGGCATCGGTCCGCTCGTCCAGGGCGTTGCTCCTGGCGTGCAGCAGTGCCCTGATCGTCGGGGTGTAGGAGCTGATCACCCGGTCGAGGACCGCGGGCTCGGGGTCCTGGCCATCGGTGCGGCGCCCGGCCGCGTGCAGCGGGAGCAGGGCGAGCGGCCCGGCCGGGCACCACCACAGCCTCGGCCAGCGCCCGCTTTCCGGAGTGCCGGTGAACCCGAGTTCGTTCAGGACGGGCTCGGCCACGACGTCCCAGAGCCATCGCAGGATCTCCGCGAGGTCACCGGATGCCTGGAGAGCCGCGCGCAGGGCGTTGATCTGCTCGTCGAGCGCCGTGGGCGTGAGGCCGGGCAGCGGTACGGCGCGGACGCCGCCGGGCGAGACGATCAGCGCGTCGCCGCCGAACTCGCTGGGATTGAGCACCGCGATCGGGCCGTGCGCGGAGGCCGCGAGCAGTTCGGACAGCTGCGGCGGCCGCAGGAAGTCCGTCCAGCCGGGCGCCGACCGGATCTCCTGGAGGACCTCGCGCCATTGCTGTCCGAGCCGCACCCGCGTCTCATCGGCTCCGGTCGCGGGGTCCGAGAGCCGGTCACGGAGCCGTTCGAAACGTTCGGCGAGTTCCGGGGACCGCAGCCGCAGCTCCGATACGTCGCTCCGGTCGTCCAGCGCCTGCCCGAGCAGCACGCCTCTGCCCTGCTCCAGCAGCCGCAGGGCGAGTTCGGGATCACCGGATCGCAGCGCGCAGGCGGCGCCGTCCTCGGCCAAGGGTCCCAGACCGGCGAGCCCGTGCTCTTGGTCGGTCCGGGCCAGGTCGCGGGGCGCGACCTGGGGCAGCAGCTCGATGGCCGGTACGTAGACGCGTGTCGCCTCGGCCCACTCCGCGCGGCGGGCCAGCAGGCCGCCGAGCACGCCGGCGGCGCGGACACGGGTGATCGGCGGCGCGTACTCGATCTCCAGAACCGCCCGTGCCGTCGCCATGATCTCGTCGAGGGCATCGGGAGTGTGCTCGGCAAGGTGCAGGAGCAGGTTGGTGAGCCGTTCGGCGCGGGCCGCCCCGTAAGGCGTCGTCTCGACGGCCCGGCGGGCGGCCTCCAGCGCCTCCGCGGGATCCTGGGCGGCGAGAGCCAGGGCGAGGTTCGACAGGTAGAGCCCCCGATCATGAAAGTCGGGCGGCAGGAGGTCCACTGCCTGGCGCAGAAGCCCGACGGCCTCGGCGCCCGCGGCCAGGTCGCCGACCGTCCGCGCCCTGACCATCAGGGCGAGCCCGAGATTGGTGAGGATCCCGACCCGGTCCATGATGGCGGAGGGGCCTGCGGCAGCGGCGCGCCGCCCGGCGTCGATGGCGTGGTCCAGCATCACCGCCTCCCCGGTGCGCTCGAAGAGCGTGCGGTAGGCGTGCGCGAGGTTGGACAGCAGGCCCGGCAGGTCAGGTGAGCCCGCCGGAGTGAGGTGGACGGCACGCTCGATCAGCTCGGCGGACTCGCGCATCGCGGCGAGATCACCGAGTTCGGTGTAGCGGCTCTGCAGGGCGAGTGCGAGATCGTTGAAGGTGAGCGCGTCGGCGGCCGTCCGGGAGACGGCGCCGCGCAGCACCTCGATGGCCTCGGCGAGGTCAGCATGCTCACCGCGGCTCCGGTGACGCATCGTGAGCGCCTGGCCGAGGAGGCGCGGCCCGTCGGGGTGGCGGTGGGCGAGCTCGCGGCAGATCTCGATCCGTTCGTCGAGAGCCGCATGCGAACCGGACCGCTCGTAGCGCTGATGGAGCAGCGAGTTCAGCGCCAACAGCCGTGCGGGTCGGCTTCCGGCCTCCTGCGGGGTCAGCTCCACGGCGTGGCGCTGGGCGGTCAGCGCCTCCTCCAGCACTTCGCGGTTCTGAGTGTGCCGGTACCGCTCGGTCAGCGCCCCGGCAAGGCTCGCCAGCAGGACCGCCCTGCGCTGGTCCGCGTCGGCCGCCTGGTGTCCGTAGGCCGCGCGCCGCAACAGCTCCAGCGCTTCTTCCCCGTCACCGTCGGCCGCGCGGGACGCCAGCGCCAGCGCGAGATCGTGCAGGCGGCCGGCCTGCTCCACGCCGTCGGAAGGACTCTCGTGAAGCACCTGGCGGAGCAGGTCGACCGCCTCGTCGAGCGGGCCCGGCTCCTCCGTCAGTTCCGCCCGGATCCGCAGGGCCAGAGCCAGCTGCTCCAGGTGGCCGAGCCGCTGCGGATGATCCTCGCCGAGGGCGACCAGGCGTCTGCCCGCTGCGACGGCTTCGGCCGCGGCGGAGGCGTCGCGGGTCAGCCACGCGAGGAGGCGGTGGGCCGAGCAGAGCATCGCGAGGACCTCCACCTCATCCCCGCCGCCCGGCTCGACGGTCGCCGAGGCCGCGCGCAGTTCGGTGATGGCCTCGCCGATCGACTCCGCATCGTGGAGCTGTTCGCCCAGGATCGCCAGGACCCGCCCCAACTGGAAGCCGTGCCGCCACGCCGCGTCAGGGGCCGCGGCGATCTCGCGCCAGAGCCGGGCGGATTCGCGCAGCGCCGCGATGTCGTCCCGGCTCTCGAAGAGCCAGTCGCAGAAGCTCGCGAAGGTGACCAGATGGTTGCTCCTGTGCGGATGCGCGACGGGCAGGGCATCGATCGCGGCCCGGAACACCACCGCCGCCCTGTCGAGCAGGGCAGGATCACCCGTCTGCTCGAACACGCCCATGACGCGCATCGCCGACGCGTGCAGCGTCAGAGCCTGCCGCCCGGCCTCGTCGTAGCCGGCCGGATCCCATCCCGCGTCCTGGCCGTCGGGAGCCAGCGCGCCGAGGACCTGCTCGGCGACTGCGCGCGGCAGGCCCGACTTGGGCAGATCACCGTAGTACTGGACGACACCGCCCTGGACGCCTACGACCCGTGCCTCCGGAACCGCTGTGACCGCGGCGCTCATCGCGTTGATGAAGAAGCCCATCGCCGCGAGCCCGCCGGAGGCCATGCCGCCCCAGGCTTCGACCTCTTCTCCCACGAGGACGAGGTGGCGCTCGGCACCCGCGAACGGACCGGTCAGCACCAGCGCGGGCAACCCGTCCCCGTAGGGACCGTGCGCCTCCGGCGGCCCCCCTCGGTGCAGCGCAGCGCGTCCAGCGCGAGTTCCTCCTCGCCGATCGTCGAATCCGCGAAGTACCGCAGGACGATCTCGGAAGCCGGCTCGCCGCTCGCGGCGGCCGACCGCTCGGCCAGCCACGTCGGATGGACGTCCCCGTCCGGATACGACCGGTCGACATGGGACATCGTCGAGGCGAACCGCTCCGCATGGGGATCGGCGCCCACCCCGATGAGGATCTCCCCGTCGCCGGGCAGGATCGTCACGATCCTGCGCGGCACACCGCGATGCTCGCCGGTCAGGACGAACGCGGTCCGTCCGCCCCTTCGCACGATTGAACCCGCCCGCGGGCGCGGCAGCCGCGCCAGCGCGGCCCGCCGCCCGCCCAGCAGCCGGCCGTGCGGCTCACCGCCGGCCGGGAAGACCTCCAGCGCCGCATCGAACGCGCGCACCGCGTCCACCGCCTCGGGCAGAGGCTCCAGGGTGTCGCCGGGTCCCAGCAGTTCGAGCAGCAGGAAGGGGTAGGAGAAGATCACCTGGGGAGGCTTCCGACCGTAGGGCGCGTAGTCGGAGGTGAGGACCCGCCGGTACGCCACCGCGGCGGCCTCCAGGTCCGCGCGGTCGCCGGATCGTCCGTGCCGCTCCCACAACGCCCGCCCGAGGTTGACCGAGAAGATCACCTGGTCATAGCCACCGTCGGGCACCCCGGACCCGGCCGCCTGGAAGAGCGCGATGGCGCGCTCCAGATCGGCGAGGTCGCCCGTCGCCTCATAGCGGGCCTCCAGCGCCAAGCCGAAGTGATTGAGCACCCTCGGGTCGCCCCCTCGCGAGTGGAGGGCGACGGCCCGCTCCTCAGCGGCGATCGCCTGGTCGAGGTCGGCGAGGTCCCGGGTGCGTGAGAAGCGCACGCGCAGCGCGTTGCCGACCGCACCATGGGGCGCGGGGTCCTGCGGGGCGTCGCGGGCGGCCGCCCGGAACAGATCGACCGCCGCGTCCAGGTCGTCGCCCTGGTCGGTGCGCTCATAGCGGTCCTGCAGGGCGATGCCCAACTGCAGAGCCCGCTGGGCCCGGACAGCGGGGTCGTCCTCCGCGATCCCGTAGACCTCGGCCATCGCCCCGACGGCCCGCTCGGCGTCGGCGCGGTCGCCGTTCAACTCGAGCCGCAATCGCACGGTCACGCCGATCTCCGTCAGCAACCGCGCATACTGCCCATGGTCGACCGAGATGAGGTCGGCGCACCGCTCGAACTCGGCGATCGCCCGGTCGAGCGCCTCCGTGGCACCCGTCATCCTGTACAGCTGACGCCAGGCGATCGCCAGATTGAACACGTACGCTTCATGCTCGGCGAGCTCGCTCAGGGACCGGGCCACCGCCGACGCGTCTTCGACGTTGAGCGACAGTTCGCCCAGAGCCTCGCCGTTCCCGTCTTCGAAGATCTCGGCCAGCAGCCGGTCGGCGACATCCTCCCAGGGCGTGTGCTCCGTCACGGATACACGGTCCCCAACTTCCGTGGCGAACGTCAACCATCAGCAGAGCCGCCCGCGGCGCCTCTCCGGGGGAGGAGGCGCCGCAGGCGGGTCGGGTCAGAGGCGGGTCATGGTGGAGGAGTAGCCGCCTCCGCCGGGATAGACCCAGGCACCGGTGGCGGTGGTGCCGTCGGCGCTGAAGGCGCCCTCGTAGTAGGCGGGGGAGCCTTTGGCGCCGGCCCAGATGGTCAGCTTGTCGCCGGTCATCTCGTAGGCGTAGTCGAGGGTGTTGCCGTCGGAGTCGTAGAAGCGGGAGACGACGTCGGCGCCGCTCGGCTCGCCGAAGGGCCTGAGGTGGCCGATCACCTCCAGGCCGGTGACGGTGTGTCCGGACTGGACGAGTTCGACGTGCTGGAGCAGGAAGAACCCGCCGGGCATCCACTCGTAGCGCACGGTGCCTTCCGCGCCGCCGGAGATGCGCCAGGTGCCGACGAGCCGGTCCAGGGCGCGCAGGGCGGCGCTGGGCCGGGCGGTGTCGTCGGCGGTGTCGTCGTGGTCGGTGGTGGTCATGCCGTCCTCCTGGGGTCGTGGTCGGTGCTCGCACCCGGTACCTCGGAGCCGTCCCGCGTGTTCCGGCACCGAAGCGACGTGACGTGGATCACTTTCTGTGGCGTCGAAGTCCGTGCGCCGGCTCCGAGGTATCCGGCGAGCGACCCTTCAGGAGGCGGACATGCGCACCACGATCGACACCACACCCACCACCCGCCGGCTGCTGGCGGCCGGCGCACTCGCCGGGCCGGTCTTCCTCGCCGCGGCCGCGGCCCAGGCCGTCGCCCGGGACGGCTTCGACCTCACCCGGCACCCGATCAGCCTCCTGGCCGTCGGCGACCTGGGCTGGATCCAGGTCGCGGCGTTCGCCGCCGCGGGCTCGGGTGGGCTGGTCCTTGCCGCGGGAATCGGCCGCACGATCACCGAGGGCGTCGGACGGAGGGCGCTGCCGCTACTGATAACGGTGTTCGGACTCGGGATGATCGCCGCAGGGGTGTTCCCGATGGATCCCGAGCACGGGTTCCCGGCCGGCACCCCCGACGGCCCCGCCGCGCGGATGTCGTGGCACGGCGTCGCGCATTCGGCCGCGGCCGTCGTGTCCTTCACCGCGCTCGCCGCCGCGGCGGTCGTCCTGGCCGTCCGCGAGGCGCGCGGACGCCGGGTGCCGTCGGCGGTGCTGAGCGGGGCGGCGGCGCTGGTCCTGCTGCTGCCGATGTCGGCCGAGCACATGAGCGTCCAGATCGCGGTGAACGGGCTGGTCGCCTTCACCTGGACGACCTTGCTGGCCCTGCGCCTGCGGTCGGCCTGACTACGCTGGAAGATCGCCGGGCAGGGACGGCCCTGCACCTCGTCGAGGGAGACGACATGAAGTACCTGCTGCTCGGCTACACGCCGGCGGCGGCCTGGGACGCCGGGACCGCGGACGCGCCCACGCCGGACGCGCTGGCCGCGTTCGCCGCCTACCAGGAGCTCGAACGGGAACTGCGCGCGACGGGCGAGCTCGTGGCGACCGAGGGCCTGGGCCATCCCGCGGTCAGCACGACAGTGCGCCCCGCTCCGGCCGGCGCCGTGGCCACCGACGGGCCGTTCGCCGAGCTGAAGGAGGTGCTGGCGAGCTTCGCGGTGATCGACGTGTCAGGGCACGAGCGCGCGGTGCAGATCGCGTCCCGGATCGTCGCGGCCCTCGGCGAGCCGGTGGAGATCCGGCCGATCATGGGCGCGGAGTTCACCGCGTGAGCGTTCCGGTCGAGCACCTGCTGCGCGCCGAGGCGCCGCAGGTGCTCGGCGCGCTGGTGCGGCGCTTCGGCCGCTTCGACGCGGCCGAGGACGCGGTGCAGGAGGCCCTGCTGGCCGCCCACCGGTCCTGGACGGCCGACGGCGTGCCCGCCGACCCGCGCTCGTGGCTGATCAGGGTCGGCTACCGCCGTATGGTCGACCTCCTGCGCGCCGAGCAGGCCCGGCACCGCCGCGAACTGGAGACGGCCGCCGCCGGGTTCGCGCCCGGCTCGCGCGAAGCCGCGGAGGTCTCCGCCGTCGATGACAGCCTCGCCCTTCTGCTGCTGTGCTGCCACCCCGCGCTGAGCCCGGCGGACCAGGTGGCGCTGACGCTGCGCGCGGTCGGCGGCCTGAGCACCGCGGAGATCGCGCACGCCCACGGCGTCGCCGAGGCGACGATGGGCACCCGCATCAGCCGCGCCAAGCAGCGGCTCAAGCGCGCGGGCGCCCGCTTCACTCCGCCGCAGGAGGCCGACCTGCCGCAGCGGACTGCCGCCACGATGAAGGTCCTGTACCTCATCTTCAACGAGGGCTACACCGCCACGGCGGGCCCCGCGCTGACCCGCGTCGACCTGACCGCGGAGGCGATCCGGCTGGCCCGCATGCTGCACGCCGCCCGTCCCGACGACGCCGAGGCGGCGGGACTGCTGGCCCTCATGCTGCTCACCGAGGCGCGCCGCCCGGCCCGCACCGGCGGCGCCGGGACGCTGGTGCCGCTGCACGCGCAGGACCGCGGCCGCTGGGACCGCACCCTGATCGCCGAAGGCGTGGCGCTGATCGACGCGGTGTGGCCGCGCCGCGAGATCGGCCCGTACCAGCTCCAGGCGGCGATCGCCGCGGTGCACGCCGCCGCCGCGGCGTCCGAGGACACCGACTGGCCGCAGATCGCCGTGCTCTATCTGTGGCTGGAGCACCTCACCCCGACCGCCCCGGTGCGGTTGAGCCGGGTGGTCGCCGTCGCCCACGCCTGGGGAGCCGACCGGGGCCTGGCACTGCTGGCGGACCTCGACCACCGCCACGGCCTGGAGACCGACCCGCTGGTACGTCACCGCGCCCGCGCCGTCCGCGCCCACCTCCTGCGCCTGACCGGCCGGACGGCCCCCGCCGCGTCCCTCTACCGGCAAGCCGCCGACCTCACCCGCAACGAGGTAGAACGCCGCTACCTCCTGAACGAGGCCCGCCGCCTCACCTGACCGGCACGCCGCACGCGACGGCGCACCGGGTCAGGCGAGGAGGGCGTCGCCCGCGTGCCGCGGAGTACGTTCTCGGCGGCCTCGCCTGACCGGCGTGTCGCACGCGACGGCGGGGGTGCGGGTCGAGTGTGGAGGGCGTCGCCTGCGTCGACGTGCTGCGGAGGGTGTTCGGGACGGTTCTGAGCACGGCAAACGCCGACGACAGCGACACACCCCATCGGAGGGACTCCGCATCCGCTCGGAGCGTCCCTTGCCGGGCCGCCGGGCGGGTGGGATCAGCCGGGGTGGGCGTGCCGGGGTGTCGGGGGCGAAGGCTGATGGTCGGTGAAGAAGGAGGTGAGGGCTGGGGCGAGGGCGGTCGGGGAGACGTCGTGGGTCTGGTCGGGCAGGGTGCGGAGGGTGGCGGTGGGGAGGGATCGGGCGGTGACGGAGGCCGCTTCGCGGAGGTCGGGCGGGCTGGCGGAGCCGGCCAGGACGAGGAGGGGGGCGGTGACGGTGGAGATCCAGGACGGTTGGACGGTGCCGTCGCCGAGGAGGGCGTCGTCGTAGGCAAGGGTGGGGGAGAGCGCTTCCATGGCGGGCCAGAAAGGCTGGGTGCGCATCGCGGAGACCTGGCCGGACGGGGTGCCGACGTGGGCGAGGAAGAGGGCGACGGCGTCGCCGCGGCGGCCTTCGGCGAGGGCGGTCTCCAAGGCCGCGGTGTAGGCGCGGGACCGGGCGGCACGTTCCGCCGCCGCGTCGTCGGCGAGGGCGCCGAGGAACGGCGGCTCGTAGAGCGCCGCGGACAGGACGCAGGGATCGGCGGCCGCGGCGGCGAGGCAGAGGGCCGCGCCCGAGGACATCCCGTACAGGTGGACGGGGCCTCCCGCTTCGGCGATGAGGGCGCGCAGGTCTTCGACCTCGCGCTCTGGTGAGTAGGGCGCGGTGTCGCCGCTTTCGCCGCGCCCGCGGCGGTCGTAGGCGAGCACGGTGAACGACGCCCGCAGGAGCGCGGCGAGCGGACGCATCGGGCCGCCCGCGCGATGGCACATCGCGCCGTCCACGAGGATGAGCGCGGGGCCCGAGCCGTCGCGCTCGTAGGCGACCGGGGTTCCGTCCCGGGAGATCGCGGTGGGCATGGTCTGCTCCTGTCTGCACGCCTCGCGGCGCTCGGCTACGGGCGCCGGTCGAGTTCGGCCAGATAGACGTCGAAGCGGTCGAGGCTGGTGGCGAAGCCGGCCTGCGCTTCGGCGGAGCGGTAGGCGGCCGGAACGTTGCTCTGGCGGGTGACGGCCTCGGTGAGCCCGTCGCCCAGGTCGGTGAAGGTCACGCTGGTGCGCATGCCGCCCTCCACCGCGGGCTCGATCCACACGAGCAGATGCGGCGCGCGGATCTCGGCGTAGACCGCGCGCATCGTGTAGGCGCCGCCGTCGGACTCGTTGACCATCGTGGTCTCGAAGGCCCCACCTGGCCGGAGGTCGACCACGATGTTCTCGACCGGCGTGCGGGTGCCCTTCGGCCCCCAGAACCGGGCGAGGTGCTCGGGCGTGGTCATGCAGGCGAACAGCAGCTCCGGCGATGCCCGATGCACCCTGCGGTGCACGATCTCCCCCACCTCCGCGCTCTCGCTCATCGCCCGCCTCCTTCCCGCGCGGGCTCTCCGGCTTCGCGCCCCGCCGTGCCGGCCCCCTCGCCGAGCCCTGCCCGCAGTTCGGACAGGTACGCCGCGAGGTTGTCGTGCCGCTCCTCCCACAGCGCGCGGTGCCGCACCATCCAGCCCGTCGCCCGGTCCAATGGCTCCGGCCGCAGCGCGCACGGCCTGGTGCGCCCGACCTTCGCCCGCGCGACCAGCCCCGCCTCCTCCAGCACCTTCAGATGCTTGGAGACGGCCTGCTGGGTCAGCGCGAACGGCTCCGCGAGCTGCCCGACCGTCGCCTCCCCGCCCGCCAGCCGGGCCACGATCGCCCGCCGCGTCGGATCGGCCAGCGCGGCGAACACCTCGCTGAGCCTGTCCTCGAGTACTTCCTCCACCAACGACATGCCCCCACGCTAACCCACAATGGCGAAGTTGTACAACTGAAGGGTTGTGGGTTTCGTTCGTCCCATCGCCGTCGGCCCCCCCGTGCCCCGCGCGGCGCTGTGCCGGCCCGCTGCCTCCCGCGCGTCTCCGGCCAAGAAGGACCGATCACGCCGGCTTCGCCGCCCCTCGCGGTGACCGTGGCCCCGACCGAGGCGCGGGGTCCGGTGAGGGCCTGGCTCTCACGTCATGGAGACGACGACCTTGCCGGCCTTCGCGCGGCCTTCGCGGACGTAGTCCATGGCCTCAGGCGTCTGCTCGAAGGGGAAGACCCGGTCGATGACGGGCCGGATCTTCCCGGCGTCGACGAGGTCGGCGAGTTCACGCAACTGGTCTCCGTCGGCCTTCATGAACAGGAACTCGTAGGTGACTCCGTGGCGCTTGGCGCTGCGCCGGATCTTGAAGCTCAGCGCGCCCATCACCGCGCGCAGGACCGCGTTGAGGCCCAGTTCACGGGCGAAGGCCGCGTCTGGAGGCCCCGCGACACTGATGATCCTGCCGCCCGGTTCGAGCACCTGGAGCGAGGTGTGGAGGGTCCGGCCGCCGAGGGTGTCCAGGACGACGTCGTAGCCGTGCAGGACGGTCTCGAAGTCCTGCCGGGTGTAGTCGACGACGACGTCCGCGCCGAGTTCTTTCACGAGGTCGGCCTTCGCCGTGCTCACGGTGGTGGCGACGTGCGCGCCGAGCTGCTTGGCCAGCTGGATCGCCACGGTGCCGACGCCGCCGGCGCCGGCGTGGATCAGGACCTTGTCGCCGGGCCGTACCTGCGCCCGCTCGACCAGCGCCTGCCACGCGGTCAGCGCGACCAGGGGCAGGGAGGCGGCCTCCCGCATGGTGAGCGTGGCCGGTTTGACCGCCACGTCGTCCTGGTGGACGGCGATGAGCTCGGCGAAGGTGCCGATGCGGTCCTGGCCGGGTCGCGCGTACACCTCGTCGCCCACCGAGAGGCGGGTCACGGCGGATCCCGTCTGGACCACCACACCGGCCAGGTCATTGCCCAGGATGAGCGGGAGGCGGTAGGGCAGGAAGGCCTTGAAGGCCCCGTCACCGATCTTGAGGTCCAGCGGGTTGACGCTCGCGGCGTGGATCCGGATCAGGACGTCGGCCGCTCCCACCTGCGGTTCGGGCATCCGCCTGGCGCGGACCCCTGCCTTGTCGCCGTACCGCTCGATCGCGAAGGCCTTCATCATCGTCTCCGTTTCCCGGCGTCTGGCCGGCCTCGGGTGGGCAGGCGAACTGCTCCGTCGTCGCATCGGGTGTCCGCGGTCGATGACCCCGGGGGCGCGGCTTCACGGGGTGCTCGGCGCGGCGCCCAGGTTCTGCTTGACGTGGCGGGTGATGTCGTCGGCGAGGATCTCCGGGACGCCGGCCTCGACCCCGTCCAGGGCCTGCGCGGCGACGGCGGCGGGATCGGTCTTCTGGTCGGCGGGGACTGCCGCGGCCATGTCGGTGTCCATGTAGGCGACGTACAGGGCGGAGACGGCGACGCCGCGGGGCGCCAGCTCCTCCCGGGCGGCGTTGGACAGCGCCCACCCCGCGGCCTTGGCCGCCGCGTACGAGCCCAGCGCGCCGGGGTGCAGCCAGGACAGCACCGACAGGACGTTGAGCACCGCGCCGCCGCCGTTGCCCTCGATGACCGGAGCGAACGCGCGCGTCACGTTGAGCGGGCCGAAGAAGTTGGTCTCCATCTCCAGCCGCACCGCCTCGAGGTCGCCCGCGATCAGCGGCGCTCCGGTCGAGATGCCCGCGTTGTTGATCAGGAGCGTCGCGTCGGAGGCGAGCAGGGCGGCCTCCCGGATCGACGCCGCGTCGGTGATGTCCAGCCGCAGCGCGGTGACGCCCGGAAGGTCGACGGTCTCGGGACGGCGGGCCGCCGCGTACACCTTCGCCCCGCGCTCGGCGAGCTGGGCGGCCAGGTGCCGGCCGAGCCCCCGGTTGGCGCCGGTGACCACTGCGACCGCGTTCTTGAGTTCCATGCCCTGCTCCCAGCGTCGTGGGCGCGCCCGACGGCCCCGCCCCGATTGGATGATGCTCGTAATCTAAACTGTAGCCTATGATAGATGTGCATCGACATCCAAACGGGGAGGCAGCCGATGGGCCGCGTGTCGCAGGCACAGGCGCAGGAGAACCGCCGTCGGGTCGTGGAGACCTCCTCCCGGCTGTTCCGGGAGCACGGCACCCACGTCAGCGTCGCCGACGTCATGAAGGCCGCCGGTCTGACCCACGGCGGCTTCTACAAGCAGTTCGCCTCCAAAGAGGCGCTCATCGACGAGGCCACCGCCCACGCCTTCGCCGAACTCGCCCGCACCCACGCCGACGGCCTCCGGCAGCACGACGGGCAGCGCGAAGCCGCCCAGCAGGAGCTGATCGACCGCTACCTGTCCGTCGAGCACCGCGACGGCCCGGCCGACGGATGCCCCGCCGCCGCCCTCGCCGCCGACATCGCGCGCGAGACCGACGCCCACGAGGCCCGCCGCGTCTACACCCAGGGCGTGCGCGACTTCGCCGACGCCCTCACCACCGGCGACCAGGACGGCATCGCCCGCCTGTGCACCATGATCGGGGCGCTCCTCCTCTCCCGCGCCACCCAGGGCTCCCCCCTGTCCGAAGAGATCCTCACCGCCGCCCGCACCTCCCTGACCCCGACCGACTGATCAAGACCGCGACCCCTGGGCCCCGAAGTCGGCCCAGCGCCCCGCCACCGCGCAGGCGCTCTCGCAGATCTTCCGAAAGCGCGGAACTCCCCTGGGCGGGGAGGCCAGACCCGGGACCACCCCGCCCATCGCCCGCAAAGCCGCGCCACCGGGCCTCGCCCTCGCGGCGGCGCGGAGCTTCCCGGAGTCGGGTTCAGTGCCGGGCCGGTGCGCTGCGTCCCGAATGGCGTAGTCGTCGAAGTGCACCGGGACGACGGTGTCGCAGGCGACCGTCTCGACCCACTGCGCGCCCTGTTCCCCGTCCATGCTCACGGTGACGAGGCCGAGCAGCCGCGTTCCGCCGAGGCGGACCACGCCCGCGTCGATGCGCGGGAAGCGGTTGTGGACCTGCGCGGGCTCCGGCCCGAGAAGAAGGCGCCGGGCCCGATCCCTGGGTCACACCGTGACGCGACCGGCGGGCTCCGGGAACCCGAGAGGCCTCCTCGGGCGTGGCGATCCGCGGTGCCCGTCGAACGCCTCGGTCCGCTGGTCCCGGATGCGGGGTGCGGCCGGGACCAGCGGAGGGGGATGGGCTGTTCGGGCTCCTGAGGCTCGGCCGGAAGATCAGCCGGTGGGGCTGGTCCAGCCGACGGGGATGTGGGCGAGGCGGACGCGCTGCGGGTGGTCGCCGACGGGGACGGAGGTGATCTTCTGGCCGGTGGCGAAGTCGACCGCGGTGACGACGTCGGTGTCGCTCTCGGAGATGACGCAGGCGCCCCCGTCGCCGCTGACGGTGGCCCAGTAGGGCTTTCCGGCGGGGATGAGGGGGCCTTCGGCGAGGGTGGCGCGGTCGACGATGGTGACGTACTCGTCCATGGTCCCGGCGACGCACAGTTTGGCGCCGTCGGGGCTGATGGACAGGCCGTGGTGGCGGGAGTCGTTGACGTAGGTGGTGCGGTCGTCGCTGGTCGCGGGGTTCTTCGGCAGGGTCTTGACGCGGGTGACCTTGTCGGTCGGGATGTCGTATTCGACGATGCCGTTGAAGAACGACACCTGGAAGTACAGCTTCGACTCGTCGGCGTTGAAGACCGCGGGGCGGACGGCGTCGGACAGGTCGGAGCGGCCGGCGGCGTCGAGGCGGGGCCGCATGTCGATGGTCTTGACGACCTTGTAGGTGGCGGCGTCGGCGACGACGATCTTCCGGTCGCCCTTGCGCCAGTCCTGGGACGGGGCGTCGGCGTCGTTGTTGACCTCGCCGATGGAGCTGTTCCAGATGTACCGGCCGTCCTTGGTGAAGATGTTCTCGTGCGGCTTGTCGCCGGTGGCGAACTCGCCCAGCTCCTTGCCGGTGTTGATGTCCAGGACGTGGACGGTGTTGGAGGTCGAGGCCGACACCGCGATCTTCGTGCCGTCGGGGGAGACGGCCATGTGGTCGGAGCGGAAACCCGAGACGGGGAAGCGCCACTTCAGCTTGCCGGTGGTCACGTCGATGGACACGACGTCGGCGAAGCTCGGCCGCGAGGCGACCAGCGCACCGCCGTCGGGCGTGGCGTACATGTCGTCGACGAACTGGTCGTGGCCCTCGCCGACGGAGTAGCGGATGCCCAGGAAGAACGCCAGTTTGAGGGGGTTGAGGTAGATCTCCGCCATCCGCTGGTCCTTGTCGGGGATGACGTTGATCTGGCCGATCCTGGCGAAGTCCCCGCGGGACTTGATGACGGTGGCGGTGCCGCTCCAGTTGTTGCCGACGAACATCACCTCCTGCAGCGCGGCGGCGTGCGCGGGGACCGTGATCCCCGCGGCGGCGACCGCGGCGGCGGCGCCGGCGGCGAGCAGGGTTCTGCACCGGAGGGAACGGAACACGATGTTCAATGGATGCTCCACAGGCAGGGGGGTGGGACGGCACGCCGGAGACGCGGATGCCCCCGCTTCTTCCACCGCGGCCGGGGGAGTCGAGCGGCCCTGGTGACTGGGGGGATCTGGTGGGCGAGCCGGTTCGAACGCGAGCACACGGGCGGCGCTCGGCTTCGCTGCCGCCCGCCACCCGAACTGAACTTTGAACCTGCCGAAGTTCAATTCGTGTTACTGGATGGTAGGCAATGGTGACGTCGGCCACAACCCCGGATGGGGGAGGATGTGGTCAGACCCAGCGGAGGGCATGGTGGCAGGCAGGATCAGTCCGGCGGAGGGCCGGTACGGGGGCAAGGACGCCGCCCAGCGGCAGGCGGAGCGGCGCGCCCGGTTCATCGAGGCGGGCCTCGACCTGTTCGGCGGCGGACCCGGCTACCGGGGCACCACCCTGGCGGACCTGTGCAAGCAGGCCGGCCTGTCCAGCCGCCAGTTCTACGAGCAGTTCCACGCCTTGGAGGACCTCCTGGCCGAACTGCACCTCATGGTGCACGCCCACGCTCAGCAACCGGTCGTCGAACTCCTTCCGCAAGTCCGGGACCTGCCCCTCGCCGAGCGTCTGGAGCGCCTGCTCCACACCTATGTCGAAGGTGCGGTCTCCGATCTCAGGCACGCGCGGATCGTCTACGTCGAGGTCATCGGCGTCAGCCCCCGCATCGACCTCCAGCGCCTGGAACGCCGGGCCACCTGGATCGACTTCGTCTCCGCCCTCTCCGACGACGCGATCGCGCGCGGCGAGATCCCCCCGGGCGACTACCGGATCGCGGGCGCCGCCTACATCGGAGCCGTCAACGGCCTCATGCACGACTGGGTCGTCGGCTGGGTCGACGCCACCCGCGAGGAGATCGCGAACGAACTCCTCCAACTCCTCCTCGGCCGCTACAAGATCGCCCTCTAGCCCCGGCGCCACCTCCGAGCAGATCGCGGCGAGCGTCAGCACCCATCCGGTGGTGATCCGCCGACGTCTGTCGAGCGAGCGAACCGGCCCGACCGCGGGTGGGTCACTCGAAGGGCGATGGGTCGCCCGCACCGCTGCGGAGGATCACCGGTTCGCCTTGGGAGAAGTCGACGACGGTGGTCGGGACGTCGCCGCATTCGCCCGAGTCGATGACGGCGTCGATCGTGTGGTCGAGCGTCTCCTTGATCTCCCAGCCCTGGGTCATCGGTTCGGTCTCGTCCGGCAGGAGCAGGGTGCTCGACAGGAGCGGTTCGTCGAGTTCGGTCAGCAGCGCGTGGGTGACCTTGTGGTCGGGGATCCGCACGCCGACCGTCTTCTTCTTGGGGTGCAGCAGACGTCGCGGGACTTCCTTGGTCGCGGGGAGGATGAAGGTGTAGCCGCCCGGCGTGGCGGCCTTGATCGCCCGGAACACCGAGTTGTCGATCTGCACGAACTGCCCGAGCTGGGCGAAGTCCTTGCACACGAGCGTGAAGTGATGCCCGTCGTCCAGCCGCCGGATCTCCCTGATCCGCTCGATCCCGCGCGGATTCCCCAGCCTGCACCCCAGCGCGTAGCACGAGTCCGTCGGGTAGGCGATCAGCCCGTCCGCCCGCACGAGATCCACGATCTGCCCCAGCAGCCGAGGCTGCGGGTTCTCCGGATGCACATCGAAATACTTGGCCACGCCCCACAGCCTAGGGCCAACGTTCCGTCCGTGAAGAAGCCGACGGCCTCGCGGACATGACCCTGGAGGCACCGCCCGGCCGGATGGTTCCGCAGCATGCCGTAGCCCCAAACGCAAATACGTCTCCGGCTCCAAGAAGTCCGCTGAACAGGGATTTCAGGAGTGGGCTCTCGTGGGGTGGCCCTTGCGTCAAGGTCACGGGCCATCCCTCCGAGGGTGATTCCCATTTTGGATACCAAATACCAGCGTGGGTCATTCGGTGGGTAGTAGGTCGGCCAGGGAGAGGAGGGAAGGCGTTCTTCCGGAAGCCACGTGCACGTAGGCGAGGCTCGCCGCTAGCTCGGCGTCGCCCGCCATGAGCGCCGTGTACAGCTGCTCGTGCTCGTGGCACTGCACGTCGAGGTCGCGGTCGGCGGTCATGCGGAAGAGCCATTCCATCCGGCCGTCCAGGGGCTGCATGAGCAGGGACAGGAGGTCGTTGCCGGCCAGTGTGACGATCCCGCGATGGAAGGCGACGTTCGCCGCCGCCGCGCCCTGCTCGTCGCCGTCGGCCAGCGCCCGCCGCGCCCGCGTGACGAGGTCGCGCAGGCCTTCCGTCTCGGAAGCGGAGGCGTGGCCTTCGGCCACCCTGCGGGCGGCCAGGCGTGCGGCGAGGGGTTCCAGGCTCTCCCGCACGGCGAAGAGGTCCCCGATGTCCCGCAGCGTGATCTGCCGGACCACCGCGCCGCGCCGGGGGAGGAGACGTACGAATCCATCCGCTTCCAGCCGCGGTAGGGCCTCGCGCAAGGGGATGCGGGAGACCTGCAGGACCTCGCAGAGCACGCGCTCCACCAGACGTGCCCCTGGCTGGAACCGTCCATCGATGATCATCTCCCTGAGTGAGGCGTAGACCCGTTCCGAGAGCGCTCCGTTGGCGATGGCGTCGCTTACCCGCACTCACCCCTCCTTTGGTATCCAAAATCTAGTTGTGCCTGCGCAGGCTTGCAAGCCTTAAAGCAAATCCGCTGGTAGGAAACACCCTCTTTACAAGCGGGACATCAGCCTGTTCCATGGTCCTGGTTCTTTGTATACCAACACATCCCCGGGAACCATGGGAGCAGCCATGCATCGTTCAGCACGCCTAGCCGCGGGTCCGTTGGCCCTGACCTTGGTCCTGTCCGGCTGCGCGGGCGCGGCGACGAACGGGTCAGGCTCCAGGGACGAGACCCTGATCATCGGCGTCTCCGCGGTGCCGACCACCCTCGACCCGCAGCTCGCCTCCGACGTGCAGACCGACCTCACCAGCACACCGGTCTACGACAGCCTCCTCGCCTACGACGCCGAGGACCGCCTGGTCCCGGCCCTCGCGACCGAGTGGAAGGTCGCGGACGACGCCGCCTCCGTCGAGCTCACCCTGCGGGCCGGCGTCACCTTCCACGACGGCTCCCCGCTCACCGCGAAGGACGTCGTCTACACCCTGGACCGGGCGCACCGCCTGGGCATGGGCGTCTCCGCACTCATCGCGGACTTCGAGTCCGCCGAGGCCGTCGACGACACCCACGTCACCATCGAACTCGCCCGGCCGAACAGCGCGTTCCTGGGAGCGCTCAGCAAGGTCTACGTGCTCAACTCCGCCCTGGTGGCGAAGAACGAGGGCACCGACGACGGCCAGGGCTGGCTCGCGACCCACACCGCGGGTTCCGGCCCGTACACGCTGGAGTCCTACACCGCCAACCAGCAGGCGAAGTTCCAGAAGTACCCCGGCTACTGGGATGCCGACCGAGGCAAGACCCCTGTCCTCGTCTACCGCTACATCGCCGAGAGCGCGACCCAGCGCGACGAGTTGCGCAGCGGCAACATCGACGTCGCCTACGACCTGACCCCGCAGGACACCGCCACGCTCCGGGACGCCGACGGCTTCACCACCACCGAGGTCAAGACCCCGGTCCAGCTCTACCTGTTCATGAACACCGGCGGCGGGCCGACCGCCGACGTGCGGGTGCGCAAGGCCATCCGCCTGTCCTACGACTACACCGGCCACATCACCGGCATCCTCAGCGGCGAGGGCACCATCGCCAACGGGCCGGTGCCCAAGGCCAACTCCTGCTCCCTCGACAGGCCCGACTCCGCCCAGGACGTCGCCCAGGCCAAGAAGCTGCTGTCGGAGGCCGGGGCCGAGGACACCTCTCTCACCGTCTACTACCAGGGCTACCTGCCCGAGCACGCCAAGGCCGCCCAGCTCCTGCAGTCCAACCTCCGCGACGTCGGCGTCGACCTCGAACTCAAGGCAGCCGCCTACCCCGAGATCATCAAGGCCCTGTCCAGCAAGGCCGACGCGCCCGACCTGGTCCTGCTGTGGGACTTCCCGATGTACCCCGACACCACCGAGATGCTCAGCCGCGTCTACGACTCGCGGTTCGTCGGCACCGGCTCCAACTACGGCATGTACGCCAACCCGAAGGTCGACGGCCTGCTCGCCGCCGCCAAGAAGGCCGGCTCGCCCGAGAAGTCGTGCGAGATCAGCAAGGAGATCCAGACGATCGTCGACGACGACGCGGTCGCGGCCAACATCTCCTCGGCCGAAGAGGTCGTCGTCCACGCCGACACCGTGCAGGGCCTCGGCTACTCGCCGACGCACATGCTGCTCGACCCCACCCTCTTCACGAAGAACTGACCGCCATGCGCCGCCTCCTCTTCCGGCGGCTGCCCCAGACGGTCCTGTCCGTCTGGGGCATCGCCACCGTGATCTTCCTGCTGATGAAGGCGATTCCCGGCGACCCGGCCCGGATCGCCGCCGGACGCACCGCAACCCCCGAACAGGTCGAGGCGGCACGGCAGCGCCTCGGTCTCGACGAACCGCTGATCGAGCAGTACCTGTCCTATCTCTGGCGCCTGCTGCACGGCGACCTCGGCACCTCCGTGGTCACCTTCCAGCCCGTCACCTCCGACTTGGCGACCGTGCTGCCGCCCACCCTCGAACTCGTCGTCATCACGATGATCATCAACGTGTGCGTGGCCGTGCCCCTCGGCGTCGTCGCCGCGGTCCGGCACGGCCGGGCCGCCGACACCGCCATCAGGATCACCGTCGTGCTCGGCGGTGGAATCCCGGTCTTCTGGCTCGGCCTGATGCTCCAGTACGTCGTCGGCACACGGTTGGGCTGGCTGCCGATCTCGGGCCGGACCTCCTACGGCATGGAATCGCCCGCCGTCACCGGGTTCGCCACCCTCGACGCGCTCCTCGCCGGGAACCCCGCCGGGCTCCTCGACACCCTCCTGCACCTGATCCTCCCGGCCATCGCCCTGTCGGCCCCGTTCCTGGCCGCGGTCGCCCGCGGCGTGCGCTCCTCCCTGCTCGGCGCGCTCGCCTCCGACCACGTGGTGTTCGCCCGGGCGAAGGGCGGCTCCACGTCCCGGGTGGTGGTCCGGCACGCACTGCGGTCCGCGCTCACCCCGACGCTGACGCTGCTCGGCATGCAGTTCGGCTGGATCCTCGGCGCCGCCCTGCTCGTGGAGACGGTGTTCGGGCTGCCGGGAGTCGGCACCTACCTCGCGAACGCCGTCGGCTCGCAGGACACCTTCGCCGTCCTGGGCTCGGTGCTCGTCGTCGGCGTCGTGTTCGTCCTCATGAACCTGCTGGTCGACCTGGCCCAAGTGGCCCTGGACCCCCGGACGAGAGCCGACGCATGACCGCCGCGACCTCACGCCTCGCCCGCCTTCCGAGACTTCACCTGCCTCTGCTCGACGGGCTCAACCTCATCCTGGTCCTCGCCCTGCTGATCCTCGCGCTCATCGGGCCCTGGCTCGCCCCGCACGACCCCTACCAGGTCGACATGACCCGGACGCTCCAGGCACCCGGCGCGGAGCACTGGCTGGGCACCGACAGCGCAGGCCGCGACGTGCTGTCACGGCTGCTCGCCGGAACCCGCCTCACCCTCCTGTCCTCCCTGGCGGTGGTGTTCCTCGCCGCTGCCGTCGGCACCGCCGTCGCCTCCGCGGCGGCCCTCGCGCCGCGCTGGGTCGACGCCGCGCTGATGCGGCTGTGCGACATCTTCCTGTCCCTGCCGAGCCTGGTCCTCGCGCTCGGCATCGCCGCGGCGCTCGGCTCCGGGTCGCGCTCGACGATCCTGGCCATGGCCATCGCGATGTGGCCGGCCTTCGCCCGGCTCGTGCGCGGCGTCATCCGGGAGACCATGGCCTCCTCCTACGTGGAGAGCGCCCGCGTCCTCGGCGTCTCCCGCCGGCGGCTGATGACCCGCCACGTCCTGCCCAACTCCCTCGACGACCTGTACGTGCAGGCCGCGCTGAACGTCGCCACGGTGATCGTCATGATGTCGGGCCTGGCGTTCCTGGGCGTCGGGCCCGCGCTGTCGAGCCCGGACTGGGGCGCCATGATCGCCGAGGGCAAGGCCCATGTGACGACGGCCTGGTGGGTGGCCGCTGCCCCGGGTGCGGCCATCACCCTGTCCGCGGTCGCCTTCGGCCTCGCCGGAGACGCGGTCCGCGTCCGGCTCGACCCGACCCTCCGGGAGCACTGATGAACACGGTCCTGGAGGTCAGCGGGCTCACCGTCGGGCTGCCCGGCGGCCTGCGCCTCGTCCACGGCCTCGACCTCACCCTGCGCGCAGGGGAGCGAGTGGCGCTGGTCGGCGAGTCCGGCTCCGGCAAGTCCGTCTCCGCCCGCGCGATCATGCGGCTCGACCGGAGGCTCGACGTCGGCGGCAGCGTCCGCCTCGCCGGACGCGAACTGCTCGACCTGCCCGAACGGGAGATGCGCGGCGTGCGCGGCAGCGGCATCGCGATGGTGCTGCAGGACCCGCTCACCGCCCTCAACCCCGTCCTGCCCATCGGCGTGCAGGTCGCCGAGCCGCTGCGGCTACGCGGCACCCCCAAGAAGGTCGCCCGCCAAGAGGCGACGGCCATGCTCGACAGGCTCGGCGTCCCGCGCGCCGCCGAGCGCGTCGACGCCTACCCGCACGAGTTCTCCGGCGGCATGCGGCAGCGGGTCGTGCTCGCCGCGGCGCTCATCGCCCGGCCGAGCGTGCTCATCGCCGACGAGCCCACGACCGCGCTGGACGTGCGGGTGCAGGAGCAGGTCCTGGACCTCATCGCGGACTTCTCCGAAGACCTCGGCCTCGCCGTCCTGCTCATCACCCACGACCTCGGCATCGTGGCGGGCTTCGCGCACAGGGTCGCCGTCATGTACGCCGGGCGCCTTGTCGAGGAGGGCGACGTCGACGCCTTCTACGACAAGCCCCGCCACCCCTACGGCGACGCGCTCCTGGCCTCCGTGCCCCGCGTCGACCGCGACCCGTCCGCGCGGCTCCCGGCCATCGGCGGGATCCCGGTGACGCCCTCGTCCCTGCCGAGCGGCTGCGCCTTCCACCCGCGCTGCCCCGCGGCGTTCGAACGGTGCAGGGCCGAGGTGCCCCGGCTGAAGGAGAGAGTGGCATGCCATCTGAGCGACCGATGAGCGGCCTCCTGTCGGTGCGCGGGCTCACCAAGTCCTTCGGCAGCGGTCGCGCCGTCGATGACGTCTCCTTCGACCTCGCCCGGGGCGAGATCCTCGGGCTCGTGGGGGAGTCCGGCTCGGGCAAGTCCACGACCGTCCGCTGCATCGTCGGCCTCACCGCACCGGACGCCGGCCGGATCGTCTACGACGGCATCGACGTGCGGACCGCGCGCCGAGCCGACCTCGCCCGCTTCCGGCGCGAGGTGCAGATGGTCTTCCAGGACCCGTACTCCAGCCTCAGCCCGCGACGCACCGTCGAGCAGATCGTCGGCGAGGGCCTGGAAGTCCACCGGCTGTCCAAGAGCCGCGCCGAGCGCCGCGACCGGACCGTCGAGGTCCTCGAACTCGTCGGACTCGGCGCAGGAGACCTGACCCGGCATCCCCGCTCCTTCTCCGGAGGCCAGCGCCAGCGCATCGCGATCGCGCGCGCTCTGGCGGTTCGGCCCCAGGTGCTGCTGTGCGACGAGCCCGTCTCGGCGCTCGACGTGTCGGTCCAGGCCCAGGTCGTCAACCTGCTCGCCGACATGCACGAGCGGCTCGGGGTGTCCGTGCTGTTCATCGCCCACGACCTCGCCGTCGTGCGGCAACTGTGCGCCCGGCTCGTCGTCCTGAGCAGTGGCCGGGTCGCCGAGACGGGAACCCGCGAGCAGGTTTTCGGCTCCTCCTCTCACCCCTACACGCAAGCGCTCCTGGCCGCAGTGCCGCTGCCCGACCCGGCGGCCGAACGGGCCCGGCGCGCGACGAGAAAGGCAACCCATGTTCAAGATCGGGCATGACGTCAAGCTGGAGGCCACCTACGGGCCTCCGCTGTGGCCCGACGCCCTGGCCGCCCTCAGGTCCACCCACGAGGCAGGGCTGGAAGGCGCGCACATCCGCACCCTGTACGAGGTGTCCCCGACGCTCGACCGCGGTTACCTCAAGGAGGTCCGGGAGCTCGCCGCGGAGCTCGGCCTCTACCTGGAGCTCGGCATCGGCAAGGTCAACCCGTACATGGCCGCCGAACTCCCGCACATCCGCGCGCTCGGCGACGGCGGCTACCTGGAGGGCCAGCGACGGCTGATCCTCGCCGCCGCCGAGATGGGGGTGACCGAGCTGTGGAGCGCCACCGGCGGCTTCAAGTTCCAGTACTCAGGGATGCACGCGACCGACCGCTTCCGGGGCGAGGCCCCCTGGGCGGACCAGCTCGCCGCGACCGAGCGGGCCCTGCACCTCCTCGCACCGCTCCTGCGGGAGACCGGCCTGCACCTGAACCTGGAGACCCACGAGGAGATCACGAGCTTCGAACTGATCCGGCTGGTGGAGTCCGTCGGCGACGACGTCCTGGGCGTCTGCCTGGATCCGGCCAACCTCCCCGTCCGCGGTGAGAACCCGATGGACGCGGTCCGCAGGCTCGCCCCCTACGTCCGCACCACGCAGCTGCGCGACGCCGCGCTGCGCCGGACCGAGGACGGGATCGCACGGCTGCTCATGCCGTGCGGAGAAGGCGTCATCGACTGGACGCTGCTACTCGGCGAGCTCATCGCCCGCGCCCCCGTCCGCAACCTCACCATCGAGCCCATCGGCGGCCTGCGCGCCGAGATGGGCCTCTACCCGGACGACCCCGTGTGGCGGGCGGGGCACCCCGACCTCACCGACGCCGAACTGGCCTCACTGGGCGACCTGGCCGACTCCCACACCGGGCCGGGACTCGACGAACTCCGCCACGGCCCCCAGCCCGTCTTCGAGGACTTCACCGCAGCCTGCGCGGCCCACCTTCGGGCCGTGCTGTCCGAACTGGAGCACGCATGACCATCAACCAACTGCGCGACGTCGTCTCCTGCCGGGTGATCCTGCCCGGGGAGACCGGCTACGACCTGGAACGCCGGGTCTGGAACGCCGACGTCGACCGCCGCCCGGCCGCCATCGTCAAGTGCCGGAACGCCGAGGACGTCTCGGCGGCCCTCACCTGGGCCGTCGGACAGGGCCACGAGATCACCGTCCGCGGCGGCGGCCACAACCTCGCCGGCACCGCGGTCATCGACGGCGCGGTCCTGCTCGACACCGGCCTCATGAAGGACGTCCTGTTCGACACCGAGGCCGGCACCGTCACCGTCGGCGCGGGCTGCCGGTGGGGCGACGTCGACCGGCCCGCCGCCGAACTCGGCGTCGCCGTGCCCGCGGGAGTCGTGTCGCACACCGGGGTCGCCGGGCTGACCCTCGGCGGGGGCGCCGGCTACCTGTCGCGCCTGCACGGCATGACCGTCGACCACCTCGTCGCCGCGACCGTGGTCGTCGCCGACGGCAGGATCCTCCAGGTGAACGAGCACGAGCACACCGACCTGTTCTGGGCGCTGCGCGGCGCGGGCCACAACTACGGCGTCGTCACCTCCTTCACCTTCCGGTACGTCCCGCTGCCCGGCGAGGCGACCGTGCGGATCGCGCTGTTCGCCACCGACGACCGCCGCGAGGTACTGCGGGCCTTCCGCGGCCTGTCCGTCGCGCTGCCGGACAACGCCTCGGCCTACGCCCGGCTGTACAAGTGCCCCGAGTACTGGTCGCAGGTCCCCTCCGCGCACCGCGGGACCGAGATCGTGTCGATCGCGACGGTGTTCTACGGCGACCCCGCCGACGAGCCGGCCGCGACCGCCCCCCTCTTCGCCCAGGCCGAACCGATCTACACCAGCCTGCGCACGATGCCGCACGTCACCCTCCAGCACCAGACCGACGACGAGTTCCGCTACAACATCGGGCACTACTGGAAGCACGTCTTCATCCAGTCGTTCTCCGACGAGGCCATCGACATCGCCCTCGACTGGTCCGACCGCTACCCCGGCCGCTCCCTCCAGGCCCACGCCTCCATCGCCCACCAGGTCATGTGCCCCTTCGAGATCATCGGAGGCGGCGGCCGGATGGCCCGGCGCGACCCCGACGCCACCGCCGCCGGAGCGCACTTCATGCCGTACTCCGCCAACATCGGCGCAGACTTCGAGTTCGCCGAGGAGAAGGCCCCCCTGGTGGAGTGGGCGCGCGGTTTCGCCGACGCCCTCGCCCCCTACCAGGGCGGCACCTACATCAACTTCACCAGCGTGCAGGGCGACGAGGAGATCGGCAGGCAGGTCTACGGCGACAAGTACGACAGGCTCGTCGCCGTCAAGAAGACCTACGACCCCGGCAACGTCTTCCGCCGCGGCCTCGTCGACCTCGCCCCCGGGGCCGCCTCGTGAGGATCGGCACCGACACCAGCAAATTCCCCGGCGCCGCCGCGAACGGGGCCCTCTGGACCCTGCGCGAGATCCATCGGCTCGGCCTCGACGGGGCGTTCTTCCGCTCCCCGTACGAGCTCAGCGCGACGCTCGATCCCGGCGAGATGCGCGACGCCGTCGCCCTGGGCCGGGAACTCGGCCTCTACGTGGAGGTCGGCACCGCCAAGGCCAACCCGTTCGCCGCCCCCGAAGCGCCGCAGGTCCGGGCGCTGGGCGACGGCGACTATCTCGCCGGGCTGGAGAAGCTCATCCGGGCCTGCGCCGGCGCCGGCGTGACGGAGCTGTGGACCGCCACCGCCAACTACCAGTTCAAGCTCCGCGGCATGCGCGCCTGCGACCGGTTCCGCGACGACGTCGCCTGGGCCGACCAGCTCGCCGCCACAGCCAAGGTGCTGCACCGGCTGCGGCCCCTCCTGCTCGACCTCGGCGTCCACCTCAACATCGAGACCCACGAGGAGATCACCAGCTTCGAGGTGGTCCGCCTCGTCGAGGACGCCGGACCCGACGCGTTCGGCATCACCTTCGACACCGCGAACGTCTTCGTCCGCGGCGAGGACCCCGTCGCCGCCGCCGCACGGGTCGCGCCCCACGTCCGGCAGAGCCACGTCCGGGACGTCGCCGCGGTCTTCACCGGCGACGGCATCGGCCGCTTCCTCGCGCCCTGCGGCGAAGGCGTCATCGACTGGGCGGCGCTGCTGCGCCACCTGCCCGCGCACGCCACCCTCTCCATCGAGGGGATCATGTTCGGCCGAGCCGAGATGCCGTTGTACCTGCACGATCCGCTGTGGCACGCCTCCCACCCTGACCTGACGTCGGCCGAGCTGCACGACGTCATCGCCCTCACCCGCGGCTACGAAGCCCGGGTCGGGCAGGGCTCCGCACCTGGACTGCCCGAACTGCGCGAGCTCTCCGACGCGGAGAGCGAACTCTCCTTCATCACCCGCAGCGCGGCCCACCTGCGCTCCGTCCTGACCGACCTGGAGGTCGCCCCATGACCGGCACCTGGTTCCCGACGCTCTCGCTCGCCGAACGCGACCGACGCTGGTCGGTGCTGCGCGCGATGATGACGACACAGGGCCTTGACGCACTGGTCGTCTTCGGAGGCCAACGCGAGCCGCTCGACCGCTACATCGCCGGTGAACCCGGCGGCATCGCCGTCCTCACCGCAGAAGGAGAGGCGGTCCACCTGCTCGGGCGCTACCCGCTCCAGTGGTTCGACGAGCCCGGCCAGGCCCACCAGCGGTGGATCTCCGACTTCCGCGTCGGCGCCTCTCTCCCCGACGTGCTCAACGAACGAGGGGTGGGAGCCGGCGTCATCGGTGTCGTCGGCCTGAGCAGTCGGCAGGTCGGCTCCTGGGCCGGGGTCATCCCGCACGGCGTCTGGACGCGCATCACCGAGGCGCTGCCGCAGGCGACCTTCGTCGACGTGGCCGCGGTCTTCGAGCACATCGCCATGGTGAAGAGCCCCGAGGAACGCGACATGATCCGCAAGGCCGCCGCCATCGGCGAAGCCGCCTGCGCCGCCTACGCGGGCGCCTGCCGGCCCGGTGCGCTGGAGAGCGCGGCGGTCGGCGCGGCCCTCGGCACCATCCTCGCCGAGGGCGGCACCCCGTTCTACCCGCCCTACGTCCTGCAGCGCAGCGGACCGACCCGCTTCGCCTGGGGACAGCCCGAGTGGATGAACCTGGGTGGGCAGCCCCGCACCCTGCGGCGCGGCGACACCATCGGCTCGGAGCTGTTCGCCTTCTACGGGGGCTTCGAATCCCAGCAGCAGATCGACGTCTCGCTCGGCGAACCGGGCAAGGATCTGCGGCGTCTGGAGGACATCGTCATCGAGGCGAACCGCGCCGGGCTCGACGCCCTGCGCGTCGGAGCCACCTTCGCCGAAGTGTGCGACGCGATGCACGAGCCGCTCACCCGCGCCAAGGTCTGGAACACGGGGCCGATGGTGCAGACGATCTCCCCGGCCATCTACAACGGCAAGACGCACGAGGGGACGCACCTCGATCCCGGCCTCGCGCACCTTCCCCGCCCGATCCCGGGCGTCGCGCGGGACGGGGACTTCACGCTCGAGGCCGGCGTCGCCTTCGCCTTCGAAGCCAACGCCGTCCACGACGGCAAGCGCGTCTGCCTCGGCGGCACAGTCCTGCTCACCGAGGACGGCTACGAGGAGCTCAACACCCTCACCGGCCGCATCGTCGTCGTCGAAGCCTGAAACGCCCCAGGCCCGGGCCGCCGACGGCCCGGGCCTTCACCGGAGGACACCATGACCCTGATCCTCACCCGCTCGGACATCCTCGGCCTCCTCACTCCTTCCGCCGTCCTCGAAGCCGTGAGGGCGGCGCACGCGGACCTGGCCCGAGGACTCGCGGTCAATCCGGCACCCCCCGTGATGCGGGTGCCGAGCAGCGACGGAGCCTTCCTCGCGATGGTCTCGGCGTCCGCTTCGGCGCGGCTCGCCGGAGTCAAGCTCCTGGCCGATCTGCCCTCCAACGCCTCGCGAGGCCTGCCCACCCAGCGCTCGGCGCTGCTCATGACCTCCACCGACGACGGCGCGTGCGAAGCGGTCCTCGACGGCGGTGCGATCACCCTGTTCCGCACGGCGGCGGCCTCCGCGCTCGCCACCGGCGTGCTCGCCCGTCCGGGCAGCCGCACGCTGGGCCTGGTCGGGGCCGGCGCCCAGGCGCACGCCCATCTGACCGCCCTCACCGCAGTGCTTCCCCACCTCGATCGCGTCCTCGTGTGGAGCCGCTCCGCGGAGACGGTGCGAGCCTTCCTCGACAAGGCCGCACGGCAGGGAACGCCCGTGGAGGCGGTGCCCTCCGCACGGCATGTCGTAGAGGGCTCCGACGTCGTCTGCACGCTGACGCCGTCGCGCGATCCGATCGTGCACGGTGCGTGGTTCCGGCCCGGCATCCATGTGAACGCCGTCGGCGCCCCGCCCCGGCCCGACCACCGGGAGATCGACTCGGAAGGCATCTTCCGCGCACGTGTCGTCGTCGACAGCAGAGCCGGCGCTCTGCAGGAGTCCGGCGACATCCTGATCCCGTTGACCGAAGGAATCATCGGCCCCGCGCACGTCGCCGACGAACTCGGCGAAGTGCTCGCCGGAACGAGACCCGGCCGCGACGACGAGGACCAGATCACGTTGTACAACTCGCTCGGCATCGGGCTGCAAGACCTGGCCACCGCGCGGATGATCGTCGATCTGGCGCGGGAGAAGAACATGGGCCGCGAAATCGACCTCGCGGGCTGAACCTAATCCTGCTCGATGTCCTCGGGAAGGGAGCCCGCCAATTCGGCGACGGCCGCGCGGCGGAGCTGCGCGATATGCGTGAAGACCAGAGCCGCCGCCAGCTCCTCGTCCCCTTCCCGGACCGCCTCGTAGATCCGCCGATGCTCGGCGAGCTCGTCGCCGCCCTGCTTGCCCACCAGCCGGGCCAGCCGGAGCTGCCGGCTCTCCAGGAACTGCATCACGCCGCCGAGCAACCGATGGTCGGCCAAGGCGTGCAGTTGCCGATGAAAGTCATTGGTCTCCCGGGCGGCCGCCTCCGCGTCGCCCGCTTCGATCGCGCGCTGGGCTCGATCGATCGAGGCGGCCAGCGCCGGGGCGCCGCCTCCGGCGGCGGCGTTGCGGGCCGCGCGGCGGGCCGCCATCACTTCCAGGACTTCCCACATCTCGAACAGCTCGACGGCGTCGCGCATGCTCAGCTCGGTGACGATCGCGCCCCGCCGCGGCAAGATCTTGATCAGTCCGTCGGCCTCCAGTTGCGGCAGCGCGGCACGCAGCGGCACGCGAGACACCCGCAGCGCCTCCGACAGCTCCCGCTCGATCAAGCGCTGCCCAGGCCGCAGCTCCCCGGAGATGATCTGCTGGCGCACGCGCTCGTACACCAGCTGTGGCAGTGAACGATCCGCTTCTCCAGGCGCCATCGCAGTCTCTGCACCGGCCACCGGCACCCGCTCCCGATCCGCAATCTCGACCATCTCAGATTACCGGACCGCGCAGGCGCGATCACACACGAGCACCGCTCGCGCGCCAAGGGACCATCATCGTCGACCGCCTCCGGCGCGGGGCCGGAGGCGGCGCGGCATCAGCCGTAGGGCAGGAGCGTGGCGTTGACGGCCTCCCATGCCTGCTTCATCGAGGCCAGCCTGCCGGGTTCGGCGGCTCCGGCCTCGGTCTGCTCACGCTCGTCGGTGGACAGGTCGTAGAGGTGGTCCTTGCCGTCGGCGTCCCGCAGGTACTTCCAGTTCCCGCGGCGCAGGGCGCGGTAGCCGCGCACCCGCCAGAACAGGTCGCCCTCGGGCGCCTCGGAACCCCTCGTGAGGTAGCCGGCGAGGCTGCGTCCGTCCAGCGGGTATGCGGGGTCGAGGGTCGCGCCCGCGAGCTCCAGCAGGGTGGCGGTCCAGTCAGGAGTGATCACCGGGACCGCGCTGTACTGGCGGCCCTTGATCGCGGCCGGCCAGCGCAGAAGGTTGGGGACGCGGATCCCGCCCTCGTTGAGGCTCGCCTTCTCACCGGTGAGCGGCCACTGGTAGGAGAAGCGCTCGCCTCCGTTGTCGCTGGTGAACAGGACGATGGTGTCCTTCTCCGCACCCGCGCGGGCCAGGGCTCGCAGGACCTTCCCGACGGCCCGGTCGAGGGACTCCACCATGCGGGCGTAGGTGTCCACGGAGCCGCCGTCCTGGTGGAGCAGCGCGAGGAATCCGGGCTTGGCGCCGGAGCGGACCTGCTCGGTGATCCGGTCGCTGACGTCCTTGTCGTCCTCGGTCTCCCATGGCCAGTGCGGGGAGGTGAAGTTGAGGTTCAGCAGCCAGGGCTTGCGGTGGTCGCGTTCGACGTATTCGACGGCCCGTTCGGTGAGGACGTCGGTGTAGTAGCGCAGGTCCTGATAGGTGGCGTCGCCCTCGTAGAGGTCGTAGGCGCCTGACGCGTCGATCTTGGAGAAGTAGTCCAGGGCGCCTCCGAAGTTGCCGAAGAACTCCTCCCATCCGGACTTGGTCGGCCCGTACTCGGGGAGGTGGCCGGCGTGCCACTTGCCGATGAGGGCGGTGGAGTACCCGGCGTCGCGCAGCAGGGAGGCCAGAGTCGGGTGCTCGGGCGGCAGGCCGACGCTCTCGTCGGCGATCGGTTCGGCGAGCCCGCCTTCGAGCCGGCCCGGGTAGCGGCCGGTGTAGAGGGAGAAGCGGGTGGGCGAGCAGGTCGCGGAGCCGGAGTACGCCTGGGTGAAGCGGACTCCTTCGGCGGCGAGCCTGTCGAGGTTCGGCGTCTTGATGTGCGGCGCGCCGTAGCACGACAGGTCGGCCGCGCCGAGGTCGTCGGCGACGATGACGAGGATGTTGGGCTTCTTGCGGATCTTGGTGGAGGAGGCGGAGAACTCCCGCTCGTCCTGGCGTACGGCCGAGGGGGAGGCCAGTGCGGGTGCCGCCGAGAGCGCCGCCGCTGCGGTGCCGCCGCCGATCAGCCCGGCGAAGGCGCGACGGGACAGGGACGAGGACATTCGGAACTCCTTCGGGTGGGACCGGATCCGTGCGCTTTCTCCGGCGCACGAGAACGTCCGGCCCGGGTAACGCTAAGGAGTGATGTGGTTCACAGGGAAATCGCTTTTCGTGATGTCTGGGATCTGCGAGATGGATGAGCCGGGTGGGAAAGGCTTCCCACCCGGATCGGGGCGGGTCGGCCGCGCCGGGGGTCAGAGGTCGAGGACGAGGCGGTCGCCCCGGCAGCGGGACACGCAGATCATCATCATCTGGTGCGTCTGCTGCTCGGCGGCGGTGAGCACGGTGTCGCGGTGGTCGGCCTCCCCGGACAGGATGTCGGTCTCGCAGGTCCCGCAGGTTCCCTCGGCGCAGGAGTAGAGGACGGGGACGCCGGCGTCCAGGGCGGTGTCGAGGATGCTGCGGTCCGCGGGGACCTGAAGGGTGAGGCCGGAGCGCGCGAGTTCCACCTCGAAGCCGGTGTCGCCCTCGCGGGTGGCTTCGACGGAGGCGAAGCTCTCGGTGCGCAGGGCGCCTTCGGACCAGGCGGAGCAGGCCTCACGCGCGGCGTCCAGAAGGCCGGCGGGGCCGCAGCAGTACACGAGGGCGCCGGATCGGGGCGGGCCGAGGAACGCGGCGAGGTCGAGCGGCCCTTCCTCGTCCTGCGGTGCGATCCTGACCTGGCCCTCGTGTGCGGCCAAGGCCGAGACCTCCTCCAGGAACGCCATCGTGGCGCGGCTCCGGCCGCCGTACAGGAGCCGCCAGTCCGCTCCGCGCGCGGCGGCTTCGCCGAGCATCGGGAGCAGCGGGGTGATGCCGATGCCACCGGCGACGAACAGGTAGCGCGCGGCGGGCTCCAGCGCGAAGTGGTTGCGCGGGCCGCGGACGCGCAGTCTCCTTCCGGGCGCGACATCGGCGTGGATGTGGGAGGAGCCTCCGCGGCCGTCGGGCTCGCGCAGCACGGCGATGCGCCACGCAGTGGCGTCCTCCGGCGACCCGCACAGCGAGTACTGCCGGACGGCTCCGGTGTCGAGCAGGAGGTCGATGTGCGCGCCGGGCGACCAGGACGGAAGCGCCCGCCCGTCCGGGTCGCGCAAAGTCAGGGACACGACGGTTGCGGACTCGGGCCGCCGGTCGGCGACGACGAGTTCGTAGGTGTCCTGCTGCTGCGGCTGAGCGGTCATCGCTGCTCCTCCTTCGTCCGGTGGCCGGTGGGGTGGGCGAACAGCCAGTCCCACATCTCGGCCGGGTCCTGTCCGGTCTGCTCGGCGCCGCAGTGGCAGGTCCCGCGCAGCAGGTCGGCGCCGGGCGTCCAGGTGACGCGCACGACCTCGCGCGACCCGCTCATCGCGCGGCCAGCCCGGCGAGCATGCGGCGCGCGGCGAGCCCGCCGGCGTCGATGTTGATGCTCAGCTCCGGGCTCTCGCCGGGATCGGCGTCCAGGGTGCGCTGGAGCAGGTTCAGCGCGTCCACGTCCTGCATGACGACGGTGTGGTTGAACTTCTCCAGGAAGTCGGTGACCTGCGGGTCGTCGGTGGCGAAGTCGCGGGAGACGGCCCAGAAGTCGTAGACGTGGCCGGGCGCGGACGGGGTGATCGCGTAGGTGATCTCGGTGCGGAACAGCGGCGCGTCCTGGCCGACGGGGCTGATCCGGCTGTGCAGGAGGTACAGGCAGGGGGCGAAGTACTCGATGTCCTGGTGGCGGCGGATGCGCCCCTGGATGCCGGTGGAGCGGGCGTAGAACGGCGGGCACTCGGCGTCCGCCATGTGCCGCGACACCCGGACGACGCCGGCCGCGGCGTCCACCTCGGTGGTGATCGGCGTCTCGGCCACCTCGGGGGTACCGATGTAGCCGCCGTGCAGGTACGTCTCGTGGGAGAGGTCCATGAGGTTGTCCACCAGCAGGCCGTAGTCGCAGGCGATGGGCTCCATTCCCTTGACCGTCACCCATCCGGGGGCGGTGAGATGGGCGGCGCGCGGGACGGCGGTCTCGTCGGCGAGGGCGGGATCGCCGATCCACACCCACACGAAGCCATCGGTCTCCGACAGCGGGTAGGCGGCGACCCGCGCGGTGCGCGGGACGCGGGACTGGCCGGGGACCGCGACGCAGCTCCCCTGGGCGTCGTAGGTGAAGCCGTGGTAGCCGCACACCACGGTGTCGCCGACCAGCGCGCTCTCCGACAGGGGATAGCGGCGGTGGACGCACCGGTCGGCGAGGGCGACCGCACGCCCGTCCTCGGTGCGGTAGAGCACGATCGGCTCGCCGAGGACGGTGCGCGCCAGCAGTTCGCGGCCCACCTCGTGGGCGTAGGCGATGACGTACCACTGGTCACGGGCGAAAGGCGTCATGATCTCTCCTGCCGGACGGCACACCGAGGAGTCCGGTGCGTAGCGGGGTGGTGACGGGCGGCGGCGCCCGGGTGCGCACCCAGCATCCGGAATCCGTGAGCCACGGCACAACGGGACTTCCGCGTGGCGGAAGCCGGCGTCCGTCAGCGCTGCTGGGAGAGCCGTCGGCTGATGCCGAGCGCCGCGAGACGCACCGCGGGCACCAGCGCCGCGACGGCAGCGGTGTCGGCCGCCACGACGACCGAAACCGCTGCCGCCACCTTCCCCGACTCGACCCGCACGGGGGCCGCGACCGACACGGCGTCGGTGGTGATCTGCCGGTCGCTCACCGCGCACCCCGTCCGCCGCACCTCGGCCAGGACGCGGCGCAGTGCGCCCGCGTCGGTGATCGTGTACGGGGTGAACGCGGCGAGCGGGCCGCCGAGGTAGCGCTCCTGCTCGGCCGAGGGCGCGTGCGCGAGGAGCACCAGCCCGACACCGGTCGCGTGCAGCGGCCAGCGCGCGCCGACCCGCGTCTTCACCCCGACGGCCGAACGCCCGGCGATCCACTCGGTGAACACCGCCTCGCCGCCGTCCCGCACGGCCATCTGCACGTTCTCGTGGGTGGCCTCGTAGAGATCCTCCAGGAAGGGAATGGCCGCCGCCCGCAGCCCCATGTCGTGCGGGAACGCCGCGGCGACCTCCCACAGCCGCAGCCCGATCCGGTACCGGCCGTCGTCGCCCCGCTCCAGTGCCCCCCACTCCACCAAGGCCGCCGCCAGCCGGTGCGCCGTCGGCAGCGGCAGGTGCGCGCGCAGCGCGACCTCGGTGAGCGACAGGTCAGGATGCTCGATCCCGAACGCCCCCAGCACGTCGAGCAGCCGCGAAGCGGCCGTCCGCGGCCCACCGTCGTCGCCCATCGCCCGTTTCCCGTCCGCCGCCCGGCTCTGATCCCGTCCTCACCGAACGTATCTCTCCGCCGGTGCGATCGGTCGTCCTGCGGCCGGGCGGGACGGGCGAACAGGCCTAGGCTGCCCGGTCATGAGCGGATCGATGTCCCTCGCCGGGGATGTCGAGACCGGCGCGCGGGTGGGCCGGATCGGCGGGCTGCCGCTCGCGGCCGAGGGATGCGGTCGCCTTGGTCAGGGGCGGTCGTGGTGGCAGACGGCCTCCAGCATGAGGCCGAAGGGGTCGAGCCAGAAGGTCGCGTAGTAGGGCGGGGGGTACTGCGGGAAGTGCTGTGGTGCGTGGATCACCTGCCTTCCGTCGGCGACCGCGTGGGCGTGCACCGCGTCCACCGCGGAACGGGTCCGCACCATGAACGCGAGGTGCTGGAGGCCGGTGCGGTGCCTGGAGAACGGCATGTCCTCCAGCGCCGGGTAGAAGAACAGGTAGGTGCCGGGCTTTCCGCCCTGAGGCGCGTAGGCGAACTCGTCGTCTTCGGCGAAGAACGGCTCGAAGCCGACGAGGGGCATGAGCCGGTCGTAGTACCTCTTGGCTCCGACCAGATCCGGAACGTTGATCCCGAGATGACCGATCATCTGCCCATGCTGCCGCCACCTTGCCGTGGCCGCTTCCCGATGACCGTTCCCGGTCGTCCCCCGCGAGACCTCACCGGCTCTGGCGACCATCGGCAAGGTTCGGCCCCGGCAGGATCCCCGAGGGCAACGTCCGAGCGGAGGCGCGTACGTGGTGCAGAACGCCTCCGGGAGGCGTTCGGACCGCCCGTCACCAGGAGCGCAACGGGCATTTCCGTTAGAGTGCGGCCTTCTGCCGAGTGGCCGGCCTCGTGCGGGCCTCCTGGCTGCGCACGCCGGTTCTTCTCGAATGGAGGAGGTTCCCATGAGCACCCGAGACTCCGACGTGCTGGTGCTGGGCGGGGCGGGGGTGGACACCATCGTGCGGGTCGAGGGGCTGCCCGTGCCGCTCGCGGACTCGGTCATGACGCCGGGGATCGCCGACCACGCGGGCCACACGGGCACGGGCGTCGCCCTGGGCTGCGCCGCGCTGGGCCTGCGGGTCCGGTTCCTGGACTTCCTCGGCGACGACCCGCAGGGAGCCCTGGTGCGGGAGCGGGTCGCCGTCGCGGGGATCGAGACGATATGGCTGCCGGCCGCGAGGACCCGGCGCGCCGTCAACCTCGTCGACGCCGAAGGCCGCCGGATGTCGTTCTACGACGGGCAGGACGAGCCCGGCGCCAGGGCCCCCGAGCCCGTGCTGCGGCGCGCGCTCGAAGGCGTCCGCCATGTTCACGTCTCCATCATGGACTTCGCGCGCCACGCCTACCCTCTGCTCGGCGCCGTCTCCACCTCGACCGATCTGCACACCTGGGACGGCGAGGCGCCCTACCAGGAGGACTTCGCCTACTCCTCCGACCTGGTCTTCCTCAGTTCCGCGGTCCTCGGGCCGCGCACTCCGCAGGTGATGCGCCGCATCCTCGACAAGGGCCGTGCGCACACCGTCGTCGCCACGGACGGCGCGAGAGGCGGCCGCTACCTGACGCGCTCGGCAGGCGAAGTGCTCTCCTACCCGCCCGCCACCGGAGCCCCGTCCGTCGATTCCAACGGCGCCGGAGACGCCTTCGTCTCCGGTTTCCTCTACGCCCATCTGGCGGGTCTCCCCCTGGCCACCGCCCTGCGTTACGGTGCCATCGCGGGCCACCACGCCTGCACCACTCCCGGCACCCACGCCTCCCCGCTGACGCGAGAAGCCCTCCTGTCCCGCACGGCCCTTTCGCCCCTTCGGTAGCCCGTGCGCGAGCATGGGAGGCGGTTGCGGCCCCGCTCGGTCCTCCGGTGCTCGGCTCAGGGGCGCGGATCCGGTCGGGTGGGGATGAGGACGGGGCTGAGCAGGTAGGGCCGACGGTCGGGGGCCGCCTGGTTGCCGCGGACGTCGGTGATGGCGGCGACCAGGCGGTCGATCAGGTCGGCGCGTTCGCGGTCGGTGAGCCAGAGGGTGAACTGGGTGTAGCCGAGGGAGTCCTCGACCGGGTCGACGTCCGGGCGGTCGAGGTAGGCGCCGACCTCGGAGAGCAGGACGCTGACGGCGAGCGCGAAGGCGCGACGGTGGTGGTCGGGGGTCATGGCCGCGCGGTCGATCACGGGCCGGTGGCCGGTCAGCCGGTAGCGGCGTTCGACGATGCCGTTGACCTGCCGTTCTTCGGCCACCTCCAGGACACCCGCCTCGGCGAGCACGGCCACATGCCGGTAGACGGTCGTGCGCGGCACGTCCGTGAGGTCGGCGCACAGCTCGTTCGTCGTGCGCAGCCGTCCCCCGGACATGGCGTGCACGAGGCGCAGGCGGACCGGATGGAGCAGCAGGTCGAGAGCATCCACGAGGTAATGTTCCCATATCTGGTACCGTTCCCAAAAATGGAACCGTTGAGGAGCAGGCGATGCCCCGACCCCCTTACGGACACCACTACCGAGTCGGCGACCACGACCTGTTCCTGCACGCGGCCGGAGCAGGCGTCCCGGCCGCGGTCTTCCTCGCCGGAGCCGGAGCGGTCGGCCTGGACTACTGGCCGTCCCACCGGCAGACGGCCGAGTTCACCACGAGCGTCATCTACGACCGGGCGGGCACCGGCTGGAGCGGCCCGGTGCCACGCGCGGACAAGAACCAGGCGAACACCGAGCGCACCGCTGCGGCGGTGGCCGATGAGCTGGCCGGGCTCCTGGAGGAGGCCGGCGTGGCCGGCCCGTACGTTCTGGTGGGGCATTCGCTCGGGGCGGACTACGCGCGGGTCTTCATCTCGCGCTTCCCCGATCGGGTCGCGGGCCTGGTCCTGGTCGAGCCCCATCACGAGGACTACACGGCCCACCTGCCGCCCGAACTCGCCGCCCGTCACCGGGCCTTCGACCCGGGACGGGCGCTCGTCGAGGAGATCCCCGACGAGATCGCCGAGTTCTACCGCGCGGTGTTCGACCAGGAGCTGACCGCCTGGCCGGAGGAGATCCGCCGACCCCTCGTCGACCACCATGTCAGCCGCGACGGACTGCGCGCCGGTCTGATCGAGGCGATGGCGGCCCGCAGGTTGGACGGCGAACTCCGCGCCGCGGGCCCCCTGCCGGACCTGCCACTGATCGTGTTGACCGCGACCGGCGTCGACACGTTCAAGCAACTGGTCTCCGCCGACCTGCCCCCGGCTCTGCTCCAAGCCGAGATCGAGGGCAAGACGCTGCTGTACGACCGGATGGCCGCTTCCGTCCCCCGAGGCGAGAACCGGCTCGTCGAGGGTGTCGGCCACACCACGCTCCCCATGCACCGTCCCGACGCGATCACCGAAGCGATCCGCGACGTCATCGCCCGCCGCTGACCGGGTCGCGGCGTCGTGGACGGGCCTCGGCTGGATGCCGGGTGAGCCCCCTTCGGATCCGGATCGTCGGACGGCTCGTGCCGCTCGGGGGCCTCGTGGCCGACCTGCCTGCGGCGGCTTTCGCTAACTTGCTAATGTTTGCAAGTAGTCGTCGGGTGGGTGGGGAGGCCTGGGTATGGCGGGTGCGATGGCGGGGAATCTGCGGGAGCGGATTCGTGCGGCGCGCGTGAACCTGGCCCGTGCGCGGTCCGAGGGCGACGGCCATGGCGAGGACACGTTCGCGGCCGAGCTGGAGGATCTGTTGAGGCGGGCGGCCGACCACGGCATCACCGTTGACGACGAGGAACAGGACGGATAGGCCGGGCGGCGCCGATCGGGTGCGGCCGACGGGCGGGATGAAGGAGGGCGGTCATGGGACGCGGACGGTCGAGGGCGATGCAGCGGAAGATCGCGCGTGACCTGAAGTACGACGGCGGAAGGGTCGATCTCGATCGGCTGCGCCGCGACCTCGGGGTCGGGCACGGTGAGGACGAGGGCCGCGCCGACGCGAAGGAGCATGAGGTCGAGTGATGACCGGTGAGGGCGCGGCCGGTGCGGCGGTGCGGACTCCGCTGTACCAGCTGAAGGCCGAGTTCTTCCGGACCCTGGGTCATCCGGCCCGGATCCGGGTGCTGGAGCTGCTCAGCGTGCGCGAGCGCTCCGCCGGGGAACTCGCCCGCGAGATCGGCATCGAGGCCGCGCACCTGTCGCAGCAGATGGCGGTGCTGCGCCGCACGAACCTGGTCGCCTCCCGCAAGGAGGGCACCAGCGTCCACTACCGGCTCACCGACCCCCAGGTCGGCGAACTCCTGCGCGTCGCCCGCAGCATCCTCACGGAGGTCCTCGTCGGCCAGGCCGATCTCCTCCAGGACTTCCGCACCGCCTCGGCAGGCGAAGAGGACCGCTGAGGCCCGGCGCGGTCGCCCCGGACGGGGCACGTCCACCCGGTGCAGCCTGTGGAAACACGGCCTGCGGGGGCGGCGATGACGACCCGGTGCGTCACCGCGGACAGCTGTCCGCGGTGACGCACGGAGTCCCCGCAGCCGGCCCGGCGCGGCCTGCGGGCCTCACTGCTCCCGCAGCGGCCAGACCTCGACGACGCCGTGGGCCACCGCGCAGGGGGTGCGGGAGGCGAGTTCGACGGCCTCCTCCAGCGTCGCCGCCTCGATGACGCCGAAGCCCGCGAGCGCGAGCGGCGACGACATGAACGGGCCCTGCTGCGTGCTCGTCCCGGCGGCGTCGTGGTTGCGCACCTGGACGGGCTCGCCCGCGATGCCCATGGGGCCGCGCTGCTCGCGCCGCAGCCGGGCGTCGTGGGCATGAGCGGCGTCGCGCACGGCAGGGTCGGTGCGGTCGTATCCGGTCTGTTCGCCGTAGCCGATGGTGATGAACTTCGCCAAGGCGGAACTCCTCTCGTCTGGTCCCGTGCCTCCTCTACCCGCTGCCGCGGAGAATAATGGGGGGATGCCGCGTCCCAGTCAGCCTCTGCTCCGGCGTGATCGTGTGATCGCGAAGGCTCTTGAGATCATCGATGCGGAGGGGCTGGGGGCCTGCAGCCTGCCGCGGCTGGCTCGGGAGTTCGACGCGAAGGCGCCGGCGCTCTACCACCACTTCGCGGACCGGGCGGAGATCATGGCCGAGGTGGCGCGGAGCATCGTCAGGGAGATCCCGGTGCCGGGGCAGGGGCGGGCGGCGGACTGGGTGGAGTGGCTGGTTTCGCTGTGCGTCGACCTGAGGCGGGCGGTGCTGCGGCATCCGAACGCGGCGCCGCTGCTGCTGGAGTTCGTGCCGCGCGATCTGCTGACGGCGCGGTATGACGAGGCGATCGTGCTGCTGGAGCAGGCGGGGGTGCCGGCGGAGCGGCACGTGCTGATCGTGGACGGGATGGAGAACCTGACGTTGGGCGCGGCGCTCACGCAGGCGATGAAGCCCGAGGCGACCCGAGATGAGATCTTCCCGTACGCCGATCCGGAGCGGGAGCCGCGGCTCGTCGGCGCCGTCGAGGCCAACCAGTGGCGCAGCACCGAGGAGCTGTTCGCCGAGTCCGTCCGCGTCTTCCTGCACGGTGCCGCCAAGACCGGCTGAGACCGCTCGCCACTGAGCCGACGACGGCCGCGGCCGTCGCACGCCTGGCCGTGGCCTCGAAAGAACGCCGCCCGTTCCCAGCCGGGGACCATTGACCCCTTTACTTAAAGCCATTAAGTTTACGGCGAGCGCGCGGCCTGGCGTCCGTCGCGCCCCATCCCCACCGCTGCACTGTGACCCGTCTCCACCCCACCCCCGACAGGAGCGCAATGCGTAATACGACAGTGATCAGGGCCCTGTACTCCTGGGCCCTGCGGCAGCCCGACGCCGTCGCGCTGAGATGCCGGGACGACGCCCTGGACTGGCGTGAGCTCACCGGCGCGATGGACCGCGCCGCGGCGCGGCTGCTGGCGGCGGGCGTGCGGCCCGGCGACCGGGTGGCCCTGCTGGGCGGCATGTCGCTGGACTGGGCGGTGACCGCCCTCGGCGTGATCCGGTCGGGCGCGATCCTGTGCCCGCTGAACGAGCGGTACCCCGCGGCCGAACTCGCCGGGGTGCTGGGCCGGCTCGACCCGTCCGTGCTCGTGGTCGGCGCGGCGCACCGGGAGCTCGCCGGGCAGGCCGTCGCGCAGGGGCGGCCGCTGCTGCTGCCGATGGAGGCCTTCGCGGACGGCGGCGCGGACGGTGTCGAGCTGCCCGCCCTCGCCGCGGACCCCTCCGCACCGGTCGCCGTCATCCCCACGTCCGGCTCGACCGGGCTGCCCAAGGCCGTCGTCTACACCCATGAGTCGCTGCTCGGCGCATTCTTCGAATGGACGCTGCAGGCGCCGGAGCTGCTGCGCGCCACCACCCTGAACATCAGCGCGATGTCGTTCGCCGCGGGTCTGCTCAACGGGTTCCTCGCCCCGCTCGTGCTCGGCGGCACCGTCGTCCTGATGCCGATGTGGAATCCGGACGACGCCCTGCGCCTCATCGAGGAGCACCGGGTGAACTGCATCGCCGCCACCACCATCTTCTTCGAGCAGATGGCCGCCCTGCCCAGCTTCGCCGACACCGACCTGACGTCGCTGACCGTCGTGTTCACCGGCGGAAACCCGGTGACGCCGCCGCTGGTCGAGGCGTGGGCGCGCAAGAACGTCGGGCTGCGCCAGGCGTACGGCCTCACCGAGTCGCTGTCCATGGTGACGTTCCCGTCGGCGGGACTGGCGATGCGCCTGCCGGAGTCGGTGGGCCTCGGCGGCGTCCTCACCGACGTCCGCATCCTCGGCGCCGACGGCGCGCCGTGCCCGGCTGGGACGCCCGGCGAGATCTGCGTCTCCGGGCCGGGCGTCGCCGCCGGGTACTGGCAGGACGAGCCGCTGACCGAGGAGGTGTTCGGCGGCGGCCTGCTGCGCACCGGCGACATCGGCGTCCGCGAGGCCGACGGCACGCTGCGGATCGTCGGGAGGACCAAGGACCTCATCAAGTCCGGCGGCATGACGGTCTACGCGGCCGAGATCGAACGCGCCGTCCTGGAACTCCCCGAAGTCCTGGAGGCCGCGGTGATCGGCGTCGCCGACGCCGAGTTCGGCGAGACCCCGGCCCTGCTGCTCACCGCGACCGGCGGCCTGAGCGCCGACGACGTGGTCGCGCACTGTCGGCAGCGCCTGGCCGCCTACAAGGCGCCCCGGTACGTGGTCTTCCGCACCGAGCCGCTGCCCCGGACCTCCAGCATGAAGATCGACAAACCGGCGATCCGCGCCTCCTACGCCGACCTGACCGAACGCTTCGAACGCAGAGGAACCAGCGCATGAGCAGCGACTCCAGCGGCACCATCGACGAACAGGTGCGCGGCGCGGCCGTCCACCGGCTGATCTCCCACCTCAAGGACGCGACGACCGACGATTTCGACCGGATCGAGCCGTTCTCCGCCGCCGAGTACCGCGACCCGGCCCTCGCCGTGCTGGAACGCGACAGGATCTTCGGGGCCGTGCCGTTCATCGTCGCCCACGCCTCGGAGGTGCCCGAGCCGTTCGACTTCGTGTCGGTGCAGCTGCCCCGCAACAACGTCGTCATCGTCCGCCAACGGGACGGCGGCCTGCGCGCGTTCGTCAACGCCTGCCGCCACCGCGGCGCCCAACTCGTCGAAGAGCCCTCGGGACGCTGCCGCCTGTTCTCCTGCCCGTACCACCGCTGGTCCTACGACCCCGACGGCTCCCTGCGGACCGTCACGCTCGACGGCACCTTCGGCGACTTCGACCGCGCCGACTTCGGGCTCGTCCGGCTGCCGGTGGAGGAGCGGCACGGGTTCGTCTGGATCGTCGACAACGCCGAGGCCGAGATCGACGTAGCCGGATGGCTCGGGCCCGAGGCCGACGCCGTCCTGGCCGGCTACGGCATCGACGAGCTCGTCAGCGTCACCCCGCACACGTTCGAGCGGCCGACCAACTGGAAGATCATGCAGGACGGCTTCCTCGACAACTACCACGTCAGGTACGCCCACCCGAACACCGCGGGGAAGGTCCTGCACACCAACGCCATCGCGCTGCAGGACTTCGGAAGGCACTTCTGGTTCCTGGCCGCCCGCAAGAGCATCGACCGCTTCCTCGACACCGGACCGGGCGACGCGCCGATGGACAAGCACGTCATCGAGAGCGTCTTCATCGCCCCCAACAGCATGCTGCTCAAGCACGCCAGCCACGTCGAGCTGCTCACCTTCCGCCCGTGCGGCGCCGACCCCGGCCGCTCGACGATGGAGATGCGCATCATGGCGCCCACCCGGGAGGCGACCGGGCTCTCCGAGGACCGCTGGCGCGAGCTCTGGGAGAAGAACTGGCACATCATGATCTCGATCATCCACGACGAGGACTTCCCCATCCTCGCCGGATCACAGAACGCCATGTTCAACCAGGACGCAGGCACGATGCTGCTCGGCCGCAACGAGATCGCCGGCCACCTGTTCCGCCGCGAGATCCGCCGCCTCGTCCACGGCACACCGCAGTGACCGCCGCCCGCCGCTCCTACCTCCCGCGGACCGTCGACCTGCGCTGGTCCGACGGCCCGCCCGGCGCGGCGGCGCGCGCCCTGCTGGAGCGGGCGCGCCGCGCCGACCGCGAGATGGGGTTCGGCGCTCCCGCTCCCTCGGCTGATGGCGACCGCACCACGGTCGAGGTGCGCACGCGCCTGCGCCGCGGTGCCGTCGCCGCGGGGACCGCGCCGCGGCTCGCCGCGGTCGTCACGCTCGACGCCTCCTGTCCGCCGGTCGGCATCGCCGGCCTCGTCGTCGCCCCGGAGTTCCGGTCGATGGGCGTGGCGACGTCCGCGGCCGAGCTCCTCGGGCCCGGCCTGTCCGCCGTGCCAGGCCGAGCGGATGCGGGCCTCGACGTGGTGCGGGCCTGCGCGTACGGCAGCCACCCGGCGGCGCTGCGCCTCGCCCGCCGGTTCGGCGTCGTCCCGAGCGGCGAACGGCACCGGCTGCTGCTCCCGTCCCGCGCGGACCACGCCGGCTCCAGGCTCGCCGTCGCCGTGCCGGTGCCCGACACGACCGTCATTTCGGGGAGCGCGGGGAGCGCGGGGGGCCGGTCCGCGCGGGTGCCGGGCACGGAGTCCACGGTGCGCTTCGCCGACGGCCTCGGCGGCCCGGCCGGACAGGCCCTGGTCACGGTCGCCGCCGACGAGGAGCACGGGCGCCTCGGCACGATCCACAGGCTCGCGCTCCCCGATCCCGCCGGGCCGGAGCACGGAGCCCGCCTGCTCGCGTCCACCCTCGCCTGGCTGTGGCGGCAGGGCGCCAGGGCCGTCGAGGCCGAGGTCGACGCCGCCGCGCCCACCGACCTGGAACTGTTCCGATCGGCCGCCTTCCAGCACGACCGGACCGACACCTGGTTCGAACTGCCCGTCCCGGCCGGGTGACGGTCAGGCGAAAGTGAGCGATCAGGCGCTTTGTCCGTCGCCCCGGCTCCGCCGAACGGAGGCCCGTGTCTCCGGTCGGCTCACCGGAGCTTGACGATCACGTTGCCGACCTTGCGGCCCGTTTCGACGTACCGGTAGGCGTCGACGATCTCGTTGAAGGGGTAGCAGCGGTCGATGAGCGGTGTGTAGGAGCCCGAGGCGATCAGCTCCCGTCGCATGCACCCTGACCAGGACATCGCCTTCCCCGACCACCGGCCCGTCCACCTCGGTGATCCGCACGACCTCCGGCGCCCCATACCGGCTATGCACAGCGGCCCTCACGCCCCGACCCTACGCCCGCCGCCGCCCCCTCCACAGTCCACAACCGGACCGGCCTCCTGCTCGGACGCCCGTCAGGGGCATTGCAGGCCGCCGCCCACGGTGACGGTGCCAGAAGTGCCGTCCATGCCCTGGAGGTCGCCCAGCACCGCGGCGAACTTCTCCTGGGCGTTGACGAAGGCGAGTTCGGCCGGGCCGTCCAGTCCTGTGGCACCGAAGGTGGAGACGCCGTTCGGGCCGGAGACCCGCACGAGCACGGCGACCACCTCGTTCACGAGGTCGACCTTCAGCGTGTAGGTCGTCGCGTCCGGTCCCTGCGCGGTCCCGACCAGGGTGAGTCCGTTCTGGGTCACCTCGCACGTGACGGCCATCCCGGAGCCCGGGACCTTGTAATTCACCGCACCGACGAGGTGCATCGAGTTTCCGTCGGCGGAGCCGCTCGGGGAGGGGGCGGTGCCGGTGGAAGGCTGCGCGGCACCGGCCGACGAGGGGGCGACCGGTGCGGGCCGGACCGGTTCGGAGGGCGCGGTGCAGGACGCGGCGGCCAGCAGAAGGATCACCGCAGCGGGCCCCACCCTCGACACGCGCAGGGGTCCGATCGATTCGCTCATGCGTCAGGCCTTCGGGGAGAGTCCGGATCGGGCTTCGAGCAAGGCCGACGCTAATGATCGGTTCCTCCGCCGACGAGGGTGCCCGGTCCCGCTCTCGTCCAGACGATGAGGACTCCGGTCCCGCTCTTGTCCCCGCCCGCGTCCCGAGAGCCGCGGCTCGTCGGCGGAGGGGTCCGTTGATCAGGCCTTGCCGGTGGCGAACGCGATGATGTCGGGGAGGCCGGGCCGGTAGCCGTCGGACGTGTCCACGATCAGGCTCGGCAGGTTCATCGCGATCGGTGTGAAGGACGCGATCGGGCTGTTCCCGGCGGCGATGGCCGCCAGCAGTCCGGCGTCGCCGTGGGCGGCCCGGTGGGCGTCGGCGGCGGCGCGGTCGGCGACCCGGGTGTGCGCGGTCTCGGCGGGCACTTCGCAGCGGATGATCCGGATGTCGGCCAGTGGCGTCAGGTCTTCGAGCATCGGCCGCCAGAGCCGGTCTTGGAAGGCGGCCTCGGCGACCGTGGTCGTCCCGGCTTTCAGCAGCGTGGTGAGCACGTCGGTGAAAGTGGTCAGCGCGGTCAGGTTGAGCGGGTCGTCGCCGCCGGGCGCGTAGCCGGGCGTCGCCATGACCAGGCCCTGTTTGATCTCGTCACGGACGATCAGGGGGCAGCCGATCCGCGCGGCGATCTGCCGGGCCAGCGTGGTCTTCCCGCTCCCGGGCGGGCCGCTGACCACGATCAGCGTCGGTGCGCTCACGGTCACAGTGCATTGTGGCACTTCACGTGTGTCGGCGCCGGCATGGCGAGGCGGTGGGCCCTTCGGCGGGCGCGACGAGGGCGTGCGGCCGCAGTCGGTCGGCCCAGGAGCGCCGGAGCGCCGCGCGAACCGCGGAGAGCCGAGCCGGGTCCACGTCCGGGCCGGCCCCAGGAGCGCGGCGCGCTGCGTCAGTGCAGGGCCATGGGGGTGGGGGCCGGTTCGGCGCGATGGGCCGTGGGGGCGCAGGTGACGGTGGCGGAGACGTCCGGCGCGGTCTGGAGCGAGGCCAGGACAGGGCAGGGGTTGAGCGCGTTGAGGAGGCCGGTCTTCTCGGATTCCGAGAGCTTCCAAGGGATCCGGACGTCGAGGGACATCGAGGTGACGCGCTGCGGGTCGCTCGTGATCATGGTGAAGCCCGCGCCGACCTCAAGGCCGGTGTGCGGGAGGCCGTGGTCCTTCAGGTGGCGGCGCGCGTAGTGGGCGATGCAGGCGGCGATGGAGGCCACGAACAGCTCCAGCGGAGTGGGCCCGGAGTCGTAGCCGCCCGCGCGTGGGACATCGACGTGCACGACGTGGTCGCGGATGAAGATGGTGAAAGCGTCGCCGTCCTGGTGGACGATCTTGATCTCGGTCATGGCGGAGCCCCCGAGGCGTCGAAGTGGTGGCACACCCGAGTGTGCGGCAGATCCCACCAGACATCGTCATATATGGACTTTCTTGAGCGGGCCATGGACATCTCTGGCTTAAAGGTCACCCGGTGTAGTTGACAACGCGGTGGTTGTAACCGCTGCCGTCGTCGGCCGCGCCCTGCCCGGTTCCTCCGATCTCGGGTCAGGGTCCGGACGGGGACTGGGTGCGGCGGTAGTGGGCGGGGGGCCGGCCGCCGCGCCGCTTCGGTCGGCGCCGCTGGCTTGTGGGGTGGTGTTGACAATCATGTGGCGGATGTCCAGTGCGGGGTGGGTCCTTGTGCGGGATTAGTGGTGGGAATGACAAGATTCGGGATGGTTTGCGGTTTAGCGTCGGCGGCATGACCATCTCACGAACGGCATCGATGGCTGCGGTCTGCGCACTGGCCGGAGGTGTGTGGAGCGTTGTTCCGGCTGCGGCGGCCGAGCCGGAATCCGTCTGCACGGTCACGGTGCAGACGACGTGCACGACGCTCTCGCCGGCGCAGCGGGAGCAGATCGCCGGGAAGCTCCGGGCGGAGGGAGCGCCGGACGCGGCGCTCTCCTCGCTCGCCGCGTCGGGGTTCACCTTCGGCTGGGACGTGCTCGGGCCGTACATCGACGGGTGGGCTCCCTACTGCCGGATCCACTACTTCGTGCCCTGGGAGTGGGTGCTCTTCGTTCCGGGGAACTACCTGCCCGGAAACCACTACTCGGGGTGCTGGACCTTCTGAGGTCGCTCCTCCGCTTTTCTGGCGGTGCGGGGCTCGTGGTGACGTGCGAAAGGCCGAGGGCCGCACCCGGCGCGTGGGTGCGGCCCTCGGCGATCGGCTCCCCAACCCCCCGGAAGGGAGCCGAGCTGGGGGGTCAGTAGCGGCCGCTGCGGGTGCGACCGCCGCGGACGCCGGCGACGATGCCGACACCGACCGCGGCCAGGCCGACCTGGAAGACCAGCTCGATCCAGTCGACGCCGTCGGTGGTGGCCACGCCGACGCTCTGCGCCAGCGCGGTACCGAGCAGTGCGGCGACGATACCGACGCCGACGGTCAGCAGGACGCCGATCGACTGCCGACCCGGCAGCACCAGCCGGCCCAGCATCCCGACGATGGCGCCGATGACGATGGCGGTGATGATCCCTGCGACGGTCATGTGTCCTCTTCCTCAAGACGAAATTTGATAATCCACTTATGCCCGAAGCACCATTCGACTAACCATTCGGTATCGAAAAGAGACGTGCATCACGTGGTTTTCACAGAAGGTGAGCACCACCTTTCTCTGGCGTATGCTGCTGCATATCACCAGTTCATCCCCACTTTCTAGGCGACGGATTCACCCCCTGTGCGGCCCATGCCGTACACGCTCCGTGCTCACTCACGTCCCCGAAAAGGGAGAGAAGCCTTGCGCCGGGATCCCGCGCATGGGGCTTCTCGTGCACATTATCGCGGCGCGCGCCGCGCCATTCTCTGACCGGTGCGCCGCCATTCCCCGGTTCGTCGCGCTCGGAAGACGGCGGCTCAGCCGGGGAGGGCGAAGTCGTGGGCGCGGTGCGCGGCGCAGCCCTGGCAGCACGCGGAGAAGGTGAGGACCGGGCGGTCCCGTCCGGTGCTGAGGGCGGCCCGCCACAGGGCGCGGAACTCACCGCACGCGCAGGTGAGGCGGGCCGCGGCGGCGAGCGCGCGGACCGGGGAGGACGCCTCCCCTTCGACCGTGCCGGGGCCGGGTTCGGCCGACGTGCCGTGACGGCGGCGCACCGACGCGACCGCTTCGGCGGGCAGTTGCCCCGCGGCGAGGCAGACCCCGCAGCGGCCCGGCCCGGCGTTCGACGCGACGCACTCGCAGCGTCCCCAGGTCCGGCGCGGGTCGCGGGCGCTGCCCTCGCATTCCAGGCAGACGCCCCATCCCTCGCACTCGTAACAGACCACGGCGTTCGCGGTCGTCACGGTGCAGAGGGGCTGGCGCAGGTTCAGCTCGGGAAAGAAGACGGGCGTCCACGCGGTGAGGATGAGCAGGGCAGGGCGTCGAAGTGCGAGATGACGCGCAGGGCGCTGGCCGCGTCGCCGTCGACGACCGCCAGCCTCGTGATGAGATCGTGCATGGTGCCCCTTCCCGCGAGCCGCGCCGTACCGCTCATCGATACTCCTTCACCGGGGAGAGCGCCAGACGGTGCGGCGGTCCGGAGCGCGGGGCCGCCGGGTGGCGGGCGACGGAAGCCGCCACCACGACGGATGGCGGGTGCCCGTCCCGCCGGAGATCGGCGAGGCTCATCGCGCTGAGGAAGGAGCACCCATGCCAGAGACCACCCCGTCCCGTCCGCCCTTCGATCCCGGCGGCATGGTGATGGGCGCCCGCCACACCGGCCTGGCGGGCGTCGTCGGGTACGTCGCGGAGGGGCTCGCCGTCGCGGTGTCCGTCGAGTACCGCCTCGCGCCCGAGCACCCCGACCCCGCACCCGTCGAGGACTGCTACGCGGGGCTGCGCTGGCTCGCCGAGAACGCCGCCGCGCTCGGCGCCGACCCCGCCCGCCTCATGATCCTCGGGGGGAGCGCCGGAGGCGGCCTCGCGGCCGGGACCGCGCTGCTGGCCCGCGACCGCGGCTTCCCGGCCCTCACCCACCAGGTCCTCCTCTGCCCGATGCTCGACGACCGGATGACGACGCCCAGCTCCCGCATGCTCGACGGCGAGGGCGTCTGGGACCGCGAGGACAACCTCTTCGGCTGGACCGCCCTGCTCGGCGACCGCCGCGGCACCGCCGACGTCTCCCCCTACGCCGCCCCCGCCCGCGCGGAGGACCTGTCCGGCCTCCCGCGCACCTACCTCGACGTCGGCTCGGTCGAGACCTTCCGCGACGAGGCGATCGACTACGCCCTGCGCCTTTCCCAAGCGGGCGTCAGCGTCGACTTCCACCTGTGGGGCGGCGGGTACCACGGCTTCGAGGCCGCCTACCCATCCGCCCTCGCCCAGGCCTCCGCCGCCACCCGCACCGAATTCCTCCGCCGAGCCCTGGAACCCTGACCCCACCCCCGGCCCCGGACGACGGGTCCGGGACTGGGGTGATCGATCGCGGTGCGGGCTCGGCCTTCCTCCCGATCCCCCGACCAGCTCGGGCGGATCTTGAACGGCAAGGGGCGGGACGCGGGGCCGGGGCTTGCCTGGCTCTAACCTTGCTGTGGCTAGCTTGAGCGCGATCTCTACCGGACGGGGTTCGAATGGTCGCGCTCGCTGTCAATCCGCTCGACGCCCATGCGCTGGTGGCCGCTTTCGGGGCGGCCGGTGTCGCCCTGGTGCTCTTCGCGGAGACCGGGCTGCTGATCGGGTTCTTCCTGCCGGGAGACTCGCTGCTGTTCACCGCGGGGCTGCTGTGCACGACGAGCGCTGCGGGGTCCTCGGCGCTGTCGCTGCCTTGGGTGCTGGTGGCGTCCGTCGCGGGTGCGCTGATCGGGGCCCAGACCGGTTACCTGATCGGGCGTCGGGGCGGCAGGGCACTGCTCGGCCGCACGCGCAGTGAGCAGATCCACCGGGGGGTGGCGAGGGCCGAGGAGCTCCTTACCCGGTACGGGCCGGGCAAGGCGATCGTGCTGGCCCGTTTCGTGCCGGTCGTCCGGACGGTCCTCAATCCGATGGCGGGCGTGCTCAACGTGCCCGCACGGACCTTCGTCTTCTGGCAGGTCGCCGGGGGCCTGCTGTGGACCGTCGGCATCGTCGGCGCCGGGTACCTGCTCGGCAGCACAGTCCCCGGCGTGGACCGGTACCTCCTGCCCGCGGTGTGCGTGATCGCCGCGGTGTCCGCCCTGCCCGTCCTACTGGAACTCCGTCGTGCGCGCAGATCGGCCGCCTCGGTCCACCTGCCTCGCCTCGATCGGTGAAGACGCCGGGAGTCCTACGCCGGGCTCGGCCGTCGCGGGCAACGGGTTCTCCTTAGGTCGGGAGTTTCGTCGAGGCGCGGAGGACGAGTTCTGCCCGGGGGACCGCCGGTGGTTTCTCGTCGGCGGGTCTGGCGAGGCGGGAGGTGATGGTCGCGACGAGGGCGGGGGCGAGGGTGGCGGGGTCGAAGCGGACTGTGGTGAGGGGTGGGAAGGCGAGGGATGCGGCGGTGATGTCGTCGGCGCCTATGACGGAGAGGTCGTCGGGGATGGTGAGGGCGGAGGCTCGGGCGGTGTGGAGGAGGGCGAGGGCGACTTCGTCGTTGTAGGCGGCGACGGCGGTGATGCCCGCGGAGCGCCACGTGTGCAGGGAGCGGGCGGCTTCCGCGCCCGGCTCGGCGCCGAGGGGGAGGGGGGCGGGCAGGCCGTGTTCGGCGCACACCTGCTGGACGCCGCGCAGGCGCGGTTCGGTGAAGGTGAAGGGGGAGGTGTCGGGTGCGGTGGCGTAGCCGAGGCGGGTGTGGCCCGTCTGGATGAGGTGTTCGGCCTGGATGCGGCCGATCGTCTCCTGGAAGGAGCCCAGGGCGCTGCCGTCGTCGAGCGTCATGTGGGCGATGCCGGCGGCGTCGAGGGTGGCCGCCTCCTGCGGGTCGAGGGCGTCGGCCGAGATGACGAGGGCCGGGGTGATGCTCCGCCACAGGTCGGACAGGTGGCGGTTGGAGGTGGCGCGCGGGTGGACGAGGTAGGTCAGGCCGCGTTCGGAGAGGGCGGCGGACACCGCGTCCATGGCCTGGCCGACCGCCTCGCCGGTGGACCAGTGCGGCATGAGGAACAGGACGATGTCGGAGCGGCCCCTGCGCAGCGCGCGTCCCGCGGCCGAGGGCTGGTAGCGCAGCTCCCGGGCGGCGGCGAGGACGCGTTCGCGGGTGGCCGCGGGGATGGTCTGCCCCGGGGTCTCGTTCAGGACGAAGCTGACGGTCGCGGCCGACACCCCGGCTCTGCGGGCGACGTCCGCGCCGGTGACGCGCCTGGCCGGCGTCGATTCGCGGGGCATGGCTGGCTCCTGTGGTCGTGTGGCGCCCCTCGGGCCACCTCAAGATAACGCTCCATGAGCACCTTGATAGACATCGCACCAGGGTGGGATCGTCCTCTCCACTATAACGATTAAGTGAGTGTATTCCCAGCTCATCCACTGTTCTGGAGACCCCCCATGTCCCACCCCGACGGACTCTCCGCGCCCGCCCTCGCCCAGGCCGAGGGCGCCCACGACCCGCCCGCCCCGATCAGGGGCCTGCGCCGCCTGATGGGCTGGATCATCCCGGCGAACCTGGGCGTCTTCCTGCTGTGGGGCGCGATCCCCGGTGTGCTGCTGCCGCAGCAGATCACCGTGCTGTTCGGCGAGGACGACAAGGTCGCCGACCTCGGCCTGTTCACCCTGCTCAACCCCGACCACCCCAGCACCGGCGCGTCCCCCGGCCCGCTCCGGCCGCGCGAGGTCCTGGCCACCTTCTGGGTCAGCCCGGTCCAGCACCCCGACTTCGCGTGGGCCTTCCTCGGGCGCTTGCTCCTCTACACCGGGTACTTCTCGGTGACCGGCTACCAGCTCTTCCTGGGCTCTGTCTCACTCCCTGGGGTCGGCTCGTTGGTCGTGACGCTCAGTTGTGAAGGATCAT